>CAYMVQ010000015.1:0-40562 GCA_964394355.1 uncultured Clostridiaceae bacterium
TCCTAATGTGTTTTATTGAAGTTGTTTTTACGCAGTCTGCCGTCCCCCTGTGTCGAATATCCCCCTGTGTCGAACGACCCCTGTGTCAAATAAAAAAACGGCTTTCGCCGTTTACTTTATTTCTTACCCGTTACATAAGGTAGAGGATCTACCGTAGCACCGTTAACTCTGACTTCAAAATGCAGGTGGGCCCCCGTAGATAATCCAGTGCTTCCGCAAAGAGCTACTACTTGTCCCCTTGTTACTATGTCCCCTTCCTTAACCAATAGCTTGGAATTATGAGCATATAATGTAGATAACTTACCACCATGATCAATAATAACTGCATTACCGTAGCTACCATAGGAGCAAGAAAGTATCACTTTTCCGTCATTAGCAGCAACAATATTTTTCCCTGCCGGTACTTTTATATCAATACCTGTATGTAATCTGTTTTTCTTTAAAATAGGATGTAGTCTATATCCATAATACGATGATATTGCTGTATAACCCGGTGCCGGCCACGCCATTTCTCCACCAACATAATCATCACTAGTCTGAAGGGCAAGTATCTTTTTAGTAAGCTGGGCTGATTCTTCCAATAGCTTGTCCTCAAGTTTTTCAAGTTCTACTAAATCCTTATATACCTTTTTAAGGGTTTCCTTTTTAACTTCTTGAGTTTCTTCTACTTCTTCTTTCTTTTCGCATACAAGCTGTTTAAGTCTTTCTTTTTCCAGGTGTTCAGTTTCCAATTGCAATTTTTTATCATTAACTAAAGAAGTATAGGTCTTTCTTTCTTTTAAAATATTTACATCATGGTTAATGATTTTCCTTAGTAAATCCAAGCGGGAAATAAAGTCACTGAAACTATTAGAGTTTAACAAAACAGACAAATATCCTATGCTACCGTTTTGATACATAACCCTTACTCTCTTATTAAGCAAGGTTCTTTGCCTTTCTGCTTCTTCTATTGCCCTATTATATTCCCTTTCAGTTATTGCTATGTTCCCCTCTAATTCCGATAGTGAGCCTTCAATGGTTTCCAGTTCTTTTTCAGAATCACATAATTTCTTTTCCAATTCTTCGATTTGCTTTGATAAAGTCTTCTTCTCCTTTTCTTTCTGAGTTTTTTGACTTTTGGTAAGCTCGATTTTTTTATTAATCTCCGCTTTGTCTTTTTGCAATTTATTGAGATCATCATTGTTTTGACCAAATACTTGGATTGTTGATAAGAGCAAACACAATATCAAAATAAATATAACCGGTAACTTTTTCATTTCATTAACCTCCTATCACACTTTAAGAAACTTTCTTATAGAAATCATAGAGCCCAGTGAGCCTATTACTATTCCTATTAGAACCAAAGAAAAACTTAAGTTATAAAATATATTTGACATGGGCAACAAATTTATTGAGATGAAACCGAAACTTTGTTGTCTTATGTATCGTATGCCTGAATAATATCCAGCACTTATTACAGCAATTGATATCAAGCTCCCCAGCAAGCCCATTAAAATTCCTTCTGTAAAAAAAGGACCTTTTACGAATCCATCAGTAGCTCCTACGTATTTCATAATTCCTATCTCTTTACGTCTTGCAAAAACCGTTAGCTTAATGGTATTGGATATTATAAATATTGATATAAGTACCAATATCAAAACAATAGCCAAACTACCCATTCTAAGAAGATATGTAATATTCAATAATTTTTCCAGTTCCTCTTTCCCGTAAACTACATTCTCAATATTTGACATAGCACTGATGGCCGTAGTTACATTGGAAGCCATTCTAGGGTCTTCTAGGGTAACAATAAATGAATCCGCCAAGGGGTTATCATTTTCCAGGCCATCCAATAAATTCGAATTTTCGCCTAATTGCTCGTTAAATTCCTCCAGGGCCCTTTCTTTGGAAAGAAAAACTGAATTTTTAACACCATTTATCTTTTTTATATCTTTATTAATTGCATCTATGATATCTGTGCTTATGCCATCATTTATATAAACTTTGACTTCTACTTGGGATTCCAGTTCAGTGGCCAAAAAATCTATATTAAGGACTACGGTTAGAAATATTCCAATAACTAATAAAGCCGCGAAGACAGAGCCAATTGCAGCTACGCTCATAGCTTTATTTCTCCATAAGCTGCTTAAGGATTGTCTGAAAAAGAATCTTACAGTTCTTACTTTCATATATCATAACCACCCTTCATTTCGTCCCTAACTACTGCACCATCTTCAATTTCTATAACTCTTTTTTGCATCGAATCTACAATATCCTTAGCATGAGTAGCCATAAGAACAGTGGTCCCCCTATGATTAATTTCATTAAGATTTTTCATAATCTCCCAAGATGTGTCAGGATCTAAATTCCCTGTAGGCTCATCAGCAATTAAAATGGAGGGTCCATTTACCATTGCCCTGGCAAGAGATACCCTTTGCTGTTCACCACCGGAAAGCTGGTGTGGATAAGAGTCCGACTTTTTGCTAAGCCCCACAAGGCTCAGAACTATAGGGACTTTTCTTCTAATATCCCTTGCAGGTGCTTCTATGACTTCCATTGCAAATGCAACATTTTCATATACTGTTTTATCCTGCAATAACCTAAAATCCTGAAACACAACTCCGATGCTACGCCTTAAGTATGGTATCTCCTTTCTTTTCAGTTTCGAAATATCTTTATTGTTTATAATAATGCTGCCTGAATCAGCCGAAATTTCCTTTAAAAGTAGTTTAATAAGTGTTGATTTGCCTGCCCCGCTTTGCCCTACAAGAAAAACAAATTCTCCATTATTAATTTTCAAACTAACATTGCGCAGTGCTTTAAAGCCATCTCCAAATTTCTTGCTTACATTAATCAGTTCTATCAATAAATCACAACCTTTCCAACAAACAGTGGAGTACCACTGGATAAAAGATGACATATAGCTTATTACTTCTACAATAAACTTAAAAATCCTTTATAAATAATCAAATTTCTTGTATTAAGCTATAATTTTTTAAAAAATTACAAAAATTAAAGAAATAAGATTTTTTTTAGATAACATATGATAAAAATCTTAAAAATTCTGATATAATATATTATATTAAATAGATTTTTGTATTTCTACTTATACTTGGAGTTGAGAAAGTGAAAAAAGAAATGCGGGAAGGGATCTTGCAAATAAGAAATAATCTTGATCCTAATGAGGCCAAACTTAAAAGCCAATTAATTTTTGAAAAGTTAATAAAAACAAAACCATATAAAAAGTCTAAAAATATTTTTATATATCTAAGCTTCAATAATGAAGTGGAAAGCAGCAATATTATTGATTATGCCATAAATGATAAAAAAAACATATTTATTCCTTTATGTAATACTGCCATTAATGAATTAATAGTTTGTAAAATGAATAGTTGGGAGGATCTTGAAGTCAGTGGTTTTGGGATACTTGAACCTAAAAGTGCATCCATAAGAATTGTAGATAGGGCAATAATAGACCTGGCTATTGTCCCCGGCATTGCCTTCGACAAAATAGGCAATAGAATCGGTTATGGTGCCGGTTATTATGATAAGTTCTTTGCCTCTTTAAAAGCTGATATTTGCAAAATCGGTATTTGTTATTCTTTTCAAGTAATAGATTACATAGAACCTTCAATTTACGATGTTCCCATGGATTATATTATTAGCAATAAGGAATGTGTGCAAGTATAAAAATTCACCTTAGTAGAATAGCAGGATGGCAGGTGTTGTGTTAAAAGCAGGTAGGGGAGAAAGCTACCTGCTTTTTTTATTTTCTGCAATCTTCGCAAATTTTTCAATTTTCTTTTTCACTAAATAATATATACTTCCTTCACTATAATTACCATCCTTATCTGCCTTACCGGCAGGAAAATCAGTTAATATCTCAATTCCTTCCTCGATGGTTTTTACAGGATATATATGAAACTTGCCTTCCTTTACTGCTTCTCTTACCTCATCGTTTAACATTAAATTTACTACATTTTGATAGGGTATTATCACACCTTCATTACCCCTTAGGCCCCTATATTTACAGGTTTGAAAAAAGCCCTCTATTTTTTCATTAACGCCACCTATAGGCTGAACCTCACCTTTTTGATTAACAGAACCGGTAACGGCTATATATTGTTTTATAGTTACTTCCGAAAGGGCAGAAAGCAAGGCATATAGTTCCGTAGAAGAAGCACTATCACCATCAACCCCGTTATATAATTGCTCAAAACAAATATTTGCTGAAATAGACATAGCTACATTTTGAGAAAACTTGTCACCCAAGTATCCCGATAATATTAATACGCCTTTATCATGGATTCTACCGCTCATTTTTGCTTCTCTTTCAATATTCACTATTCCTTCTTCTCCAGCGAATACTGTAGCCGTGATCCTACTGGGTTTGCCAAAGGAATAATCACCAAAATTCATAACAGATAAGCCGTTTACTTGGCCTATTTCTTTTTCCTTAACAGATATAAGGATAACCCCACTATCAATTAATTCTTGCAGCTTCTCTTCTATTCTATTTGATCTGTATATTTTTTGATTAATGGCCTTTTTAACATGACACTCTTTTACCAATACAGAAGAATCCAGTCTTGCCCAAGCATCCGCCTCAAATAATACTTCTACAATATCGTTAAATCTAGTGGACAATTTATGCTTATGTTCTGCTAGTCGCCTACTATAGTCTATAACTGATGCTACAGCCTTGCAGTCAAAATGGAGCATTTCTTTTTCCACGACCCTAGAATTTATAAATTCTGCGTATTTCATTATATTTTCTTGATCAGATTTCATTTCCGTATCAAAATCTGCTTTTATTTTAAATAATTTTCTAAATTCATCATCGTAATTGTATAAAATATGGTATATGCTATTGCTGCCTATAAGTATTACCTTTATATTCAGTGGTATTGGCTCTGGTTTCATTCCACCGGTTACTATACCGGTTGCAGCGGTAAAAACATTTTCAATGGCAATACATTTATTGCTTAAAGCTCTTTTTAGCCCATCCCAAGATTCAGGGCTTTTTGCTATATCTCCGATATTTACTATTAGATAGCCGCCATTAGCTGAATGTAAAGAGCCAGCAACTATTTTCGTAAAATTTGTCGTTATTACCCCCATGTTGCTTTCATATTCTATTCTACCAAGAAGGTTGTAGTATTTAGGGTTAGCTTCGATTACCACAGGGGCCCCCTTAGTATCTTTATTATTTACTACAAGATTTACCCTGTATTTAATAGTGAAATCCCTCACATTAATTATTGTTGTTAAAGGAGATTCATCTTCTTTTGATTTCTCAAGGCGCTTAAAATCCCCGATATTTTTAATCATATCTTTTTTTACATCTTTAAGATATTCAATAACATTTTCGTAATCTTTATATTTTTCCGTAAGCTCTGCTATTGGTTCCTCAATAGTCAATAGCCCTATCTTTGCTTCAAGCTGGTTAATTTTTTCTTTTGTGTTTTTCTCTATTTCTCTTATTTCCTTCATTGATTCTTTTAAGAAGTCTTGGACAATTCGAGATTTTTCATCCACAGTTTTCCTTTTGGAGGACTCCATATTAATATAGTCTTCCTGTTCAATAGCTTTACCATCAATAATCGGCACGGTAAGAAGCCCCTGTTCCGATCTTCTTATTAAAAATCCTTGCTCTCTTGCAAAGCTATTAAACTTGTCCATAATATCAGTGCTATTTTTTTGAAACTCATTTATTATCTCGCTTCTTTGTTTTTCAAAATCCTCCCCTTGAAAAACCTTTGGTATTTCTTCTTTTACGGCTTCAACTAGTTTATCCATATCTTCCACTAGCGCAGAACCTTTACCTGCTGTTAAATTTAAGGTCTTTGGTTTTTCCGGGTTTCTAAAGTTATATATATAGCACCAGTCGTCTGGTGTCTTTTCTTTGCCTGCTATTTTGCGGACTATGGATTTGGAATAACTGCTTCTGCCACTGCCGGTTAAGCCTGATACAAAAATATTGTATCCATGTCTTTTTATTGATAGGCCAAATTCCATGGATGCTGCAGCTCTTTCTTGTCCTATTATCCCATCTAGTTCGTTTAATTCCTCTGTAGTCTTAAATCCAAGTTCTTCACAGCTACATTTATTAATTAATTCTTCATGTAGTAATTCTTTAAACACACTCACAAAATCACCTCCTAGTCCACATAAATTTTAGAATATAGTGCATAATATGGGCAAATAAAGTGACATAGCTTTCTTATAAAAATAGATTGCTATATTTGTTTTTATAATAATTTTTTAACTGCCTTTACTATATCCGATGCGGATATTCCATATTCATTTACTAATTCCATGGGTTTGCCTGATTGGCCAAAAACATCTTTTATACCAACTCTGGCTAAAGGTGTTGGACATCTTTCCGATAATACTTCTGCAACAGCCCCGCCAAGACCCCCTATTATATTATGTTCCTCCGCTGTTACTATTGCCCCCGTTTTTTTAGCTGATTCGATAATAAGATCTTCATCAATGGGCTTTATTGTATGCATATCAATAATTCTAACATCTATACCTTGTTCTTTTAATAAATCCCCTGCTTCAATGGCCAAGTGGACCATAAATCCCGTGGCTATTATCGTTGCATCTTCTCCTTCTTTTAACACTATTCCTTTACCTATCTTATAATTCGCACAATTTTTATATATTTCTGGCACAGCTAGTCTGCCAAGTCTAATATAAATAGGCCCCTTGTGTAAAATTGCTGATTCTATTGTTCTTTTTGTTATATAAGCATCTGAAGGATTTATTACGGTCATATTGGGTATGGCTCTCATTATTGCCATATCTTCAATAGCTTGATGGGAGGCGCCGTCTTCCCCTACTGTTATGCCTGCATGAGTTGCCGCGATTTTTACATTTAAAGACGGGTATGCTATAGTGTTCCTTACTTGTTCAAAAGCCCTTCCACTAGCGAACATGGCAAATGTACTAGCAAAAGGGATTTTGCCGCAGGTTGAAAGCCCCGCTGCGGTTCCCATTAAATCCTGTTCTGAAATACCTATATTAAAAAATCTTTCTGGAAATTTCTTTTTAAATTGAGCAGTTTTCGTAGAGCCGGACAAATCCGCATCTAATACCACTATATTATTATACTTTTCTCCGAATTCTGCCAAAGCCTCTCCGTATGCTTCCCTTGTAGCAATTTTAGCCATTATAGCAACACCTCCAATTCTTTTAACGCTTGTTCCGCTTGGTCTTTGTTGGGAGCTACGCCATGCCAGCCTGCTTGGTTTTCCATAAATGATACTCCTTTGCCTTTAATGGTTTTTGCTATTATGGCAGTAGGCTTTCCTCTGGTATTTTTCGCTTTTATAATCGCCTCTTCTATTTCTTCAAAGTTATGTCCATCTATATTAAGGGTGTTCCAACCAAATGCTTGCCATTTTTCTTTTATTGGTTCTATATTCATTACGTCTTTATTAAAGCCATCAATTTGTAAACCGTTATTATCAATAAATGCAATTATATTGTCCAATTTATAATGGGCTGCCGTCATAGCCGCCTCCCATATTTGGCCCTCCTGCATTTCCCCATCCCCTATTAAAACATATACATTATAGTCTTTTTTGTCCAATTTGCCGGCTAGTGCCATGCCATTAGCCGCTGAAAGCCCTTGGCCTAATGAACCCGTTGAAATATCCACACCGGGAGTTTCCTTCATATCCGGATGTCCTTGGAGCATACTATTTATCTTTCTTAATTTCATTAACTCCTCTTTAGGAAAATAGCCTTTTTCTGCTAAAACGCTATACAATACAGGAGCTCCATGGCCTTTCGAAAGTACAAACCTGTCCCTATCCTCATTTTTTGGGTCTTTTGGATCCGCTTGCATCTCTTCAAAATACAGGTAGACCATAATTTCAACAGCGGATAATGAGCCGCCGGGGTGACCGGACTTAGCTTCCGTCAGCATATTAATTATATCTTTTCTAATAATCTGTGCCTTTTCTTTTAATTGGGTAATGGTATTTGTATCCATATAATCCTCCTTTAGCTTGTATCCCGACAATATTTTTTAAGGTTTTGTTTTTATCTTGTTTTTGCGTCATACAGTGCCAATATAACAAACTTGGGCAATTTTAATACTCTAAAAATCCTTTTTGGTTCTTTTATAAGCCTATAAAACCATTCCAAGCCAGCTTTTTGATAAAACTCGGGAGCTCTTTTTGCCTTACCTGCTATTACATCAAAACTACCGCCCACTCCCATAGCTATTTTACTGGGAATACTATGTCTATTTTTATATATCCATTTTTCTTGCTTTGGTGCACCTAAGGCTACAAAAAGAATATCTGGTTTTAATTCTATTATATCATTTAATATTATTTTTTCTTCTTCCTCATCAAAATACCCATTATGCCAACCAAGAATTTTAATGTTTTTATAACTTTCTACAAGCTTTTTTACAGCAGTTTCTGCTATTCCTTCTGCCCCTCCTAGAAAATAAATACTTTTTTCTTTTTCGTAGGCTATATCTATAATACTGCACATTAAGTCATATCCCGCAACCCTTTCTTTTAATGGTTTTTTATAAAAGCGAGATGCAATAACTACCCCTATGCCATCAGGCACAACTATATGGCCTTTATTTAAAATATCTGCAAATTCAGGGTCCTTAACTGCATCCATCAATATTTCGCTATTTGGCGTAAAAATCATTTTTAAACCATCATCATCCAAAAAACCTTCTACCCTATTTGCCGCATCTTCCATGCTTATATTATCAATATTTATCCCTACTATCTCCACTAAATCTCTCATATTGATGTTTTTCCCCTTCCATAAGCCTATAGGCAAGCCTTACATTTTCTTTTGTCAATTCTTTTAACTTGGCCATTTTTAAGCCTAGCTTATCTTTTTCTTCATTATAATTTTCCATAATTGTATTAACAATATTATTGATGTTTTCACTTTTTATATCCTCAACATTACCAGCAGCCTGTTGGTCTATATACTCCAAATATCCTTTAATCTTTGGATCATAAACAAGTCCTACCATAGGCGTTATAGCTATGGAAGAGTAAACAAGAGTATGTAATCTCATGGCTAAAACCACTTCTAATCTGCCCATTATACCAATCAACTCTTCTGGCTCGTATACTTGAGATAGGGTTTTATAAGGTATTTTTAATCTTATAGCTGTATGCTTTATGGCCTCCATGTCCTCATAACTCATCGCTATAAATAAAGGTGTTAAATTATAGTTTTTATATAAATATTCAAGAGATAAGGCCAATTCTTCGCTTAAATTCCCAGAACGTTTCCACTTTCTAATATTAACTCCTATAAGAGGAATATTAAGCGGAATGTCTTCTTTTTGAAATATGTTTTCTATAATATGCCTATCCGCAGGCAGCGTAGTCAAAACAGGATCCGCCGTTAAAAGCATTTTGGGTTTACTAACTCCTATCTCTTTCAATATACCCATGGAGTATTCTTCTCTTAATGTGATTAAGTCCACTTTATCAATAGTGTCTTTTACTCTTTTAATATTGGTCTTTGAGTTAATAGGCCCTATGCCATTTGCATAAAGCATTGTCTTTTTTTTATGATACAAGGCAATCTTTATTATAAATAAATAGTATAATAAAGAGCGAGTGCTAGTTTGGTCTTGTAAAAGGCTGCCGCCACCGCTTACAAATAAATCGCAATTCCTTATTGCTTTGGAAATATCAAATATATTTAGGCGATTTATGGCTGTTATATCATAGGCTTCACTAGTTTTGGTCATGTTATTGGATAAGGCAATTATTTTTATATTATTATCCCATTCTTTAAAATCTCTAATAATAGATTTTAATATGGCTTCATCGCCGCTATTGCCAAATCCATAATAACCTGAAACTACTACTTTTAAATCTTTATTTTTTTCCCTGCTAATTTTATTGTAAATATTTAAGTGTTCTGAGGCAAGCTTTTCCAGCGAATAATTAGCCATAGCATATTCAGATAGTTTTTTGCCAAAATGAATTCTTTTGTCTTTATTTTCAATCAAGGAATTCATTTTTATGGCCAATTCATTATAATCTCCGGCTTTAAATAAATAACCATTTATTCCATCCTTAATAAGCATAGGTATACCGCCTACAGCCGATGAGATGGTAGGCTTTTCAAGAAGTACACCTTCTAAAATAACATAGGGAAAGCTTTCACTATAAGATGTTAATACATTAATATCTATGGCGTTTAAAAAATCATAAGGATTTTTAATAAAGCCTATGAAATGAATATTTTTTTCAATATTAAATTCCCTTATAAGATTTGTTAGGCTGGGCATTTCATCAGGCCCACCTGTAATAAGGAAATGTACATCCTTATTCTTTTCTAGCACTTCTTTAGCTGCTTTTATAAAAACTTCATGACCTTTTACAGGGTGTAATCTAGCCAAAATTCCAACAATAAGCTTATCTTTTATATGTAGTAGGCCCCTTTCCTCAAGAAAATCCTCTTTGCTTTTATAAGAAAACTCTTCACTATAATCTATACCATTATATACAGTATAAATTTCGTCCGCTGGAAAACCCCGGCGAATCAGCATTTGTCTAAAATCTTCGGAAACAGCAATGTAGTAATCGAATTTTTTTAATGCAAAAACATTTAAATTGGTATAAATCAAATGTTTATAAATATTTCCTTTAAAATCCAACATAAAATCACTATGTACCGTAGTCACACAGGGAATATTTATCTTCTTCTTTATAAACCTTGTAATAAAATTGGCACGAGCACCATGGGAATGAATAATACTATAATTTCCTTCTTCAATTATACTTATTATCTTATCCACTACATTTAAGTCATATCTCCGCTCCTGCTCTATAACCATAAGATCTATGCCCATTTGTCTTCCTTCTTCAGCAAAAGAACCTTCTATAAAACAAATAAGCTTAACAGGGACAGTTTTTGAAAGCTCCTTGACAAGAGTAAGAACATGGGTCTTCGCTCCTCCCACATCACCACCGCTAATTAAATGCAAAACTTTCAATGTTTATATCCTCCAAATTCATATCTTTCTTTCTCTACTTTCCTTTTCCCTGACAAAAAATTTCAAGGGTCTATATTTATATACCGGAACCCTCCCAATAATAAAACCATTAAATCTTAATCCAGATAGTAATAAAACAATGGCCATAGTGCAAGTCCAAGCTGATATTATTAAAAAAAACAAAGTACTGATTCTGCTATATCCAAAAATAGATGGATAGTTATTTATTATCTTTGTTTTAATAAATTCCAATACAAAAGGATGAAGAAAATATATTCCTAAAGAATAAGTCCCTATATCTTTTATTATGTTTTTTAAACCACCCTTGATATTATTAATCCTTTTAGCTATTTTTATTAAAACAATCATTGTAAAAGTTGCATATATAATAGTCATAGGTCTTATGGAGCCAAATTTATCGTAATAATCCCGTCCACCTTTTTGCCAGATATTTAAATAAACTTCACCAAGATATAAAATAAGGCTGATTATATAAACAGGAATCAATTTTAATATATTTTTATCTATAAAAGCAGTAAGCTTTTTATAGTGAAGGGCTAAAATTCCCCCGGTCAAAAAGTAATAAAACCAAGCAAATACACTTTTCCAATAGTACTTATTAAAAAAAGTAATAAAAGCATTGTCGCTTTGGACTTTAAAAGAGTATTGGTATATTAAAATTGCCGATTGTAACAATAGGCATGTTAAATAAAAAAATATAGGTCTTTCCTTCATTGTTTTTATAAAAAACTTTATAAATAAAGGGTATAATAGATAAAATTGAAAGATAAGAAAGATAAAATATAAATGAGGAAAAGCGCTGCCTAAGATTATAATTTTTGTAAATACCAATAAGTCTGTGCCGCCTATTATATTTCCGTAATGGTTAATTACATAATAAAAAATAGACCAAAACAAATAAGGAATCAAAATATATTTGAATTTCTTATAATAAAATTCCTTATAAGCGAATTCGTCAAAATTTCTATAGTTATAAAAGAGAACAAAGCCGGAAATCATCATAAAAATAGGGGAGCCAAATCTAAAAAATTGGTTGAAAAATACCCCCAGGTACATTGTACAACTTTGGTATACAGATGACACAGCAAAAGCACCGCTTAAATGTATAAGAAATATCCCAAAAGCACATATAGCTCTTATATAGACAAGTTCCTCTATCCTTTGTCTTTTCAAGTGTAGACCCCCCTAGATAGTCTTTTCTTTACTGTACAAGCTTATTGCACTTTACTATTATAGCATTAAAAGTAGCTCTTATCATCATATATGCTTCTTTATTCTTTCTTTTTAATGTAACTTTTGTTGCTAATTGTTTCATTATTACACCTTCTTTTCCACAAAAAAAGCGGCAATGCCGCTTTTTTTATTTATTCATAATAAAAGTAGATTTAAATTCTGGATTTAGTCTATTACCTGCTTTATCCTTTAGTCTCAACCAAATCTTGTTTTCGCCTTTAAACAGTCTATTTGTTAGTTTATGGGTAATTGTTCCTTGTTTTTCGTCATACTCCGCTTTTACCTGAATATTATTGATTAAAAGTACTATGGATTTCGGGTCAATACCTTCTCCCTTATCCCTTACTTTTATAATCAGTTCTTCGGGTTTTTCTTCAAATTCTTCATTGTCTGCAAAGCTTATATCTACCACTTCAGGATTGTAATAGTCCTCTCCTTCTTTATACAATGCCGTAAGATTATCTAGATAAAATGTACTCTTAACCTTATTTTCTTCAATAGGCTCAGCAACATATATCTGTTCAATAGCTATTGGAAACTTCTCATCTTTTGGTATTTCTGCATATGCAAATTTCCATCCTTTCCAGTCAAATCCTCCCTGTTTGGAAAGATCTATAACTTTTCTTTCACCATTGGCGTTTAAATAAGTAGCTCTTAGCCAATTGCCTTGACCGTTTCCATATACCCAAAGACCAATCTCAATAGGCTTACCCGGCACTTTTATATTATTTTTGAAATTTAGATAAGCAGCAGATGTCCCCTCTTCTTCTGTAAGCATATTATAATTAAATTTATATGATGAATTTCCGAGGATGATCGGTTCATCAATTTTTGATATTCTGCCTGATGCTTCTGCCCTTATACTTTTAATTTCAATATTATCGGCATTTTCGAATCCTTCAAGGACTATAGGCAAGTTACCTACTCTGCCTGTAACACTGACTGCAACATCTCCTACTTTTGCCGCTATTTTTCCGTCAATCAAATTTTTACCGGCAGTAAATACCCCAGCCTCGTCTATTGAACCGAAGTCTTTACTGATAATCCAATCTATAGCAGATGGAGATATAATTATTTCCGTTCCCGCTTTATCATAAGCCTTCACTTGCATTTGAATCTGTTCTCCCGGCTCTAAACTGAAATAATCATTAAACATTCTTAGTGAAGCTACTTTATCAAATACCTCTACTTCAATTTTACTTTTTGAATTAGCTAAAGCAGCTTCTATATATCCTTTTCCGGCTTCTTTACCTGCCGTAAACAAACCATCTTTATTTATTTTTCCAATGCCTTGACTGGCAGTATATTTTAATTTATTACTTTCTACATCCACACGATTAAAATATTTATCCAAAGCGTAAGCAGAGGTCGTAAAGTCACTGTTTTTAAATATATTTATTGCCTTTCTTTCAAAAATAACTGTTTTTGCTTCTGATAAAGGTGCATCAGATATTATTTGTATAGAATTTGCTACTGCTCTTTCCCTACCGTCAGAAGGGGAATTAGCCAGTCGGGCTGTTATATTTCCTTGTTTTCTTGCTATCATAACTGTTGAACCACCACCATCTAAATTTATGGCATTTTCTATTCCCTGATCCAACATATAATCTGCCAACTCTTGTAGATTCATACCATCACTATGGTCCTTTTTTCTTCCATCAACCGTAAGTAATACTACATTCCCACCTTTAATTCCTATAGCTGTTCTGGGATGTCTACCACCTGGGGCACTGCTTTTATTAATATCCGCTGATATCTCCCCGTCTACTATAATCCTGGGAATACCGGATATGATGTATTTTAAATCCCCTTTATCAAAATTAGTAGTGAAAGTAACTTTGTCACCAGGTGATAAAATTTTCAAAAAATTAACTGCCTTTCCGTGAGCGGAGAGCACAACACCGTCCTCAGGAATTTCTGCCCCGCCAATATCTTCAATTATTGATGAAACAAGGCCTTTATATTCTTTATTAGCCATAATGGGCAGTTCTATATCTTTAATAATTACCTCGATACCCATAGCATTTGTTTTTGTTGTCTTTCCAAAAGCAGGTGTATATATAATAAGATTATCTTCTAGTCTATATCCGTTTATTCCCGAAAGGGGAAAAGTGTTTCTTCCTGACTTTATCTGTCCATTAAATTTTAAGGTGTCTATAAAACAATGGCCGTCATTTGTAACACCAAAAACAGAACTTCTTTTTACCGCATTTCTAATTTCGCCATCAATAATAGTGCTGCCAACAGGAAGGCCACTTAGATTGCTTAAATGAAAAAAATCTCCATTTATAGCCCCGATCACTCTACTGTCTTTTTGTATTTTTGCTTCAGCTTGTTTTGAAACTGTGGCTGTGCCTAAAGCACTGCCGTTATCGGCACCTTCTACCTTAATGTAGTTCGTTCCGATTGTCGTTTCAATTGTATTAATCCTAAATTTCTCCTTGGAATTAATTATATCCGTCTGTTTAAAATATGTACCAGGCCCTATTTGCTGTACACTTTCATTTATTATGCTTTCTTCATCATTATTTTTAGCATATATAATATTGGAAAAAAGAAGAATAAAAACTAAAAAGATAGATAGGATATTGCTTGCTTTGTTTCTTAATTTCATAAAAACTACCTCCAATACATAATGATACATATATTATATCATTTATATTAGACTCATAATATTTCTTATTTGTTACATTTATTTCTCAATTATTTTAATTTTTGCATTATTTGTCTCTATTAAGTTAGTAGAAGATATAAAAGCGGCGAACATCCAGAAAAGAATAACAGATTTTGGCATATACAGAATATGCTCCGCCACACCATGGACTAATATGGATAACAAGCCGGCTAATAACCCAGCTGAAACATAAGATAGATACTTATCTTTGGATTTTAATATAAATTTTATACTGTGAAAAAATAATGAAAAAATTACCCAGGCAAAAGTTAGCAACCCAAATATGCCCATTTCCGCCAAAATCTCAAGATACATATTGTGGCTATGCCATGCTTTGGCACCTTTTATTGTATATTCATAAAAAGTATTTCTAAAAGCCCAATAACCGTAGCCTACTCCCGTTATCCAAAAATCCTTTATCATATTTATTGCACCTTCCCAGATATAGGTTCTATACTGATTGGAAGTATCTTGTACATTTCCAATGGTACTTATCCTTTGCAATACTACTTTCGGTACGAGAGGTATTGCTAATATGCCTCCTGCTATAAAAAGAGGAATATATTTTGCCAGTTTTAAGATGGTAAACATTAGAATTCCAGCAGCAAAACCAAGCCAAGCACCTCGTGAGGAAGTTAGCAAAAGGCAGGCAAACATAGTTACAACGAAAATCGATGCAATAAATTTATTAAGCCATTTCCTATATACAAAAACCAAGGCTATGGCAACGGGTAAAATATGCTCTAAGTATTCAGCAAAGACATTGGGGTTACCAAAAGTACCAACTACTCTTGTTTTTAAATCCGGATTCAACTCGATATCAACCCAAGACTTGCTTGTTGTTCCTAGTGTAAAATATTGAGAAATGCCATATAAAGATATGATAAATGCAGTAATAATAAAGACTTTTATTACTTTATCTAAATCTTCCTTGGTTTTTAATGTATTAATAATCACAAAGTATAGGGCCATGCTTATAAGGCTTACTATAAGGTTTTGCAAGCTTAAAAAAAAGGAAACAGAAATAATAGTAGTCACTATTTGGACAAAAATAAAAGACAATAATGGTAGCCATGTGGGATCTGCTACAAAATCTAGGTCCTTTGTGATAATAGTTTTAACAATAAAAGAAAAAACAACTATTGCAGTTACAATAAGTGTAGCCTCATTTGGCAAAAAAGGAAGTGCCATAATCAAGGTATATAAACCCCAAAGCGGGCTTTTTATTATTATGGAAGAAATAACAATACTCCCTAATATTTTTATAGCAATAGCCATTGTACTACCTCCTAATCAACACTTAGCCAAAACTCATAAATGGAGTTTATAAAAAAACTGTTTTTCAAGATATTTTTAATTCTCATTTCTTTACTAAAACTTATTTTAGAAAAAATATTTCTTATAATACTGATATACCTACTATTTTCATTGGCTACTTTGAGGGGGATTTTCTTAACTGTTATTTTTATTAATGCCATAAATGCCGAGTTAATTAATTTATAAAATATAGAATTTTTATAAACTTCTAAATCAAAAAAACCGGAAATAATCTTACCAAAAGCACTATTATTCCAAATCATTACAATTCTTCGGCATAGTTTTAAGAATACTGAGTGTCTAAAGGCGTTCTCAAGTTCGTCCCCAAAGTTAATTATAAAAGAAATTATTTTGCTTTCATTTATCATAATCAAAACCTCTTATTCATCATCAATTATAATGTCATATATGAAACCTCTTGTTGCGAATTTCCTGCCTTTAATTGAGGTGGTAAAACCAATTCTTATTTCCTGAGTTCCCATATATACACCGGATTTACTGATAACCGCATCTCCCTCAATATAGACTTTTACATCAAATCTGTCGGGGATTTCAGCCTCTACAAATCTTCCATCTGCGGTTTCCGCCATTTTTTTAGCTGGTAAAGCTTCTTTTTTAACAATCTTTCCATACACTGTATTTTTATCATAGTCCTTGGCTATTTCCCCCACTTCTATAGCATTATATGTAACATCCCTAACCTCTTGGATAAAATAGACCATGGTAATCTTCTCCGTATTAACGACAACTGTAGGGTTTACTCTAAAAACTTTATATGCACCGAAGCCTACTAATGCAATTAAAATAATACTTATAAACAAATCTATTATATTTATAAGTCCAAATAGCTTTCCTTTTTCATCTATTATTTTCATATAGACACCTCCATTTTTCTATTATCTTATATATACTGCTTCTATTCAATCTATTTTTTAGATTTTCTATTGTATTCTTTGCTTATGTATACAGTAACTTTATACTTCCAATAAGTTGGGAGCTTCTTATATATTACTTATTCCCCAAGAACCTTTTCTATATAATAAATATCCATAAATACATATAATCAAGTTACTAAAACTCATGGAAAACCATATTCCGCTAGGGCCTATTTCAGTAAAGTGCTTGAAAAATAATATCATTGGCAACCTTATAAACCATAGTCTCCCGACTTCCATGGACATTGAATATTTCGTATAACCTGAACCATTAAAAAAACCTTGTAACACACTAAAGACCCCCATAAGGGGTGTAGAAATAAGTATATAGTTTAAATAGGTAATACCTTGTGAAATTACATTTATATCATCTTTTGATTGCATAAAAAAATTTATAACTACTCTGTTTTTCCATAATAATATTATGCTACCTGCTATGGTAAAGGCAAATACCAGTCTTAAGGATTTTGCGAAAGCTTCTTTGGCTCTTTTTAACTGATTTGAACCAATATTTTGCCCCACTATTGATGTAAGTGCTGCCCCCACTCCCTTACCAGGTTCCATGATTAATGAAGTAATTCTGTTGACCATGCCGAAAGCTGCCATGGTTGCCGCTCCATAAGAAGCAATAAAGCTATTTAAAACTATAAAGCCGACTGCTGCGCCAGATTGGCCTATTGATGAAGGTAAAGCTATTTTAAAGATTTTTTTTATAATATTTTTTTTAAACACAAAATTCTCAAGCTTGGGCTTTATATAATCTGCCGATGTTAACAATATATAAAATGCTGCTAGGGTAAGTATAGCCTTCGAAATAAGTGTAGCCACTGCTGCACCCGCAATACCCATTTTAAATGTAAATATAAATACAGGATCCAATATAACATTAAGAATTGCAGATATTCCGCTTAGTATTGTTGGAGTAATTGTATTGCCTTGGGCATTCATTATGGCATTGAAAACAAAAAACATAAAAGTAAAGGGCAAATCTAGAAACGTTATCTTTAAATAAATAATACTATATTCCGCCAGTAACCCTTTTGCACCCATTAATCTTATTACATAGGGAGTTAGTAAATATCCCAAGATTGTAAAAGCTATAGATAGAATCAAAGAAACGATTGTTATCTGCGTGGCATATTCTTGGGCCCGCTTATAATCTGACACACCTATTAACTGTGCTATCAATGATGTACCGGCAATGGAAATACCTATGCCTATGGAAATAAATAGAAATGCCACGGGAAAAACAAAAGCCGTGGCTGCAAAATGTATAGAACTTATTCTACTAACCCATATTCCATCCGCCAAATTATACAAAGTTTGAATAAGATTATTCAGCATAATGGGCAAAGATAAAGAAATAATCACTTCGTAAAGATTCCCACTTAAAATGCTTTCTCTTTTTTTTAATACACTCATTAGTTACCCCTTTGTTCAGTCTTTATTTTAAGCTATAGCCGCCTTTAATAATTAAAAATACTATTGTTTCAGCTTTCACTCCCCTACCATCACCCCTGGATGCTATAAGCATATGATTATTTTTTATTGATTCGCCGCTTTTTAAGTCTTTGGCTGATGTAATATCCGATAAGCCTCCCTTTTCCCCATATACTGCTGTGGTATTCCCAGATCTGATTATTAATTCTGCTCCTTCATTTGCCAGTAATATTTGTCCCTTTTTTAATTCCACAACTTCAAATGTTAGGGAGTCTTCAACTTTTTTTATTAACTTTTCTATTTCTTTATCTTTCTTTTCCAATTCAATAATTAAACTATCAATATCACTTTGGCTTGTTCTGAGGCTTGAGTCAATGTAATATTTTAATTGTTCAAATTTTTTATCAACAAAACTAAGTGTTACAATAGGATCCCCTTCGGAGCCTGGCTCAAAACCATCTGCTATGCCGAATATAAATGCAGAAATTGCTATTATTATGATTACGATTAAAACCATTGATATTTTAAATTTACTATTTCTTTTCATTACAGCTTCCTCCAATCAGTCCTTTTAAATAATTATTCGCCAATTTAAAACAAAATCCTTCTTTATACTTCCCAAATCCACCCTTGCATCATAGTAAGCACCTTGCCAAATTAACTGATATAATCTTCTAAAAGTAGATTATTACACCTAAACAACAAATTTGCATAAGAGCTAAATTTATTGTAATCTATCAATATAGTGATTACAAACAAAAATCAGGAGGGAAATAGTCATGAAAAAATATAGTACATATTTGTGCCTACTTTTATTATTACTATTATTAACATCTTGCACTGTTGTGGAAGGAGGAAATAACGGTTTAATCACATATGATAATATCGTTATTTTTCCTGAGCCCAATAGTATAGTAGAAGTAAAAATAGATACATTGGGGAAGCCCCTCCCCACATCCAAAGATGAAGGAGACCTGCCGGTTATGTTAACTCTTACTGCTGGCGGTGCTACTTTAGATACATATGGCAAAATCAAGGTGCAAGGTACATCTACTGCCATATGGCCTAAAAAGAATTGGACCTTAAAATTCTATTCCGATAAAGAACGAACGGAAAGACTAAGATTAAAAATAGGTGATTCCATTGCTTCAGATAAGTGGATTGCCAAGGCCGAGTGGATAGACCCTACAATGCTACGTAATGGATTATCATATAGGTTATGGGAAGCCATGGTTAAAAGCAGAAAGACCTTCCCCCAATATGAAGTGGATAATGCATGGTTTGGAAAGAACAATATGTTTGAAGGTGTTCAAACTGGCGCACAAGGATTTCCCAAATCCCATCCTTCAGTTATAAAAGTAAATGATGAACATTATGGTATATCAATGCTACTTTTAGGCCATGATCCTCGAAATTTTAATATTGATAAAAATAATCCAAAACATGTTTATATGGAGTTTGATGCTCGGGGAGGTTATGTGGATACAAAAACCTGGGAAAAATTTTCATCAAAAGGAATTGGTGAGTGGATTGATGGATATCTCCCTAAAAACGAAGATTTTACTGAGGAGCATAAAGCTGCAATAGACGCACTTGGCGCATTAATCAATGGTACGCAGGAAAACTTCGAAAAGAATTTTGATAAACATTTAGATAAAATGAATATGATTGACACACTGCTTTTTATAGAAATTATATATGACTGGGATGCCGTAGCCCAAGATATTGAAATGGTAACCTATGATTTGGAAAAGTGGTATATGCTTCCTTGGGATAAAGATACTACATTTGGAATGGGCTTTGATGGAAGTGGTTTGAGAGAAAATAGAGAAACGGTGCTATGGATAAGCTATGGTAAAGAGGATGTTACTCAAAAGCCATGGCATAAGACCTATAATGCGTTTAAAACGGAAGTTGAAGAACGATATGCTCAGTTAAGAGACGAAAATATAGTTAGTGTGCAGGGCTTGTATGAATTAGCAGCAGATATTACGAAAAAAATTCCAAAGGAAATGTGGGAAGCTGAAAGAATTAGATGGGAAAAAGATAAACGGCCTTCCCTTGATGAAACCAGCACATCTCAAATCCTAACTTGGTTTGAAAAGCGCTTAGAAATGTTGGATAAACATTTTAACTATATGCAAGACTAGACCAAGTCCTAGCTTTATTATTAATTTAGGCTAGATCTTAAATTCCATACTTAAATTATATAAAAAAGGGCTTTGCCCTTTTTTATATACTATACTCAGCGATTCCAAAGCTTATTTGAATACTTTCATCAACCTTTTTCATAAGATCTTCTGAAAGGTTACCTATTTTTTCCTTAAGTCTTTTCTTATCAATTGTTCGAATCTGCTCCAATAAAATTACAGAATCCTTTGCAAGTCCGTACTCTTTAGCGCTTATTTCAATATGAGTAGGAAGCTTGGCTTTGTTTATTTGGGAAGTAATAGCTGCTATTATAACAGTAGGGCTATATTTATTTCCAATATCATTTTGCACTACAAGAACTGGCCTTATGCCGCCTTGTTCAGAACCGACAACGGGACTTAAATCAGCATAAAACATATCTCCTCTTTTAATAATCACATTACTCACGCTCCGCAAGCCTTGATTCATAATTGCATATACATTCTTGGTCTGCAGTAAGTCCTATTTCCGCTAATGTCACATTTATATGTGTCATTTCCAAATAGCCTTTTTTCATACTTTCTACAAATTTAACTTTTTTGATTTCTTTCATGTAGTATTTCATGGCTTTACTCACAAATTCACTCCTGTCACATTGTTCCATACAAACTAAATCGTCCATTTCTTCTAAAAGGCTACCCGGTAAGCTTATAATAATCTTTTTACATTCTGCCACACTAGCACCTCCGGTGTTTCTTTTATCTTATATTTAAATGTATGAACTATATAAAACAATTATTCGTCCATAACAATAACCTATGAATTTATGCTATCCACATATACACTATTATATACCAGCTTTTACATTAATGCTATGCATAATAATTGACAATCCCCTTGCCCCACAAGGAATTACAGTTTACAGCTAATCGAAATAGCGATATAATCTTCTAAAGGTAAATTATTATATTTGCTAGGATTACAATAAGTAAATGTTTATAGCCTATTCATTAGGATATATGTAGTTTGCAGTATATACTATATCTCCATTCTTGGTATAAACCCTTGGCACTCTTTTTGAAATCATACAAACAACCTCATAGTTTATCGTACCAAGCTTATCTGCTATCTCATCAATGGATATAAAGGAATCTTTTTGCTTACCAAATAATACTACCTCATCGCCTACATTCACATTCTCGATTTCCGTCACATCTATCATACACTGGTCCATACAAATTCTACCTACAACCGGAACCCTAACACCATTTACTAGGGCTTCTGCTTTACTTGACAACATTCTTGTATAGCCATCTGCATATCCTAAAGGTAGGGAGGCTATTTTTGATTTCTTTTTTGCAATAAATTTTCTGCCATAGCTAACACTTTCATCCTCTTCAATCTCTTTAACATGACTTATACGAGCTTTTAGTGACATAACCTGTTTTAAATCAATCCTGTCAAGAAAAACATCAAATGAAGGTGCTAATCCGTATAGTATTATACCTGCTCTAACCATGTCTAAGTGCATATCTGGTAAATCTATAATCGTAGCACTGTTGGCACAATGTTTAATATTTATCTTTACTCCTTCTTCATCTAGTCTTTTAAATATCCAATTAAGCTTTTCAAATTGTTTATAAGTGTAGCTCTTATCCACTTCATCCGCAATGGCAAAGTGAGTAAAAAGTCCTTCAATTATTATATTTGGTAGTTGGGATATTTTTTTTATTAAATCAACAGCCTCATCATCAATCCTTAAACCTATTCTGCCCATTCCCGTATCTACCTTTATATGGATTCTCGCCATTTTATTCAATTCAACGGCCTTATGGGAAATTGCCTTGGCCAGCTCGTAAGAATAAACTGCCTGCTCTAATTCATTTTCTACTAAATCTTTTGCCTTTTCCGGCTGAGTATAACCCATAATTAAAATTTCTTCTTTTATCCCAAATTTTCTTAGCTCTAAGGCTTCATCTAGAATTGCTACGGCAAATCTATCCGCACCATTTTCTTTCAAAGTCTTAGCGATATATTTTGCACCGTGCCCGTAACCATCTGCCTTTATTACAGCAGTAATAAGAGCTTTTTTATCCGTCAGCCTTCTGATTTCCCGCATATTGTGAGCCAACTTGTCCAAGTCTATCTCAGCCCAAACCGGTCTAATTTGATTTAGATTGCACATCTTCAGGACCTCCCATATATTTATGAATTATTTTTTCGGATATCTCCGGTTTTCTTTGTATATTTACTATATCTTTAAGGATATAGGGAATAAATTTAATTATATCCGCAGCAGTCATTCCTAATTGCCCCAATTTGTCCTGGGCATAATCACCGGAAGCCCCATGTATATAAGTAGCGCATATTGCTGCAATATGGATATCTAATCCCTGGGCTATTAATGATGCTATAATTCCGGTCAATACATCACCGGAACCTGCAGTAGCCATTCCTGGATTGCCTGTGGGGTTAATCCAGGTCTCCCCTAAAGGTGTTGCTATAATAGTTCTATAGCCCTTTAATACTACAATCACCTTGTAGGTTTTTGCAAATCTTTCAGCATGTCCTATTCTGTCTTTTTGTATGTCAGAAATATTTAAGCCCATCAGACGGGCCATTTCACCTGGGTGGGGTGTTATAAGGATTTCGCAATTCTTCTCAAGCAATACTGAAGGTTTTTTTGCTATTGCATTTAACCCATCAGCATCAATTATCAACGGAGTTTTGCATTTCTTTATTAGTCTAGATATTATTTCATAAATGCCATCGCTAATTCCTAATCCAGGTCCCACCATAATTGATGAGGCACTATCAGATTCCTCTAAAATTTCATCTAGACTTTCAATAGTTATACATCCATTTTCGTCTTCAAAAAGCCCTTTTGTTATTAACTCTGGAACCTTACCACTTACAATATTCAATATGCCTTTGGGTACTGCAAGTCTTACGATTCCAGCTCCTGATCTTAATGAGGCTCCAGCAGCCAACAATGCTGCACCGGCCATTCCCCGGGAACCGGCTATTGCAAGTACTTTTCCATAGCTGCCCTTATGGGTATTATCCGGCCTTATCTTTATATGTTTTTTTAGAAAGTCCCTTTTTGTTAAGTATTTTTTAATTCCCACTTTATCGTAAACTTCATTTGGTATCGTCAAACCTTCTACAACAAGTTCCCCGCAATAAAAAGGCCCATCATTTATTAATTGGCCTATTTTTGCCAATCCTAATGCAACGGTTTTGTCCGCCTTTATACAAGGATTTGTAGCAAATCCCGTATCAGGGTTTAAGCCGGTGGGTATATCTACAGAAATTATAAAGGCATTGCTTTTATTAGCTGAATCAATAATGGACTTAATATCCGGTCTTAATTCACCTTTAAAACCGGTTCCCAAAATACTGTCAATTATTAAGTCTATACCATTATCTAATATTAATTTGCTTTTTCCTTCTATAAAATTACGTTTTATTGTTATTCCTAGCTTTTCTATTATTTCTAAATTAGTAAAAGCATCAGCGGAGATTTTCTTATAATCTCCAATAATGATTATACTTACATGCCATTCCATCCTCTTTAAATGCCTTGCTACTGCAAAACCATCTCCCCCGTTATTCCCTGTACCAGATAGTATAAGGGCATTTCCTTTTAGGGGAAGCCTGTTTTTATCTATTTCTTTTTTTATTTCATTTATAATGCCAGTAGCCGCATTTTCCATTAAAACTATTCCGGGTATTAAAAGTTCCTTAATGGATATTTCGTCTGAAGCCCTCATTTGTTGTGATGAGCATACTCTCAATATCCATCCACCTCTTTTCAAGTGAAACTTCTGCCACAGCAGTAGCTGCGGCATACTCTTTGCAATGAGTTACGCTAATATGAATAAGACCAATATAATTACTATCTGCAAATTCTTTTACTTTGCCATTAAGTTTAACAAAGGGTTTGCCTTTTTCGTCTCTTATTATCTCAATTTCTTTCCACTTAAATTTATGAAGTCCCGTACCCATAGCTTTAAAAACAGCTTCTTTGGCTGAAAATCCACCGGCAATATTTTGGGGATTCCATTGTTTATATTCATAATATTCCTTTTCTTCTTCGCTAAATAGCCTATTTACAAAGCCGGGATGCTTATCTATGACTTTTTTTATTCTACTTATTTCAATAATATCCGTGCCAACGCCAAAAATCATTTTGACCCTCCTAAGTTAATAATAAGGCCTGTTAGTATTATTCTACATTGCTTATATATTTCCTTCCTAAAGAAAATATTGCTAAGCAAATAATCACTTCATTTCTATAAGCATATGCCGCTTTTATACGACATAGGTAAGATATCGACGGTACATAAATAAGAAACAAGCCATGGCTTGTTTCTTATTTTACTACTATATTGACTAATCTTCCCTTTACCACTATTATCTTTATTATATCCTTGCCCTCTATTAAATCTTTTACCTCATCCTTGGCTAGGGTTGTCTCTTCTATTTCTTTATTATCAGCGTTTGTAGCTACCATAAGTCTTGATCTGACTTTACCGTTTATCTGAACTGCGATTTCTACTTCGTCTTTTATAAGTGCTTTAGGATCCCATTTTGGCCATTCTTGATTAAATATCGAATATTCATAACCCATTGTATCCCAAATTTCTTCAGTAAAATGCGGGGCAAAGGGTGCTAAAAGCCTGATTAAATCTGCAAAAACTTCCTCCATAAATACCGTATTCTTTACTTTTACATCTCCATCATATTTATATAAGGCGTTTAAAAGCTCCATCATTCTTGCTATAGCTGTATTAAAATGGAATTCCTCAGTATCTTCAGTAACCTCCTTAATAACCCTATTTCTTTCATAGTTTAAATCCTTTTCACTGGCATCTATATTGCTTTTTTCATTATTTACTCTTAAATCTATTATTTTTTCTCCGATTCTTTCAACCCTATTTAAAAACCTAGCTATTGCTTTTATACTATCGTCATTCCAGGGTCCGCCTTCTTCGTAAGCAAAACCAAACATTAAATACAATCTAAATACATCAGAGCCAAATTCATTAATATAACTGTCGGGAGATATAACATTGCCTTTTGACTTGCTCATTTTATTTCCATCGGAGCCTAAAATGACTCCTTGATGTCTTAAGGACAAAAACGGTTCATCGAAGTCCAAATATCCTAAATCTCTTAGAGCTTTAACAAAAAACCTGGCATATAATAAATGCATAGCTGCATGCTCTGCTCCACCCACATATTTATCTACGGGTAACATTTTATTTATCCACTCTTTATTCCAGGCTTCCTTATCATTTTTATTATCCGCATATCTTAAAAAATACCAAGAAGAACATACAAAAGTATCCAATGTATCCGCATCTCTTTGTGCCGGTCCGCCACATTTGGGACATTTTGTATTAATAAATTCTGCTGATTTTCTAAGAGGCGATTCGCCATCGGGAGTAAATTCTACATCATAAGGAAGCAAAACCGGCAAATCTTCTTCTGGTACAGGAAGTGTCCCGCATTTATCGCAATAAATAATTGGTATGGGAGAGCCCCAATATCTCTGTCTTGAAACCAGCCAATCCCTCAATCTATAGTTAATTTTTAATTCACCTTTATTATTTTTACTTAATTCTTCAACAATTTTTATCATAGCATCTTTTGATTTCATAGAATCAAATTTTTCGCTATTTACCAAAACTCCATAATCCACATAGGGAAGTGGGGCTTCACTGCCATCTTTACTATCAATAACCCTGACTATAGGAAGATCGAATTTTTCTGCAAATTCATAATCTCTTTCATCATGCGCAGGAACTGCCATAACGCAACCGGTGCCGTAAGTAGCCAAAACATAATCGGAAATCCATATAGGCAAGCGTTCTCCCGTTAGTGGATGAAAACAGTAGGCACCCGTAAATACCCCGGTTTTCTCTTTTACAGTTGACATCCTATCTATTTCACTTTGCTTGGCTGCCCATTTCTTATATTCTTCTACCTTATTGCGACATTCGTCTGTGGTTATTTTGTCTACGATTTCACTTTCCGGAGCCAAAACCATATAAGTTATACCATATAAAGTATCAGCTCTTGTCGTAAATACTTTAAAGCTCAAGTCGGAATTTTCAATCTGGAACTCTATTTCTGCTCCTTCGGATTTTCCTATCCAGTTGGTTTGTATTTTTTTCGTCCTTTCAGGCCAATCCAAATCATTAAGTTTTTCCAGAAGTTCTTCTGCATAATCCGTAATTCTAAAAAACCATTGAGTCAAGTTTTTCTTTACTACTTCGGATTCGCATCTTTCGCAAAAATTCTCTATAACCTGTTCATTAGCCAATACTGTATGACAACTGGGGCACCAGTTTACCGGTGCTTCTTTTCTATAGGCAAGGCCCTTTTCAAATAGCTTTAAGAATATCCACTGGGTCCATTTATAATAATCAGGAGTGCTGGTGATGACTTCATAATCCCAATCAAACATGGCTCCTATTTCTTTTAATTGTTTTTCCATGGATTCTATACTTTTCATAGTAGAATCATGAGGGTGTATTCCCGTCTTTATTGCATAGTTCTCAGCAGGTAAACCAAAGGCATCAAAGCCCATAGGCTGGAAAACTTCATAGCCTTGCATTTTTTTAAATCTAGCCCAAGAATCCGTAGGTCCAAAATTATACCAATGGCCTACATGAAGATTTGCCGCTGAAGGATATGAAAACATCTCCAAACAATACAGTTTTTTGTCAACATTATTAGGGTTAAAGCTATAAAGTTTTGTATCTTCCCATTTCTTTTGCCATTTTCTATCTACTTCTACATTGTACATATAATCACTTCCTAATTTAAATAATAAAACCCCGTCTCAAAGAGACGGGGATAACCCGCGGTACCACTCAAATTGGCCATAATTCAGCCCTCTTAAAGGTCCCTATAACGAAGGGAATCGTCTTACCTTACTGTGATTTCAGGCAGCAGCTCCGGGGTGAGTTCAATATTACCAATCTACCATTTTTCACCTTATTATGGTTCTCTTTAAGACTTGATAATATTTACTATTCCCTTTCCTCGCATTTTCTAATATTGTATGTGATTTTATCGTATAATTTCATCGTTGTCAATGGCTATTGCAGTTATATATTATTATTCTATGATAATGTCATATTGAAATTATTCTGATAAAATGTCACTTATGAGAAAGGAAATATTTAATATGACACAAAAGGAAATTACCAGACTTAGGGTTATCAATCAAACTATTTTAGCCTTTTAACTCAAGAATAGTGATATTGTACCTATACCGCAATGCATCTATAACTGTTTCGCCTTCGCTAAGTCCCGCAAATTCCAATGCTTTCTGGTAAAGCAGCTCAGTCATAACCGGGTTTATCCGGAAAAAAGACCGGGGTGATATTTTGAATTTGAACCTGCCTATATAATCATAGAAAAATCCATCTACATAGATAATTTTATTTTCCATACCCAATACCACATTAGTTTTTTTCTTGTTAATACTTAGAGTAAAAGATTTTAGTCCATCAACTTTGGTTCTTAGAACTTCTGCCAATTCTTTGATATAAGGCTTATCATCCCCGTTTATAACCACACATACCATTATTTCACTTGTTTTAAACCCGGTTCTAATCATGATATGCTTGATTAAACCTTCACCGGTAGCCTCATCGTAGATGCTCATATTGTGGTTTTTAATAAATTCTCTGATTATTTTTATAATTTCATCGTTTGCCTTCCCTTATATATAGCAGTTTTCTGCACCCTTTGTAAAGAAACATATGACCAAAATTTAACGGACTATTTTGGATTTTATTAACTCCTTCAAAATACAATACCCCAAGGCATTGCCATCTTTGTCACCTATTTTGAACAGCGAGGCCTGATCCATGATAAAAGAGCTGCCCGTCAAATTGTTTTCAAAGGAATAATCATTGTAGTCACCGGTTATGGGTTCGGCAATATCGTCTTTTATGCCGCCTTCCTTTAACCGTTCATTGATATCATTTACATTACCATAGCTCTGCAAACGGGTAAGCTTAAAATCCTTTAGGTTATCAGGCAAATTTTTTTGGTTTACTCTGATTTGCATAACAGAACCGTTTTTTAATATCTGAAAATCTCCAAAATATTTCACACCGTTAATGTCACCTGCATTAATTTTTTCGTATCGATAGGTCACGTCCTGATATTCCTCTACTTCTTTAAAGCCCAGAAATTTTACTACTGTATATCCTATGGGTTTACTTGACTGATCCGCAATAATGAATAACAGTACATTACCACGAGAACCGTATATAAGCACATTGCCATCTTTATCATGTTCATATCTTGATTCATCTGAAAATCCAAAAGGTGATTTTTGTTCCTTGGAAATTGCATTGCTGATTGTTTCTGTATCTATTGTTCCGTAAATCTCTGTCCGTGTTACTTTGACATAATTCCTCATAGACGAGGGTAGCGAATCCCTATTTATCTTAAATCTCAAATGTTTTCCGATTGCCGTATATTTTCCGCCATGGTTGGGGTCTATTCCTAACTCTATATCTTCAAAAAATGGAATGCCGTTAATTGGACCATAATCTTCGATTACATAAAAATTATCAAATGTATTGATCCCATTGTTTTCTACTTTCTCCTTAGTGAAGACTCCCTCTTCGATTAGTTTATTTGCCAGCCTCTTTGTATTATTGCTCAGAACACATGATAGTGCACTAAAAGATAGCCATACAACATCATCCCTTAGAAAATCTTTTGTTTTTAACATGTCATATTCCTGCCCTGTCAATACGCCCATGTCCCATGCAAAGTCAAGGGAAGATTCGTAACTGAAATCCTTATTGTTTTTATCAGAGTATCCCAACGCCCTTAATAAAAAGGTTACATATTGTCTTGAATCCACCATGTCATTTGAACCGAATTCCATTTTTGATATGCCTTTTGTGAGGTTATTATTATACATATAGGATACATAAGGAGATGACCATTGTGGCACATCCTTAAAGGGATGTGCTTGTTTTTCCTTTATGGCTTGGTCTTCCTTGCCCAGCAAACGAACAAGCATAACTGCTGCCTCAGCTCTGGTAGGGGGCCTATCCAGTTCATAACCGCTGTCTCCCCCTTGAAATAACCCCAGGTTATTCAATGCTTGTGCCTCAAAGGTGCTATCTGCGAGAACAGTTTGAAACAACATAAATGTCATTACCAGTATTAGGGTTAAAATCTTATGGTTTTTCATATGTATCATTGCCTCCCCGCTTAATATTAAATATATTATATAAGATATGCATGACTAAAACCACAATTTTTGCTTATATGCCTTACAGTGTTTTGGATTATAATGCACCGGGTTAACGACGGTTTAGGTTATCATAACATATATATTTTTACTAAGATATCTATAAATGCTATCTGATCAATGCTATTATAAAAAAAAGTTGAAGTGATCATATTATTCATTAAAGTATAGCAACTTTTTTAATATTTTATTTTGCGGGGGGGAAACAGTGAAAAAATATAAATACAGGGCAATGCCATTTCTTTTGTTTTTTATAATTATCTTTACCATGGGCCTTTCTGGGCTTTGCATGGCCGAGCCTAAGAACTCGATAACTATCCTTTTCACTCATGATATGCATGACCACTTTTATCCCACGGATGTAACTGACGGGAATAAGCTAGTGAGCTTTGGGGGTTTCTCACGTCTGAGCAGCGCTATTAAAGCCGAACGGGAAAAGGAGCCGGAGCTTTTACTGAATGATGCCGGGGATTTTTCTATGGGGACATTATTTCAAACTATATTTACAAAACTTTGATAGTTTGCAAGAGAAAATAAACGATGATGAACTGTACCGTGTGGCAGCAGGGCTTTACTCCGCACAAATGCTATCAGTTGTAGGCAGCAAGTCTTTCGGCCTACTGTCCATTGTACCAAAGGACAAGAACGGGGCCCCATTACCAATTACGAAGATCATATCGTTTACAACTATGGCCACGAAGTTAAAGAATGGATTACCCCGGGTTCCATTGTATTACAGCATACCCCAAGGCAGAAAAATTATAGATACCAGCCACAATATAATTGCACAAATTAAAAGTCCGAATAAAATTGCATTAACCTTATACCTGATAATCATTATAATTATCGTACTTATCGTATTTATAATAATATTAATTAGCAAAAGAAGGAAAAGGAAAAGAAAAGCAAAATAGTGTATATTACTTTTAAGCCCTCCTCCCAAATCTACATGTCCTATATTTTTTATAGCTATCACAAATTATAGCCTGTGTGAATAAAATAAATTAGAAATATAGACTTGTCAGAAGGGAGAAAACGATTATGAACAATTGCTTTGACTGTAATGCTGCAGTTAATCTACCTTATCCCGCCATTAAACCCGAAAGCAAGAATTGTCGATACGCTCTGGAAATGCTGAGCAATGTAGGCGGCAGCAACTCTGAAATGACCGCTGTAAGTTTATACTTTTATAATAGCGTTATACTTGATCCGACTTATGCTTTATTTGCTAAATGCTTTCATGATATTAGTATAGTTGAAATGCATCACATGGACATGTTTGCAGATCTCGCTTTTAAAATGGGGGCGGATCCGCGGTTATGGAGTAAATGCAACAATAGGATGGTTTATTGGACTCCGGGGTATAATCAATATCCGAGAGAAATTCGTAGTTTGATCGTAAATTCTATTAAAGGAGAAGAGGCGGCAATCCAAAAATACAAATGCCAAGCAGAATTCATCCGTGATGATAATATTGTAAAAATATTGAACCGCATAATTTTAGATGAGGAGCGGCATATTGAAATATTTTGCAATATGTTGAAATATATTAGGTAACATTTAATGTCAAAAGGATTTAGGGGGAGATACGGCATATGTCTCATAAAGTCGGGCCTGAATTCTCCCTCTCGCTACCTGAATTACCACCTTTATGGTCATCATCCTTCCCGCCTTTTTCATCGTCTGCTTTATTATTTGTAGTTCCGCCATTACCCTTTTTATTATCAGCAGGCCTCTTATCTTGTCTTTCCGACTTATCCGGCTGTTTGCTATTTTTTTGTGACTGAGAAGAATCAGTTATATCGTTCTCATCAGTATCTTCAACCGGTACCGTTTCTTTTTCGGGTGGGGGTCCATCAGTTTCCTTTTGCCCAATTTTTTCATTATTATCAATATCCCCATCACCTTTTTCAAGGTTTTCTTTCGACAGTTCCCCGGACTTACCGTTTGACTTTCCGCTATTATTACCGTTTTTAGGTGTTCCCACACTGTTCGTATTGGAACTGCCTTTTGGTTTGGGTGTTTTATTATTTTTTGAATTATCCGACTTGTTATTGTTTCCTTTCGCATCTCCCGATACTGCCGTTGTACCTGATTCATCTATTTCTTTGGAGCTATCCGATATTTTGTTGGCGGGTTTTCCTTTTTCATCATATTCCTGTACTGAAACTTCAATCTCTTGGGCCGATACAGTTACCTCACCCATCGAATTTGTACCGCCGAATGTTTGGTTAAGTGATATCTCAGTCCCGGCTTATCATCTTCCGCCCTGTTTCCCCGGTTTTTATTTTGATTTGACAAGTTATCTTTTTGGTCTTTTTGAGCTCCCCCAGCCGGTCAATCCTCCAAATTGCTTGGGTTAACGTGCACCATGCAGTGCTTTACATTTTTTATATTTTCTTCTACGGCATCATGGACATTATGGGCAATGTCATGGCTTACATATAACGGAACAGATCCGTCCATGCATATTTCAACGTCAACATAGATTTTATCACCAAACAGCCTTGTATTAAGCCTATCAATACCTAATACATTCTCCTGCTCCAAAATGACCTGACGGATTTGTTCTTCAATATCATCATCACAGGCCTTATCCATCATTTTATTTATAGAATCTATGAAGATGTCAATTGATGCCTTGGCAATAAGAACGCAAATTATCAAACTGGCCACCGAATCCAAAACGGGAAATCTGATCCGAGCGCCAAGAATTCCTGCAAAGCTGCCTATCGAGGATAGGGCATCAGAGCGATGATGCCAGGCAGCCGCCATGATTGCGCTTGAATTAATTTTAATTGCCGCATCCCTTGTATACCAATACATTGCCTCTTTCACAACAATAGATACAAGGGCGGCAACCAGAGCTATCTTGCCGGGAGTGATAATAGTGTTGTAATTACCTGCAAAAATAGTCCGTATTCCTCCATACCCGATGCCCATACCGGTAGCAAACAGTAGCCCGGATAAAATTATGGCAGCAACACATTCCAGGCGTTCATGCCCGTAAGGGTGTTCCTTGTCTTCCTTTTTGTTTGCAAATTGAAATCCAATCATAACCACAATAGTGCTCAATACATCAGAAAGCGAGTGAACTGCATCCGATACCATTGCCATTGAATTCCCCATCAGGCCTGCCGCCAATTTATAGACAGACAATATGACGTTAATGACGATGGTGTACCAAGAAACCCGCATGGCAATTTGAGTTTTACTTTTATTATTCATAAACAATACCTCCATATATCCCCCTGCCACCGGTTCCCTAAAGGTATAAAAAACACACCTATGGGACCAGTCACTGTCCCACAGATGTGTCAAAATTCATCTGCTGCCGCTTGTGAGGCGGCCCGGCTCCAGGGTAATCACCCCGGCCTGCTCAGTTTGTACTGGTGATGTCGCTTCGGATTGAGAAGCGTGATACAGCGCAAAGAGTTGCTAACAATATATCATATGCAAATGTTTTAATCAATGTGAAAATACGTTTCTCAAAACCCATGTTTCAACGAAAAAGAACATCTCCTCTGCCTTTAATTTAAAGCAATTCTTTATATTTCTTTACATATATATTTTTAACAATTGTGGCTAACAACATATACAACGTTATGGTAATAGCCAAATACAAGAAATAAATTCCCGGTAATGGTGCGAGGCCAATAGATGTGCCAAGATTAGTAAACGGTATTATTGTCAGCAAGGCTATACCCGTAACAGTGAGCAAGGACAGCTGCATCGAAGCCCGGCTTTGGATAAATGGAATTTTTGGTGTTCTTATCATATGTATTACAAGGGTTTGGCTCCACATTGATTCCACAAACCACCCCGCTTGAAAAACAGCAATATACAATGCAATCATTTTTGGATCCGTAAGCTGATGAAATAACAATCCGTTTGTAAACATTGGTGCAATAATAAAATACATTAAAACATATGTAGTAATATCAAATATAGAACTGGTCGGGCCTATCCATATCATGAATTTTGAAACCGAGCCCGCATCCCATGTTCTTGGTTTATATAAAAATTCCTTATCCACATTATCCCATGGAATTCCGATACAGGTAATATCATATATTAAATTTAAAAGAATTAAATGCAAAGAAGCCATTGGTAAAAAAGGCAGAAAGGCACTGGCTACCAGGACTGAAAATACGTTTCCGAAATTGGAAGATGCCGTCATTTTTATATATTTAATTATATTGGCATAAGTCTTTCTTCCTTCAAGGATGCCGTTTTCAAGTACCATTAAATCTTTTTCTAACAAAATTACATCTGCTGATTCCTTCGCAATATCAACCGCGTTATTAACAGAAATCCCAACATCTGATGCCTCCAAGGCCCCGGCATCGTTAATACCATCGCCTAAATATCCAACAGAATAACCCTTGCCCTGCAAGGCATTTATAATTCTGGTCTTTTGTGTAGGTGACATTTTAGCAAAAATAGTTGCCTTTTCTGCCAGGTTGCCCAGTTCTTCACCTGAAAGCCCATCAATATCCGTACTTACGTATACCTTGTCAAATTTAATGCCTATTTGCCTACAAACACTTTTAGTTACTTCTTCGTTATCTCCGGTTAAAACTTTTACATCCACGCCGCTGGCTTTTAAAGCTTCAATGGCCGATATAGCACTTTCTTTGGGTGGATCAAGAAATGCCAGATATCCAATCAAGACCATATCATTTTCATCATCCACAGAAAACTCTCCTACCGGTGAAGGATTAGTCTTTTGAGAAACTGCTATTACCCTCATTCCTCTGTTGTTTAGTTCACCTACTTTGTCAAGCACAAACCTTTTCAATTCTTCGGTAAGTTCAACAACCTTACCGTCATACTCCACATAATTTGATATGGTAAGCATTTCCTCTACCGCACCTTTGGTTATCATTTGTGTCTTTCCTGTTTCGTCTTCTACAACTACACTCATTCTCCTCCTGGTAAAATCAAAAGGAACTTCGTCTGCTTTTTTATATCTTGTAATCCTATGCCCTATGTTTTTATCAGTATCCTTCAGCTCCATGGTTTTGTCAATAATGGCAATATCAATTAAATTTTTAAGCCCTGTTTGATAATAGCTGTTTAAAAATCCATGTCTCAGCACCCTGGTATCACTATTACCGTTGATATCTAAATGGTATTGCAGTTTAACCTTATCTTCTGTAAGTGTTCCTGTCTTATCGGTACAAAGCATATCTATCGCGCCTAAGTTCTGTATTGAGTTTAGGTTTTTTATAATAACTTTTTCTTTTGACATGGCTATAGCACCTTTTGCCAACCCGGCTGTCACAATCATGGGCAACATTTCCGGTGTCAAACCTACAGCTATAGATATTGCAAATAGCAAGGCGTTCAGCCAATCCCCTTTCGTTATACCATTAATGATAAACACAACGGGAACCATTACCATCATAAATTTTATTAAAACCCAGGATACAGAGTTAACCCCTTTCTCAAAGCTCGTTACAGTCGGTTCTTTATTCAAAGTTTGAGCAATTCCCCCAAAGATCGTATCGTTGCCGGTACAAACAACAATTCCCTTTGCGGATCCGCTAAGCACATTGGTGCCCATAAAGGCAAGGTTGTTTTTTTCCAAAGCCGCTCCGCTGTCATCCGATATTTCAGAAGTCTTTTCCACTGCTCCGCTTTCACCTGTCAAGGCAGATTGGCTTATAAATAAATCCTTGGCTCTAATGATTCTAATATCTGCGGGAATCATATCTCCGGCTGATAAATGCACAATATCCCCCACTACTATCTCATCTAAAGGAATTTCATCTGCTCCCGTGTCCACTCTTTCTATGTTAGCCGTAGTTTCTATCATCTCTATAAGTTTTTCCGCTGCTTTACCGCTTCTGATTTCCTGGACAAAACGCAGTAACCCTGATATCATCACCATGGCTAAAATGATTACCACTGTGGTAAAATCCTTTTCCTGGGGTTGAACCAGTATAATATCTGTAAAAACAGATACTGTTGCAAGGGCAATTAATATCAAAGTAAACGGGTTTATAAATGCATCGGCAAGTTTTTTTAATAAGGTGTTATCTTTGTCATAGGTCACTGCATTGTCCCCATATAAGCTTCTTGAGGACTTAACCTGTTCTTCCGTCTTTCCTTTTTCCGAGCTTTCTAATAGATCATAAATTAGACCAATGCTGTTTTTTGAGGAACTTAACAACCTTTCATTGGCATTATCAAGTCTATCAAGTTTATCTGCCTCTGATACCTTTTTATTAACTGCATTTTTCTTTCCCATTACTTATACTTGCACCTACCCAACAATAAAAATCATTGCAAATATCCATACAGTTGCTTTGCATAAAATATATACTCTGCTGCCTTGTTTGGCTAAAACCTTATGGGATTACTTATAATATTATGCTCTTGAAATGGTTTTGAAATTCCTACTGTGTTTCCTTAAGCCTATCGAGCAGATCCCCCGTAAAAATTTCATCACCCGGGTTGCAGTCGTTTTCCATCATGGTAAACAAGTATGTCAATTTATCCTCATCCTGCCTAAAAGCAAGGAACCGGGAGTTCGGATAGTCGGGCATAACCCAATTGTCCCCCGTGATATACATGCCCCCGGCAAAAACAATATTCTTCGGTGATTCAGTTAGCAATTCAAAATTCATCTGATATATTTCGATTTTCACCCCGCCTGTTGCTTTATAATTATCAGAATATATTATGGCCTTATCCTCACCGGTCACTAAATAAGAATAGGAATATTTTAGGTTTTCTATCCTCCAATTGGTGTAATTATAATCGGGAAAATCTGCCCTCTCCATTTCAAAGATTTCCCCTACCTTTGTTTTTGCGGCAGTTAGTACCTCTTCTGGAACATCAATTCCCTCCATCACATATCCGACTACAGAAGACAAATCATTTGTTGATCCATTTTCGTCCCTGTTTTGCATGCACCCGATGCTAAAAATCAAAATAGCAACTATTGTAATTGTTATAATTGCTCTTTTAGGAACTTTCATAAAAATTCCCACCTTTCCGAAATTATTTATTGCACTCTCATTGTTATAGACCCATTTTTTTAAATAATGTTTCCATGGCGACCAATGTATATATTTGCTTTGAAAAGATATAGGTTGCAAAAGACCTAACTATATCAATATTAATTATATTGCATAAGTATATATTAGCAAAATGTGGAGGTAATATTAAGTGACAGACTTTATTTATGAGTCTGATCCTTTCATTGTCAAACCCGGTGAGTTAGTCCCTGAAAACAGAGGAGTAGTTCATGGTGTTGTTCATAAATGCGGGCATCCTGCCAAGGATTGTGTCGTGAAATTATTCAAAAAAGAATGTGATAGGTATAAAGGGGTAGGATTCACTTATACCGATTGTTTTGGGCAGTTTTTACTCCCGGTATGTGATACTAATGTACCGCTTATACTGAAAGTATTTTGCTTGCATGAAGACTGCAAGCTAATTGATCTGAAATCGGGGTGCTAAAAATGGCCTTTACGAGGGGAAGCTCCCTCTGGTAAAATCTCGTTGGCGGAAATCCGCCGCGTCATCATAAATCTATTTCCGCCTAATAAATGGGTGTCCAGAGGGTGCCGGGGTCCCAGTGTCAATAGGACCGTGGAATAAATGCGTTTATTTTTCTTAGGTGACATTTTCATTGAATAAATTAATATGTTTTTATATGTCATTCTCATTGACTATTGACATGGCTATTACAGTTATAAAAAGTCTTTATCAAGTTTCTCCATCTCTCTTGCTCCCATAATTCCATGTAGGTATGAATAAAGCTTGCTAATATCCTCTTCCAAATCCACTTTTCTCTGTATTAATTTACCTAAGCTTTCTCTTAGTTTATTGATCTCATCTTGGGCAGTTTCTGATTCTTTTTTATATTCATGTATCATATCATAGGCTTTTTTTATAGTGTATTTGAGAAGAATTGTATTTTCTTTATCTATTTCAAATGGAATATCCTCAAGTTCTTCCAATATTACTGGAATACGCTCATTAATGGCCAGTATTTCCTTTTTTGCTTTATCTAATTGGTTGATAACAATATTATCACTATTTTCATTAATTTCATTTGATAAATGTAGTATTTTACTCATAAGTATCCTTTTTTTCTTTTCAACATCCCTTAATTCGGCTTCCAGTTCCTTTTCCTTGGACAATAAGTTTTCCAATCTGCTTATGGTTTTTTCCATAGCCCTGGATCTATAATTGGAAAAAAACCGTATCCAGTCAGTAGAATATATTAGTATAGGTATTCTATTTCTCCTTATTATGCTTTCTTCTATATCAATATTGCTCATTAAATCACCCTGCTTTGCAAATAATATTAATAATAGTTGTTATAACTTATAAAGATAATAATACCATTTATTGTAGACTATTGGAAGGACTGATCTTATGATTACAATAGGACTGCCAACTTATAATGAAAGTAAAAGTATAGCAAAACTATTGGAGAAAATTAATTCAATAAAAGAAAATATTAAAGAAGATTTAGAAGTGTTTATAGTAAACGATGGAAGTAATGATGACACGGAATATTATTTAAAGGATTATGCTAAAAAATATGATTATATAAAATATGTTAATCATTTTAAAAATTTAGGCCTGGCTCAAGGTATGAGAACAATTATTGACTATGGTGTAAATAATCTTGGACCTGATGACATTATCATCACACTGGATGCAGATAATACCCATAATCCTAATATTATTCCGGCCATGGTAGATAAACTTATTTTAAAAAACTCTGATGTTATTATTGCTTCTAGATTTACAGAAGGCGGGGATGAAGTTGGTTTAAGTAGTTATAGGAAACTTTTAAGCAGAGGGGCCTCTACATTTGCCAATATTTTTTTTAATATAAAAGATGTTAAAGACTATTCATGCGGTTACCGAGCTTATAATGTTGGGTTTTTAAAAGAAATGGCAAGCTTTTATGGAAAGGATTTAATACAAGCCAAAGGCTTCGAATGTATGATAGAGTTGATAATCAAGGCCAATCTCCTAGGGGCCAATATAGAGGAATATCCTTTAGTTCTCGAATATGATTTGAAAGAAACACCTAGTAAAATGAAAGCTATAAAAACAATAAAGGGCTATTTTAGATTAGGCCTGAAATACAATAGATTTAGGACGAAGGAGAGAATTCATTGAATCATATTTCTATGATTTTGGTATCTGTTAGCTTAGGGGCTATAGGACAAATATTGTTAAAAGCGGGTGCTAATAAGCTAGTTGATTTTAACTTATCATTCCAAGATCTTTTTCAAAATCTTTTAGCAATAATGAAAATTCCTCAATTATTGATAGGAATTATATTCTTTGGTCTAAGTTTTCTTTTATGGATAAAGGTTTTGACAAAAGCAGAACTAAGCTATGCATACCCAATGGTTAGCTTAAGCTACGTGATTGTAGGAATTGGCTCCGCTGTTTTTTTTAATGAATCAATAACAATAAATAAAGTTTTGGGAATATCCGCTATTGTAGCCGGGGTCTTTATCTTAAACAGATGAAAATTTCCCTTGCCAAGTATTCCTTTCAATAAATCTTTTATCAATGGCATTTAGGACTTCCCATTTATTAATACTCCATTTAGGTTCAATCAACGTGTTTCTAGGACCGTCACCTGTAAGTCTATGAATTACCATGCCTTCCGGTAGTCTTTCGACACAATCCACAATTAAATCCACGTATTCTTCTTTTTTCAATAATGTCAACTTTCCCTCCTTATATAGTTTGAGCATAGGCGTATCTTTTAATAGGTGAAGTAGGTGAAGCTTAATTCCTTGAGTAGCAGTTTTTCCTATAAAATCAATGGTTTTTAGCATATCTTTATGATTTTCACCGGGCAAGCCTAAAATACAATGGGTAACAGTGTCTATACCGGCATCTTTTAACTTAGCTACTGATTCTATATATGAATTCAATGTATAGCCGGTATTTATTAGTTTCATAGTTTCTTTTTTTGTAGTTTGAAGTCCTAACTCAACCCATAGGTATGTCTTTTTATTAATTTCAGATAAAAGTTCCAAAACATCTTCAGGAATACAATCCGGTCTTGTTGCAATAGCGATTCCTACGAGATTTTCCTTATCCATTATAGAGTAATATTTTTCCCGTAGTTCATTAATCGGTGCATAGGTATTTGTAAATGCTTGAAAATAAGCAATATACTTGCCTTTTCTCCATTTTTTCTTCATCATAGCTTTTGTCTTATCAAATTGTTGACTTATATCATCACAGGCAAAGGTAAAATCACCAGAGCCCCTTGGACTGCAAAATATGCAACCATCGCTAGATAAAGTACCGTCTCTATTAGGACAAGTATATCCCGCATCAAGGGAAATTTTAAAAACCTTCTCACCAAATCTTTTTCTTAAAAAATAGTTTAAGCTGTGATATCTTTTGCCGTCCCATTCCATATCTATCTGCCTTTCTATTAGCTTACTTATATTATATAGTATCTTAGCTCTTAGCTCTTAGCTCTTAGCTCTTAGTTCTTAGCTCTTAGCTCTTAGTTCT
>CAYMVQ010000016.1:0-26079 GCA_964394355.1 uncultured Clostridiaceae bacterium
GCATTATACACTTTTACCATAATTTTACCGTCAATTAATGTTGCAATTTATAAAAACCGTACAATACCAACCCAGCTATTGCATTTTATAAAACAGTGTGATAAAATACCACTTGTTAATTGTAAACTAAGGGAGGTGAATATCTTGGCGAATATAAAGTCCGCATTAAAGAGAATAAAAGTTACAGAATTTAAAACTGGAAGAAATAAAATGGTAATTTCCTCCTTAAAAACTGCAATCAGAAGATTTGAAGATGCTCTAAAAGCTGAAAACACAGATGAATTAAAGGATTTATATAGAAAAGCAGCAAAGGTGATTGACAAAGCCACTGCAAAAGGTGCTATTCACAAAAACGCCGCTGCAAGAAAGAAATCAAGGCTTGCTAGAAAATTAAATGCAGCACTATAAATAGTAGTCCTGCTAATATAGTGTAGGGGCGTACCTATGGTCATCCTAACAATAGCGGTCAAAGACCGCCCCTACTAGAGTTCTTTTGCAAGTATATTTTTTCTTATAATAATAATTGCTTAACAAAAACCGCAAAAAATAATGTACTGATTAAAATAAAGTAATTAGTAGCATTTCTATGGCCAAGGTTTCCGCAATTTTTCCCATTTTCATTTCTGCTTCATACTTTATACATTTTTCTAAGGCCTTATTTAATGTTTCAAAATCTATTCGTTGACAATAACTACTATTTTTTATAGCTACAAACTCATTCATTCTTAGTTTCTTTGCCGCTGTTTTAATATCAAATCCTTCTTCACTTAATTCTTTTATTTTTATAATATTCTTTATTCCCCAAGCGATTAAACCAATAATTGAATAGGAAGACTTACCTTCCATAAGTAAATCGCTATATATATTTAAAGCTTTTGGAATTTCACCGTCCATGCAAGCATCTATAAGCTTGAATACGTTATTTTCCAGAGGTTCTGTTACTAAGGCCTTAATATGATTCATATTTATATTCTTTTCCTCTTCTGCGTAAGATAATATTTTTTCCATTTCGTTTTGGACATGATATAAGTTCATAGCACTGTTAGGATCTAAATATCCTATGCTTTGTATTAGATATTCAATTTCCCTATTGCCTATTTCTTTACCTTCATTAGTGAAAAATCTTTCAATCCATCGTTTTAAATCTTTTTTATTAATTTTTTTAAATGCAAAGACACTTCCCAGCTTATTAATATCTTTATAAATCTTTTTTCTCCTATCTATATCACCATATACAATAAATAAAACGCAGACATCATCGCTTAGATCTTTAATATCAAGTAAGTCATAATCACTCGGACTATCTTTTTCAAGCTCCACTTCCTTTTTTCCGTCCTTTTTTTGTTTTGATTTAAGGCCCAGGTAATCTTTTAAAACGATAAGCTTTTTTTCAGAGCCAAAAGCTAATGTTTCACAAGCATTTTCGAACTGTGGCTCGCTTATATTCTTACCTTCAAAAAATACATAATTTATTTCTTCGAAAGCGGAAACAACCTGATCCTTTAGCTCCCTTAAGCCTCTATCTAAAAGATAATCTTCGTTTCCATACAATAAGTATATCTTTTTTAAAATTCCTGATTTAATTTCTTTAATAAAGCTTTTATATATTATAATCACCTGCCCACATCTATTTTTTATCAGGCTCTCGAACCGACTTTATTATAACCCTTTTACCATTTGTTTTCAAAGATATAGCCCCATTTTTATCTGTTCTGAAAACTAGATCAGACATATTTTTAAGTCTTTCTATAACCTCGTCATTAGGATGACCAAAATTATTTTTCCCGACGGATATAATTGATATTTTCGGCCCCACTTTATTTATAAACTCACTTGTAGATGAAGTCTTGCTTCCATGATGGGCCACCTTAAGCACATCTGCTTTTATATCTTTATTTATTAAGCGGCTTTCTGCCTCTTTTTCAATGTCAGCTGTATATAGGACTTTAAAGTTTCTATAGATCAGCCTTGCTACTATAGAATTATTATTTTCATCAGAATTTGAACCTTTAATTAATTCTTTTTCTGGAAAAACAAAGTTAATTTCCGTATCTTTATCTATAAAGAGCTTGTCCCCTTCCTTTATATAAGATATTCCTATTCTCTTTTCTTTGCAGGACATTAAAAATTTATTGCTTATAGCTGATTTATACGGAGTATCAGGTAAAATCACCTTCCCAACTTTAAAGTTTTCTATAACTTTTAATAATCCTTCTAAATGGTCTTCATGTATATGAGTTACAACTATGGTATCTATGCTCCAAACCCCAAGTTTTAATAAGGCCGGCACAGTTATTTTACCACCTACATCATAATAATAATTAGCTACACTAGAAGAACCACCTCCATCAATTAGTATTTTTTTACCTTTAACAGTAGTAATAAGACTACTGTCACCTTGTCCCACATCTAAAAAAGTAAGCTTTATATCTTTATTAAAAAATCTGTAACTAAAAAAAAGCATACTAAATGATAGGAAAATTGCAACAAATGTCTTTTTATATTTGATCAAATAATAATAAAAATCTTTGCTTGTAATAATGAGCATGATAAGAAACAAGTAATAAATAAAATATATGAACAAAGGCAAAGATGGTATAGATAGGCCAGATATATTAGACGAGGCAGATAAACTTATTATCTTTGATAAAATGCTTATAAAGTAGTAATCTAGAGAAAACACATATACGCCCATAGGTGGTATTATTATGGATATTAAAACTGCAATAAAAGCAATGGCAATAACTAGAAAAACTAAGGGCACTACTATAATATTAATAAAAACAGTGATAATAGAAAAATAATTAAAATAGTAAATAAGTATAGGCATTATACCTACTTGTACCGATAAAGATAGAGCTATGGCATTTCTTATAGGTAGGATTCTTATAATTTTTCCTAAAAGTTTAAATATTGTTTCATACAAGAAGGCAATGGAGTATATACAAGCAAAAGATATAATAAACCCTTGGTCATGTATAAATAAAGGATTATACAAAAGCATTACTGAAGCGGCAAAAGACGTTGAAGCCTTTATATCATAATCTCTTTTTAAATGCTTACCCCATATCAACACAAGCATCATAATTAGAGCCCTAACAGCCGGTAGTGGTGCACCTATCATTAAAACATAATATACTAGTAAAAAAGAGGATAGCACACTGGCAGTAGCAGTCTTAAGTTTAAAAAGAATAAGGACACTATTTATAAGATAAAAAATAAAACCTATATGAAGACCTGAAACAGAAAGGATATGTGCTAGCCCTGTTTTCATGTAACTATCTCTTACTTCTTCCTTAAGATAATGTTTATCCCCTATTATAACTGCATTTAAAAAAGCTGCCTCATCTTTTGGCAAAGCATCATTGATAATATGTGAAATTTTGTTTCTAACGCTATAAAAAAAGAAAATTTTATGATCTTTAAATACCCCCACCTTTTTGCTATTATAAGAGCCTATTTGTTCATATATTCCCTTAGATTTATAATAGAGGGCAAAATCCTTATCGCCGAAATTTCTTTTTCCTATTATTTTTTCAACGATACCTCTTATTTCAATAGCATCTCCAGGCTTATAATTAGTTTTTTTATAATCCTTATAAATAAGTTTTTCTTTGCAGTGCTCTATACCTTTATCTGTCAAGATGCCCCTGCATTCTGCTATATAGCTCGTCATATTGTCTTTTGTGCTTATTTCTTGCAATATTATTACATTTGCATTTATAGCTGTATTTTCATATTTTTTTAAATTGTTTTCGTAATTAATAGCAGACGTATATCTATATATGCTAAGTAAAAAAAGTATCGCTATAATGAAAAATATTTTTATATTTATCAATTCTTTACTTAAATAAAAAAATATAAATAAAATTATAAATCCAAATAATATATATAAATTACCAGGGTTAAACAAACTTGCTATAAAAATTCCTAGAATTATCGCAATAGTACTATATATCATTTTAAAGTTCATAATAGTCTCCTGAAAGTTTAATAAGAAATCTAAAGAAATTATATCATAATTTACAAGAAAACTTTAATAGTAAAAAAAACTGCCAAAGGCAGTTTTTTTACATTATTCTTGTGGGAAGAAGTGCATCGGCTATACCTATTATTAGTGCACCTATAATCGCACCCCACAGTGTTACAGTCATATTTGCAATAAAATACTGGGTAAAATAGATTATTGCCACAGAAACTAAAAATCCGGAAATACCTCTACCAAAAGGAGATGCATCAAAATTGAAAAATACTTCAATTAAGTAATCAATTCCGGAAATAACTAAAGCAGCTGTCATAGCAGTCCAAAAACTTTTTATATAAAAACCGCTAACTAAAAAAGATGTTATTAGTAAAACTATAGCTGCAATAAAAAATCTGATTATAAAACGTATAACACCGTTACTCTTTGAATGTTCACTATCCTCATCTCTTCTTGCCCTGGTTGCCAATATTAACGCCTCCTAAAGTAATTAAAATTTTTTAACTGCTTATATTACTGCATTTATTATTCCACTATGAACTCGGCATTATTAGATTATTTCTTATACCTTATATTTTTAAATTCTTCAATTGAATTCTTTGTTGTAGAATATAAACCAGCTGAAGATAAGCCATAAACAATACCAATAAATATATTAGTTTTTATATCTCCTTTTTCAAGGAAAAAAGCGCCGATAATTCCACCTAAGACCACTGATAACAACGCCGCAAATTTTTTTGGTAATCCCAAACCTTTAAATAATTCAACGATTGCAACTATTATTGGTATTATTACAGTTTCATTATTCATAAAAATCCCTCCTTGTTTTCTTCTAATACATTATATGAAAAACATATAATATAACTTACCTTGGTAACACAATTAAAGGAGGGATTTATAAATATTCAATTTTAAAAACTTTAATAATTTCAAGTAATAGATATGTATATGCCAAAGACATTTAGAAAAACATAAAACACTACTTTAACTCCCTGATAGTATTGTACTTTTTTTTTATAGTCTTAAAGTCTTGCCAAGCTTCTCTTTTTTTATTTACATCTCTTAAAAGCGCTGCAGAATGATAGGTAGCTATTATATTGTAATTACCCACTTCGTGCCATATTCCTCTGCCTCTTGTAATACGAAAATCTTTATCAATTATATTTTTAGATGCAACAGATCCCAAACAAACTATAATACTTGGATTTATTATCTTTATTTGCCATCTTAAAAATTCTATACAAGCTTTGCATTCGACTTCTATTGGATTTCTGTTATTTGAGGGTCTACATTTTACAATATTTGTTATGTAAATATCATCTCTTGTTAAATTAATTGCTTTTATCATATTATCAAATAAAGCTCCGGCCTTTCCAACAAAAGGCCTCCCAATTTTATCCTCATTATATCCTGGGCCCTCGCCTACAAACACAATAATACTATCCTCTTTCCCCTCACCGAAAACTGAGTTGTTCCTTGTTTTCGATAGCGGACAACGCTTGCAATTTTCAACAATTCTTTCAAGTTCTTTTAATGTATACATCTGTTATCACCTAATTAATTTTACTTTCTCCGCACATTAAGTTATGGCTTTTCTGTCATCCTTGACAGAGCGGATAAAAATGCTATACTGAAATAGTACCATCTGGTACTGCTTCTAAGGGGGTAGATGGGTTCTGGTGTGCCCTCCGGTCTTCAAAACCGGTATGGGGGGTTAGTAGCTTCCCGGGTGGGTTCGATTCCCACATACTCCCGCCAACAAAAACTTGCCGAGTATTTAAAATAAATGATATGCTTATATCATTTATTTTTTAATAAAACACGTTTATCTTCTATTCTCTTTGTTATTTTCTGCTGATCAAAATAATCAAGAAGTGCCATAGCATATTTTCTACTGGTAGCCAACAGATCTCTAAATTCCCCTAATTGGATACTCTTATTTTCTTTAAAAAAATCTTTTAAAATATCTATTGAATCTTCATAGGCTTTTTTATAAAAAACTATATCTTTATCTACCTTTATAAGCTCCCCACTATCCATAAGCGCATTATAAACTTGCTCAAAATCTTCTTCTAAATAATTTTTTTTATTTTTAATTTCTCCGTATCCGGGTGGATTAAAGGCCATATACTTATATTCTTTGACTATAAATTCTCTTATTTCTTCTTGGTTTTTTGTAAATACTATTTCAAAATCCCACAGTGCAATATATTTACCTAAAAGTTTTATTATTTTCTCTTTTTCCAAGTATTCAAATATTGTATCGGATATTCTTTGGCTCTTACTTTCAATAATTCTGTTTTTTAATTCTTCTTTAAAAATCCCACTTTTTAAAGGGTTTTTTTTATGGAATTCTTGCAGTATTATTTTGATTCTTTTTTTTAGTGAATCTAGATAATCTACATGTAAGTAAAAGGAATTATCATTTATATCAAAGAATTGTATTTTCCCCATTTCTTCTAAAGTTTTTAAAACCTTTTTACATTCTGTTAAGGAAATATTGCCTGCTGCCTTTGCAATGGTTTTTATATCAGGAAAAGAGTAGCCGAACTTAAGCAAATATTGCCCTATTATTTCATCTGTGTTTCCTTGCTCCTTTATTAGTAGCTCCTCTATAACTTCCTCTTTAAACCTCTTCCTTTTAGGTGGATTGGGCTCTAGTATTGTACCACCACCTATGGTAACCATAGGTGAAAAAAACCTTATTATAAAATAATCATCTTTTTGACAAGCTACTTCTTCTTCTAATCTCATTTGCACAAAGGCTTCTTCCCCGGGACTCAACTCATCTCTATCCAAGAGAATAACCCTAGCAAATATCTCTGCTGAACCATGATATATACGTAGCCTATCTCTGTTATTTATAGCCCTCTCTGAGGTTTTTAATAATTTTAATTTTGCATCAAACATCATAGAACATTCCATACTACTTGGCTTCGCTATAACATCCCCTCTTTTTATCTCATCTACTTTTATTCCTGCTATATTAATTGCTACTCTTTGTCCTGCTTCCGCTGTTGCTGTTCTGTAATCATGGACTTGTATACTTCGTACTCTGGATTCAATTTTTTTAGGGTATATCATTATTTTTTCTTCTTCCCTTATCTTCCCAGAAATCAGTGTGCCTGTCACTATAGTACCAAAGCCAGGTAAGCTAAACACCCGGTCTATAGGCAATCTATAGGGCTTATCCAAGGCCTTTCCTGCTGTTTCTATGGCTAATTTGGAAATTTCCTTTTTTAGTATATTTATACCATCTAGGGTCTTTGAGGACACAGGGATAATTTTAGATTTTTCTAAAAAAGTGTCCTTCATATCTTCTTTAATCTCTTCAGTTACAAGTTCCAACCATTCGTTGTCTACCATATCTGTCTTTGTTAAAACTACTATACCTTTTTTTATTTGAAGCAAAGATAAAATATTAAGATGTTCTATAGTTTGAGGCATAATTCCTTCGTCTGCTGCTACTACAAGCAAGACTATATCAATGCCACCGGCTCCTGCCAGCATATTTTTTATAAAGCGTTCATGTCCCGGTACATCTACTATGCCGGCTCTTTGGCCACTGGGCAAATCAAAATAAGTAAAGCCTAATTCAATTGATATACCTCTTTTTTTCTCTTCTTTTAATCTATCCGTATCCTTGCCGGTCAAAGCCTTTATAAGAGTTGTTTTACCGTGATCTATATGCCCTGCCGTCCCAATAATTATATGCTTCAATTTATGGCCTCTCTTTCTCTTTATCACATAAGTGCATTCATTAAGGCAGCTTCAATTACTTTATAATCTTTTTCGAAAACCGTCCTCAGATCTATAATAACCTTATCTTTTGCTATCCTAGCTATTACTGGAATTTCGTTATATCTTAGCCTTTTTTCTATTTCATTGGCAGAAATATTTTTATCTTCTATAGTTATTACTTTTGTAGGAAGCTTTTCCAGCGGCAAAGCTCCACCCCCTACTTCCGAGTAATCATCTTCAATATCTAAAGAACAAGAAGCTCCAATGATTTTGTTTAGTCTTTTAAATAAATCTTCGGCCTTCTTTTCTAAAACTGGCAAATCCGTAGTTAGCATATTCAGTACAGGTATATGCTTTATGGCCTTTTCTTCATCTAAATATAGCTTGAGAGTGCCCTCCAAGGCAGCAAGGGTCATTTTATCTATCCTAAAGGCTCTTGTAAGAGGATTTTTTTGCATTTCATCTATATATTCTTTTTTTCCTACTATTATCCCCGCCTGTGGTCCTCCCAGCATCTTGTCACCACTAAAGGTAACTATATCCATTCCCGAAGCAACAGCGTTTTGCACTGTCGGTTCATAGGTCAATCCATATTTCCCAAGATCTATGAATACACCACTACCTATATCCTCTATAACGGGTATATTGTTATTTATTCCGAGAGAAACTAAATCATTAGAACTCACTTCTTCAGTAAAACCTAATATTTTGTAATTGCTGCTATGCACTTTCATTAACAAGGCTGTTTCCTCATTTATGGCCTTCTCGTAATCCCATATATGAGTTTTATTAGTAGTCCCCACTTCTACTAACTTTGCACCACTTTGTATCATAACATCAGGAATTCGGAAGGAACCACCTATCTCTATGAGCTGGCCTCTAGAAACTATCACTTCTTTATTCTTGGCCATAGTACTAAGCACCAGTAGTACTGCTGCAGCATTGTTGTTCACCACCATAGCAGCTTCTGCTTTTGTCAATTCCTTTAAGATTTCTTCAATATGTGTATACCTCAGACCTCTTACACCCTTTTCCAAATCCATCTCTAGATTTGAGTATCCAAAAGTAATATTATACAAATCTTCTTTTATATCTTGGCTTAAAGGCGCCCTTCCTAAATTGGTATGTATAACCACACCACTAGCATTGACCACTGCTTTTAAAGAGTTACATAACCTAGTTTTAGAATAGGATTTAATGCCCAAAATTATTTCTTTCGGGTCCACTTCCGTATTTTTTAGATTTTCCTCATCCATAGATAAAATTTTCTGCCGGTACTTGTCTAGGTACTCTCTTATTATCTTTACGGTAATATTTCTTGAATACAAAGATATAAGCTCTTCCATTTCCTCATCTTTTATAATTTCATCCACTGAGGGTATACTTTTTAAAATCTCTTGCTTATTAATCATAAAAAAACCCCGTTTATACAATTATTATAGAGTAATCTTCTTTTTCTTTAACTTTGCCTATAAGGGCAAATTCTGTTTTATTATTTTCTTTCAGTAGTTTTAATAACTTCTTAGAACTTTTTTCCTCAACAGCTATTAAAAGTCCTCCTGAGGTCTGGGGATCATATAGAATATCCTCTATTTCTTTATTAATGGCATTTTTAAACCTTACTTGCTCTTCAACAAACTCTTTGTTTTTATAAGCCCCAGCGGGGATTATACCCATCTTAGCTAAGTCCACACTTTCTTTTATAATAGGTAAGGAGTCAGATTTTATTTCCAAAGTTACACCGCTGGCCTTTGCCATTTCCATACCATGTCCTAATAGACCGAAACCTGTAATATCTGTACATCCTTTTACGCCCATCTTTAACATGGCATCACAAGCATCTTTATTTAAGTAAGACATTATTTCTACAACCCTTTTTATGGTATCCTCCTCAACCAAGCCGGCCTTTATGCCTGTATTTATTATTCCTAGGCCTAAAGGTTTTGTTAATATCAAAGCATCACCAGGTCTAGCACCCCCATTAGTGATAACTTTATCCGGATGCACCCTTCCCATTACAGATAAGCCGTATTTGGGTTCATCATCTTCAACAGTATGCCCTCCTATTATAACCGCTCCCGCCTCTTTTACCTTATCTCCCCCACCTTTTAGAATATCAATAAGTATATCTATTGGTAAACATTCGGGGAAACATACTACATTTAGGGCCGTGACAGGCCTACCACCCATAGCATAAATATCGCTAAGAGCATTGGCTGCCGCCACTTGTCCAAATTCATATGGCTCATCTACCACGGGTGTAAAAAAATCCATAGTTAGTATGACAGCTTCTTCGTCATTTATTTTATATACCCCTGCATCATCAGAGCCATCTAAGCCTACTATAACACTTTTATCTTCAAACTTTGGTAAATGTCGCAAAACTTGCGCCAAGGTCTTAGGACCTAATTTTGCTGCTCAGCCGGAGCTCTTTGTCATCTGAGTAAGTCTTTTATTTGATAAAGACATAATATCACCTGCTTCATTTATTTTATATATAATTAACTACCTTACTATTATTAAATCTTTTATATCTTCAAATCTTTTTTCACCAATACCACTAACACTCCTTATATCATCTATGCTTTTAAACATTCCCATATTAATTCTATGTTCTACTATTCTTTTTGCTAGCACAGGACCTATACCAGGCAATGTTTCAAATTGAGTTTCATCAGCTGTATTAATATTAACTTTATCATTGTTTCCACTTTGCTTTCCAGTAACACTAGTATTACTGATGCTATAAACTGCAATATTTTCTGGATTATCTAACTCTCCTTTGCCAGGAATATAAATCTTTTCCTCATCACATAAGACTTTTGATAGATTGATCATATCCAAATCCGCTTCCGGTAAAACTCCGCCTATATAGTTAATGGCATCGTACAATCTTTTTCCTTCTTCTATCCATATAAACCCAGGGTTTTTAACACAACCAGCTATGTGTATTCCTATCATTTTTATTTCGTTTTCTTTTTCTTTTGTTTCTAAGGTCTCCTTTTCTTCTGTTTCTTCACTTTCTCCATTGCTTTCAAATATTAATTGTGATGACTTGCTATAATTAATATATATGGTTCCACTTAATGCGACAGCCAATACTAATACTAAAAGAAAAAGAAGTTTTTCTTTTTTCGTTATAAGCAAACCATAACACTCCTTTGATATGTTACTTTTAAAGCACACTTTATACAATAAGCCGGCACTATACCAATGCCGGCTTATTTAATGACTGATTTTTATATATAAGCTATTACTTCGATTTCCACTACCACATCCATGGGAAGTCTTGCCACCTCTACACAGGACCTTGCCGGTTGATTTTCTGTAAAATATTGTGCATAGATTTCATTCACTTTACCAAAGTCGTCCATGTCTTTAATAAATACTGTGCTTTTTAACACCTTATCCAAACTACTGCCGGCAGCTTCCAAAATAGCTTTGATATTTTTTATACACTGCACTGTTTGTACTTGAATATCCCCTTCTTTTATTTTCATGGTATTGGGATCCATAGGTGTTTGACCGGATACAAATAGTAAATTCCCGTATTTAATGCCTTGCGAATATGGGCCAATAGCTCCCGGAGCACTTGTCGTACTAATGACTTCTTTCATCTTAATACCTCCTAATACTTTTCATCTATTCTGATTTCATCCAGATAATTATATATAGTGTATCTAGATACGCATAGAATCTTAGCAATATAGTCTACGGCTCCTTTAACAAGGAAAACCCCTTTATTATCCAGTATTTCTACTATACTTACCTTTTCTTCCTTTGACATAAAGGCAACAGGTTTTCCTATAGTATCTAAGGTCTTACTCACTATATTACTAAGAACATCGTAGATGGTATTACCAAAGCTTTCCTCCTCACTATCTTTGGTAATATCGTCTTTATCTACATCAACGAAACTACCCAATATATTCTTTACTATCAATATCTCGGATATATCAAAATTAATACACAAAAATCCAATAACTACACCATTTTCATCCTTAATATACATTAAAGATGATTTAAGTACCCTTCCATCGGGAGTTTTTTTCATATAATTAATTATATCCTCGTGGAAATCAGCTTTCTTTAGAACCATTAATCCAAATTCACTCATGGGACCACCGAGAAAACGCCCGCTGACATGTCCGTTAGTTATGGCAATTATTGAACTTTGAGGATTATTAATATCATGTAAAACTGCTTCACAATTCTTCCCAAAAGTATTTGCAATTCCCTCTATCGTGGGAATTAAAGATTGCAAAATAGGATGTATATTCTTATTCAAGTAAAATCCCCCAAATCTTTATCAAGCTTATATGATAATTGTCTCTGCATCAGCCCAAAGTCTTTCTAAATTGTAAAATTCTCTTTCTTCTTTAGAAAATAGATGAATAACTATATCATAGTAATCCAACAAAATCCATTGGCCACTACGAAATCCCTCTTTGTGATGCATTTTAAAATTTAACTTTCCTAGTACCTCTTCAAGGTTTTCAGCTAAAGATTGCACATGTAATGTGGATATACCTGTAGCTATAATAAAATAATCAGCTAATATAGATAATTCTGCAATATCAAAGACTTTAATATCTTCTGCTTTTTTATTTTTCAAGACTTCTATTATTTTATCTCTTTTAATTGTTAAATCATCTTGCAAACGCGCATCCCTCCATTTAATTTTAACTTTTTATATCTGAATTTTCATTTTGTTCTATAGTATAAGGCTTCTCCCCCAGGCTTTTTTGTATGCCCAACAGTTCTTCAATCTCAACGCTCATCTCCCTTAGCTTTTGTTCATCATATACATAGTAAGATATTTTATTGATGTATAGTGCTTCTCCCGGTAGAGTATACATTTTAATATTGTTCATTTTTAAATCCTTAAGTTTTAAGGCATAATATGCAATTTCTTTTTCATCCATATTTGTTTTTACATATTGACTCATAGCTTGCAAAATATTAAAGGCCTTAGGAATCATCTTAGGGCTCGTTATTGTTTTTATAAACTCTTTTATAAAATATTGTTGTGCTTGAATTCTTCCTAAATCTTGATCTATATAACCTGAACGATAACGTACAAAGTCTACTGAATCCTTGCCATTTAGAATTTGTTTCCCTTTTTTTATATTTATATACAAGTCCTGGGTAGGGTCCGGGTAATACATATCTCTTGCAACATTAATTTCTACCCCGCCGATAATATCAATTATGTTTTCCATTCCTTTAAAACTAAGCTCTACATAATAATGTATAGGTATGCCTAATAATTTGCTTACTGTATCCATAGCCAAAGGAATACCACCTTTTTTTGCCACTGCAGAATTGATTTTATCGTAACCATGATTGCTTATTTCAACTCTTGTATCTCTAGGTATAGAAATCATTGCAACTTTATCGTCTTCTTTATTGTAACGAGCAATCATCATAAAATCTGATCTTGCATCATCTATCCCCATAAATAAAACATTGATAACGCTATGATCTTCTACATCCGGTGGCTTCAGTTCAGGATTTACTCTAATAATATCATCGAACACTTCTTTATTGCTACTGAATTTACCTAAATAGTAATGTATGCTGCTCCCAATAATAATTGTAAAAACTAGGAACGAAGTTGCAGCAATCAATAAATATTTTTTTTTCACAGTGACACCCCAATCAATTAAAAATGTCAGGATTTAGTAAATAGTTCCTTGCATCAACAGTATCAAAATGTAAGATAGATTTATTTTTTATTATATAAGCAATAGAAAAATCAAGCGCATATAAAACGGCTTTATCCAGATTTTTATATGCCATCTCTCGCAGTTTAGCAAGGCATTTAAATTTCCTTCCAGGTTCTATTATATCTGCAAGAAAGATTATTTTTTCAATTATGCTCATATCCGCCTTTCCAGTAGTATGGTACCTTATGGCAGATAGTATCTCAATATCAGAAATTTTTAAAATTTCCCTGCTAATATAAACTGAGGCTGGCGCATGAATAAGTTGTGGCATCTTATAGGTTAAATCATCTATAAAAAAGCCACAATTCTTTGCATAATGCTTCTGCTTATTAATCTCAACATCCTTGGCGCAATCATGTAAAATCCCAGCGAGCTTTGCCCTATTAGCATCATAATTATAATGTTTTGCCAACCTAGCCGCCTCTATACTCACAGCTAAAGAATGATGGTACCTTTCCTCACTCAATTCTTCTTTTAAATATTTATTAATAAAAGAATTAGATAACATCTACAGCATCACTCCAGATATAGACCTTTTTTTCTAATGTAATTCTCTACGGACTCAGGTAAAAGGTATCTAACAGTTTTAGAGTTTTTTATCCTGTTCCTTATATCCGTTGAAGATATAGCTAATGATGGAACTTCAATACTAAAAATTTTTTTCCTATATATAGCCTCTATTTCATTAAGCTTTTCCTCCATGTCCTTACCATGAATCCCGGGTCTTGTAGCGGCTACAAAGAAGCACATTTTAAATAATCTTTCAACATTACGCCAAGTAAATATCTCCAATATCGCATCGGCGCCGGTAATAAAATATATCTCCGCATTTTCGCCATAATCTTTACGCAATTCCTCAATTGTATCAACTGTATAAGTAATACCAGCTCTATCAATTTCTGCCCTGGAAACCTCAAAATAGGGATTTGTTATAGTCGCAAATGCAGTCATTAAATATCTATGATCAGAGTCTGAAGTAGTCCTATTCATCTTATGAGGTGGAGTGCCTGAAGGCATAAACAATACTTTATCAAGTTTATACTCATCCCTTACTGCTTCCGCAGTAACTAAATGCCCATAATGAATGGGATCAAAAGTACCCCCCATAACGGCAAATCTGATTCTATCATGATTTTTGTTTTTTCTAACCTTCATTAGCAATACCTCACAATTATTTCTATTGCTTGTAACAATTATACACTATTATATTGCCTTATAAAAGAAGTTTAGGACGAATTTTATTCTTCCGCCTCACTAGTATCTTCATCTTGAATAATATACCAATCACCAATAGTTCTAAAAAGATTTGCACTATCGGGTTCAATAATGCCCCTTACTTTGTTTCTAGTTACCAAAGCATACTCCTTGTAGAATAGGCTTAGAAAAGGCAAATCTTCCCTCAATATTTCTTGCATCTTTTTGTAGTTTTCCATCAATTCTCTTGAATCACTTTGTTTTGATAATATTGCATCCATTAATGCATCAACTTCTTCATTCATATATAAACCGTAATTTTTTCCGCCGATTGTCCTTGAGCTATGCAAAAATGAAATTAAATCTTGCATCATATTAACCCCTGTTAAAACTAAATCATATTTACCTTTTTCTATAAGCTTTTCAACTTCTTCAAAAGGGAGTATCTCTAAATCAATTATAAAACCGGCCTCCTCAAAGTACCTTTTTATATCCTCTGCCGCTTTTACCCTATATTCATTCTCAATATTTGTTATAAGCGACAAACGCAAAATTTGTTTTTCTCCCTCTATATCTCTTTCAAAGGCTTTTTCATGAACATTATATGAGAATCCTGCATTACTCAATATATATTGGGCTTCTGCCCTACTATAATTATATATTATAGCTTTTTTATCATCTAACCAAGTCCCGGGTTTTATTGGAGTATCAGCTAAAACCGTATGCCCTAAGAGATATTTATCTGAAATATGCTTTCTATCTACTGCATACATCATAGCCTGTCTAATAAGCTTATCTTTTAATAGCTGATTTTCATGATTTATTAATATAAATTCAAAGCTATCAGATATATACTTGATAGTATCTATATCCTTTTTTTCCATATACTTTTCCCAATCATAAGATGCTGCGTGTAATATATCCGTTTCGCCTATTTGAAAAAAAGGCTCCAAGGCATACGCATCATCAACAAAATTTACTCTAATTTTTTCAATATAGGGTCTTTTTGTATTTTGATGCAATTCATTGGGTTCCAAGCACATATATTTTAGTTTCTTATACTCAGTTACTTTGTAAGGACCTGTTCCTATAGGTATGGCCTTTTCATTTGAAGTATATATATGTTTTGGTATAATAGGAATACATAATTGTTGCAAAATGTTTATGCATGGTTTTCTAAAATTGATTTTTATTCTTTCTTCATTTTCAACCTTGTAACTAATTATTTCTGAAAGGTCGTTATATACAGAATCAGAGTTTTTTTTAATAAAATCCAAAGTAAATTTAACATCTTCAGATGTTAATTTGTTGCCGTCACTCCAGTAAATATTATTTTTTAATTCTACAATACAGGCACCTTTTTCAGCATCAATATCTATCCCTTTAGCGAGAACTGGTATAATTTTTAATTCTTTGTCCTGTTCAAAAAGTCCATTAAAAATCAATTTGGAAACTTCTCCATAAGATCCGTTTATTATTTTAACAGGATTGAAATCTAAAGGTTCTACACAAGCAAGGTTTAATTGCCCACCTTGTATGGGCTTTACGTCTTCTACCTTTACTCCGATGTCCTCAGTTTCTTGGGGTTTGGTGCAAGATGATATTATTAATAAAGACAAAAACACAACAAATGCAAACCTTTTCATAGGACACCTCTTCTACTTTAGCCTTATTAGCTTTGTATTTTCCACTCTCCCCGGTATTCTTCCTCTTTTAGCTATAGGTTTTCCTTCAATTTCTTTTAAGTCCATAGTCATATCTATAGCCGATGCACCAGAAATATAGCTGCCTATTCCAAAAGCATCTGCACCGGCATCGCTTAATTGCTTGATTTTCTCCGGATAAAGACCTCCTGAAACCAAAATTTTTACATATTCAAAACCATCCATGTCAAGACGCGCCCTTACTTCCTTTACTAATTCCACTGTCACTCCCCCTCTTTCGCTGGGAGTATCCAATCTTATTGCATAAAGTCTTTTGCCCAAAGCTTTGGCTATTCTTAATGCTTCTTCAGCTTCATCTTTAAATGTGTCTATTAAAATAATTCTTCTATGATTTTCGGGGGTAATCCTATCATATGTAATGGAAACTGGTAAAGTATCACCTGCTATTAAAAATGAAGCATGTGGCAGCGTACCTGAAGGTTCCATGCCCATTAGCTTAGCCGCCAAAATATTGCTTGCCCCACTGGCACCACCTATTACCGCAGATCTTTCCATAACTGGAGCTACGGAAGGGTGCACATGACGAGAGCCAAATACAATAAAAGGTTTTTCTCCGCAAGCATCCTTGCATTGCCTAGCAGCTGTAGCCCAGCCACATGAACTAGCTAATATGCCTAGTATTACTGTTTCATAAACACCAAATTCATTGTATGGCCCAATTATTCTCATTATAGTCTCTTTTCTTTCAAAGTCAGTCCCCTCGGGTAAAGCCCATATTTCAATATTTTTTTCTTTTAAAATATTATATACCTCATCAATGCCGACAAAAATGCCGGATTTCCTGGGAAATATTTCGGCAGTAACAACCTTATCTGCAATATTCATGCTATTTAAGATGTCCATAGTTCTTACAAAATAAATATCTGTTGTGTAGCCTTCCATAATTTCGTCTTCATTGGCAGAAAATAGCTGTCTGTCTTTATTAGTTTTTATGTTTTTTACATCAGCCATACTTTTTATTTGAGGCAATTATGTTCATCCTTTCCATAAATAGTTTCAAACCATAGCTTCTTAACCTCTTCTTTTATTATAGCAAGAGTTTTATTGTTATTAATAACAATATCAGCCAGTTTCAAACTTTCTTGATTATTGTTTTGACTTTCTATTCTATTTAAAGCTTCTTCATAAGAAAATTTGTTTCTCTTAATTAGTCTGTTTAATTGTGTATCCTTATCTGCATATATAAACCATATTATATCACAGAATTTGTTTAAACCCATCTCAAAAAGAATTGCTGCATCTATTACAATGGCTTTTTCCCCCTTATTTTTGAGTGTATTAATTTTTAAAGCAACCCTTTCCACTATCCTTGGATGGGTCATATTGTTTAAAGCCCCTAATTCAATAGAATTGGAAAATACTATGTTTCCTAGCTTTTTCCGGTTAATTTCACCATCGGGTAATAAAATGCTAGAACCAAAGTATTGCACTATTTCATTATATGCTTTTTCGCCTTTTTGTACAACTTCCCTGCCTATTAGGTCAACATCTATTACATATGCACCTAAATCTTTAAGTATCGACGAAATAGTGCTTTTTCCGCTTGCTATTCCCCCCGTTAACCCTATTACCATATAGAACTCCTTTAATATTTTTTTAATTATTTCTACTGCTCCACTTAAAATAGATTATTATACATGGAGTGTACTGTAAAAGTTATCTCCTACATTGTTTCATACCAATTATGTCCGATCTTTAAGTCAACAGAAAGCGGTACTGTAAGAGATATAGCATCTTCCATTTTATTTTTTATTAAATCCTTTACCGTATCTATTTCGTCCTTATGGGCATCAATTATTAGTTCATCGTGAACTTGTAAAATAAGCTTGGATTTCATTTTTAGTCTTTTTAACTCTTTATAAACGTTTATCATAGCTATTTTTATTATGTCTGCAGCACTGCCTTGAATAGGTGTGTTCATAGCCATTCTTTCACCAAAATTTCTTTGTATTGCATTGGCGGAAGATAGTTCAGGTATATACCTAATCCTATTTAGTAGCGTCTTTACATAGCCTTTTTCTTTTCCTTCTTTAACAATATCCTCCATATACTTCTTTACTTTTGGGTAACGTTTAAAATAGCTATCAATATATATCCTTGCTTCTTTCCTGTTAATTTTTAAATCTCTTGATAAGCCATAATCGCTAATTCCATATACAATTCCAAAATTCACTGCTTTAGCACGATTACGCATTAATGGAGAAACCATATCCACATCCACGCCAAATACCTCTGCAGCTGTCCTTTTATGTATATCCTCCTTATTTTTAAATGCATTAATAAAACTCTCATCCCCAGATATATGTGCTAATACTCTTAGTTCAATCTGAGAATAATCGGCATCTACCAACAAATAATCTGTATCTTGCGGTACAAATGCCTTTCTTATTACTCTTCCTTCCTCAGTCTTAATGGGTATATTCTGCAGATTTGGATCTGTACTACTTAAGCGCCCTGTGGAGGTCACAGTTTGATTTAGCTTGGAATGGATTTTTCCTGTTTCAGGGTTTATATAATTTATTAAACCATCAATATAAGTGGATTGTAGTTTTAATAATTTCCTATAGTCCAAAACCTTTTCGATTATGGGGTGTTCATCAAATAATTTTTCCAATACTTCCACATCAGTGGAATATCCAGTTTTCGTTTTTTTAACAGGAGTTAGCCCTAATTTATCAAACAAAATTTCGCTTAATTGTTTTGTAGAGTTAATATTAAATTCTTCACCTGCGTAATTATGTATTTTCTTTGTAATTTCTTCAATTGTAGAGGTAAATTCTAATGATAATTCTTTTAAAATTCCAATATCAATTTTAAAACCAGTGTACTCCATATCCGCCAAGACTTCAATCAATGGCATTTCTATATTATTAAATAATTCTAGCATGCCTTTTTTTGATAATTCTTCCCGAATTGGTTTATGCAATCGGCTAATCGCCAAAACGGAGCTACTGTATTTATCATGGTCCTTTCCTTCTTTATCTGTATAATCCAGGATATGTTCTTCAAAATATTCTTTGTATAAGTCTTTTAACTTATAAGTAGGTGCAGAAGGGTTTAATAGATAGGCAGCTATCATACTATCAAATTTGACAGCCTCAGTATTAATACCTAGTTCTTTTAGTAATATAATATCAGTTTTTAGATCATGGCCAGCTTTTTCTATATTTTCGTTTTCCATTAGAATTTTGATAAAAGGCTTAGATATTTCATTTATTTCTATAATGAATTGTTTTTCATTATAGGATAAGTAAAAATTATCCGGACTTTTTGAAATTTTAAAAGAAAAAGTTTTTGCTTCCTTTATTTCTTTAATTAAGTCTTCTAGGATCTCTCCCTTGCTTATTAACTTATATTCTACTTCTGCCCTTTCTGTTTTTTTTATTTCTATTCCAGAAGCTTCGCTAGCCCTTTTTAGAAGGCTTCTAAATCCCAATTCTTTATATAGTTCTATTAGAGCAGGAAAATCTGGGCCTTTGTATATATATTTGTCCAATGACACTTCCAATGGCATTTCTCTATCAATAGTTGCTAGTTCTTTAGATATTTTTGCAATTTCAATATTGCTTTCAACGTTTTCCCTGATTTTGTTTCTTTTTATTTCTGCGGTGTTCTTTAGCATATTCTCGATGCTTCCAAATTGTTTTAATAATGCTAAGGCAGTTTTTTCTCCTACTCCCGGTATCCCTGGTATATTATCCGATGCATCTCCCATCAAACCCTTTAAGTCAACTACTTGCTCTGGTGTCACATTATATTGGGAAAGTAGTTTTTCTTTATCAAATTCCTCCGTTTCACTAATACCTTTTCTTGTAATTAAAACATGCACATTAGAACTAATAAGTTGAAATACATCTCTATCTCCCGTTACAATTAAAGTTTGAAGTTTTTTGTCATCAGATGCTTTTGATAAAGTTCCAATTATATCGTCTGCCTCATAGCCATCCATCTCAACTCTTTCAATATTCATAACATCCAATATACGTTTTAAATAGGGTATTTGTTCTGACATCTCTTCAGGCATTTTCAACCTATTGGCTTTATAATCCGAATACTTTTCTTCTCTAAAAGTAGCTGCCTTAGTATCAAATGCTATTGCAAAATACTTTGGATTATATTCATCCAATAGCTTGTTTATCATATTTACAAAACCATAAATAACATTGGTATGTAAACCTTCTTTATTCATTAATTTAGGAAGTGCGTAAAAAGCTCTATACATCAAACTGTGCCCATCAATAATAATAAATATATCTTTTTGCATATAAAAACCTCCATAGTTTATTAATTTATATTATTTCCATACTAAAGTGAAAAACCCTTTATTCTCTTAAAACAAAAGATATGTAATTTTATTTAAGTTATAATCTTTCCTATTATATTTTCTTTCTAAAATTGTAAGTCAAAAAGAAACAACGAATTCCTAGGAATTCGTTTTATATTTTTAAATTATTTCATAACATTTTAGGATTTTTGTTTTAATCTTTTGATCTTTTTTACTATTATAAAAACTACTATTAATATAGCTGCCAAGATAATAATATAAGGTATAGCAGTCACTAAAAATATAAATAATATTTCTGCTCCTTTCAAAAGATTATTTACTGCCTTTACAAATCCTTTTTGCGCCTTACCCCAGCTAGTACTAACATCTATGCTAGATAATTCTGAATCCTTTACTTCCCTTAAATATATATAAAGAGATGACATGCTAACTTGCTTATCCCATCGTCTAATATCAGTACTCATTAAGTCAATATCATTTCTAACTCTGTTAATTTCATTTTCAATTTTTAAAATTTCTTCTATATTATTAGCCAAAACTAAAAGTTCCCTTAGTCTGTTCTCTTGTATTTTTAGATTTTCTATTCGTGTTGCCGTATCATAATATGCTTCACTTACATCCATAGAGTTGGTACTTACATTAGTAAGCTCCCCTAATTCTTTTATTTCATCTATAGCACTTTGAAACTTATTGGATGGTATTCTAATAGACAGATTTCCATCCTTAATTACTTCATTCCTGTGCTCCGTATAATAATATGAGTTATTATCTATGTTTGAATTTTCAATATAACCCCCATACTTTTTTGTTAGGTCGGTTATAAATCCAATGCTATTTTCTAAATCTGTAACCTCAAGTGAAATGCTACCATTTACTATAATTTTTCTATCATAAAACTGAGAGTCCTCTATGACTTCGCCCATAGCTTTGTTTTCCTTATAATTAACATCCATTTCACTAAATTCTTCAGAGGTAGCCGCATCGTCATATGCTCGGGATTTCATAGAAATATCAGCATTGCCCCTAAGCTGAAAATTCTCACCTTCGGGAGTAGTATCCGGCGCAACCGAAGGGCTGTCAAAGCCAGCATATCCAGGAGCCGATTCATCGCTCGCCTCCATATCTTTATTGATAAAATTGGGAAGCTGTGTAATGCTTATTATAAAAATAATAAATATTGCAGCTATACCTGACACCCATCTCCAGTTAAAGCTTAAATATTTTTTATTGGTTTTTTTGTTACTAAGATTTTTAAGTCTGTCCTGTAATTCGTAATTAAAGTTTCCTGGTAGCTCTACTTCCTCTACACTATTGCAAGACCTTACAATAGACAAAAGCAGTTTATACTCATCTAAACACTCCCTGCATGTCTTTAAGTGTTTCTCAAGCTCTATTCTATCTATTTCATTAATATCATTATCAATATATGAAGATAAAAGGTTTTTGTAAAATTCACAAGCCATGCCCTTACCCTCCTTTCAAAAATTAGACGCTTTCTGTATCGTAAAGTTCCAACTGATGCCTAAGCCTGTCTTTTAAAGCATTGCGCGCCCTATTTATTCTTGATTTTATAGTTCCTAGGGAACAGCCTAGTATCGAAGCTATTTCTTCATAACTAAAACCCTGCAAATCTCTTAAGATAATAACTGCTTTATAATCCTCTTTTAAAGAATTTATTGTATCTAAGACTATTTGCCTTTCCATAAGCCTGTCATATATATCCTCAGGGCTTACTTTATCAACACCTTGTTCAAAACGAATAGTCCCCTTATCATGTTCAATACTGACTTCCAATGGAACTGTTTCGTTTCTTTTCTGTTTTCTCAATTCATCTAAGCAAGTATTTGTTACTATCCGATAAAGCCAAGTAGAAAAGGAGGATTCTTCCCTAAATCCTTTTATTGATTTATATATCTTTATAAAAGCTTCTTGTGTTGCATCTTTTGCATCTTCTTCGTTATTGAGCATTCTATAGGCTATATTATAAGCTCTTTTCTCATAAGAGCTTATAAGCTGTTCAAAAGCTGATACATCGCCTTTTTTGCTCATTTTTACTAAATGTTTCTCCATGGTGTCCATACACTTTCCCCCCAATTAAATACATAAAAGTCCACCTTACAGACCTTTAGTATGCTTAAAAAGTTTCGGGTTTCTTTACAATTCTACTTTTCTGCTTTTATTATATGGTTGAAATAAGGATGAGACTATGGCAAAATTCTCATCTAAAATAGCAGTAGCATGGTGTAGAAAATCTTCCGCCATATAGTATCTTAAATCTGTAAAACGAAACTCATAGCCTTCGTCCATTCTTTTACAACCAATATGAGAAATAGGAGTAAACTCCTCAAAAAACTTGGCAATCTTTGTATCCTTTATTGCATTATATAACTCAGAATCTAAATCATCCATAACATCAATTATTCTTATTTTTCTTGGCAGGACATTTATTTCCCCTACTATCCTTTTATCCTCGAGTTTAATAATAAAATGCCATTTTAAAAGACCTACAATTGATGGCAAAACCCTAATATAGTTAATTGCACCGCCTCCACTAAGGTTTCCTTCCATTACTCCTTTGACATAATATTTCATTGCGCCCCTTAAGAATAAATAAGCTACAAATAAGGATATGGTAATAATGGGATGTATATAACTCCTGAATAGCGGAACTATTATCGCCAAAGAAAGCATAAATAAAATAGGATCATAAACTAATAATAAGTCTGTAGTAACCTTTTTATCTGAAAAAGGCCAAAAGACCTTAGCTCCGTATGAATTTGTTATATCTAATATCAAATGAGATAAGCTTCCAACCAATGTAAATAAAAATAGCCTCAATAACGATACTTGAGGAAATAACAACGATAAAACAATACTTATAACCCCGCCGTATAGAAAAGCAAAAGGTATTGAATGGGAAGCACCCCTATGGTTTTTTAAATAACTATAGTGTCCCTTAAATTGCATAACAATATCACTGTCAGGAACAATTGCCCCAAGTAAACATCCTATAGCATATGGATTTGTAATAGCAACTGGTTCACCTGCAACTGCAGCAACCGCCAAGCCCACAATTCCGTGTGTAATCGGGTCCATCTTTTTCCTCCAAATCTTTAACCTTATTAACTACAATGTAATAAATTATAACACATTTATGCTTGTAAAACATATAAAAAATTAACTAATAGTGATTTGGTTATAATTAACATATCATCAGATCAATAATATAAGCTAGCTTAGAAAGTATGTTATTGTATTTCTTACGATTGCCTAGTTAGATTAGTCTTTTGGCTTCTGGCTACGAGTCAAGAGCTAAGAAATAAGAGCTAAGAGCTAAGAGCTAAGAACTAAGATGCTAGGGTATTCCCCTAGGGTCTCTTTTTAAGATACTGTGTTAATCCATAATATAAATCCGTGCTCGCTTTAATTATTATTTTTTTCATTTCACTAACAGACCCCAAGATCTTCGCAACGCAATCTTTCTCGAATATTAGTAATCCTAAAAAATATAAAATCGTACGATGCTTTAACTGTAACATAGTTAGATTTCGTAGCTTATGTCACGTAAAATTTTATTGATTTTTTAAACATCCTGTGCTAATATAAATTACGTAGTGCCGGAGTGGCGGAATTGGCAGACGCACATGACTCAAAATCATGCGCTCTCACGAGCATGTGGGTTCGATTCCCACCTCCGGCACCATTATTAAAAAATAAGTATTAGCTAAGCAATAAGCTAATGCTTTTTTTATTGATAATAAGGGTGGGAATCGAACGGGCGGAATTAGTGGGTGCGACCCTTGGGAGCATTCACCCGCCCAGGCCTGAGAAGGAGCAATGCGACCGGCGGGATTCCCACCTCCGGCACCATCCAAGGTTATACAATGTACTATGTTATGGAGTACAACTATAGAAATAACAAAAAGTGAATTAGGGAGTATATTTCCATAAAAAAAGACAGCCAATGCGCTGTCCTTTTATTTTAATACCATTTTGCATTTAACCTATCTCTCCATAGTTTTTCCTCTAATAACGGTTGTGGCTCTTCATAGTTTCCGCTATCTAAAACACACGAATCCATTTTACAATCTGGTTGTTCTGCTTGTATTTCTTCTAAAAAATCAAATTCTTCTTTATTTGGCTTAGGATCTTTAAGCATTTTATAACCCCCTATAATATTTTCAATATTTATTAAAGGTATATTCGTTATAGCATATATTATGATAAAGAAGAGGACATCTCTGTCCTTGTCCACTATTTTTAGTTATAAAACTGTACAAAATCAAACATCCAGCAACAATCTACATAACAGCTATAACCCCGATTAATGATATTTTAATTCATTTATGCTTTTCTAGTTTCGTAAATAAAAATAGCCCTATCTTATAACTTGATAAGACTATAACCTATTTGATTTTTTATTATGCCGCCGTCGTAATTTTATTAATTTTATGTAATTCTCAGGTGTGTCAATTTCTATGTTCTTCCCATTCCTAGTTTTAATTCCACTTTTTTCAGTACATTTTAAATCTGATATATTTTTTGTAATAATATTATGACAATTCGAATCTATTGCTAAATTGATGATTTTATCATCTTCTGAATCAGGACAAATTTTTGTCTTGATGTAACTTTAACAATCTTCGTTATTGAACTGATCGAAAATTGCATTCATGAATACGTTAGTATCGACTATTACTTCCATTCTTTACGGCATTCCTTAATTGCAGTATTAATTATTTTATCATCAATATCTAGCATTTTATTAAGGCTTTTCCCGGTTTCTTTAAGGCATGATAATTCGTCACTTTCAATCTCTTTGGGAATAGGCTTTAAATAAACGCTTTCCCCAGTAACAACGAGTGTATTCATGCTTAACCCCTTTTTTTTACTCTCCTTTTATCTATATGGGTAATCTTTGTGCTCAAAGTATAGCCCTCCTAAGGTCATTTTACAATACATAATTACAAAAACTTAAAAAATTATTGCATTTTTTAAAGATTATTTGCATTTTTGTTGCTTATTGTTTCTATTATGTTTTTGTTTTTCCTTAAATATAAGCATTTATACATGTATACTAATAAGGCTATAGTTTATAAGCAAAAAATAAAAAAATGCAACCTTTTTTTGGCTAGCCTTTATAAATCTTATTTATTAGATCTGGTAAATATTTTAAAATTTTTAAACCCCTCTGTTTACAGGGGGTTTTGCTATTTCTATTGCTTTTTTAGATAGAATAGCACACAAATGTGAGATCATTCATCTAAATGGTGGCAGCTATAGATTGAAACATCGGAAACCCATTTTGTAGGTAACTGGGTATAAGATATTAATTATCAAAATTCGTAAAATATTAGCTGATATTCACACATGCATAAACTCAATAGCCTTACTAAGTGTTAAAGTCAAGGCTAATACCATTTT
>CAYMVQ010000016.1:26179-40052 GCA_964394355.1 uncultured Clostridiaceae bacterium
CATGCATAAACTCAATAGCCTTACTAAGTGTTAAAGTCAAGGCTAATACCATTTTATCATACTATTTGGCTTTTAGAGATTCTTATTTGACAATATCAGCATAAACACTTCATTTTAGGTATCTTAATCATTTTTATATTTTAGCAATATAAAGCACGGTTTCAGCTTTAGTACATGCGAAAAAGAAAGTATTTTTTTTATTTTATATTTTCAGAGGGTATTGATTTTGATAAATGTAGGGAGTATTTAACTAGAGCGGGCCCTATCATTTCATATAATACACCAGATGATAAAATTATGGTCAAAAGCAAAGTTCCCTTATCTGGAGGCAGCATCCTATTGCCCAACATTGCTAATCCTATGGAAACACCGGCTTGAGGAATTAAGGCCATACCAAAATATTTTCTTACTTCGGAAGATGACTTGCTTAGCACAGCCCCTATATAGGCACCTAGATATTTTCCCATTATTCTTATTGCAAAGTAAGCCACTCCAATAATACCAGCCGATAACAAAGAGGGTAAGCTTAACCTCATTCCGGATAAGACGAAAAATATAGTCAAAATTGGCGGTGAAAAGTAATTAATCTGCCTAAATAATTCTTTATCGTGACTTACATCAATAAAAGCCATCCCAAGTGCCATACAAGATAATAAAGGTGATATATCAAAGGCAGAGCAAAAACCAGTTATCGCCAAGATCATAGATATTGCTAAAATAAGACGGTTATGCTGTGATCTTTTAATACTAATTAGTTTATTTAGAATCAATCCTGAAAAGACCCCTAGAAGTATAGCAATAAAATTAAGCAATACAGGTATGAAAAAAACCGATGCTTTAAGGGGCAAATCGGTCTCCAGAACCCTAACAACTGCTGCACATATGCTAAATGCAATAAGTGCAACTGCATCATCTAAGGCTACTACTTGGAGAATTAGGTTAACAAAATTTCCTTTAGCCTTATATTGCCTTATTGTCATAATCGTAGAAGCTGGTGCTGTTGCTGAACCAATAGCCCCTAGAAGTAAAGAAAAAGAAACGGAAAGTTTGAAAATATATATCATACTTAAACTAATGATAATGGCCGCTATCAAAGCTTCGCATAGTGTAATTATTATCACTTGTGAGCTGTTTTCTTTAAGCTTGGAAACTTTTAAATATCTTCCCACTTCAAAGGCAATAAAGGCTAAGGCAATATCAGTAACAAAGTCCATGCCATTTATTATATCATAAGGAATTATATCCAATATATAAGGGCCTATTAAAATACCTGCTATTATATAGCCGGTTACATATGGTAGTTTGAGCTTAGAAGTTATTCTTGTCATTAAAAAGCCGCAAAACAATATTATTGCAAGGCTTATAATAATAGATGTGTTTTTATTAAAACTGAAGTATTGAAAAATCATCAGATCACCCACTTTCACGATAAATAAATAAAAGCTAAGTAATAAGCCATAATCAAATAATGCTACAAATCAGCAAAGCTAACAAAAGTGAGTTTTATAATAATACTTTTAAAACCTACCAATTTATATTTGTTATTGATTATAATAATATATAATGCTAAAATCAAATAGTTTCATTATTTATATATTATGATATTTGTATTCCAGTGTATCGCTTTATATACATTGTGTTATAGTAAGCATCAGCGCTAATTATTGGACTAAGTGCTAAGTTTTAAAGGCTTCACTTTATTTAAGTCTGATAGTATCTAAGGCCATTGCTTACAGGAAGTGCAAATTTTATACTATTTATTTGCGTTTAATATATAATTGACTATAAGATAGAAAATTCTATGGTATCACTAAAAATGACAGGATGAGGTGTATTCATAAATGACAAAAAATCGAGAGCTGTTTGGTTGTCTTCTAATAATGCTTTCCGCTCTATGTTTTTCCTTAATGGGAATTATAAGTTCTTTTTTATTTAAATCTGGAATACAAACCTATGACCTAATAATAATGCAAAACGCAACACAAGCAATATTTTTGGCTGTTTTTTATTCTTTTAATAAGTTTAAAGATTTGAAAATTTCTTTTAATGATATCAAAACAATTAGTCTTCAAGGACTTTTTGCTAGCACCCCTGTTGCAATTTTGTATTTTATTGCTATACAAAGAACCAATGTTTCCATTGCTTGCTTATTGCTATTTACAAATCCCATATTTGTTACCTTATATTATATTATTTTCGAAAAGCAAAAAGGTAATATAGGTAAAGTTATTGCAGTTCTTGTAACATTTTTGGGTAGTGTGCTTGTTTTAGATATAAGTCCCAACAATTTTTCCCATATAGACTTTTTAGGTGTGGCAGCAGGAATTTTATCAAGTATTTCCTATGCATTTTATAATATTTATGCTGATAAAAAATTAAAAAGCTATTCCCCCGGTGTAATACTTTTTTATTGTACAATAGTAGTTTTTATAATGTTATCCATAATTAATATGAGTTTTTATACAAGAATATGGCAAATGGATTTTTCCTTGTTAAAATTCACAATACCTTTATCTGCTGTTACCAATACTTTACCGGTTATTTTATTATATTCAGGGATAAGAATCATAGGCGCTCAAGCGGCTTCAATAATAGCCACCGGTGAAATACCTTTTACAATGATATTAGCCTTTCTTATTCTAAAAGAGTCTATGAATATAGTACAAGTTTTAGGTAGTTTTTTAATAGTTGGTGCAATCCTTAGTTTAGTTATGCAAAATGAGTAAATCAGGTGCTTTTTGTTATCCTAATTCTGGTTATCCTTTTGTCTTCAACTTCCTCTATGCGAAAATTAATTCCATCGAATTCAACTTCATCCCCAACTTCAGGCATTTTTCCTGAAAGACTTAGAACCATACCACTTATAGTATCAAACTCTAATTCTTCCTCCGGTATATCAGTATCCATAATATCATTAATCTCGTCTAGGCTAAGCATGCCACTAACTAAATATGTATTTTCATTTATTTTTTCAAATTCTAGCACTTCATCATCATATTCATCGAAAATATTCCCTACGATTTCTTCCAATAAATCTTCTATAGTTATAAGGCCTGCTGTCCCGCCATATTCATCAATAACAATTGCAATATGATTTTTTGATTTCTGCATGTCTCTAAAAAGCTCGTCTATTTTTTTGTATTCAGATACATAATTAGCTTCCCTAATTATATCTTTCAAGGAAACTTCTAGCTCACCATCTTTTTTTATAATTCCAAAAAGATCCTTTATGTATAAAATACCAATAATATTATCAATAGTATCCATATATACGGGTATCCTTGAAAAATGCTCTTCAACTATTACATTAAGTATTTCTTCTATATCTGCCTCTATACTAACTACCACCATATCTGTTCTTGGTGTCATAACTTCTTTAACAATAGTATCATCAAATTCAAATATGCTGTTAATCATTATTGTTTCTGTCTCTTGTATTACTCCTTTTTCTTCGCCAACATTTATCATAAGTCGTATTTCTTCTTCAGTAATTTGCTGGCTATCATACTTAATGGAGCCTCCCAGGATTTTTACTATTAAATTTGTAGTATTGGTCAATAATTTTACTGCTGGATAGGTAATTTTAGATATCAAAGCCATAGGCTTAGCAACGAAAAGAGCTATTCTATCTGATTTTTGCAAAGCCATTCTTTTTGGTACCAATTCACCAAGCACTAAGGTTATATAAGCTATTATTATAGTAATTATAATAAATGATATTATGTCCGCGAATTCATTTAATATAATTATATTCGTTTTTTTGAGCAAGGTTTCAAAATAAACAACTAGTGTTTTGGCACTTAATGCGCTGGCAAAAAAACCTGCAAGGGTTATTCCTATTTGAATAGTCGCCAAGAGCTTACTTGGTTCTTCCAAATACTTGCTTATTATATTTGCAGATTCATTATCCTTTTCAATAAGAACTTTTAGCTTTGATTGCCTAACAGACAGTATTGCTATTTCTGATGCAGCAAAAAATGCATTTATAAAAACTAAAAATAAAATAAAAAATATCTGCATCCATAAGCTACTATCCATTAATTACACCTCCTCCAAACAAATGTTAATACCATTATATTATTATACTCTTTATTCATCAATAGCAATAAGTTAATATAATGTCCCTGCGACCTTATATTGTTACTATTCACAATTTGCCGAATTCTACAGCTTTTTCTCCGTAATTTCCATTTCATTGTAAGCATGCAGCGAATAAATTCGCTGCTACAAAGCCATGGAGTGGCAAGTACTGTATTTAATTTAATGGGATAGTTATATTTGAACTGTAACTAATTTATTGTGTTTTATTAGACAAAGTGGTTTAGTAAACCAAGCAAATTAACAAGATTATTTCTAAATATATTTATAAGCAATTCCTGATCCAGTCCTGAAATAAAAATATAGATTAACATAAAAATAAAGAAAATATCACTTTTTCCTTCTAGTAAAAAAAGTATTATTAAACCCAAAAAGAAAATATCTTCCGGTGTAAGGATTTCCTTTATGAAATAATATATTTGGAAAAGTTCCATATTTATTTGCCTACCTTAAAACCTAGTTTCTCCATAGTCGTCAATAAGCCTATGGCCTTAATGCATTCATCAATAACTTTTTGCCGGCTATCAGAAATAAAAGGTTTAATTGAGTTAAGTAAAACAATTCTATTATCATTTACATTTATATTTTCACTGCTAAATTTATTTATGGCAGCATTTAAAAAGGTTTCATTAAATAGCCCGCTAAAGGGATTCGTATTTGTTTCATTCTCCACCTTTTTATCTGCTTTATATTCTATTTCATTTTTTTTTTGCCCTGAGAGCCCCTTCATAAGCATTCCCATTACTTGGTTTTGCAATCCTTCATAATCATTGTTTTCCAGCATGTTTTTTATTTTTTCACTGGATTCATCACTATTGTTTTGATTATTCAAATATTTTATTAATTCGAGTTTTAAACCATCCATGTCCCCTTTGTTAATTTTATCTTTTATGTCTTGATTTATATTGGGGTTGTTTTCTATTTGATTAATTAGTACATCCTTGATACTATCTTGGTCTAACTTATTAATATCAGGAATGTATTCTTCAAGTTTGCTTTTCATTTTCTCTATATTATCCGTGTTTATATTCTTTTCATAGCTCACACCATGACCCCCTTTACGTATTATATATTAATCTTATACTTCCATGTTATTCTTTATATTATTTTTGGTTACAGCAGGCAAAAAAATATAAAGCCCGGTAAAACCGGGCCTTATATTTAGCATCTTCTACCTCTATCACTGCAGCAGCAGCAATATAGTGCTATTAAAATCCATATCCAAGTACAATTTCCTGCTCCTAAAATATTACCGATACCTGCCAAGCCTTCATTACCGAAACCACCGCAGCAAATTAGGATTAAAATAATTATCCAAATCCAATTGGAACCGAAAACACCTAAGGTCGATTGATCACAACATTGTGACATTTCTTTGCACCTCCTATTTTTATTTGACAAAATTATTTAAATTAATTAGAAAGGTAAACCGAAAGTTTTCCCAAATCCTCCAAATGCAATTACGGCAAGTATTATTATAAAGAAAAAGTTTTTCTCAATTCCTGTAGTTACGCATGATGCTAATAATATAAAAAGAGTTAACAGAAGCAGGAAAGAAAATTCACCGGGTTTGCATTTATCGCCAATACCTAAATTGCAATCGGGTCTGCATTTATCCGGGATACCAGCTATATTACCAAATCCACAACAGTTTGACATAAGCACACCTCCTTATACGGGTTGTTCACCCTTCCCACTTTCATATTATGTACATGTACGAATAATGTTACAGCATACATAAAAAAAAGTGGCTTTGCCACGTTAAAAATTTATCTATATAATTTTTAGGTCAAAATAGGTTGATTCTTTCTACCGATATGCTATTTGCCTTTGGAGGAGGATGGTAACAATAATTAGATGTAAGCAGTACTGATAAGCTTAAGAAATGCCCCAAAACTTATTACCGATAATTCTATACATTATTTTGAACTTTTCGCTAAGGGATGACCTTGAAACTCCATACTTTTCCGCAAGCGCTTGTTGTGTAACATCCTTGCAGGAAAATTTACAATAGGCATATTCAAGAGCAGCAGCCCATATTTCAGTTTTCCCTATTTTGGGCACTTCGGGAAATGATGATTTAATAAAATCATACCAAATATCATCAACTATTTTTTTATATGGTGTTTTATAGCAATTCTTCATCATCTTTAATGCAGTTAGTTTTACCTCATCCCATTCTTTTTTCCATTCACTTTCTAATAAGCCTTCAGCTTCAATTGTTACATCTTCAATAGTTCCATCCAAATATACTTGATATGGTTCTTTTGCACCAAGTTTATTTAATAAAAATATGGATTCTAGCTTTACACTCTTTTCAATTTCTGGGTGAAGTATATATTTTCTTATTACCGGAGCAAGTTCACCTAAGTTTTCCGATTTGATTTTATTAAATATTAGCTTTTTTAAAACATATCTATCAAAAACTAAAGCAAAATATAATAAGTCCATTATCTCTTTGCTTTCTTTTAAAAGAGTTTTGCTTTCTTTGGCAGATAAAGATAAAAATTTATAAATTTCTTTGACCCTATATGTTATCTCTTCTTTAGGAAGTTGATAAATATAAAGTAAAGGCTCAAACTTCCTTATGCCTTCTTCGGTTTCAATTACAATTTTGCTATAATAGTCACTGAGATAATTATTTATATCTATTTTTTTTAATCGTTCCCATGCAAGCAGTGCTTCCTTATAATTTTTACAATTAAAAGCTGCTACTCCGTAGTAATGAATATAAGACGTGTTTTGATTGTCATATCTAAGTAGCCTTCTATATGCCGCATAAGCCTCTCTATCCCTACCTATACTCCCAAAAGTATCGGCTATTTTATAGGCGGAATCTTCATTATTTATATTAAGTTTTTTAATTATCCTTATTTGCTTTTTTAATAAACTATATGCCCCTATTTTTTCATAATAAACGCATATATTGCAGTTAGCATGTACATTAAAAGGCTGGTAGCATAAAACATCACGGGCCAATTCAATTGCTTTATCAATATCTCCTAAATAAAAATATGATAGTGATAGATTATTCCTGGCTGGCAAAGCATTAGGTAATTTATCGGCAACCTCTTTAAAAGCTTTTAAAGCTTTTGTGTATTCTCTTCTTTCAAGATTCTTTATACCTTCTTCTTCTATCCTGTATAATCTCTCCACTTCCTCATCATCTAAATTGTTATTGGCCTCTTTTAAAAGAGCTATCATTTCAAGTATATTTTTAGCTTCTTCAATAAACTCTCCATCAGTAGCAACCTTTATGTATTTTTCAAAATAGTATGAAGACTTTTTTAATTTTTGGAGTTGCAAAAAATTACAAGCTAGGCCAAAATAACAATCCTCATAAAATGGATCAATATCTTCAATAATGCTAAGTAAAATATCTGAAGAAAGATCAAGATGACCCAATTCAGCTAAAATTCCTGCGTAGCTAAATAATATTGAACTATCATAAGGTTTTACCTCTACTGCTTTTTCAATATATCGTAAGGCAGTTTTTAATTTTCCCCTTTGTTGATGCTTAAAACTAAGATCAAAATAGAATTCAGCCCCTCTTTCAAAGGGTATTACTTTATTGGCTTTCATAAGTAAGCACCACCTTTTTCCTAAATCACAGCAATAAATCTAAAAGCTAAATTCTTAGCATAGATATCAAATACTTGCCCTTATATTATTCTTAAAAGCGTATATAGCAGCCTTTGTCCTATCATTAACATTAATCTTTTTAAAAATATTGGATACATGATTTTTTACAGTTTTTTCACTAATAAATAATTTATCTGCTATGTTTTTATTATTTAGGCCTTCAGCAATAAGAGAAAGTACTTCATATTCTCTTTTTGTAAGCTTATTCTTAGCTTTTATTTTTTTGTATTTGCTAATGCTAAATTCTTTTACCACATTTGTGGCTAGCTTTGGCTGTATATATAAATCTCCTGCAAAAGCATCCCGGATAGCCTTTGATAAAATTTGCGAATCAGAATCTTTAAGGATATAGCCCAATGCACCTAGCTCCACAGTTTCTATAAGATATTCTCTTGACTCATGTATAGTTAACATAACAGTCTTGATTTTTATTTCCTCTTCGTTAATTTTTCTTAATGTAGCCAATCCTCCCATAATAGGCATATTTATATCTAACAAAAGTATGTCGGGATTTAATTCTCTTATTTTTTTAAGGGTTTCCAAGCCGTTTGAGGCTTGACCCACTACCTCAAAATCTTTTTCAAGTTCCAAAATCTTTGTTAAACCCTCCCTTACAAGGGAATGGTCGTCTGCAATCAAAATCTTGATTTTCTTCATTATATACCTCCTTGTAGGTTAATTGGCATGGAAGCAAGTACTTTTGTGCCTTTCCCAAGTTTTGAGATTAGTTCAAATTTACCTCCTAAAAGTTCGGCTCTTTCTTGCATGCTTAGCAAGCCGTAGCCACTATCCACGTTTACCTTATGAGATGAACTATCATCAAAACCTATACCGTTATCACTTATTACAAGCCCAATACTTTTTTTTAGAAATTCTATTTTAACAGATACTCGTGTAGCTTTTGAATGTTTCCTGACATTCGCAAGTGCCTCCTGTACTATTCTAAAAATTGTAAGTTCTACGGCTGATTGCAGTTTTTCTGCAATGCCAAAAACATTAAATTCTACAAAGATATCCGTCTCTTCAACAAATTTATCTATTAGTTGCGTAATTGTAGGAATTAAGCCCAAGTCATCCAAGGACATAGGCCTTAAGTCGTAAATTATCTTTCTAACATCAGTTAAACTTAAACGAATGGTATCCTTTAAATTTTTTAATTCCTGCTTGGCTCTTTCTTTATCTATATCTATGAGTTTTTCACATAATTCTGATTTTAAAACTACATTGGCCAAAATTTGTGCAGGTCCATCATGAATTTCCCTTGATAATCTGCTTCTTTCTTCCTCTTGAGCTTTAATTACTTTTATGCCCAAGTATTGCTTTTCTTTTAAATCTTCCAGTTGCACATGAACATCTTGTAAATCCCCACTCAAATAACCTAATACCACTCCTATTTGCGATACAAGTTTTTCCGCCTTAGCAAGGGTATCTTGTGCCGTTTTTAATCTTATTTCCAATTCATTGCGCTTATTTATGTAAATTTGTTCTTCAGTCTTTTTTGTAGAAAGTTGTAATTGTAAATCCTTGGCGTTTTCATAGGCTAGTTTAATTTCTTTCTCAGAGTAATCTTTGAAATTTTTATTAACAATCATAAGCCTATATCTACCATTTCTATCCTGCTTCTCAAGTTTTTCAACTAAAGAAATTATTTCTATAGTTTTTGCTTTTACTTGGCTTAATTCTTCTTCTATTAATCTACATTGCTTTCTGGATTCTTCGGCAATATCATATATCTGGTTTTGGCTGCTTTCAATTGCTTTAATTGTACGATTTATTATTTTTGTTAGTTTGTCCATAATTTCTCCTATAAAACTATGCTTAATGGCTATTTAAAGTCTTTATTCCATCGTCACTAGCTCTTCATGTTCTTCTTCACTAAATAACTTGTCCAATTCCAAAATAATAAGTATTCTTTCTCCGGATTTACCAATTCCAGTTATGTATTTTCTATCAACCCCTATTACAATATCCGGCGCAGGCTCTATACTTTCATTCTCAATACTTATTACTTCCGAAGCATCATCAACTACAAAACCAACCTTTTTTCCATTAATATTCATTACAATAATTCTTTTATTTTCTTCTATTTCTTGCCCTTCAATATTGAATCGTTTTTTAAGATTAATTATGGGTATTATTTCGCTTCTTAAATTTATAATTCCTTCAATAAATTCTGGAGCATTAGGAACTTTCACTGGCACCATATAGTTGACTATTTCCTTGACTTGCATTATATCAACACCGTATTCCTCATTGCAAAGATTAAATACCACCAATTGCACTTCGGCCATATTTTATACCTCCGATTCCTCTAATAAAATAAAACTATTACGCAAAATCCACTATATTTTATCTTTACATTCTTTATGGGTACATATTTCCCCATCAGAGCATTTTTCTGTTTGAATATTTTCTATTTGGCTCTTGACTTGAAACTTAATCCAATCTATATATTTTGACCTTAATATTTGTTGTTCTTTCTTTTCACCATTACTCAGACCATGCGATTTTGACTTTTTATATAATTCATTTATTCTTTCTATTTCTCCTTTGCTTATCACAGTAATCAACCTACCCTTTTTTCTACTATTTCAATAATTTCTTTATATAATATCATTCCTTCTTCCTTTATTTTATTGCTTTTATCAATCGTTTCAATTTTTATATTTTCATCCTTTATAAAAGGCAAGTTGATATTTACATTTAATAATGCACCCTCTAGTCCGGCTTTTGCAAAAAAACATCCTACACCTACATCAGATATAGCATTTTTGTTTCCATATAAGGCTATGTTTTTTTGATTTTTTAATATCTGATAACATTTTTCCGCAGTGTTGAGGGGGATCTTCATCATATATATACTGGCCTCCTGCATTTTATCCCTTCTGATAGTTTTTTCTTCTTCGGTGTTCTTAGCTAGTCTCATGGCGCTCATAAAACTTTTAAATGCTATGGCATCTTCGTCAATTAATTTATATAAGTCTTCTCTTAAATCTTTTATTTTCTTATATTCACCCATAAATTTCGATTTAATATTTTCATCTAAGGCTTCAAATATTTCTTTGCCAATAGACAGATTGACAACCATGGCAGTCAAAGATGTTGCCATAACCCCTGCTAGTGCTGAAGCACTACCACCTCCCGGTGCAGGTTCATCGCTTCCAAGCAATTCACTGTATTGTTTTATACTTAAATCTATTAAATTCACAAAATCCCTCCATTTTTTTCTTATCATCATTTTACTTTAATATTTGATTATCAACAACAACTTTTCCTCTTTTTATTACTTTGTCTACATGGTTAATACCGAAATGATAAACTATATAATTATGATTTGGACAATCGAAAATTACAAGATCCGCTTTCTTACCAATTTCTATTGACCCAATCTCATTATCTCTATTGATACCATATGCAGCATTTATTGTCATTGCTTTTATTATTTCCAATGGGGTCATCTTCATACCAAAACAAGCAAATGTCATAATGGATTGTAGATTTTCCGTAGGGCAGGTGCCAGGGTTGTAATCTGTTGCTATTGCTACCCTAACTCCTTTTTCAATCATCTTTTTGGCTTGGGCGAACTTGCCTGTCATTAGATAAAATGACGTACCGGGTAGTAAAATAGCGGTGACATTTGAAGCTGCCATGTCTTCTATACCCTTCTCAGAGGCAGCTAATAAATGTTCCGCTGATATGGCACCCATTTTGGCCGCTAGTTCTGCACCTCCCAATGGCACTATTTCATCAGCATGTATTTTAAGTTTAAAGCCCAAGTCCAATGCCTTTTGCATAATGTATTCAGACTCTTCAACAGAGAACACACCTTCCTCACAAAAAACATCCACGAACTCTGCTAAGCCACTTTCTTTTACATATGGCATTACATTTTCACACATAAAGTTTATATAGCCTGCATTGTCATTCTTGTATTCTGGTGGAATGGCATGGGCTCCCATATATGTTGATACAATATCTACATAGTGTTCTATATTTAATTCTTTAGCTGCTTCCAAGCATTTAACCTCTGTATCTAAATCTAAGCCATAACCGGATTTTGCTTCTACTGTGGTGGTACCGTGCAATAACATTTTATCCAAACTTTTTTTTGCCTTATCTTTTAGCTGTTCCTTTGATAATTCTCTGGTAGCTTTTACAGTACTTAATATACCACCACCAGAATTTAAAATCTCAATATAGGGCACTCCCGAAAGTTTCATAGGAAGCTCATTTTCTCTTGAGCCTCCGTGAATTAAATGTGTATGGCAATCAATAAGTCCTGGAGTTATAGTCTTCCCTTTTGCATCTATCGTCTTTACATTGCCATGGAGCATGCATGATGGTACTATCCCGGCACCTATACTTTTTATCAAGCCGTCTTTAATAATTATATATCCGTTTTCAATGATGCCATCCACAATAGAATCCGTGCAAGTAACAATACTGGATGCATTTTTAATAATTAAATCCATCTTTTACCTCCCCTTATTCCAATTTACCCGTTTCTTCTTCAACTACCTGGACGAAAATACCTTCTTTAATCATCTTATCCAACTTTTCTATATCTATATACATAATTCTGTCCTCTTCTACCGCTGGCACATATTTTCTTATTTCATCATATACCTTTTTGGTCCCTTTGCCTAAAATCGAATTTTCTCTAAAACTTATAGCCTGTGATGCCGCAAAAGCTTCAATGGCTATAACTTTTTGTACATTATCTATAATAAGACTTGCTTTTCTTGCAGCTGTGGTCCCCATGCTTACGTGGTCTTCTTGATTTGCAGAAGAAGGAATGGAGTCTACACTAGCAGGGTGTGCCAATATCTTGTTTTCTGAAACCATAGATGCCGCCGAGTATTGCGCTATCATAAAACCAGAATTAACTCCTCCTCTTTTTGTAAGGAAAGCAGGTAGATCATTTAATTGTGGATTTACTAATCTTTCAATTCTTCTTTCCGACACATTTGCCAACTCGGATAAAGCAATTCCTAAAAAGTCCATGGCTAATGCTAGAGGTTGCCCGTGAAAGTTTCCACCGGATATAACTTTATCTTCCTTTGGGAATATTAACGGATTGTCTGTTGCAGCATTTAATTCTATTGAAATAATATCTTTGACATAATTTATAGCATCTCTACTGGCACCATGAATTTGGGGAATACATCTTAATGTATAAGCATCTTGTACTCTTATTTCTCCTTGCCTAGTCGTTAAACTGCTGCCTTCTATAATTTTCAAAATATTCTTTGCAGTATTTATCTGACCTTTTTGTCCTCTTGCTTTATGGACTAATTCATCAAATGCATCCCTAATCCCTTTTAAAGCTTCCAAAGTCATTGACGAAATAATGTCCGCCGTTTTTATTAAATTAATTGCATCAAATAAAACCAAAGTAGCTATAGACGCCATAACTGGTGTTCCGTTTATCAAGGCAAGGCCTTCTTTGGAGGTGAGAATTACCGGCTCTATAGCTGCCTTCTCCATTGCCTCTTTACCCGGCATCCTTTTACCCTTATATATGGCTTCTCCCTCGCCTAACATTACTAGAACCATATTTGCTAGGGGAGCTAGGTCTCCACTTGCACCTAAGGAACCTTTTTCCGGTATTATAGGATGAACACCTTTATTTAACATATCCAATAAAGTATTCACAGTTTCCAGCCTTATTCCGGAATAACCTTTTGCCAATGCATTAGCCCTCAAAAGCATTACACCCCTGACAGTTTCCTCAGGCAAAGGATCTCCTAGGGAACAAGAATGACTGACAATTAAATTCCTTTGAAGTTCTTCTGTATCCTTTTGGGATATAAAAATATCACTAAACTTACCAAATCCCGTTGTAATACCATATACTATTGCTTCTTTTTTTACTAGTTCATCAACATAATTTCTTGATTCTTTTATTTTGCATACAGCTTCATCTGATAGTTCTACTGTAAAACCTTTTCTAGCAACATCCACCACGTTTTCAATCGTCAAATGTTCTCCATCTATAAATGTATGCCCCATATGATTCCAACTCCTTTAAGAATTTGTATTTTTGATTGTTCAATATATGGACTTTATCACTCTTCCATTTTACTATATTTTTTTTTCTATTTCTACTTAAGTCACTTTTTAAAATTTTAAA
>CAYMVQ010000017.1:0-6617 GCA_964394355.1 uncultured Clostridiaceae bacterium
CTCCTTCTTTCTTTTTTCCATTTCTTTTGCCAATTAAAATTATACTCTAACAAAATTTTTTATTTGCTTTTTTGATGTGCTGTTAGCTGGTTGAATTATTCTAACAATATTTATATAATAAATACATTAACAGATATACTATTAAGTATAGAAAGGAATGATATCAATGGATAAAATCTTTACATATTTTGAAGAGATTTCTCAAATACCTAGATGTTCCGGTGATGAAAAAGCTATTAGTGATTACTTAGTCGGTTTTGCTAAAAAAAACAATTTAGAAGTAATCCAAGATGACGTATATAATATAATAATCAAAAAACCAGCTACTCCCGGCTACGAAAATTCTCCTGGGGTTATCTTGCAAGGTCATATGGATATGGTTTGCGTTAAAAGAGCTGATAAAGTTCACGACTTTACAAGGGACCCTATAACTTTAAAATATATTGATGGTATGATATATGCTGATGGAACCTCACTAGGTGCGGATAATGGCATAGCTGTTGCTTTGTCTATGGCAGTATTGACTGATAAAAATGCAAAGCACCCAGCTTTGGAAATTGTAATAACCGTAGATGAAGAATCGGGAATGACTGGAGCAAAAAACTTTAAAGCGGGAGATTTAGAGGGCAAAACACTTATAAACTTAGATTCAGAAGAAGAAGGGAAGCTTCTGGTTAGTTGTGCCGGTGGGCTAAGAGCCGCATTTAATATAGATGCTCAATGGATAAATCCACCTACGGATACTGAATGTTACGTAATAAGCGTAAACGGCCTAATTGGAGGCCACTCGGGCATAGAAATTGACAAGGAAAGAGGTAATGCAAATAAACTGCTTGCTAGAGTATTGCAGGACCTATATAAAACAGTTCCTTTTACTATGGCAGCATTAAGTGGTGGCACAAAAGCAAATGTAATACCATCTGAGGCTGAAGCAGCAGTGTTTTTGCCTTTGAATAAACTAGATGAAATAAAGTCTAAAATAGAAGAATGGAATAAAATATTAAAAAATGAATATAAAATATCTGACCCAAATATAAAAATAAATATCAAAAAACTAGAGAAAATCTATGATAAAGTTAGTGGAGCCACGGAAAAAATATTAGATTTGCTAGTAAGTGTACCTAATGGTGTGCAAGCTATGAGTACATCTATTGACGGTTTAGTTGAGACTTCCCTTAATATAGGTGTTTTAACTACTGGCAAAGAAAGATTTTCTATTGAATCAGCTATTAGGTCCTCTGTTAGCAGCCGAAAAGAATATATAAAAGAGCAATTAAGAACTATAGCAAAGTTGGCAAGGGTTAACTTTGAGGCTGATGGAGACTATCCAGCTTGGGAATATAAAGAGGATTCCAAGATAAGGGAAATCTGCAAGGAAGTTTATAAAAAGAAATATGGTAAAGAAGCTGAAATCGTTGCTTTCCATGCTGGCGTTGAGTGTGGCCTATTTGGGGAAACATTTCCGGATTTAGATATGATTTCAATGGGAGCAGATGCCTTTGATGCTCATACCACCAATGAGCATGTATCAATATCTTCTACGCAAAGAACCTATGAATATTTACTTGCAATTTTGAAAGAATTAAAATAGAAATTTATGTGTAATAAGTTTTAAAGGAGACTTTTGGAATGAATAAAAATAAGATTAGAACACGATTTGCACCAAGTCCTACGGGCTATATGCATGTAGGTAACTTAAGAACTGCCCTTTATGCATATTTAATCGCAAAGCATGAGAATGGAGATTTTCTATTAAGAATAGAGGATACAGATCAGGAAAGGTATGTTGAGGGTTCCATTGATATTATATATAACGCTTTGAATACTGCTGGCCTCCATCATGATGAAGGGCCAGATATAGGTGGCCCCGTAGGGCCCTACACGCAAAGTGAAAGAAAAAACATTTACGATGAATATGCTCAAATGCTTATTGATAAAGGCGAGGCTTATTATTGTTTTTGCTCAGAAGAAAGGCTGGAAACCTTGAGAAAACATGCAGAAACTTTAAAAACCCCGTATAAATATGATAAGCTATGCCTCAGCCTTTCTGAAGAGGAAAGGAAGGAAAAAATTAAATCAGGAATTCCTTATGTGATAAGACAAAATAATCCCAAAACTGGAAAAACAACTTTTAATGATGAAATCTACGGTAGAATTTCTGTAGACAATTCAGATTTAGATGATATGGTGCTATTAAAATCCGATGGTATGCCCACATATAACTTTGCCAATGTAGTAGATGATCATCTAATGGGAATAACTCATGTGGTTAGAGGAAGCGAATACCTTTCATCCTCCCCTAAATATAATAGGCTCTATCATGCATTTGGATGGGAAGTGCCTGTATATGTCCACTGTCCGCCTATAATGCGTGATGCTCATAATAAGTTAAGTAAAAGGAAAGGCGATGCAGCTTTTGAGGATTTGTTGGAAAAAGGCTTTTTAAAAGAAGCTATTATCAATTATATTGCCTTACTGGGGTGGAATCCAGGAACAGATCAAGAAATCTTTTCTTTGGATGAGCTTATTGAGATATTTGACTATAGAAAAATAAATAAAGCACCGGCAATTTTTGATATACAAAAGCTTAAATGGATGAACGGAGAATATATTAGAAAAATGCCCTTAAGTGAATTTCATAAACTTGCTTTTCCTTATTACGATAAGGCCCTAAAAAAAGAATATGATTATATTAAAATAAGTGAGCTTCTTCACACAAGAACAGAAATGCTAATAGATATACCGGCTCAATTGGATTTTTTTGATAAACTACCGGAATATTCAATAGAAATGTATATTCATAAAAAAATGAAGACCAATTACGAAAATTCATTGATTAGCCTTAAAAAAGCTTTGCCGGTATTGCAATCACTGGATACTTGGAATATTGATATGCTTAAAAATAGTATAAGCCAACTTATAAAAGAAATGGGAATTAAGAATGGGCCTATGCTCTGGCCTATACGGACAGCTATATCAGGCAAATCTTTTACCCCAGGCGGGGCCTATGAAATTGCTGAAATTTTAGGTAAAGAAGAAACTATAGAAAGAATAAAAATAGGGATTGAAAAACTAAAAGCCGAAAAATAGCTTAAAGCTGCTGTTGTAAAGTTATGACAGCAGCTTTAATATTTACTGTATTATAACAGTTCTATTTCAATTTTTTCTACAATTGCTTCCGTGTTTTGTTCAATAAAATCCATAACATTTTGAATGCAGGTGTTAGAATACTTTGAGCTATTGCTGATGCATGCAATACCAATAACAATGGATTTATGCATATCAAGGTTTTCTACTTCTGCAATGGAAATATTAAATCTTCCCTTTGTTTTATCAATAATGCTTTTCACAATCCTGCGTTTTTCTTTTAATGATTGTACCCAATTGGCGTATAAATATATTTTTCCAGAACCAATAACCATATTACACCTTTATTCTATGAAGTTTTCTTCTTTCACTGTAAGCTCTTATTTAATAAGCTTTGACAGAACTTTAAATTCCGGTGTGCCGGATTTTTTTAATATATCAAAAAGTATGGTTTCCGTATTGCTAATAACAGCACCCATATTTCTCATCAATTCCAAAGCATTATTATAATTATCATAACTTCTAGAACATACTCCATCCCTTGCGATAAAAACATTATAGCCTTCCTTTAATAAATCCCGGGCTGTCTGAAACACACATACGTGAGTCTCCATACCAGTAATAATTATCTTCTTTCTGTTTAAGCTATTTAAATAAGCCAATACTTCTTCTATACATCCGGTAAAAGTATTCTTTTCAAATTTTTTTGCATCAGTCAAATTTTCTTCTAGTTGTGCTACAGTATTTCCCAAGCCTTTTGGATATTGCTCTGTTACTACTATGGGCATAGCCATATTTTTTGCCATAGAAATCAAAACACCAGTATTATTTATTACTTCCTCTTCCTTGTCCATTACTCTTGATAACCTTTCCTGAATATCAATAATAAGTAACATGGTTTCTTCTTTATTTAAAGTATATTTGTCCATTTAAAACCCCCCATTTATTTATATTAGCTTCAAGCTTTTACCGACCTTTTCAAAAGCTGCAATTGCAGTATCCAAATCCATCTTTGAGTGTGCTGCTGTAACGATAGCCCTTACCCTTGCACCATCTCTAGGGACAGTTGGGAATACAATGCTCTGGGCAAATACCCCCTCTTTGAATAATTCCTTGCTTAACTCTATGGCCTTTCTATCATCGCCGCTAATAACAGGGATAATGGGTGTTTCAGATTTTCCCGTATTAAATCCAAGCTTATTTAAACTGTCCCTTAGATAATTTGCATTATTCCAAAGTTTATCAGTTAGTTCCGAGCTTTCTGCTAAAATATTTATTGCTTCTAGACATGCTGCAGCAACTGATGGTGGAATAGCCGTGCTGAAAAGAAAAGGTCTTCCCCTATGATTTAGCCATTCAATTAGGTTCTTTTTACCTGCAACATAACCGCCAACTACACCAATCGCCTTTGATAGAGTCCCTATTTGGATATCAACTCTGCCATGAAGGCCAAAATGATCTGCCGAACCTCTGCCACTTGCACCTAAGACTCCACTGGCATGCGCATCGTCTACATATGTAAGGCAATTGTACTTCTCAGCTAATTCAACAATTTCAGGTAATTTCGCTATATCACCGTCCATGCTGAAAACTCCATCGGTAATTATAAGCTTAGTATTATAATTATCCTTTACTTCATTTATAACTCTTTCCAAGTCTTTCATATCGCTATGGTTGTATCTGATAACATCTGCCCTGCTTAAGCGACAACCATCAATTATACTGGCATGATTTAGTTCATCAGATATTATTATATCACCCTTATCTACAACAGCAGGTATTGCTCCTGCATTAGCAGTAAAGCCGGATTGGAAAACGAGTACAGCTTCAACATGTTTAAAATCCGCTAGTTTTTTCTCCAATTCCTCATGGATGCCCATATTGCCAATTATTGTTCTAACGGCCCCTGCACCTACTCCCCATTTTTCCAAGGCTTCTAATGCCGCCGCTTTTAATCTAGGGTTATTTGCAAAACCTAAGTAATTATTGGAGGATAGGTTTATAACTTTTTTTCCATTTATAATGGATTTTGGACCTGATGGGCCCTCCAAAATTGCCAGTTTCCTATATACCCCTTGTTTTTTGAGGTCACCAAGTCTTTGGGTGATAAAATCCAAATCATGTATACTCAATATGCTTTACCTCCCTTTTTTTATTTAATTATACCACTATAAAATAATTTTTGGACATTTTTGTAGGTAATCTTGTACTATTTAACTGTTTTGTTTTTTTTATCGTACAGTATTCCTTAAAGTCCCAACCCCTTCTAGCTTAACTTCAATTATATCCCCAGATTCCATTGGCCCAATTCCTGAAGGAGTTCCTGTTGCTATTATATCCCCTGGATATAAAGTCATTATTTGGCTAATAAAACTTACTAATGATTTGCTAGTAAATATAAAATCAGATGTATGAGATTTTTGTTTTATTTCCCCATTTTGAATAAGCTCAATGCTTAAATTATCATAGTCCAAATCTCTTGCTATGCATGGGCCAAAGGGAGCAAAGCTATCAAAGGATTTAGCTCGGGTCCACTGCCCATCCTTTTCCTGTAAATCCCTTGCCGTTACATCATTAAAACATGTTACACCAAAAATATAATCCCCTGATTCCTCAATTTTAAGATTATGCCCCTTTTTCCCTATAACTATTGCTAATTCTGCCTCATAGTCTACTCGTTTTGACATTTTAGGCATAATTATTTCGCCTTTATGGGCTAAGGCAGAAGTAAGTGGCTTTAGAAAGATCAAGGGCTCTTTAGGTATATCATGACCCATTTCATCTGCATGAGACCTATAATTAAGACCTACACAAATTATTTTTGTCGGCAAACAAGGTATAAGTAAGTCTATATCCTTTAATTCATAAATAGCATCTGTTATTTTAAAGTTATTAAAAATATCTCCCTCAATCATCTTAACGGTTTCTTTATCCACTAAGCCATAGCTTGCTTTATTCTTTTCTTTTGTATTAAACCTTACTATTTTCATAAGCATCCTCCTTTAAATATGCTTTATTTGTTTGTTAAATAGCAAAACTTTATAGTCAAATATCTTATTCTTCAATAGCATTCTTGATTAGTTTGGAAAATGCCTCAAAAGTCTTGGAGCCAACAATCATTTCTCCCACCATCTCACCTTTATCATTAACCAATAAGCTTGTAGGTACGTACATTATTTTATCAAGAAAACCTGGGATAAGACTTTCTGTGGGAACTATATTAACATACTCACCTTTTTGCTTGCTCATAATCACCTTGCCCATTTCTACTTCTTTATCTGCAAGGATTCCCAATACTCTTACATTTTGATCTTTAAATTCTTCTTCTATTTCCTGCAACGCAGGAATTCCTGATATACAAGCAGGTCATGTTGTAGTCCAAATATTTAAAACTGTTATCTTATTACTAGCAAAAAAATCACTTGATACTTCATTTCCTGAAAAATCCACGGAAGTAAATTCTGGAATTTTAAATGCATCAGGCTTTGCCTCCTTATTTTTCTGAAAATCTTCTGCTTTTGCTGCTTCTT
>CAYMVQ010000017.1:6717-36462 GCA_964394355.1 uncultured Clostridiaceae bacterium
GCTGCTTCTTCAGATACTGACTCCTCATCTGATTTTGCTGTCTCCTCTGACTTCGATGTTTCTTCTATTGTTAATTCATCTTCTGCATTTGGCACTTCATTGATTTTTTTTGCACAGGCTATTAGACTAATCAAAATTACTAAGGCTATTAATACTATCCAAATCTTTTTCACTTTCATTCTCCCTTCCTTTTACAAAAAATCCGGCTTTTATAGCTTTCGTTGGGCATACGCTAACGCAATTGCTGCAACGCACACATTCCGGGCTGTTTGAATTTTCATAGATTTTTATATCAACAGGACAATTTTTTTGGCATAAATCACATTTTATACATTTAGATAAATCTACATCCATACTATAAAAACTTACGGGATTAAAAAAAGAATAAATGGCTCCTAAAGGACAAACAGCTCTGCAAAAAGGCCTGGAAATTTTTATTGATAATACTATTAAAACCCCTAGTAAAGCCAATTTCCAATAATATAGCATAGCTATAGCTCCCCTTATATCTTTATTGGTTATGACCAAGGGTATACCAGCCTCTAAAGTTCCTGCAGGACAAACAAGTTTACAAAAATAAGGTAAACCTAAGCCAAATTCATTGACTAATAGCATAGGTAAGATAAAAACAAAAATAAATAGGAAAAAATATTTGCCATAATTAAAGACCCTCTTCATTTTTAATTTTTTTCCCGGTATTTTATAAAGTAATTCCTGAAATAAGCCAAACGGACATATCCACCCACAAACAAATCTTCCTCCTAATGTGCCTAACAGCATTAAAAAACCTAAAACATAAAAGGATATATGGTGCTTAATGCCTGAGGCAATAACTTGTAAAGAACCTATAGGACAAGAAGTATAAGCGCCGGGACATGAATAACAATTAAGACCGGGAAAACAAAAAGACTTTAGCTTTCCCCTATAGATAATCCCTTCTTTGAATCCTTTAAAGTAAGAGTTACCTAGTATAGCAGTAAAAACTTGAACTAATCTTCTTTTGTTACTACCCAATTCCTATACACTCCAAGCAAATATTTATGGCTTTATTCATTAGCTCCACAGCTTCTCCTCTCGCTACACCAAAAACCATAAATATAAATGATATAAATAATAGGACCCATTTAAATTTATTTTTCATAATTTCACATCCAAACAATTAAATAAACTAGAAATGAATTATTTATATTATAACAAATAAATAATTAAAACCAATACAAGTATGAAAAATAAAATTGTGAAAAATGAATTGAAAATAAAATTTGTTATAGTATAATCAATAAAGTAAAGTTTAAAAGTGTTAGTTAAATAGTGCTACCGTGGCTCAGCTGGCAGAGCAATTGATTCGTAATCAATAGGTCGGGAGTTCGAATCTCCCCGGTAGCTCCAATTATTAGCACTACTTGAAATTTTTCGACTACACTTATTAAGTATAAACTAGCGATTTTAATTGTTTTACTTACACTTTATGGCTTTTTTAATCATATATTTTCTAATAGTTCTGATTCCACAAGCAAGTGAAATACTTTTAAATATTTCTTCCTTATAAATCTTATTCCAGCATGATCCTGCAAGAACCGTTAGACCGCTATCTTTAAAGGCCTCCGGGAACATAGGTGTTGACGGTCCGACCATAACAATGTCTCTAGCATTTTTACATGCTTTTAATAAGGCATCTATAGTACCGTTAATCATAGTTGTACCGCTTAGTATCACTATGTCACAGGTGGGCAATAGCTTTAATTGTTGATCCATGGGATATATGTCGCTATTATTGCTACGTTCTTCCTCACCCATGTCAAAAATAATTATTTCACTAACTTTCTCTTTTAGTATTCTTGCTACAGGCGCAATATTACCTATCATACCGACCCTATCTGACAATTTTACTTCTATTCCGAAGGGTGTTCCGGTTTTCTTATCATTAGTTAAATCTTGAGCAGAAGCCCCAGCAGTCAATACAGCCATTCCTATTCCACCTTGCAAATCATCTTTAGCATTTTGCACCCAGTGAATTATTTCTAGAGCATTACTTCCTATGAGTTCTTGCGCATAAGGAAATGATGAGCAGCCCGCGGGTAAACTCTCTCTTAGAACATATGAAACCCCTATATCCCCATTATCCAATTCCACTGCAATCAAGGATATGCCTATCACAGCATCTTTTATTGTTCTTCCTGTTAGATATTTTTCAGCTACCTTTATCACATTTTCAATTATCATTCTTATGATTCTCCTCCTAAGTAAAAATATTATTTTACAAGTTTATTTTATCTTAAAGGATTTGATTATTTTATTAAATATTATGGTGTAATAATTTTTCCAATGTTTTTTTTCCATATAAAAACTAGCCCTATAAATACCATTATCATTGTCTTGTAGAAAGCAATCATAAGACCTATATAAGCTGCCTTTGCTATTTGGCCTTTCATATTGAACTAAAAAACCTTTTCTGTCATTCACGGTAATTTCCTTTTTATTATAAAGCTTGTATTCTTTTGAGTCTACTGAAGATTTTTCTGACTCTACCAGAAATTGTGATAAGGTCTTTTCCATTTGCCATACTTGAATAAAACCATGTATTTTTTTGTTCCGAGATAAAAAATTTAGGTGGTATACAATCTCCCCACCCGAAAAATTTTGCTCCCATGTATTCCAGTCATCAGGCAGAGCAAATTGAAAAGAACTATCAAGAACATTATAATATTCGAATCCCCGTTTTTCAACTTTTCCTATTTCTAGATTAGTTTTAAATACTTCTACTGTTAAAATAATTTTATCTGAATAGCTTGCAGCAGCCAATATTAAAAAAGCAAATAAGGCTATTTGAAATACTTTGCTTTTGCTAATCATTTTATAACACCCCTTTTTTTATAAATTCATATTTATAAATATGACAATATTATTATGATAATGTATAATAATGCTATAAAATATTGGAGGTGCTAATTTTGAGATATATTGATTTGCGTAGTGATACTGTAACTATGCCTACAGAGGAAATGAGGCAGGCCATGGCCCATGCAATAGTCGGAGATGACGTTTACGAAGATGATCCAACTATAAATAGATTGGAAGCCCTGGCTGCAGAAATGACAGGTAAAGATTCATCACTTTTTGTACCCAGTGGTACTATGGGAAATCAGCTTGCAGTTATGTCGCATACACAAAGCGGTGAAGAAGTAATAATAGGCGAAAATTATCATATTGTTGTACATGAGGTGGCGGCTACTGCTGTTTTATCTAGAGTGCAACTTAGAACAATAAAAAGTTCCGATGACATATTATACCCTGAAGCGGTTTTAAATGCTATTAGACCGGCAGATATTCATGAGCCGAAAACTGGACTTATATGTATGGAAAATGCCCTAAGCAACGGCACTGTAGTACCTCTCGAAATTATGAAGAGTGTATATAATATAGCTAGAGAACGAAATATCCCAGTGCATCTTGACGGTGCAAGATTATTTAATGCCGCCACATATTTAAATGTAGAAGCTGTGGAAATAGCAAAATATGCGGACTCAGTAATGTTTTGTCTTTCCAAGGGCCTGTGCGCTCCCGTTGGCTCAATGTTAGCTGGTTCAAAAGCTTTTATAGCTAAAGCCAGAAGAAACCGTAAAATACTAGGTGGAGGTATGAGGCAAGCCGGAATTCTTGCAGCTGCTGGTATAATATCCTTAAAAAAAATGACAAAACGCTTGGTAGAAGATCATGAAAATGCTAAGTATATGGCTAATAAGCTTCTTGAAATACCGGGGGTTCAACTTGATATAGATAAAGTGCACATTGATATGGTTTTCTTTAAATTAGACTCGTCAATAATCGAAGCAAATAAATTAGTAGATAAGCTTTTAGAAAAAAACATAAAAATAAATAATCCGGAGGGCGGACAATATAGGTTTGTATGCAATAATGATATTAATAAAAATGATATTGACTATGTTATCAATATAATTAAAACTTTGCTTTAAAGGGTGCTAAACACCCTTTCTTTTTTGTCTTCGTAAAAGAATGATAAAGAAAGGGCCTCCAAGCACGGATGTCATGACACCTACTGGTATTTCTTTCGGTTGTATCAATATCCTGCCTATTGTATCGGAAAGCATAAGTACGCTTGCCCCCAGTATTGCAGAATAAGGTATCATTTTTCTATGATCGGAGCCACGAGTAATCCTTATAATATGCGGTACTATTAATCCGAGAAAACCTATGGTGCCCCCAGTAGAAACCACTGCGCCCACTATAATGGAACATACAAACAATAAAATGTATTTAAGTCTTTCCGTGTTTATCCCTAGATAATGTGCCGACTCTTCACCTAAAGACATTATATTCAACTCTCTTGAATATAAGCAAAGAACTAATATTCCAGAAATTATGAACAAGCTGGAAACAATGAATTTTTCCCATGTAGAAGAGGAAATACTCCCCATAGTCCAAAACATGATATGTTCAATTTGTTTTCTATTAAGCATCATAATAAATGATATAATGGATGATAAAAAATAACTAACCGTCACTCCTGCTAATAATAACGAGGTAATTGAAATTATGTTTTTTGTTTTGGACAGTGTATACACAAAAATTAAAGTAGAAATGGCGCCGATAAAAGCAAATATTCCTGTACTACTATAGCCCAATATCCTGATATTAATACCTGCTACTATGGAAATAACAGCCCCCAGTGAGGCCCCGGCCGACATTCCTAATGTATAGGAGTCTACAAGGGGATTTTTAAATATACCTTGCATTACTGCTCCCACAGCCGATAGCCCTGCGCCTAACACTGCAGAGACCAAAACTCTTGGAATTCTAATCCCCATCAGAATATCTCTGTTATCTGATAACTCGCCCATAAAAATAATTCTAATGGCTTCCCTTGGTGGAATATTTACTGCTCCAAGGGATACCGAAATTAAAAATGATATAAATAAAAATACTAATAATAAAAGCAAAAAAATGTAATCCTTGCTAGTTTCCTTATTTGGTTTCATTATATTCACCCTTTTTAATGAGCATATCAAAAATATCTACTTTACTTGTCAGTATAACATTTTTTTTACCCAGTAATCTTTCGTATATCCTTCTAGCCTTTCCTCTAGTAAAATCATGTTTAGAAAAATTATGATCTATTATATAAATATCTTTATCTTTTAAATCCACATCTAATAGTACTTTCAAGTTCTTCATATTAGCATTGCTAAAATACACCGGTGTCAGTATAATAACATCTGATTTTGCAATAAGCTCTAAGTTTTTTTTATAAGCTGCGGACGATATTTCCATAAAGGGTGCCTCTTCAGCTATTTCTAATTTATTTTCCTTAGCTATAGTCCAATCAGTATCACCTATATTTAAAACCCCCGTTGAAATGCTAAATCCTTTTGAGGATAAATCTCTTATTAAACTCTGTCCACTGCCACCACCGCATATAATATGTAATTTCATTTCCCTTTTTTCCTTAGGAATACCCGATATTGTATAAATATAGGGTTTGCCTGTCATGGGATTGCCATTTATATATACATTAATATTAAAAGCTTCCGCTATATTCTCTTGACTCAACACTTCATCGGGCTTTCCTTCATAAAGTACCTTCCCATCCTTTAATAAAATAATATAGTCACTGTATTCAGAAGCCATATTTAAATCATGTAGAACTGAAATAATTGTCAAAGATTCTAAAGTGCTCATTTTTTTTATTAGATCCAATATTTCTACTTGATGCTGCAAATCTAAATGAGATACCGGCTCATCCAATAAAAGAATTTTAGGCTCTTGTGCAAGGGCTTGTGCCAGTATCACCCTTTGCTTTTCTCCACCACTAAGTTCATTAAACATCCTATGGGATAACATAATAATATTGGTGTAGTACATAGCTTTTTCTACTATTTTTATATCTTGTGAAGTTTCACCCCGGAATCTATCAATATATGGGTGCCTGCCCATCATAACAATATCTTTTACTTTAAAATCAAATTCCAATGATGTGTTTTGAGGAACTACTGAAATATTTTTGCTGATTTCCTTTCGAGGGAAGCTATTGATATCTATAGAATTTAAAAGAATACTGCCTTTTTGTGGTCTTAAATAAGTAGATATATTTTTTAGCAAAGTACTTTTACCGGAGCCATTAGGTCCAATAATACTAATAAAAGCTCCGGGTTTTATATTCATATTTATATTTTTTAGCACTTCTTTGTTTCCATATTTAAAGAATAAATCATTGACCCTTAATTGATATTTCAATACTGTTACCTACTTTTCATATTTTCTAAAGAACCACAATTTCTATAGGCCATGTATAGCCCTTGCCATTTCCTCCAGCCCCTCAATAATTCTCGGTCCCGGCCTTGAAATCAAATTGTCATCTTTCATAATGTATATATTTCCAGATTTCACACACTCTAAATTTTTCAATATCACATCATTCTTAATATCTTCTTCAGTAACCCCCTCATTAGTTGCATGAGAGGCAACAATTAGCATATCAGGATTTTGCTTTATCAATTCTTCTATGCTATAGTGAGTCCATCCTTCAACGTCCTCAGCAACATTCCTTGCCCCAGCCATTTGAATTACATCATCTACAAAAGTATTTTTACCTGTTGTAATTAACGATTCAATCCAAGCTAAATAAAATATATCCGGTTTTTCAAGGTCATCCGTTTTTAATTTAATTTCATCAATACTTTCTTCCATTTCATAAATTATCTTTTCTGCCTTATCCTCTTTTCCTAAAAGTTTTCCCATTAAGCTGATAGAATCATATATTCCTTCAAAATTCGAAGCCTCTGTGGTAATAATAGGAATATTAAGATTTTCTAAGGCCATAATTAGATCATCTTGCAAATACACTCCTGCAAATATGACATCAGCTTGGGATTTCTTTATTAATTCAATATTAGGACCATCGAAGTCTCCGATTTTTTCAATATCTGAGGTTTCATCTGGATAATCACAAAAACTTGTTATGCCTACCAACTTATCTCCGGCTCCTAAAGCAAATACTATTTCTGTATTACTAGGTGATAAAGAAACAATCCTATCTGGTAGTTTATCCAATACAATTGTTTTTCCTTTCATATCTATTATATTTATGCTGTTTTCATTTTTATTGTCTACATCTTCTGATGGATTTTGGCAAGCTGTTACAAGCATTGCTATTATAATAAATATAGTTAATCTTTTTTTCATTTAATTAACACGCTCCTATCTTATTTCTTAGTCTTTTGGCATTATGGATTTTATAAATATGAGGGAAAATTATGAGGGAAAATAAAATCATTTTTATAGTCATGTACCATTTTCAAGCATAATGTAGAAATATTGATACAGCAATAAAAAACCTTTCTCTTTTGAGAAAGGAGTAAAATATTATTTATTCACCCTCCCATCTCTCGTAGGTAGTCAATGAACATACTTAGGTAGGTTTCCTGGCTAAGGTTCATAGTTTTCCCATTTCCCCCAATAATGGTATCATAAATAGGAAACTCCCCTTCACAGTGGCGGGACCGCATGGGAATCTCACCCATTTCCCCTTTAGCTGCATAGCAGCACCTAAAAATTGCTGATATAAGTCTAGCATAAATAGGTAGCCAATACAATAAATATTTCTATTTAGCAATACTGCAATCATAATTACGTTATAGTTCAGACAGTGTACAATTATATGCTATAAAGGAATACTCCAGCATCCTAGCTTTTAGTTCATAGCTAGAAGCCCTAGTGCATCTCCGTAATACTGGTAAATATAATAATATTGCTTATATACCCTTTTATTGCTATAATAAAAACAATATACAATTACTTCTTATTATGTAAACATCTTATAAGTTTACAGGCATTTTTAATTTTGGTATTCGCAAATATTTTATTTTTAAGTTAATTTATATACTATCTTTGGAGGTGGGTATGATCAAAAATTTTGACATTCATATTTCCGAAGCTGAAGTAGGTATGATAATTGCTGATGATATATACAATAATTATGGTGCAATCTTATTGCACAAAGACTCCATATTGGATTTATATACAATAGAAAAATTAGAAAGCTTGGGTATTAAACATCTTAAAGTTTTTGAAGAATATACACCTGTTAAAACAAATAAGACCCCCGCTATTGAAACAGTTTATAAGGAAAATGTTACAAAGTTTAAGGATATGTTTAAAGATATTGGAAATGGCAAAAGCTTAGATACCATCAGGGTACAAAATATTGTAAGCGATTTAAGAAGCACTTATACATCAATAAACGATATCCTACAAAGCTTAAATAGTGTTAGAAATATTGATGATTATACTTATTCGCACAGTTTAAATGTCTCTTTGCTTAGCTCTCTTATCTCTCAATGGTTAGGCTTAGATGATACTCAATGTAGGTTAATATCTTATTGTGGCTTGCTACATGATATCGGTAAATCCAAAATAGATCCCGAAATACTTAATAAACCGGGGCCTTTAACTGAAAGTGAATTTGAAGAAATAAAAAAACACCCTCTGCTTGGTTATAGGATGTTAGAGAAAAATATTGCAATTAATAAGAACATTGCTTTGGGCGTGTTGTTGCATCATGAAAGAGAAGATGGTTCTGGTTACCCCTTCGCATTAACATCAGCTAAAATACATTTATATGCAAAAATTGTTGCCATTGCAGATATCTTTGATGCAATGACATCTAATAGAGTTTATAAATCTAGGCAGACTCCCTTTGATGTGTTTAGTATTTATGAGAGCGAATACCTTACCAAGTGTGACACCAAAATCTTGCTTACCTTTCTAAGAAAAGCTGCAAGTTTCTATATAGGCAATCTCGTAAAATTGAATAATGATATGATAGGAGAAGTTATATTCATAAATGAAAAATATCTATCCAGGCCTATGATAAAGTTAACTAGCTCGAAAATCGTTGATTTGAGCAAAGAACCAAAGCTCAAGATAAAAGAACTGATATAAATTCTTTTTATATCATAATAACATATGTAAGCCTTTATCTGCTATAATAGTATTATAAAGATAAAGGAGGTAGAAAAATGCCATTAGTTACTTCAAAAGAGATGTTCAAAAAGGCATATGAAGGTAAATATGCCGTTGGAGCATTTAATGTAAATAACATGGAAATCATTCAAGGTATTGTAGATGCAGCAAAAGAAGAACAAGCTCCATTAATACTACAAGTATCTGCTGGTGCAAGAAAATATGCTAAGCATATTTATCTGGTTAAGCTGGTAGAGGCCGCTTTGGAAGACAGTGATCTACCTATTTGTCTTCACTTAGATCATGGTGAAGATTTTGAAATATGCAAAGCTTGTGTTGATGGTGGATTTACTTCTGTTATGATTGATGGTTCCAGCTTGCCCTTTGAGGAAAACATTAAATTAACAAAACAAGTTGTGGACTATGCCCACGAAAGAGGAGTTGTTGTTGAAGCTGAATTAGGCAGATTAGCAGGCATAGAGGATGCCGTGAGTGTAGAAGAAAAGGATGCCACTTTTACGGATCCAGACCAAGCTGTTGAATTTGTTGAGAGAACTGGTGTTGATTCTTTGGCCATCGCAATAGGAACGAGCCATGGAGCTTTTAAATTTAAGGGTGAACCTAGACTGGATTTTGAAAGGTTAGAGAAAATAAGTAATCTGCTCCCTGCTTACCCTCTTGTTTTACACGGGGCATCGACTGTACTACCAGAATTTGTAGACTTATGCAATACATATGGTGGTGATGTAGCCGGAGCAAAAGGCGTACCAGAAGAAATGTTGCTTAGAGCCGGAAAACTTGGTGTATGTAAAATAAATATTGATACCGATCTTAGGCTTGCAATGACAGCTTCCATTAGAAAGCATCTCCATGAACACCCTGGAGATTTTGACCCCAGAAAGTATTTGGGCCCGGCTAGGGAAGCTATAAAAAATATGGTTAAACATAAGATTAAAAATGTATTAAATTGCAGCGGTAAAATTTAATATAAACATCGGCAAAAGCCGATGTTTATATTATGCATTTACAGGCAATTCTTTAGCAAAACTAAGGAAACCTTTCGCAGTTAAGGCCTTATAAATAGGCCTTCATAAAATCCGGAACATCATTTTCTGCTTTACTTACACTTATTATAAAACTAACACCGAATTCTTCATAAAGTTTTTCTATATTTTTAATAAAATCGTTTAAGCAAACATCATCTGCAATGGATATTACTTTTAGGCCATCTATAAATATTTTTTCAGCATCAAAATTCTGCGATATAATGCCGCACAAAAAACCATAAAAAGTCTCCAAGTTTTCAATACAGAATTCACCTGCATTCACAAACCGAAGACTTCTATCCAAATCGTATACATGGTTGGTGTCTCTGTCAATATATACGATATACCCTTTGGTATCTTTTACGGCCATATTAGCCATATCAATCATTACTTTTGTTTTTCCTGTTCCCTGTTCACCAATAATAAACCTAACCATTTTAATTACCCCCTAACTTTTTTTAGAGATTAATTAGAGGATACTATATTCTATTTAACTTTTCAATTACTTAATTAAAATTATGCTCTCTTGTTGATAAAATATATATTTTATCTATATTTACTATCATGTCATAACTTTACTCATTTTGTTAATAAATATTAATATTATGAATAAAACAATGTAAAATACAGTAATAGTTAAGGAACTTGTAATAAATTCATATATTTGAAAAATATTGTGAAAATACAAAGATAACAAATATTTATTCTATTTACATTATTCAAGATTTCTGCGATAATAAATATATGAATATTTAGCTGTCTTCTAAAAAAATGTAATAATATTTTCTTAAATTAATACTCCTATATTTTATAAGCACAACTTTAGAGACAGCAAATAATTAAAATGAAAGGAGTAATGATAATGTCCAATAAGGAAAGACAAAAGAAAGAAGCAACAATGTTAGATGCGTTAGTACCAATAGTTATAACAGTTGCAATTCTAATGTACGCCATTATGGTGCTAGAGGCAGATGTTCACATTCCCCTTGCACTGGGTTCCGTTTTAGTCGCCCTAGTAGGAGTATACAGGCTTGGCTATACTTGGAAGGAACTCGAGGCAGGCTTTATGGAGACTATTGATGCCACTATGCAAGCCATAATCATTCTCGGAATTATCGGTATGATAATAGGTACTTGGATTTTGGGAGGAATAGTTCCTACACTTATTTTCTATGGTTTAAAGATACTATCGCCTTCATTCTTCCTTATAGCTTCTATGTTATTATGTAGTATTGTATCTTTAGCCACTGGTAGTTCATGGACTACAGCTGGTACAGTCGGTATAGCACTTATGGGGGTTGCAGCAGGACTGGGAATACCAGGTCCAATGGCGGCTGGTGCAATTATCTCAGGGGCATATTTCGGAGACAAATTATCGCCTCTTTCCGATACAACCAATTTAGCTCCTGCAGTTGCAGGTTCAAACCTATTTGACCATATCAAGCACATGTTCTATACTACAGGCACATCTTATGCAATTGCTTTAGTGGCCTTCGGTATTATGGGGGCTAGATTCGCAGGTAAGGAACTAGATGTTCCAGCAATTGATGAAATTCTAAACATAATGTCAGACAACTTTGTAATTAATCCTTTATTACTTATTGTTCCTGTTATAGTTATTACTGCCGTTGCAATGAAAATGCCTGCTATCCCCGGGCTTATGCTTGGTACAATACTAGGTGGACTAGCAGGAATGCTATTCCAAGGTGCTGATTTTGGAGATGTAGTAGATGCAATGCACTATGGTATTGTTTCTGAGACAGGTAACGAAATGCTTGACGAATTGTTAACCCGTGGTGGTTTAGACAGTATGATGTGGACAATATCCCTTATTTTATGTGCACTGACCTTTGGTGGCTTACTGGAAAAGACAGGTATGCTGGATACATTGGGCAAAAAGGTTCTTTCATTTGCCAAGAGTACAGGTTCTTTAGTAACTGTTACAGTAGTTACTTGTATTTTCACCAATGCCTTATCAGGAGACCAATATCTAGCAATAGTTCTTCCTGGTAGAATGTATAAAGAAGAATTTGAGAAAAGAGGACTGGCACCAAGGAACCTTTCAAGAGCATTGGAAGATTCCGGTACTATGACTTCATCTCTATTCCCATGGAACACTTGTGGAGCTGCAATGTCAGGATATCTTGGAATTCCAACATTTAGCTATGTTCCATATGCAATACTTAATTTAGTAAGCCCTATCGTATCAATTGTATTTGGATATGCTAATATCACAATGATGAAAATTGAAGATGATCCATCTTCACCTTTATATAAAGGTGCTTCCGCTTAATTAGTATATATTATTCCTAAGGTCCCCCATTAGATTAAATAATGGGGGACCTTTTTTCTTCTAGTAGACTTTACCAAGGATAATTATATTAATGGTGAAAATAATACTATTATGAAAACAAAATTTATACGATTTATTATTTACGGACTTTTAGGTTGGTGTCTTGAAATTATATGGACGGGAATAGGTTCCTTACTTAATGGAAACTATATGCTTTATAGTTTTACCTATATGTGGATGTTTTTTATATATGGTATGGGAGTGTTTTTTGAACCTATTCATAATATTACAAGAAAATACAACGTTTTTTTAAGAGGAATCCTTTGGGTATTTATAATATTTTCAGTGGAGTATTTTTTCGGATGGGGACTTTCGAAAGTATTAGGCCATTGCCCTTGGGATTATGGCAATGGTCCTTTATCCATAAATGGATATATTAGGCTAGATTTTATAGTACCATGGTTTTTTACAGGTTTACTTTTTGAAAGAACCCATGATTTCCTGCTTGCAATTGAGAAAGCTCCATCACTTAGAAGAATAAAGTAAAGTTCCATATATTAAATTGCTATGACTATTTTCGATAAATTTACAAAGTCTAACCATAAACAATTAATCATAGTATTCAAACTCTAACTCCAGCATCTTAACAGTATCTCCATCCTTAATTCCCATTTGTTTAAGCTCATCGACTATTCCTTTTTTTCTAATAACCCTTTGGAAATATTTTAGCGATTCACTATCTTGTATATTAACCGTCGCCAGCAGCCCTTGGACAAATTTACCCTCTATTATAAAAGTATCCTTATCTATTATTATAGTATACCCTTTGTCGTCACCGTTTTTATAGGCTTCCACTACTTGAATTTCTTCAATTATTTCTTCTTCTACATAGCTTTCTAATGCATTATACACTTTATCCAATAAAGTTTTTACACCCTTTTTTGTGGCACCGGAAATGGGAAATACATTATGGCCCATCGAAGATAATAATTTATAGATCCTTTCATAATTTTTCTCAGCTCCAGGTATATCCATCTTATTACAGGCTATTATTTGGATTTTTGATGCCAATCTATCACTATAACGTTTCAATTCAAAATTTATTTTTTTAAAGTCTTCTATGGGGTCTCTACCCTCAACGCCGGAAGCATCTAGCACATGTATAAGTATTTTCGTTCTTTCTATATGTCTTAAAAAATCATGGCCAAGCCCCGCGCCTTTATGGGCTCCTTCTATAAGCCCCGGTATGTCTGCCATAACAAAAGTTCTGCCTGCACCAAGTTCAACGACACCAAGATTAGGCGATAAGGTTGTAAAATGATAATCTGCAATTTTGGGTCTCGCAGCCGTAGCTATAGATAATAAAGTGGACTTACCTACATTGGGCAGGCCCACTAAGCCGACATCTGCAATAAGCTTTAATTCAAGTTCAATGTTGATTTCCTGCCCTTTAGTGCCGGGTTTTGCAAATCTGGGAGCTTGACGAGTAGCAGTAGCAAATTGTGCGTTTCCTTTCCCTCCTGCACCACCCTTAGCCACAATAATTTCTTGGTCATTTTCCTTTAAATCCCCATATAGAAAACCGCTTTCAGCACTCTTTATAATTGTTCCAGGCGGTACTCTAATATATAAATCCTTACCGCTTTTGCCATAACTATTTCTTGTACCACCAATTTCCCCATTTTCCGCTACATGTTTTCTCTTATATCTAAAATCCATTAATGTCCTCATATTTGCATCGGCAATAAAAATAACATCTCCGCCATTTCCGCCATCTCCCCCATCAGGACCACCATTTGGAACATATTTTTCTCTTCTGAAAGAAACCCTTCCGTCTCCGCCATCCCCTGATTTAATTATTATTTTAGCTTTATCCACAAACATAATATCACCTTATCTATCTAGTAACATTTATAAAATCTTATTGGAAATTGAAAAAATACAGCTGCTATGCTGTATTTTTTATGTTTATTGTGCAATTGGATATACACTTACCTGCTTTTTAGTCTTTCCTTTTCTTTCAAACTTAACTATGCCTCCGGCAGTAGCAAATAAAGTATCGTCCTTACCTCTGCCAACATTGGTACCCGGGTGTATTTTAGTACCTCTTTGCCTTACTATAATACTTCCCGCATTAACAATTTGACCGTCTCCTCTTTTTACGCCTAGCCTTTGTGAAGCACTATCACGTCCGTTTTTCGAGCTTCCTACACCCTTTTTAGATGCGAAAAGCTGAAGATTTATCTTAAACATAGCTACACCTCCTCCTTAATAATTAAGCATATATAATCCGAATAATTTGCTTTAATATTCTTTAAACCTAAAACCATAGTATCAAATATGGCATTTGCTTTAATAAATTTATCCCTATCGTTAACGAAGGGCAATTTGCAACTTAAAAAACCATCTTCCATTGAATAATCTACACTTATACCAGCAACACTTTTCAATCCTATAATCGTAGTTTGAGTTAAAGCCGAAACTGCGCTGCATACAATATCACTACCATAATTCCCGTATTCGGAATGACCACTAACAGTAAAACTTTTAAAGTAACCTGCTCGGCCCTTGAAAATTTCTATCTTAATCATATTGCTAGGCGTTAATTTTATCAATTTTTACTTGAGTAAAAGGCTGCCTATGACCCTGTTTTTTTCTATAATTCTTTTTCGATTTAAATTTAAAAACAATTATTTTCTTAGCCTTACCTTGTTTTAAAACTGTGCCATCAACAGTTACGCCTTCCAAGTACGGGGAACCTACTTTTATATCACCCTTGTTTCCTAGCATAAGTACTTCTTCAAAGCTTACATTTTCGCCTTCCTCCAATAAAAGCTTTTCAACTTTAATTATGTCTCCCTCACTAACGCGAAACTGCTTACCACCTGTTTTTATTATCGCATACATTAGGCAATACACCTCCTATAAATTAAGTCTCGCCGGATGCTAGGTAATACTTTAAACCCGTTCCGAGCGGATATGCCTACGAGAAAATATTTTACCACAGCCCGCTGACTTTGTCAATGACAAGTGCTTTCAAGTTTATCCCATGTTCCCTTTAATTGTGACCTGCCTATAGTTATTGCTTACTCACCGTATAATGTTATATTTTTCTTTAGTCAGTGCAGAATCAGATACTAAAAAAATATCCACACCTGCTTCCTCTGCATATTTATTAAAATACTCTTTATAAGTTAATAGATATTCTTTTGTTTCAGGATGAACTAATATTTTAATATCCCCAGTCTTTTTCTTAAAAGATAATTTTTTTAAATCTCCTTCAATTTGTTTAACCATAAACAACGGAGATAGTATTTTACCGCTACCTAAACAACAAGGGCAAGGTGTTAATAATATGTCTTCCTTGGGTGCATGCACTTTTTTTCTTGTTATCTCCAAAAGACCTAGGCTAGTCAAACCCTTTATACAAGACTTGCTTCTATCTTCTTTTAATGCCTTTTCCATTACTTCTACTACAGTATTTTGATGTAGTTCATCAGTCATATCTATAAAGTCTATAATAATAATTCCGCCAATATCCCTTAGTCTTAATTGTCTAGCAATTTCCCTAGCTGCTTCCACATTTGTTTTTAGTACTGTATCTTCTAGGTTTTTACCACCTATGTATTTGCCGGTATTCACATCAATTACAGTTAAGGCTTCAGTTTGTTCTATTATTATATATCCTCCGGATTTTAGCCAAACCTTACTAGATAAAAGGCCTTCAATCTTTTCGTTTAAGTGGAAATAATCAAATATATCAGTGTTTTTTTTGAAATATTCAATTCTTCTGCTTAAATTAGGTGAAAAAGTATTAGTTATTTCTATTGCCTGTTCATAAAATTCTTTATTGTTTATAATAAGTTTATCAATTTCAACAGTAAACATATCTCGCAAAACCCTATAAAACAAACTTACATCTCTATGCAAAAGAATGGGTGCTGGCATTTGTAAGCTTTTTTTTTGAATATTCCTCCATAAGCCCAAGAGAAATTTAATATCTGTTTCTAAATGTGCTTTATTGCAGTCTCTACCGGCAGTCCTTACTATAATTCCCATATCTTTTGCTTTAATAGAAAAGGCAATTTCTTTTAACCTCTCTCTTTCCTTCTCATTTTCAATTCTTCTTGAAATACCAATATAATCTACCGTAGGCATAAGCACGGCAAGCCTTCCTGGAAGCGTAATATGCGTTGTAACCCGTGCACCTTTTCCACTAATTGGGTCCTTAATCACTTGTACCAATATATCTTCCTTAGGCTTTAATAAATCACAGATTCTATAAGCACCTTGCACATTATTACCTTTATTTTCTTCATCCCCATCTGAAGAAAATAAAGTAGGTAAAATATCTTTTATATATAAAAATGCATTCCGTTCAGCTCCTATATCTATAAAGGCAGCCTGCATACCTGGCAAAACATTTTCTACCTTGCCTTTATAAATATTCCCCACAATGCTTCGATTATCCAAAGCTTCAATATAAATTTCTGTTAGCTCTTTATAGTCAGTAAATGCTGCCCTAACCTGCCCAAAGCTTGCATCTATTACGATTTCTTTCATTTTATCCCACCGCCCTTTATATCAACAGGCACTTTATAGCTTATCAACTTCAATCAAAGGTATTATTGCGCTATCCATATCTGTAAAAAGCTCCCTTCTTATAATTTTGTATTTAAGGCCCCCCTTATTAAGGTAATCTTCAAATCCTTTTATAATAAGCTCCGGTTTAAGATTCTTGTTGCTGCCGCAGGATAATATACAATCAATTATTAATACATTTGCTTTATCCCCTATAGAAAAACTAATATCTTTTATTAATGGCTTAATGTCTATTTTAATAAATTTATTCTTTTTAGGCTGTAATTTTTCTACGAAAATGCTATCTTTTGAAATATATTCTTTGAATCTGTTTTCAATATTACTTATATTTCCCGATTCGTCTCTTAATTCTATCGAATATTGGCCATATCTTACTAAGGACATTCCACTTTTCGCCTTACCAGCTAGGTATATTGACTTTAGTACCTTAATTCCTTTCGGAAGATTATTATTTATTCTATTTATAAAGTCATTTAACTCCATTTCATCCTTTATCCTTATATCCAAATATTCTCCGGTGCTTTCCAGCCCTAGCCCGAGAGCCTGGGCAAATGACATTTCCGGCCTTGGATTAAAGCCTGCGGTATAAGTTATAGGTATTTTTGCCCTTCTTATGGCCCTTTGAAAAGTTCTCATTAAATCTAAATGGGATATAAACCTTGCTTCCTCGGTTTTTTTAAACTTCATTCTTATATAGGTCATTGCACACAACACCTTTCTTAAATAGTTTAAGACCGCAGTTTGTGCAAGTAGCCCTGCAATCAACCGTAGTCTTACCTTGTAAGGCCTTATTCATTTCTCTTATTAAATACTCTTCAGAAACTCCTGTATTAATGTGGGCCCAAGGTAAAACTTCCTCCTTGCTTCTTTTTCTTGAACCATAAAATTCTGGCTTAATATTAGTCTGATTAAATGCCTCAATCCATAAATCATATTTAAAATGTTGCTCCCAGCTATCAAATTTACATCCTAGTTCCCAAGCCTTAATTAAAGTCTTACCTAGCTTTCTATCCCCTCTTGCAAACACAGCTTCTAAAAAACTTAAATTAGGCTCATGCCAGCTAAGCTTTAAGCCTTTTCTTCTGATTAGCTTTTGCAAATATCTTTGTTTTTGTTTTAGTTCATCTATATTGTCTTGGGCTTCCCATTGGAAAGCTGTAAAAGCTTTTGGAACAAAAGACGATATGGATATATTAATATTAATATTTTTTCCTCTTTTTTCTTTTGGTGCTTCATAATACCTATTTAAAACCTTATGGCTAAGATTTGCTATGCCTTCGATATCTTCCATAGTTTCTGTAGGCAATCCTATCATAAAATATAGTTTTATACTGCTATAACCTGAATCAAATGCTTTTCCCACAGAATCCATCAAATCCTCCTCAGTCACATTTTTATTAATAACATCTCTGAGTCTTTGGGTACCAGCTTCAGGAGCAAAAGTTAGCCCGGATTTTCTCACCTTTTGCACATCTTTTAAAAGCTTTAGCGTTAAAGAATCTATCCTTAAAGATGGCAGGGATAAGCCTATCTTTTCTTTTTCATACTTACATAAAAGTTTTTCCACTAAATCATTGAGCCCTGTATAATCACCTGTTGATAAGGAAGATAAAGATATTTCATCATAACCTGTGCTGTCTATAAGCCTTTCGGCAATGGTCAAGAGTTCTTCAACAGTTCTTTCTCTAACAGGCCTATAGACCATGCCGGCTTGGCAAAATCTACATCCTCTAGTGCAGCCCCGAAATATCTCCAATATTATCCTGTCATGGACTATCTCAATGGATGGAACTATCATTTTTTCGGGAAAATAAGAATTCTTAAGGCTTTTAACAATTCTTTTATTAATTTTATCTTTAAGATTTTTTTTAGTTGAGCTAATATTCCTTATTGTATTATCTTCATTATAAGCTACTTTATAAAAAGCAGGTACATAAACCCCTTCAATACCTGCCACAAGCTCTAGAAAAGTTTCTCGGTTGCCCTTCCTATCCTTCCACTTTCTATTTATCTCCATAACTTCTAATATGACCTCTTCGCCATCTCCAATTATAAAAAAATCTATTATACTGCTTAAAGGCTCCGGATTGTAAGCACAAGGGCCGCCTGCTATAATAAAAGGCGAATCCTCCCCTCGATCCTTGGATAAGATTGCTATCCCCGCTAAGTCAAGCATATTAATAATATTTGTATAACTCATTTCATACTGAAGAGTAAATCCAACAAAATCAAAAGTATTTATATAATCTTTGGACTCTAATGTAAATAATTTTATTTTATTTTTTCTCATCATTTCTTCCATGTCAGCCCAAGGTGCAAATACTCTTTCACAATATATATCTTTTTCATCGTTTAATAAATGGTATAATATCTTCATGCCTAGATGGGACATGCCAATTTCGTATATATCCGGAAAACAAAATGCAAATCTTATATTAATGTCTTTTATATCCTTATTAATACTATTCCACTCATTGCCAACATACCTTCCAGGTTTCTCAACCTTAGCTAATAATTCTTGAAATAAATAGTTTCTTATGTTATTTTCCAATTATTTTCCTCCTGTTTATGACAATTTGACTTAATCCTGCACCTCTAATTTTAAGAGAGTTAAGGATAAAAGTCCATAAATAATCAAAATATAATATCCTCTATTTTGCAATAATAGCCTTTTAAAAAAAAACCATTCATAATATCCGCCTCACTTAATTCTTTGATAATATATCCTTGTTCATCATAAACTCTAATTATGCATATATTCCTAGGGCTAAATTGCTCTATAATATTTTTTAAATACGTGCCTTTTGAACTAATTAAAACCCTTTCATTAAATCCTTTTTTCTTTAGCAACTTCTTCTTTTTATTATTCCTATTAAGTAAATATAAATAGGAAGAGTTTTTTTCTTCCTTTATTGCCCCAAAAAAAATAAAAACCCCGGTAACAATATAAATAAGTGTTAATTGGCCCTGAATGATTATGTAAGTATTGAATAACATAATAATAATCGCCAACACCTTGCCCATTCTAGTTAGGATTTTAGTAGCTTTTTTGTAGGATAGGCGAAGTAATAAAATGTTTCTCATTATCCTTCCACCATCCAGCGGTAGGGCGGGAATTAAATTAAATAAAAATAAAGCTAAATTATATTTAAATATTAAATCACTAGTAGGGACCTTAGAATATAGGGCCATTAGTGCTATGAAAAAACTTAATAAGGGGCCAGAAATGGCTATAAGTGATTCTTCAAGACCCCCATACTTACTTATATTCTCCATAATAGCTATAGCACCAAAGGGAAAGATATGTAATTCCAAAACATTTATGCCTAAGGCTTTTGCCATGATCCCATGTCCAAGTTCATGGAGTAACACAGATATAAAAATAATTAGAATAACCTTCCAATAACCAAAATAAAAACTTATAAATAAAAAAAGGATAAAAGATATATTTATTTTTATCCTCACAAATGCAACCTCCCAGGATTACAATTGCTGACCTACTATATCCAAAGGATTAACAGCCTTGCCCTCAACCCATATCTCAAAATGCAAATGCGGGCCAGAAGTATAACCAGTATCCCCTACTTCAGCAATCTTATCACCTTGATTCACTTTTTGACCTTCTTTTACAATAATCTTTGAACAATGACCATATAAAGTATCGTATACATCATTGCTAATTTTTACAAACTTGCCTAAATCCAGATCTTCCCCAAGCTCAATAACTTTCCCATCTATAGAAGATTTGATTTCTACCCCATAATCTCCATAAATATCAATGCCATTATGTTTTTTAACTGTGTTAAATACTGGATGTATCCTGTCACCAAAATAGGAGGTTATTTCACCGTCAAGGGGCATTATAATATTTTTCGTATTTTCACTAAAGCCCATATCACCACTTATATCATTTTTATTTTCTTCCTCAACTATGTTTAAAACGCTGATTACCTTTTCAAATTTGTTGAAATCTACTTGCCAGTTTAAAGTGCTTTTAATGCTACGAGTTATAGTTTTGCTAATACCAAGCCCAGTTGAATTGATAAGTAAAATAAAAGCTAATGCTGCTATAGATATAAATGTTTGATATAAAAACTTGTCTACAGGAGATTTTTCCTTTGTAAAAGATTTGTTTCCAAATATATCTCCTATTCTTCTATATTCAGTTAAATATGAAGGTTTTGATGGGTTTTCTCTATTGTCCATATATATCTCCTCCTATGCTCCTATGGCTTTTCTTTATAATAAGAAAAATGGCATGGGCATGCTAATAAAATATATGGATAATAAAGAAATAATATGACAACTATCTAATATTTTCTCTCATCTTGCGTATAGGTATATTTGCAACTAAAGCAGGTACTGTAGCTCCATCACTATCTCTTTTTGTTCTAGTCAGTTTGATATCTAGACCGGATTCATCTATTTCTATATAATCAGAAATCACATCAATTAACTCGCCTTTAATCATATCTAAAAACTGAGGAGATACATTAGCCCTATCATGAATTAAAAGAAGCTGTAACCTATCCTTGGCAATATCTTTACTAGCTCTGCCGGATCTCCCAAAAAATTTAAACAAGTCCACCACAACCCCCTCCTACTTTCTAACAAATCCAAATATTCTTGCTATTTTGCTTATAAAGCCTTCTTCTATGTCAAGGCTCATAAAAGGCACATTATTACCTAATATTCTCTTGACCACATTTCTATAGGCTTGTCCCGCCAGTGATTGGGCATCGCCTATAGCCGGTTCCCCGCGATTTGTTGATACGACAATATGTTCATCATCGGGTACTACACCCAATAAATCAATTGCCAATATATCTACAATATCGTCTATATTCATCATATCTCCTCTTTTAACCATATCCAGTTTCATTCTGTTTATAAGTAACTGAGGATTTTTTAGGTCATTTGCTTCTAAAAGTCCAATTATCCTGTCAGCATCCCTGACTGCCGATACTTCCGGTGTGGTCACTACAATAGATCTATTGGCACCCGCAATGGCATTTTTAAAACCTTGCTCTATTCCTGCTGGGGAGTCAACTAGTACATAATCAAATTCTTCCGCCAACTCCTTAGTCAACTTCATCATTTGTTCCGGAGTAACTGCAGATTTATCTTTCGTTTGTGCCGCCGGCATTAAAAAAAGATTAGGGAATCTTTTGTCCCTTATCAAACCTTGCTTTAACCTACAAATACCCTCAACAACATCAACTAAATCATATACTATCCTATTCTCTAATCCCATTACTACGTCCAAGTTTCTTAGACCTATATCTGCATCCAACAATACTACTGATTTTCCTTCTAAGGCTAATCCGGTACCTATATTAGCTGTCGTAGTCGTCTTTCCGACTCCACCCTTACCCGAAGTTATTACTATCACTTCTCCCATAGTTTTACCTCCAATGCATATTTATGAATACTATTATTCTTATGATTATTTATTTAATTGGTTCAATAATTATCATTCCATGCTTAACAATAGCTATCTCCGGAATATTTGATTTATACTGCTCACCATCTGGTGACCTGGCAATTATATCACCGATTCTAAGTTGCATAGGTTCTAATCTGTGGGCAGCAATATATGCATCATACTTGCCTCCAAAACCAGCATGGGCCGTGCCCCTTAGATTGCCCATTACCATTATACTAGCTCCAGCCTCAAGATGGGCGCCTGGATTAACGTCACCGATTATTGTAATATTACTATTATGCTTAATTAATTGACCTGATCTAATAGTCCCTCTTATGTATAAGCCCTTTACTATATCTCCATCATTTGATTCAAAGGCATAAGTATGACTTTTTAAGCTATCCTCTTCAGAATAGCTACTCATGGCAGCTATATCATAGCCACCTACTACCTTCATACCATATTGATTTTCCACTATATCTCTTAGTTCCATAAATTCTTGCTCTGTTATACTTTTTCCTTTAAAATTAATTATTTTTGCTCCTTCAAAAAAAGTCTTTGCCGGTTTAATTTTCCTATCCATTTGTTCTTTAATCTCATCAATACTTGATTCTTCCTTTAACAAAATATATAATCCTGCTTTTGTTCCTTTAAAAACTATTTTATTATTAATCATCAGCTTGCCCCCCGAAGTTACTATTCTAATAATTTCTATATAAACAAGATATCTCCTTCTTTTTAGAATTCTAAAATAAAAACAACGCACTAAAGGTCAAAAACCTGTTTTATATAGCAGCAAATCAGGGTAATAAAACACCATAAGGTAAAATTCTATCCCCCAACTGCTCCGGTGCTAAATACTCTTCCAATATTTCTCGGGTAATAGGTGCCGAACCTGAGCCATATCCACCCTGAAAAACAACTGCAGCTACTGCTATTTCAGCTTTGTCAAAAGGTGCAAAAGCTATAAACCAAGCATGATCATTGTATTTGGCATAAAATTTCGGATTGTTAATGGGATCTGGCCTATATTTTCCTGCTTCAGCAGTACCGGTCTTTCCGCTTATAGGCACTTTGGTATTTATAAAGCTGCTCCAGCCAGTTCCGCCTATTTCGTTGGTAACCTTGAACATACCTGTTCTTATGGCATCTAAATTCTCCTGAGCAATTTCAATTTTTTCTACAATTGTCGGTTTATTTTCCAATATGCTTTTACCATCATGGCTAATTATTTTCTCTACAATATATGGTTTATATCTTGTGCCACCGTTGGCTACGGTTGCAGTATAATTAGCCAATTGCAGCACAGTAGCATTATTAAGCCCTTGACCTATAGCAGCATTTAACACGTCTCCAGGACGATACCTGCTTTCTGAGATATACCATACTATCTTATCTATAGCTTTATCTTCAATGACACCTAGCTCCCTTATTTTTTTCCTCAATTCATTATAAAACTGATAATTTGATTGCCCAGAAACAGGTTTCTCGTACATCATGGCCTTAATATTGTTTCTTGCTTCTTCATCCTCAAGTTTCACCGTATAAATAAGGTAGCTATCAATATAGCCTTCATATAATTTTTGCTTATGCGTAGGCCCTTCAACCATGCCCTTGGCCTCATAAGGAAGCTCAATACCTGTATACTGACCAAAACCAAGCTTTTCAGCATATTTTTCAAATAATTCCCCGCCTAACCTTCTACCGGTTTCAAAGAAATAATAGTTGCATGACTTTTTTATGGCATTTACCAAGTCAATTCTACCATGCACTGCCCCACCTGAATCCGAAGGCGCAATACCGGGTATAGTTGTATATCTTCCTCTGCAATTAATATATTCTTTTTTGTTAATTTTTTCTTCGTTTAACCCAGCAATGGCAGTAAGTAATTTCATAGTAGAGCCAGGGGGTAGGGGATAGGAAATAGCATTATTTATTAAAGGCCGCGGTGCATAGCTATCAGCTGTAGCAGGTTGTAATGCCTTCCAATCTTCATTTGAAATACCCGAAGCGAATAAATTGGAATCAAATTTAGGCTCACTGGCCATAGCCAATATAGCACCGGAATTAACATCCAATGCCACCACTGCGCCGGAATACGTTTCCGGATAGGGCTTTTTATTTCTGGCATCTTCTATTATTTTATATAGTATATCTTCCGCTGTTTTTTGTAGCTTGGAACCTATTGTCAAAACCACCGTATAACCAGGCACCGGCTCTATTACATCAATAGTTTCAATTAGTGAGCCCCTTGCATCAACCTCTATCTGTTTTGAACCATCGACTCCCTTTAAGTATTCCTCCATGGAATACTCAATTCCGGACTTACCTATCATATCCTGTGGTGTATATCCATCTTGAAATAACTCCTCTTGATCAGGGCTTATTTTACCAAGATAACCTAGGACATGGCATAAAAAATCATCATTTGGATACTTCCTCAGTGGCTTATCCATTATTTCTACACCGGGGATAAATACCTTGTTTTCTTCAATCATAACCCTGGTTTCTTCCTTTATATTTGTTGCAATTTCAACTGGAACATAAGGCGGGTATTTTTTTTGACCTAGTAAATATTTTACGGATATAATTTTCCGCGCCTCTTCCTTCATATATTTATTTAGATCAATTTTATATTTTTCTATTAATCCATAAAAAACTTCATTTGCCGTACTACTAATATCAAAGCCATTGCTTTCTTTCCAATTAATTTCTTCCTTTTTGAAATTAAACATTAATTCATCCAATTTAAAAGGCAATTCTATATCAAAATCATTTTTTAATATAGAATAAGCCTCTACATCTACAATATCATAAGAAATTCCATAATCCCTCTTTAGCTTTCTAAAGGCCTCTTGAGGTGTTGCATCCAACGGTAAATCATATTTCTTCTTCCATTGTTTTTCCTCATCTTCATAAGTAAAGCGGATTGGGTTAAGTAAAATAGGTATTTCATCTTTATAATTATCGCCATTTTGCTCCAATATATTTATAACTGTTAAGGCTATATCATTTAAAGTTTCATCCGGCAACTGTGCTTTTACAATGTTTACCGAATAACTTTGCTTATTGGAAGCTAAAACTCTACCGTACCTATCTACAATATTGCCCCTTGGAGCAGTAATATTTACATTTCTAGTTCTTACATTTTCGGATCTTTTTTTATAATAATCACCTTTGACTATTTGTAAATCTGCCAATTTAAAAGACAATAATAAAAATATTATTATAATAATAATCCGTATTATATTTAAACGATCTTTAAAAAACTTTTTTATCATAAAAACACCCTGTTTAATAAATTCTTTTATCCATAAAAGCTTTTTCATCTAATTTGTAAATATATTTATATACAATAACGCCTAATATCCCGTTATATATACTTTGCGGGATAATCATGCTCAATAAAGCCTGTATATAAGATATATTTATTTTGCTCAGATAGGATATTATATAAAATAAACTTTGATAGATAAAGACACCTATTACATTAAATATAAATGGTGGTATAAGACTATCCTTAAATACATTTTCTTTGGATTGGCCTATTATGTACCCTGTAAGCATATAGGATAAAGAATTTATCCCAAAGGCCATTCCATAAAACAAATCATTTAATAAACCGGAAAAAAGTCCAATGAAACCGCCATATACACTGCCGCGCATTATGGAATACGATACGATAAGCATTATTGTAAAATCCGGCTTCACTCCAAATATCCCGGTGTATTGAAAAATTGTAGACTCCAAAACAAAATTAAACAATATTAAAAATCCTAGTAGCAGTACCCTCACTCTGTGCCTCCCATTGCATCTATATTATTAAGTTTTTTTAGGACAAATACTTCCTCCAACCTTTTAAAATCGACAGATGTCTCGATTGTAACAATTTTTTGCAATTTTCGTTCAATTTTTTCAACACTTTCAACCTTACCTATATAAAGACCGGAAGGAATCACACTAAAGCTGGAAGTAATAATATCATCACCTTTTACTATATCCGATTCCAACGGCATTATAGCTATAAGTTCTGAATTTACAGTGCCAGAAACTATTCCTGTGTCCCTGGTTCTATTGACGATAATACTAATTGAGCTTCTTTCGTCTATAATTGACATTACCTTTGAATAGTTCTTACCCAGCTCTATAACTCTGCCAACTAAACCATCCCCTGTGATAACAGGATCATTTGCCTCCAAGCCATGTTTTGTACCTTTGTCAATGGTAAATATATCAAACCAGTTGCCTGGATCCTTACCAGTTATCGCAGCACCTATATATTCGTATTCTACATTTGTTTCTGCAAAGTCCAAAATACTTCTAAGTCTTTTATTTTCAAGGGCTATTTGATAAAGCTTCCTATTTTCTTCCTTTAGCCTGGCAATCTCATCGGATAAAATATTGTTTTCTTCTTTTAATTCTTTTAATTCAAACAATGTACTGAATGCACCCTTGAAAAGCTCCCCTGTCTTATAAAAAACCTTTTGTACCGGCGTAATAGCACTACCAACAAAAGAGCCAAATGCAGTAGGTCTTGTCCTACCTTTAAATGTAAAAGTTATGGCCACTATAAGTAAAAGGGTAATTAATCCTGTAAATAGTGCAATCTTATTTTTTAAAAATTTCATCCGGCTCACTCTCCGTAATTATCTATTAAACTTTGTATAAAATGGAGACTGATTTATATTCTCATATTGCTCCAACGCTTTCCCCGCGCCAATAGCTACGCAATCAAGAGGTGTTTCTGCAATTTGCACCGGCATGCCGGTTTCCTTTTTAATCAATTCGCCTATGCCTTTTAGTAAAGCCCCCCCACCTGAGACCATAATACCCCTATCCATTACATCGGAAGCTAGCTCAGGAGGAGTTTTTTCCAAAGAAGACTTTATGCCATCTAATATAGCCTCTATAGGCTCCTTTAAAGCCTCCAGTATCTCTTCCGAACTAATAGTCAAAGTCTTGGGCAGTCCACTGACTAAATCCCTTCCCCTTATTTGCATAGTTTCTTCCTGTTCTACTGGAAAAGCAGACCCAATATTAATCTTAATATCCTCTGCCGTTCTTATTCCTATAGCTAAATTGTACTTGCGCTTTACGTAATACACTATACTTTCATCAAATTTATCTCCTGCAGATCTAATTGAACTGCTAGTAACAATTCCGCCAAGAGATATTATGGCAATTTCCGTAGTGCCTCCCCCAATATTTACAATCATACTACCTGTCGGATCTCCCACAGGCAAACCTGCTCCTATGGCCGCAGCCATTGGTTCCTCTATCCACTTGGCTAGCTTTGCGCCAGCTTGAATACCCGCCTCCTCAACGGCACGTTTCTCTACTTCAGTAATCCCCGATGGAACACTTATAAGTAACCTTGGTTTACCTACTGAAGTATTCTTGGAAACTTGTTTGATAAAGTATTTTAACATACTTTGTGTAATATGAAAATCTGCAATTACACCATCCTTCATAGGCCTAATGGCAACAATATGTCCCGGGGTTCTTCCTATCATTTGCTTAGCTTCTTCCCCAACGGCTTTAACAGTATTATTTTCAGTATTTATCGCAACCACTGAGGGTTCTCTTATTAATATACCTTTTCCTTTTACAAATACCAATGTATTAGCAGTTCCTAAGTCTATTGCTATATCTTTAGAAAAAGCACTAAAAAACATAGATTATTTTCCTCCTCAATCTAAAAAAGATTTTTTTCTTTCATGCTTACAAAAATTCCATCTCCGATTATTATGTGATCATAAAGTTCAATACCCAATATTTTACCTGCTTCATATACCCTTTTTGTAATGTTTATATCATCATTACTAGGTGTAGGATCCCCGCTGGGATGATTGTGAGTAAGAATTATATTTGCACTAGAATTCTTTATGGCAGGTATAAATATTTCTCTCGGGTGAGCGAGGGAAGAATTAAGGTTTCCTATAGAAATCTCCTCGATACCTATAACCTTACACTTTACATTTAGCATTATTACCTTCATATGCTCTCTTTTATAATATCGCATATCCTCCATTAATATATCCGCAGCATCTTGGGGTTTTTTTATGTAAAAATCTTCACTGTATGAATGCCTAGCTATTCTCTTACCCAATTCGACAGCTGCTATTAATTGAGCCGCTTTCGCTAAACCTATCCCATTTATCTCTTCTAACTGTTTAACATCTGCATTAGCTAAAAATTTAATTCCACCTTTTTTTGATAAAATTCTATATGATATTGCCAAAGCACTTTCATTTTTGGTACCTGTTCTTAATAGTATTGCCAATAACTCTGCGTTTGATAATACTTTGACCCCATGATTTTTGAGTTTTTCCCTAGGTCTTTCATTTTCAGGAAGAGATGTAATTGTTATATTTTTTTTAACACTCACTCTAGCACCCCTATCTTTTAAGTATTTTATACCCAAAAACCTCCAACATTTTTGAAAGCCGATAGATGGGAAGTCCTACAACATTAAAATAGCATCCATTAATTTTTTCCACCAATAAAGAGCCTATGCCCTGGATAGCGTATGCTCCTGCTTTTCCCATAGGCTCCCCCGTAGAAATATAGCTAAGTATTTCATCTTCAGTTAATTCTTTAAATTTTACTTCAGTCTTTTCATATGCTGTAAGCTTTTGCAATGTTGGTGTATGTACTACGGATACCCCAGTTATTACAGTATGAAAAACCCCACTAAGGCTTTTTAACATTTTCATAGCTTCATCATTGTTTTTAGGTTTACCTATAATGCCTTTATTATATACTATAGTGTCAGCACCAATAATTAATGCTTCCTTATGTATATCCTTGGCAACGTTCATAGCTTTACCTTCGGCTAATTTCATAGTTAGGTCTTCCGGAAGCATATCAGTTATTTTTTCTTCGTATTTAGATGAAATAATTTCATATTCAATGCCCAGTAACGAAAGTATTTCTTTCCTTCTAGGTGACTTGGAGGCAAGGATAATTTTCATTTTTAGCACCTATATATTTCTATAGAATAGTATTGCAATTATTATACCCAAAATAGCAAACATATTTATATTAAGACTAAGCCCAATAGTAAGTTGTATAACTTTTAAATCGTATGTATGTGGGCTCACACCAAGATTATATCCAAATTTTAATATAGGAATATAGCTCCCTAAAATCTCTCCTAGGAATCCACCAATAATTATACCGCAAATAATTAGAAGTAGTAATATCCAACCACTGCTTTTTCCTCTTCTCAAAACAAAAATACCTCCCATCACTATTATATATTCCAGTTTATCATTTTAACTATAGCACTTCAACAAAAATCAGCTTCGCGGTTATTTTTGCCATGCCCAACAACACAGGGGGACGTCAGGTTGCGTAATTTCAGCTTGTCGTAGCCCCACTTTTGTATGAAATTACCT
>CAYMVQ010000018.1:0-11576 GCA_964394355.1 uncultured Clostridiaceae bacterium
ATTTAAAATCTTTTAGAATTCTTTTAAAGTTTTAAAGGAAATCATAGTTTTAACTAGAATAAAGAATAAAAAGGAGTGTGTATTATGCATTTAACAGGCGGTGAAACCATAAAAATCAACATTGGAGGTATAGAAAGGAAATGGAGATTATCAAAAATCGATAGTAAGCTAGTCAAATATTTCGATGAAAATAATAATTATACCCAAATGCCTTATGAAGATTTTAAAAAATTAATAAAAGAGGCTGGTGCAATTATTGAGTCTAAAATTTCTTTTATCTGATTTTTATATATTTCCATTTGTTTGTTCTAAATCTTATATAGATAAAAGCCCATCTTATGATTTGATCAATAAACACAGCTAGCCAAGCCCCTACTAGACCAAGATGCAAAAAGTTTACAAATATATAGGCCAAAGCCACCCTTATTATAACTATGCCTACAAATGTTGATAGCAAAGGCCAAAATGTATCTCCAGCACCCCTTAAAGCTCCTGCTAAAATTAATTGGGATGATTGAAAAGGCTGGACAAGTGCTATTATTTTTAAAACCGTTGATGAATTTTCAATTATTACTTGGTTATTCGTATATAATCCCACTATATGAGCACCAAAAAAGAAAAATATTATGGCCATCAGTGTTGAAATCATTGAGCCTAATTTTCTTGTTTCTTTTGCATAGTCTTCCGCCTTTTTCGTATCTTTTGCGCCTAATTCTCTCCCTACCAAGCTTGCTGCTGCGATTCCAAAAGCTTGCCCGGGTTGGAAGGACAAGGATAAAATACTTAGTGCTATTTGATGGGCTGCATATATAACAGTACCAAGATTGGCAACTATTTTAAAAAACATTACTATACCAGCTCTTAAGGTTAATTGCTCCAATGATGCGGGAACGCCTATTTTTATCAAATTCCTTATAACATTTTTATCAAATTCAAATGGCTTTTTTATATTTAGTTTAATACCTTTGTTTCCTTTTATAAGGAAATACAATAGGGACATGGCCGCAATAAAATTAGATATAGCTGTAGATAGCCCAGCGCCCGCTACACCCATTTCAGGGAAACCAAAAAGTCCGTAAATCAATACAGCATTGCCAATAACATTTAAAAAATTACAAACGAGATTTACTCGCATAGGGGTTTTTGTTTCCCCAATTCCTCTTAAAGCTGCAGATACAGACATAATTACGGATTGGAATATAAATCCAATCATTATTATCTTAAAATATATTCTGCCTGCTGCTAAAGCATCAGCTTGAGCACCTAGAAAAACCATTACGGAATCCGTAAAAATTAAGCCTAGTATTGATAAAGGAATTGTAAGGGCCATCATGCTTAGCAATAAAACATGTCTTAGTACGTTTTCTATTTTGTGGTTCTTCCCGGCACCAAAATACCTTGCTATCATAGCAGTGCCGCCCACATTTAAAGCCTGTACCAAAGATAAACCCATAAATAAAGGCTGGTTTGTTATCCCTACAGCGGCAACGGAAGCCGCTGCAAGTGCACTATCACTCATTCTGCCTAGCATCATCATATCCACCATTCCAAACAATGAGCTAAGTAAAAGTTCAATGAGTACAGGCCAGGAAATTTTTATAACATCAGCCCTTATTGTATTTTTTGTATTAGTTGTTTTTGCGCCGTCCATTTTTATCATCCTTATTACAATTAATCTGCAATTATTTTTGCTTGCACAATCAATTATACCATGGTTTTTATATAAAATAGAAACTTCTATTTTATGGGTACGCTGACCGTATTAAGAATTTCATCAATAATTTCATTTGCCGTTACACCTGCCATTCTTTCTTCCGCTTTTACTATAATTCTATGGGCTAAGACTGGTTTTGCCATTGCTTTAATATCATCAGGCAGCACATATTCCCGGCCCTTCAACCAGGCCAGAGCCTTTGAGGCTCTAGTTAAGCCCAAAGAGGCTCTTGGACTTGCACCTAAATATAGCTTGTCGTTATTACGAGTGGCATTACACAATTCCACTATATATGAAATTAAACTATCGGCAACCCGTATTTTGGTCACTTCTTCCCATATATTTGATAATTCTTCAATGGATAATACTCTTTCAATAAAATTCAGCGGGCTTTGGCCTTTTTCTTGACTTCTTATTATTTTTCCTTCCACTTTGGGTGAGGGATAGCCAATTTCCAGTTTTAATAAAAATCTATCCAACTGCGCTTCGGGTAAAGGAAAAGTCCCTTCGTATTCTATGGGGTTTTGAGTTGCCAACACCATAAAAGGCCAAGGCAAAAATATAGTTTCTCCATCTACGGTAATCTGTCGCTCTTCCATAGCCTCCAACAAGCCTGATTGAGTCCTTGGTGAAGTTCGATTAATTTCATCGGCTAAAATAATATTAGCCATGATGGGACCAGGCCTATATTGAAATTCTAAGGTTTTTTGATTATAAACTTGTATGCCTGTTACATCCGATGGTAACAAGTCCGGTGTAAACTGAATACGGCTAAATTTACATCCCAAAGAGCGCGCCAGTCCTTTTACCAACATAGTTTTTCCTAGGCCAGGCACGTCCTCGATTAAAACATGACCCTGACATATCAATGCTATTACTACCATTTCCACTGTCTGTTTTTTTCCTATTAAAACTTTGTTTAAATTATCCAACAATTTTTTTATCCTTTGCAAGGCAAGTCCCTCCCTTAACTTTTACTTTAAAAAACCTATAATATATTAATTTGAAAAGCGAATAATTTTTGATAAGCTTTTTGTATTTCTTAAAAGATTCCATATTTCCTCCATAAACTACCTTCTCATATTCTTCTACAAATTTGGATATATCGTCATAGTTGGGCAAGCTAGCCTCTAGTCTTTGTAAATGCTCTCGCGGGGTCTCCCATTCATATTTTTGCCAGGAAAATAATCGCAGTCGAAACTGAAGTCTTTTATATACTGCTTGTATATTTTTTTCTCTTTTCCATATATAAAATAGAATAAAGCCTATGAGTAAAATCCATGCTATTAGCCAAGGGGTAAAAAGCGGCTTATGGGCGGGCGTTTTAGATATTTCATTTTCATTTGTTTTTATACCATCTTGTTTTACTGGACTAGCCCATCTCCCTTCGGCTTCTATAAGTTCATCATATATATTAGTTCTTCCCGGTTGCGCATAAAGACTCCCGGGTGTTGGATCAAAGGGAACCCAGCCATAATCATCGAAATAAATTTCTCCCCACGTATGTGCATGCTTATTACATATTAAGTAATTGTTATTTCCTTCATCAATTCCATAACTATAACCTTTAACCCACCTTGCAGGCAAGCCTGCAGATCGTGCCATAAGTACAAAAGCCGTAGAAAAATGTACGCAATAGCCTATTTTCCTTTTAAATAAAAAATCCTCTATAAAATCTCCTTCTTTATCACTTGTCCATATTTCCAGTGAATTTTTTAGGCTACCATAACGTAAAAAGCTTAACAAAGCCTGAGCCTTATCAAAATTATTTGTTTTTCCTTCTACTATACTAATTGCTAGTTCTTGCACCTTTTTACTAATGTTTTTTAATGAAAAAAACACGGATCCACCTGATTAGAAGACAAAGTTTGCAAATAATCCGGGTTATCATAGGGAAAATGAACTAATAAACTGTATTTATCACCCTTCCTTAAAGAAGCCATATAGGAAAAATATTCATACTCGTATTCGTTCATATCTATTTTAGCAGGAAATATCCTTTGATATTTAAAGGGAAAATCTATTGTTAAAGTATTTCTCGGCAAAAAAATAATCTTGCTGGGTGAAAGAACTTCTATGTTTATTATGCCCCTCTCACCTGGTGGAAGTTGAGGCAATGAAGGTAAAGAAATGTCATCAGTATGTTTTTTATCAGACCTCCAACCTTTACCGGTATACTCATATTCAGTTTGTCCTCTAAGGTAAATAGGGTAGGGGCTATTCACTTTAAGCACAGGAGTATTATCGATAATCAAAGATGCACCTAGGTTACCGCTAAAAGCGTTATAACCTACCTTTATTTCTGAAGGATTTAAAATATTGTAACGGTAAATTATTTTTTCTTTTAACCACTCACTAGTATTAATCAATTTAGGACCAGGCATAATAGCGGCAATAAATATTAAGCTTAAAATAAATACTGTGGAAATGCCCAGCTCCCGTCCTGTGGAATAATTGCTTTCATAAATAAATGGGTTTGTGACTTTTATTATTAAGCCTATAATAATAAAAAGAAACACATAATATACGGGATTATCATACTGTTCCATATATGTCATGGTTAAAAAGGCAGATCCCAAGCATAAAAAAATAGTATTTGACTTATTTTCAAAAAAAACTTTGAAAAAAAGCTTTTGCATAAGTATAATAGCGGCAAGATTTAGACACAAAGCAGTTAGAGGCATATAGTCTGTAAATCCAAATTTCCTTAAAGGAAATATCTCTTTCCCAATGTCGCTAATAAAACGGCCTATCCAATGTATGGAAAAGGATCCTCCGGGATAATAATAGCTGCGAACAATAAATAATGCCAAAAATATATTAATAATAAAAGCTCTTCTTGGCCATAAGAGTTCTATCATAAAGAATAAAAGAAAAATATATATTAATTTACCTGAAATAATAGAATATACAGAGGAATTAAGACCTATAATAAAAATGGCATACCATACTAAATGCAAGTACTTTTGAAATAATTGTCCTTTCATTTAGATATTCCCCTTTACACAGTTTTTTGAACTAAATCATCAGCTTTTTTTATATATAGTGTTTTATAAAAGCCCGTATTTTTTATATATAAAGTCCTGCCTCCGCCTAAATAATCACCTATTAATATTATATTGATAAAACTGCCTTTACCAGAGGTTCGCTGAAGAGATTTTTCTATCTCTTCATTTTTCTTAGAAGAAATAAAAATTATATTTGATGCTGAGGCAAATGGTGCTTTATAAAAAAATTGCTTTATATCACTTTTTCCATTGGATTTAATAGCAGCCAATAAAGCAAGGTAACTTCGATACTCACTATCAGTAGTTATTGTCGTAAGTTTCCCATGTCCTGAAAAGTTACTATAAAAACCCATAGGTATTCTTCTATCAATGGATGCTTTGACAAGAGATGCAGCTAGGATAACTCCTTCTTCAAAATATGGGTCATATTCTTTTTCCCAGCTATTTAAGCTGCAATCCAAAACTAGAAAAGATACATTTTCTAAAGGAGAGCCAAATACTTTAGTTTGTAAATGCCCTGTTTTGGCAACGGATTTCCAAGCAATAATGCTTAGTCTATCTCCGGATTGATAATCTCTAATACCCACTGGATCATCTTTATGAGACTCTATCAGTTTCCTGTTTGCTGAAATATTCTTACCATTGTACTGAAAAAAGTCCAATGAAGATAAATTTACCGTTGAAGGATAAACCACAAGACTGGCATTTTTTTTAATAGTGCCCCGGTAATTTATAAAATTTAAAGGATCCCTAGATCTATATTGGAAAGTGTCCCATTGGTGGATCCCTCTAGGGATATTGCTAAGTAAGTAGGAAAACTTCAGGATAGTGCCCCTATATGTCCAAAACTTACTTATTAAAAATGATTGTTTGGATTGCCTCGTTAATGACATAGGAATCATATCTTCCACTTCCAAAGTCGGCCAAGGCAAAAATCCTCCCAATTGTATTCTTAAATTGATTACAAGGTCATCCCCTGCTACCATATCTGACTTTTTAATATTATAGTCTCTAGATATATCCAATAAAGTCCAATTACGATAATAATAAATTAGTGTTAATATTATACAAATAAGACCAAGATAAAAAAGAAACCACAGTAAAGCCTTTTGCAGTCCGGCTGCAAATATAAAAGCAATGACAATAAAAAGCGATAATAAGTAAAAATCCTTTTCCAATCTTTTCAAATTCTCAATCCTCCTATGGACAATGCAAAAGTCCTAACAGCGATTATAGAGAATATATAAAGGGGATAATATAATTATATACTTTTTTTTGTTCTTTTTCACCTTTATACCTTGTCATAAATAACCTTTAATTATTTATTACTAATTTTTAAGTCTAGTTAAATTAACTGATATAGTTATTTAGCATAATCAGATTGTTATATTTTTAGAATTACAAAATTATACAATAAGTAAGCGTAAGTATTCATTATTTAATAGTTTTGTGATAATATTAAATGGTATGACATCTGGAGGTTAAGTAAGAATGATTAAGCTAATGAAATATTTAAAACCATATATATTACAAGTTGTTGTAATTCTCCTTCTAACTCTTGCCGGGGTTTTTGCTGAACTGCTTTTGCCTAGGTTTATGGGTAATATTGTAGACAAGGGAATAGTAATGGGCGATCTCCAATATATCTATAAAACCGGCGGGATAATGCTCGCAATTACATTTTTAGGCACAACATCAACAGTTATATCCCGTTATATGTCAGCTAAAACAGCCTTGGCCTATGGTCGTGACTTAAGAAGTGATGTATTTGAAAGAGTCGAAAGTTTTTCTATGAATGAAATTAATAAAATGGGCACATCTTCACTTATTACCAGAACTACAAATGATGTAAATCAAATGCAAAATGTTACTATTATGTCAATGAGAATGATGATAAGGGCACCATTTATGATGATTGGTGGTATTATCATGGCCCTTTCAACTAACTTGAGACTATCAAAGGTTCTTTTGATTTCTGCCCCCATCCTGATTATTATTATTTCTCTTATCGGCTCAAAGGGTTATCCTTTGTTTAAGGAAATACAAAATAAAATTGACAAGCTAAATAAAGTTTTAAGAGAATCTTTAACAGGTATTAGAGTAATAAGAGCTTTTAATAAGACCGCTTACGAAAAGAAACGCTTTAATCTTTCAAATAAGGATCTTACCTCTACTGCATTAAGAGTAGGAAGGCTTATGTCCCTAATGATGCCTCTTTTAAATGTAATACTTAATTTTACGATTATTGGCGTTATTTGGTATGGTAGCAAGCTAATAGAAGTAGAAAGCTTGGAAGTAGGACAATTGATGGCCTTTATTCAGTATGTATCTCAAATAATGTTCTCTATGATAATGGTATCCATGATATTTGTTATGCTTCCAAGGGCAAGTGCTTCTGCAGAAAGAATAAACGAAGTCCTTGATATAAAAAGTGAAATTATAGACGGTAGTCAAAGTCTTAGTGACAAGGAAGGCTATGGAGTTTTAGAATTGGATAATGTAACTTTTAAATTTCAAAATGCATCCGCTCCTGCAATCTGCAATATAAGTTTTGCTACTAAAAAAGGGGAGACTACTGCTATTATAGGAGGTACTGGTTCTGGTAAATCTACTATACTAAATTTATTAGTTAGATTTTACGATGTTTCGGAAGGTAAAATTAATATAAATGGTGTAGATATAAGAAATATATCCCAAGATGAACTTAGGAGCAAATTTGGTTACATATCGCAAAAGCCAGTGCTTTTTACCGGAAGTGTAAGAGATAATATCCTTTTGGGAAATAAAGAGGCCACAGATGAGGAAATAATAGAAGTCCTTAAAATCGCTCAGGCTTGGAATTTTGTAAGTGAAAAGGCGGAAGGTTTGGATTATATTTTAGCCCAAAGCGGAAAAAATTTATCCGGAGGCCAAAAACAAAGGTTATCCATTGCTAGGGCTTTAATAAGAAAACCGGAATTTTATTTATTTGATGATAGCTTTTCTGCCCTTGATTTTCAAACAGATAAAAGGCTTAGGGAAGCTTTAAAGCCCTATACAAAGGATTCTACTATGATAATTGTAGCACAAAGAGTAAGTACTATAAAAGATGCTGAAAATATAATAGTCCTTGATGAAGGAAGGATTGTAGGTCAAGGCAAACATGCACAACTAGTGGATACTTGTAATGCTTATAGAGAGATAGTAGTTTCTCAATTGGGAGAGGAGGCAATCTAATGTCTGAAAAGAGAAAAGAATCAAGTCAACGCCAAGAGATAAGCCCACGTCAAATGGTGGGCAGGGGCGGCGGCGGTCCGGGACAAAGGATGGCCAGACCTGTTGAGAAAGCAAAGGATTTTAAAGCTAGTTTAAAAAGGCTTCTTAACTATCTAAAGCCCTATAAATTTTTGATTATTGCAGTAGCATTATTTTCTTTACTTAGCACCTTATTTACCATATTAAGCCCTAGAGTGATGGGTACCATAACTACCCATATTTATGAAAAAGTAAAAAGTAGAAACTCTATAGACAAAGATTTTATTTTCTTAAGACTTATAGTTTTAGGGCTTTTATATTTATCGTCATCTGTATTTATTTACGCCCAACAATTTATTATGGCAGGTGTTTCACAAAAACTTGTCTATGATTTGAGAAAGGATATTAATGAAAAACTGCATAAGCTACCTCTTAGGTATTTTGATTCTCAAACAACAGGTGAAATACTCAGTAGAGTAGCAAACGATGTAGATACTATAAGTTCTACTTTGCAACAAAACACAGCCCAGGCATTGTCCTCTGTAATAAATCTTTTTGGAATTTTGATTATGATGCTGCTAATAAGCCCTTTAATAACCTTAGCTACACTTATCACAATACCTTTAAGTATTTTTCTTACAAGAAATATTGCAAAAATATCACAAAAATACTTTGCGGCTCAAGCTAAAAGTCTAGGAGAAATTAATGGTCATATAGAGGAAACTTTTGCAGGACACTCTACTGTAAAAGCATATGGTAACGAAGAGAAAGCTATTTCGGATTTTGAAAAAATTAATAGCCAGCTATACAGCCATGGTTGGAAGTCCCAATTTATATCCGGTATAATAATGCCTCTTATGGGACTTATTAATAGTCTTGCTTATATAATCGTTTCGGTGCTTGGTGGAATATCCGTCATCAACGGCACTTTACCTATAGGTGATGTGCAGGCTTTTATTCAATATTCAAGGCACTTCAATCAACCTATAATGCAATTGGCGGAGATTATAAATGTGTTGCAATCCACAATAGCATCTGCCGAAAGAGTTTTTGAACTTTTGGATGAAAAAGAGGAAGATAAGGACCCGGCGGAAAGTAAAAGTCCCCTGTTTAAAAAAGGCAACATAAAATTTGAAAAAGTCAGCTTTGGATATATAAAAGATAAAATTATAATTGAAAATTTGGATCTGGAAGCCTGCTGCGGAGAGACCATTGCCATCGTAGGCCCTACGGGAGCCGGCAAAACAACCTTGGTAAATCTCCTTATGAGATTTTATGAGATAGATTATGGCAAAATAACTATAGATGATGTATCTACAAGGGATATCTCAAGGCATGAGCTAAGAAAACGCTTCGGTATGGTTCTCCAGGATACATGGCTTTTTAACGGTTCCATATGGGATAATATAGCCTACGGTAAAGAAGATGCAAAGGATGAGGAAGTAAAAAAGGCTGCCCGCCTCGCTCAGGCGGATCATTTTATAAGAACATTGCCTCAAGGGTATGATACAATACTTAATGAGGAGTCATCCAATATATCCCAAGGTCAAAAACAGCTTTTGACTATTGCAAGGGCTATTTTAGCTAATCCTGATATGCTTATATTGGATGAGGCTACATCAAATGTTGATACCCGTACGGAGATAATGATTCAAAAGGGTATGAGCAAATTAATGGAAGGCAGAACCAGCTTTGTAATAGCCCACAGGCTTTCCACCATAAAAAATGCGGATATTATTTTGGTCATGGATCAGGGCAAAATAATAGAAAAAGGAAATCATATAGAACTTATGGAAAAAGGCGGCTTCTATGCCAAGCTATATAACAGTCAATTCGCCGCTTAAAGTTTAAAATAATCTTTTATTTCCCTTTTTGCTATGCTTATAATAAATCTCTATATGTGAAATACTATATACTAAATTTGAGCGAACATAATTATATTAGGTATTTTTTTAATACTTACTTAACTAGCATTAATTTAAAATATTGTTGGAGGAGGTGTTATATAGTGAAATTATCAGCTAGAAATCAGTTAAAAGGTCTTATTAGGGAAATTAAAAAAGGCCCGGTGTCAACTGAGGTGGTTTTAGATATAAACGGGCAATTAGTTACATCAAGCATAACTACTGGCTCCGCAGAATCCCTAGGCTTAAAAGTAGGTGATAATGCAATTGCAATTATCAAAGCAAGCTCGGTTATGATTGGTCTTGAATAATAATCCATAGTCAGTTCGAAACCATCCTGACTTTAAATAAAACTACGGAGGACTTAAGATGAAAAAGACAGTTTTTTTGGTACAAGCAGCACTTATAGCTGCCATTTATACGGCTATCACTCTAGCATTTGCACCCATAAGCTATGGGCAAATACAAGTAAGGGTTTCAGAAGCCTTGACTGTGTTGCCTACCTTTACCCCGGCGGCGATTCCGGGGCTTTTTGTAGGTTGTATTATTTCCAATATATACGGTGGTGGAGGAGTAATAGACATTGTATTTGGCAGTCTTGCTAGCCTTTTAGCAGCTGCTATATCTTATAAAATATCAAAAAGAATTTTTGTTCCTTTGCCACCAGTAATTATAAATGGAATCATAATAGGGCATATTTTGAATTATATATACAATCTACCTTTGTTTCTGACCATGCTTTGGGTAACCATAGGTCAATCAATAGCTTGCTATGGATTGGGCTATCCTTTGATGAAATTTCTTGAAAAATATGAAAAAGAGATATTCAAAAATTAATTTTCAGATACCTTTAATCAGTGAATTGGGCTATATTCTCTATTTCTGTTACATATTTACTTTTAATTTCCTCGACTAAAAATTCTAGCGCAGCAATCACATGGGGCCTTATATCTCCACCTATTAGAACATACATTATATCTTCGCCCACTTTTAAAAGCCCCTCGTTAAGCCAAACTTTAATATAATAAATTCCATCCATTTTGTAGGTTTTTTCTATGGCTTTTTCTACTCCTTTTTCATCATAGGAAAAATCCATTTCATCTATTACAGAACCATCATCAATGGCTTTTCTTACTTTTTGCTTAGGTGTTTGGCGTACAACACCATTATGTATTAAGTACATTCCTACATCTAAAGCCTTGGGATCTTGCTTCGCTTCTTCAAGCCATTGGTCCATTGAAGGTGAAAGTTTTTTATTCTTCATAAATAGATTCACTCCTCTTATTGCGTTTTACTATATATCATTTTAGCTTATATAAATATTTTCTGCATTTTTTCATTGAAAATTATATAAAAATCTATTATAATAACAAGGTACGGCAAATGCACCTATAGCTCAGTAGGATAGAGCAACGGTTTCCTAAACCGTGTGCCGGGGGTTCGAATCCCTCTAGGTGCACCATTTTTGTATCTAATATCAATTCAGTATCGAGTTGGTATTTTGTTTCTTTTTAAAAGGATTCGAACCCGAGAGGGCAATTTACGTCAAGAAAATGCGACAGCATTTTTAGTAAATTGTAAGTAGCCATAAGGCTACGTAATTAGCCTGGGAACAGGCGGCGAATCCCTCTAGGTGCACCATTTTTGTCTCTAATATCAAATCAGTATCGAGTTGGTATTTTGTTTCTTTTTAAAAGGATTCGAACCCGAGAGGGC
>CAYMVQ010000018.1:11676-35731 GCA_964394355.1 uncultured Clostridiaceae bacterium
GGCTACGTAATTAGCCTGGGAACAGGCGGCGAATCCCTCTAGGTGCACCATTTTTATTTTATATAATAGGGATTCGTATTTAACTTCTCCTCATATAATTTATATGCTTTGTCACTAAATTGAACAAAGATTACTTTTTCTAAAGTATCATCTTTTTTTAGAAAATCTGTTACTTCTTTTATTGCTATATCCGCAGCTTTTTCTAGGGGAAAAGCGTATACACCAGTGCTTATACCCGGAAAAGCTATGGTCTTTAATCCTTTTTCTTTGGCTAATTTTAGTGAATTTCCATATGCATTTTTTAATAATTCTTCTTCGTTATTTTTCCCCCCATGCCAAACAGGACCTACTGTATGTATGACGTATTTTGCAGGTAGATTATGTCCTTTTGTAATTTTTGCTTGTCCTGTCTCACATCCTTTTAAGCCTCTGCATTCTTCCAAAAGTTTGGGTCCAGCTGCTCTATGTATTGCGCCATCTACTCCGCCGCCACCTAACAAGCTATTATTTGCGGCGTTTACTATGGCATCCACCTCAAGCTTAGTTATATCACCTTTTATTATTTCTATTTTGCCTTTCATATATATCATCTCCTATTTTTTTAATTTTTTTCAGTTTACTTCTTTAATCTTTAAGTATGCATTAACATAAATAAAGATTAAAGGTGAATAAAACCAAGGGTTATGGATCTTTCCATTGTCCCCTTGGTTCAAGATCAAAAAGACAGTCTTTCGGATTTTCTAATTTAAAGCGGCATTACATTTTTGCCAATTCTTTAATGCCTTCCAAGGCCCTATCTATTTCCTCTTTCGTATTATAAGGTGCTAGGCCTATTCTAATTAAACCACCGCTTTCTTTTAGTCCTAAAACAAATACAGTTTTTGAAGCAAAGAAATCTCCATCCCATACAAAAATGCCCTTCTCACCTAGGTATTCCGCCGCTTCCCTTGGAGATTTATTGGACATGGTAAATGAAATAGTTGATGTTCTAGGATGACCTTTAGGTGGCCCATAGACCTTAACGCCAGGTATCTTTCGTAATTCGTCTATTAAATATTCAGTAATAGGTTGTTCGTATGCTTCTATTGCCAACATTCCCGCAATTACTTTTTTTCGTCTACCTTCTAGTCCTTTTAACTCTTCTGCAAAATAATCTATATATTTTTCGCCTATTGAAGCGATAAATTCAACGGACTCTGCCGCACCGTGTATACCTTCGTGGTTTAAGGTACCTGTTTCAAACTTTAATGGCGCCCAATCTTCTTGTTCCTTAACCTTTATAGTTCTTAGTGCTTCCATTTTTTCTTTTTTCCCATATAGAATTCCGATATGGGGGCCAAAGAATTTGTAGGCAGAACAAAATAGAAAATCGCAATCAATATCCTTTACATCTATGGGTCCATGAAGTGCATAGTTGACAGCATCCACTATTGTAATAGCTCCAACTTCTTTAGCCAGTCTAGTCATTTCCTTTACATCAGATATTGTACCTACGCCATTTGAACCATAATTAAATGCTGCAACTTTGGTCTTGGAATTTAATTTGCTTTTGTAATCTTCCATGTCTATTATGCAGTTTTCTAAATCTAATTTTACATCTTTGATTACTATACCTCTCTCTTCAAGTAGCTCAAATGGTCCCCTGTTTCCTTCATGATCCATATCTGTTATAAGAATTTCATCACCAGCTTTTAAATCCCTTGCAATTGCGTGAGCTAGATTGAAATTCATTGTAGTAGCATTGGCACCAAAGGAAACTTCTTCCCAGGAGCAACCAAATAAATCAGCATAGGCTTTTCTACCTTCTACTATAATTGCATCTGTCTCAATGCTAGTAGCAAAGGCTCCTTGAATATTACAGTTATGCCAAGTAAGATATTCTACTACCTTATCTATAACTCTTTGCGGAACCTGGGTTCCACCGGGGCAATCTAAAAATGCAATAGGCTTTCCCTTTATTTTTCTTTCCAATGCAGGAAATTGTTTTCTAATAAATTCAACATCAAACTTAAATTCCATTTCAATATCCTCCTCTGTGTTAAAAGTTTATATATTATAATTCAAATATTTCTCCAGGCTTAAGTACAATTGCTTTTGCAGCTGTTTCTTCTTCTACCTTTTTTGCAAAGGCTTGCGGATCTTGTTCTATGGGTGGAAAAGTATTATAATGCATGGGTATAACATTCTTTGGCTTTATCATCTTTACGGCCTCCAGCGCATCCTCCGGTCCCATAGTGTAAAAATCACCAATGGGCAATAGCGCCAAATCAATATTTTCCCGGGCCAAGAGCTTCATGTCCATTGTTAGGCCAGTATCCCCGGCGTGATAAATCTTTTTGTTTCCTATTTCGATAATAAATCCGCAGGCAAAACTACCGGCTATACCGCTTCCATGAAAAGCTTGGAAATATTTTATGCTTCCAAATTCGGTTTTCACCTTGCCCCCTATATGTCCGGCAACTGTTTTTATACCCTTTTCACTAAGTTCCCCGCCAAGCTCATTAGTGGTATAAATTGTTGCTTTATTATTTTGTGCTAATTCCTCCGCATCCCCTAAATGGTCGCCATGGGCATGGGTTACTAATATATGAGTGGGTTTTAAATTCTTTGCTTTAACCGTAGCTGTCGGATTGTCATTTATAAATGGGTCTATAATAATTGTGTAATCACCGTCTTCAATCATAAAGCAGGCATGGCCTATAAAGTTAACTTTCATTTTTGATTCTCCCTTCTTTGTTTAATAATTTATACTCCTTATTAAAGTAAGTAAATCGCTATATATACCATAAGCTGTTTGTTGTATCTCTGGATTTCTTTCTACCATACATATTTCCCCCATCAAATCCGTGGTAATGGAAAGTATGGATGTGGTGGAATCAATATTAGAAAATATATCCTTGCCGTCTACGAATCCGGGATATACCCTTCCTTTTATAATATCACCATCTTTATAACCTTCACAGAGCAGCTTAATCTTGCCGCCTTTTTTACTAGCATCTTGCAAATCCTGGGGCTTTATTTTAGAAATACCTGTCCTTTCAATATCCATGGGCGTAACATTGCCGTCCATCAATACATTTATTAAAGCAGCTGTTTTTCCCACCGCATCCCAACCATCTATATCCAAGGACGGATTCGATTCGACAAATCCTCTTCTTTGGGCTTCCTTTAGAGCAGTATCAAAATCTATACCTTTTTCCATTTCTTCCATTATAAAATTGGTTGTAGAGTTTACTATCCCTTTAAAGGATAAAACCTTACAACCGAGTAATGTTTCTTTTACCATATTAAATACTGGAGCCCCATCTAAAACGACGGTTTCATGAAGTAATAATAAGTCTTTTTCGTCAGCCATATTCTTAAGCCTTTTATATGCCCAGGCAATAGGCCCTTTGTTAGCCGTGATAATATGCATATTGTTTTCAATGGCCTTTTCAATATGTGTTATTGCGGGCTCACCATCTTCTATTGATAATGTGCTAAGTTCCACAAGTACGTTAGCCTGTGAATTTTCTATTGCTTCAAAAGAATTGTAAGGAATTAACTGTGGATTATTATCAGAAAACCTACCATAAGAATCTATTTCCTCTAAAGCTCTACTGATATTTACACCCTTCGGGTCAAGTAAAGTGCCTTTGGATCTAGTAGAGATTGCATTTATAGAAACCTCATCACCTTGTTCCAAAAGCATTTTACAAAACTCCCTACCCACGCTGCCAAATCCAATCATGCATAAGTTTATTTTTTTACTCATTAAAAACACCACCTGTTATTTAATAAGTCTATTATATCATTAGAACAATATAAGAGTTGTAAAAAGAATTGATTTTTATCACTAGTACGGCATTACTTCGTTATTGAAATCATCTACACAACAATATTTGGATATTATCTCCAAATGTCTTTTTGACATAGGAGGGCATACTCTTAATATGTTGTTTATTACTTCATCTATATTGCTATCATCAATTTTTTTTGCCTTTATATCTTCATAGTATATATATTCACTATCTAAAGATTCGTATATGGTATCCACCATTGGAATCTTCATAATAGTGTCATCTTCTATGCATTCTTTTGAAAAATATAAGTTACCTTCATTGATTATTAATTGACCGTATGTGTACTCTTTTTTCTTTTTACTTTTGCCTTTAGGGCAGTCATGTTTAGTATGTTCAACATGTTTTAAATCAAGAATGTATCTGTCTTCATCTCTTGTTAAGACACATCTGGGCCATAAGTCCATTATTCGTTTTTTCATATGCTCAGTAAAATCTCCGCCCAGTTCTGATATAAAATGTTTAATTGATAAGGTCCGTTTCATTCTATAATTCTTTTTCAAAATTCTAACCCTCCTTTTCATCTAATTAGATTTTTAAAAGTTAATAAAACCACCTTTTGAAAAGGTGGCTTATTTTTTATGCATTACATTTTAGTTACATTGGCAGCTTGTAAGCCTTTCGCCCCTTCCTCAACTTCAAACTGTACTTGTTCGCCTTCTTCAAGGTTCTTTCTTCCTTCTTCGCCAACTATTGACGTATAATGTACGAAAACATCTTTTTCTCCCTCAACTTCAATGAATCCGTATCCTTTTTCGGAATTAAACCATTTAACTGTTCCTATTTTCATTTGCTGTCCTCCTATATTTAAAACACATATTAACAAGGTTTAAGAATAGTGTTTTTTAATTATATTAACATTATACCACATTTTTAGGAATTAATCAGAATTTTATTAAATATAGTTAATATAGTTTTTGATGCAAAAACACCTCCACAGATTATAGTATTGCCATAATGAGAAAAAAATAACACTGCACTAATAAATGCAGTGTCTGTTTTCCATTATGGTGCGCCCGGCGAGATTCGAACTCACGGCCTTCTGATTCGTAGTCAGGCACTCTATCCAGCTGAGCTACGGGCGCAGTTTCTCCCTTTCGACCTTATTATACTATCATAAAATTTTATAAAAATCAATTAAAAATCGATAAATGTAATAATTATGCAATAGCTTCATTTTCCTCTTCAAATAATTCATTTAGCCTTTCTTCTTCTGTTAATGTTTTGTTCATCTTATTGGAATAAGCCATGCACTTACCATCTACAATTCTTGTTACTAAGATGCCCTTAGCAGCCGGGTTATTGAGTAAGTGAGGTGCATCAATGATTCCCCTTTTTATAATATCTTCCAAGACAGTAGCATCACTCCATGGATCTTCACTATCTTCATACAAATCTTTTATTACACCTAACAAATATTTAGCTTCTTTTATCAGCTCTAGCTTTCTGTCATTGACTTCTTTATCTTTACTCATATCCACCATGCCTCCCAATGTAGATCGTATTACACCTCTTACTATCTTTGTACTTTCAATGACATCATCGGCCGTGGCGGCATGGTCCGCTTCACAGAATCCTACAACATGCATTATATGTGGCTTTACAGCCATCATCAGATATGTGGAGGAAGCAAGCTGTCCTTTAGCTACATCCAAATCCGCACTCAGACTTGCCAAACCAGTTCTTACCTGTCTATAGCTTTTAAAATTATCATCTTCCAAGGCTTCTATAAGCTCGATTTTGGCAAGCATCTTTGCTAAGTCCATTTTATGATGCATAGCCGGTGGTACATTAAACATATATTGGGCAATATAGTTCTTTACTCCTGCTTTTTTCGCATTATATGCAGCTAAAAAAGCCATTACCACACCTATAGTATCATGGGCATCTCTGAGGCTCCAGTGGTGGGCCTCGTTTACTTCTATTGCTATGTTCCATTTGGCATGTAGGCTCATAAGCTGTTGACCTTCAATTATTGATTTTTTAACCGGCCGGCTACCTCTGCCGTCTAAAATATTATACCAACACAGAGGAACGGCACACCAAGCATTATTAATTGTGTTTTTTAACATTTCAGCAAATTTGAATATTTCCGAGGTTCCACTATAGCATCTCAGTAGGGGATAATTACCCCTTCTTGATGCTTCGTATAGTTTTTTAAAATCATCTACGCTACGTAAAGGTACACCTCCAGCCCCATCTAATTCTTTATTCATTTTTTCAGCTTGGAAGAAAAATTGCTGGGTGTTTTGGTCTGGTCCTATGGATATAATATCTAAAACCCTCGACTCCGCTATTTTCTTAACACCCTCTATGGTTTCATCTAAAGAAGGCAATCCGAAATGATGTCTTATAATTGGATAAGGATATTTACTTTCTATCCTATCTATTACATTATCACAATGTTTTATCTCTATTTCTTTTAAATGTTTGCCTCTTAGATAATTTATTACATCATCAATATCTTCAGTCCCATCGAAAACCGTTGTTAAGAAGGAAAATCCTTTTGCGATTTCCGCCACAGGCTTTGTACCGCCGAGAATCCACTCTATATTGTCCAGCCCTTCTTCTCTTATATATTCTTTTAGATTATTAAGCAAGGATTCAGCATTTTTCGCCGTTAATCTATAGCTTATGGCAACCACATCGGGTTTTATCTCCAGTACTTTTTCAATAAGCCTTTCTATGCCCACTGCAGCACCTATGAAATAAGTTTTGTGGCCATCATCTTCGGCTAATTTTAAAAAATTTACTACGCCGCCTATGTGAACACAGTTACCGATAGCTGCACCTAAATACTTTTTCATTAGACAACCCCCTCTGAACTAAATATTTCTCCATATATGGTAAAGTTTCTAATCTCATCTATTCCTAAGCCTTCCAAACCCATATCCCTAACTTTTCTGCCTTTTTCATAATAATTATTATCGTGTATAATTGAAGCCATATGGATTATCGAATCAATTGTCGGCGTATATATACCTAAATGCCTACCCATATCTGAGATAGGTACCAGGCTTTGAGGTACATCTTCACTAATATATCTAGTATCCATGGTGTCCGGTGCTTTAATGGTAGAGTATCCCGTAACCATATGCAATGCATCACATATTGTAGTTCCATATGCATCATATGTGTATCTTAGCCATTCTTCCAGTGATATTGGCTTGGCCCCTAAGGCCTCCGCTATCCTCATTCTCTCCAAATCCGCCATCGCAATTACCTTGCCTACTGAAGGTGTGATTCCTTCAACATAGTGAAGAAAGTCTCCTTTAGTATCTTCTATTCGTCCGCAATTAAGGATTGTAGGAATAGGATGTAAAACAGCACCGATATTGTTAAAACTGGTATCCAGTACACTATTAGTAGCTACAAATTCAGGTATTGTACTATGGATTATGCTGATAAATTCACTTGTCCTTATTGCAGGAAGTGCCGCAACTTTTACTTGATTCTTCTTTTTTAATATTGCTACTTTTCCGTCTCCCGTAGATCTACAAGCAAAAAGTAAAGTTTGGGCTTCAACTATGCAGGGTTTTACATAAGGATTGATGTTTTTTATAATATTTAGCATCTCTAAGGCTCCCCCGGTCCTGCCCGGATTTAAAACAATATATTGCTTATCCGTTATATAAGGAGCTATTGCATAAGCCAAATGTTTATGTGCATTAGCCGTTGTCGCAATCATTATAATATCCATACCTTTAATGGCTCTTTGTAAATCATCTGTAACCATATCTATGGACCCTTTTCCCGATATTGTCCCTTCAATTTCTATAAAACCCTGGTCTTTTATTTTTTCAATCTTCTCAATAGTGCGATTATATAGCCTGACTTTATGTCCCTTGTACGCTAAGTACGCAGCCAGTCCCTTACCTCCATTACCACCACCTATAATAGCAAAGCTTATTTCTTTGTTTTTCATACAATCCCTCCTCTTTTTATTATTTTTTTATTCTTAATTCTTTTAACTGCTTCTTCGAGTATTTTTAAAATTAAAGTTTGATAAGTCATACCTACGGCATCAGCCATTTTAGGTAAGTCACTGTGTATGGGTTGAAGTCCCGGTAAGCTATTTATTTCGATTATATAGGGTTTCTTATCTTTTAATCTAATGTCTATTCTAGCTAAATCTCTGCAACCTAGTGAATCAAAGGCCCTGCTTGCACAAGATTTTATACTGTCGGCCAATTCTTCTTTTAAGGGTGCAGGACAATAATACCCTGTTTTATCACCGAAATCATTTTTTACCTCAAAGGAGTAAAACTTCCCATACTCTTCGGGAATATTCTTAAAATCAATCTCCATTATGGGCAAGATAGTCTTTTCTTTACCGTTGCCTATTATACCAACAGTAAATTCCCGACCTTCAATAAATTCCTCAGCTAATACCGGGGGTTGATATTTTGCTAATAATTCATCAATTTTTTTGTATAAGTCTTTTTCATTAAAAACTACGCTGTCTTTGTGTATGCCGAAGCCGGATCCCTCACAAGCCGGCTTTACAATAATGGGATAAGTTAAGTTTTTGTCAACTGTTTCTTTTCCCGATCTAAAGGCTTGAAATTTCGGTGTAGGAATCCCATGATATAAGAAAATCTTTTTCGCAACTACTTTATTAAGTGCCATCGCGTGTGTCAATACTCCGGAACCCACATAGGGTATATCCAACATCTCAAGTATTGCCGGTATTTGAGATTGCCTACTTTCACCGCTGATTCCCGTGCTTAAATTAAATGCCAAGTCTATAGGATTGTCTTTAAGTTTTTGCATAATCATTTCATCAGCTGTTATTCGCGTAAATTTATATTTTTTTGATAGTACAGTCTTAACTTTTTTTGCAGTTATATTTTTTTGTTTATCTGAACTGCCTGATTCTATATTTTTTTCTGTATTCATTTTATCTACTATAATGCCAATCTTTAGTTCCACTATTATCCCTCCTCTGCTAAAAAAAACGTGATTTAAAAAACAACTGTTCTTAAGTTGCAAAATTTGCATTATTCTGACGAAAGAGTTATTTCTCATAATAAAATCTTCAGGATTAATTCCTTAAAATGATATAAAAATATTTTAAATTAATAAATATGTTAATAGAGTAGCTTAGATAGAAAAGATAAAAAAACCGTGGAGATTTTCCACGGCATAAGCCTACGGCAACAATGAATAGAGCCTTATAAGACTATATCCAAAGCTAATATCTCCTTCTTTCTGCGCTTACGAGGTTAGCTGACGGATTCGGATCGAAAGAAGCTGACCCTACTCTATAAATAGAGATTCACCCCAATTGTGGTTCCCCCGCTTCAAAAGAATTCAGCGTTCGCTTTATTAATTTTAATACTATTGATAAATTATAACATAAAAAAGTATATTTGTAAACTGGTTTCATACAAATATTTACACTTATACGAATATACGGTTATAGTTCATACTAACTGGTATTATTGTTTATTCTTTTTCTACATCACGGATATCAATTCCCGCATCTTTTAAATCTTTTATAAGTTTGTCAACATTCTTTTCCTTTACCTTTAGCACCAGGCCTTTTGCATTTTCTTCTTTTACTTTAAATAGGGATATAGATTCTAAAGAAATTGCATTATTATTTATAATACCAGTGACTTTAGCTATTTTTCCTATATAATTAGGTATCACAGCGTATATTCTAATGCCACTTACATTCTTTCCAAGAGCATCTAAAAGAGCATTAAACAGGTCCGTCCTCGTTATAATACCCACAAGATTTTCATTCTTATCAAGGATAGGCACTGTACTTATACGTCTTTCTTTTATCAATGCAACTGCTTTTTCTATATAATCATCTTCTTTTAGTGTAAAAACCCTTTTAGTCATTATGTCTTCTATAGGCGTATTTTCTTTATATCGACAGCCCTTATTATCACATAGAAACTGTCCCATAATATCCTCTTTTGTCAAAATGCCTACAAGTTTTCCCTTTTCCATAACCGGTAAACTTTGCAACTTGTTTTTTTCCATTAAATCCATAGCTTGCTTTGCAATTGCACTAACGGATATGGTAATTGGATTTTTAACCATTCTTTCATATATAAACATTTCTCCACTCCCTTTACAATATTATGCTTTTTTGATTATATTCTATAATTTTTAAAAAAATCCTTCTATTTTTACATTATTTTGTTTATCATTGTTTTAGTTGCTTTCAAACCAAGGTAAAAAGAAATTACTTAAGTCTTTTCCACTCACTTCTTCACAAATTTTTATAAAATCAGCTGTATATGCTATTTTAAATTGGAATTCCCTAACATATGTTCTTAAGATTTTGAAAAACAAATCATCTCCCAGCATTTTTCGAAGTTCATAAAGCATCTGTGCCCCCCTGTCATAAGCTGTAGGGCCATAGTCACTCCAGTCTTGAAACTCGGACAAAGACTTTGATAGTATGCCATCAATTATATTAGTAGATAAGGCTTCGTCCACACTATCCTCAACGGTTTTTTCATAATAGTCTTTAGCAGTCCTTTTACCATATATATGCTCTGCATATAGGGTTTCAGCATATGAAGCAAATCCTTCATCCAGCCATGCTTCGTCAATTTGATCATTGCCTACTATGCCATAAAACCATTGGTGGGCTGTTTCATGTACAATTGTTATAATAAGAGGATCAATGCTATAATCAGGCTTATAAAATCTATCACTTATATAGACTAAGTTGGGGTATTCCATGCCGGTAGGAAATTCCGTTTCAACTATAGAGTAATCGCTATAGGGGTATTTGCCAAAGTATTTATTAAAAAGCTTTATTGAGTTGATTCCACACTCTAAGGCTTCTTTACCTCTTTCCTCATGACCTTTATAAAAATAGGATTTAATATTAATCCCATCTACTTTCTTCTCCATTAGCTGGAATTTATTATTGGCTACAAAAGCAAAGTCTCTTAAAGCCGTTTCTTCAAACTCCCATATTATAAACTCGCCTTTGCCTGCCTTTTTTGTGTTTTTACCTGATGCAGCTATGATGTAATTATTTGGCGCTTTTATTTTAACTCTATAGTCTGAGGCATCACTAAAGAAGGGATCCCCAATAGGATAATATTTATCAAGGTTCCAGCCATCTTTGTCATCATAAACAGCAGCTATGGGATACCAATTACCAAAATTAAAGTGATTCTCCCCATAGCCGAACCTTTCGGAAGCAGGAGGAATGTAGAGTTTGAAGTAGATTTTTAGATTTGCTCTTTCCTTTGGCTTTATTGCCGAATCAAGTTCAACTTTTAATATTGTTTCTCCTATTCCGGAAAAGCTATGATTTAAAAGCTTTTCACCTGTGGAATCCATCTTACTCACGGATATTACATCTGCGTATCCAGGCTCAAATCCTCTTTTGTATGCATTATCAAAATCATCAAATAAAAATGGTGCTGTTTCTTTATTTTTAAAAGCATTGGGATAAACATGAAAAAATATTTCTTTCATGTCAATATTATCGTTATTATAATAATCCAGCTCCATTTTTGCAGTTAGTGTCTTTTCTTCAGGATTTAATTCACATTCTATTTTATAGATACTCCTATCTAATTTTTCTTCAAGTAAAAAAACATCCTCTTCTTTATTGTTCGTAAAATAGTAGTAGGCAGTGAATAATAAGAAAATAACTAGTATAAGACTTAGTAGCTTCCATATTCTTTTCAAAAAAATCATTCCTTTATATATTTATATATAATACTATTTAAACTTTTATAATAATATACTAACACAAGTATAGGACTTGAAGGGCTATAAGGGATTTTATTCATTGAATTAATCGGTGCTTTAGGGTATACTGTAATTACAAATTAATGACAGAGTAGATGGTTTGCGTAAAGTGTTAGAGGATGGGACGTTGCCTCTAAACGAAAAACTGACATAAGTTTGCGTTAAACTAATCGCGTTCGCTGCCACATCCGGAAACCTACTTTCTTGATGTGACAGTATGTCATATCCATTTATGAAAGGAGGTTTTTATATGAAAAAATTAAATAGTAAATCCATTGCATATTATGCCTTGCTTATTGCATTAAATGTGATCTTGTCAAGGGTTGGCAGTATTAGAATAGGCGCGGGAGATATTGAAATCGTAAGAATCGGTTTTGGAAGTTTTCCTATTGTTTTTGCTGGCATAATTTTCGGTCCTGTGGCAGGGGGCATTGTAGGAGCCATCGGTGATCTCGTAGGTATGATTATTAGCCCCATGGGTCGCTTTATGCCACATTTTACATTGAATGCTGCTTTGATAGGCGTTATACCGGGACTTGTAATGCTTAAGTGTAAGGATAAAAAATGCTTAACTTCCTTTTGGAAGCTCTGTTTAGCAATACTACCTGGTCAGGTTATTGCTTCAATATTATTATGGGCTTATTTTCAGAATACCCTTTTTGCCATGCCTTATGCTGTTATACTGCCGGCTAGGATAATAAGTCAATTAATAAATGTACCTATATATGCATATATGACAAAGATATTGGTTAACAGAATGCCAATGGCCATAAAGAATATATAATTTCTTTTTAAAAAGGACAGCTATAGCTGTCCTTTTTAAATATATTTGTTTGTCTATTCTTCCTCTATAAACAAATAAACATGGCCCTTTTCTATCTCTTTGTAATCTATATTGCTACTTTCAAAAATAAGTTTGTCTTCCCCTATTTTAAATAAATATTTTTCATTATCGTTAACATACAATAATAGTTCATCTCCGTCAACTTCGTATTCACCAATAGGCATATATGACAAAGCTCTATTACGGCAAAATTGAAATTTATTAGCCTCCTCTAATATAATATAGGATCCGGTACTTGGACTGGCATTTTGTATTTCATATTTCCCCAGCCTTGGCTGAGGTACATAATTTTCTAATGCCATTAATAAGTCATGGGTAAAAATATCATCACCAGGATAGCAATCATTTTCCAACATAGAGAATAAAAATATAAGCTTTCCGTCTTTACATTGAAATACTAAATAATCTGAATTAGGGTAGCCAGGCATAACCCAATTATCATCAGTAATATACATACCCCCAGCCAGCATAATATTTTCAGGAGTCTGGGTTAGTAATTCGTAATTCATTTGATATATAATAATCTTAGCGCCTTCCGAAGATTTATATATATCTGAATATTCAAAAGCATCTTTATCTTCATTGATAAAATAGGAATACATATATTCTAAGTTTTCAATTTTCCAGTTTATATAGTTATATTCAGGATAGTCTTCTTTATTTATTTCAAAAAGTTGTTTCACTTTGGTTTCCCCGGCTTCCAATACATTTTCGGGAACATCGATATCCTCCTCAATCATACCCACTATTCCCGGTATATCACTAATTACTTCATTTTGGCCCTTATCTAAAGAATCAATTGCACCGATTTTAGAGCTGCAAGCGACAAATAAGACAACAATAGCAAGTATCACACTTATTGCCATAAACTTTTTTAAAGTTAACACTTATTCCACCCTTTCCAAAATCAAAGATAATAAAGTATTTAATTGTATCTATGGTCTTATAAACCATTATACCATTAATAATTACTAATAAAATAGCATTATTAAAATTCTCACTTTTAATATAAAGTTATTCTTATATTTACCAAATATTTATAATCCTAAAAAAGGACTCCATACTTTAGGATTCAACCTAATTTGACGGAGCCCTTTTTTGCTTTTAATTATTTTCTAATAAAACATCTTTATAAAGGTTTTACTTGAGTCTTTTTTACTTCATAACCTAACGTAGCTATAGTATCTTCTATTTCTTTAATGGATAGCTTTTCACCATCAAAGTTTAATTTTACTTTGCTTGAATTAAATAATACATTTACACTTTCCTTATCTACACCCTCTAGTGACTTTACAGCCTTATCGATTTTTTGCATGCATGAGGGGCATGCCAAGGATTCCAATTGTATGGTAGCTTTATTCATTTTATCTCTCCTTACTACTTGTATTTTTCTTATATTTATTTTACATCATAATAATTTTATTATTATGCATATTTTAATTTATGCCTAAGCTTATATCCAAGAAGTCTCATTCCGTTTAAAATTACTGCAAGGATACTGCCTTCGTGTACCAGCATACCAATGGACATATTCATCCAATTGCTGAAAAATAAGCCTGCCAATAAAAATAAGACTACTCCTACTGCAATTATAATGTTTTGTAGCATATTACTTGCTATTGATTTTGTTAAACCCAAGGCGTGGGGTAATCTACTAAAGTCAGAATTCATCAAAACTACATCTGATGTTTCTATGGCCACATCTGTACCACCGCCCATGGCTATACCTATATTTGCCAAAGCCAAAGAAGGGCTGTCATTGACACCGTCTCCCACAAAGGCAACGATTTTGCCTTTATCTTGCATATTTTCAATATAGGCTGATTTATCTTCCGGTAGCATATTTCCATGAGCTTTTGTAAGGCCAAGCTCCTCCGCTACTATATCTACCGTTCCTTGGTTGTCGCCGGATAAAACTATTAATTCTTTAACTCCCAAATCCCTTAGCCTTTGGAGATCCTCTTTTACACCTGGGCGTATTTGGTCTCTAATGCCCATTAATATCTGCAGTTCTCCATTAATAGCAGTCAGAACAAGGGAATTTCCTTCTTTTTCAAACTGGCCTATATCTTCACTTGCTCTTTCACTTATATTAACATTTTCTTGCTCCATTAGCGAAAGATTGCCTACGGCAATTCTATGCCCATCAACACTAGCAACAATCCCGCCACCTTTTACTACATTTGTATCCGTAACTGGATAAATTGTCTCCCCACCAATATATTCTACTACCGCCTTAGCCAAAGGATGGTCTGATTCTTTTTCAACGCTTGCTAAATACCCTAGCATTTCACTGCTATCCTCATTATAAAATTTAGCATCAGCTACTTTAGGCTTTCCTATAGTCAATGTGCCTGTTTTATCAAATACGATGGCATCAACTTTGCTAAAATCGCTTATGACTTCACTGCCTTTTAGAAGAACGCCATGTCTTGCACCGTTACCAATGCCGGCCACATTGGAAACGGGCACACCTATAACCAATGCCCCTGGACAACCTAAAACCAAGGCTGTAATAGCCAGCTCGATATTTCGTGAAAACAACCAAACAATAATAGCTAGGACTAATACTGCAGGTGTATAGTATTTTGAAAACCTATCAATAAATCTTTCCGCTTCTGATTTTGAATCTTGCGCTTCTTCAACCAGTTCAATAATTTTTCCAAAAGTAGTGTCTTCGCCTACTCTATCTGCAACAATTTGTATGGTACCGTTTTCCAATATTGTTCCTGCATATACTTTCGAATCTACTTTTTTACTTACTGGCACTGATTCACCGGTAATACTTGCCTCATTGATATGGCCTTCTCCCTTTAAAACGCTACCATCAACAGGCACCTTCCCACCAGTTTTAACAAGTAAAACATCCCCTACATCAACCTCATCAACTTCTACTTCTTCAAATTCTCCATTTTCCATTTGCTTTAAGGCACTTTCCGGTGCCATTTCCGTTAATTCCTTGATAGCAGAACGAGTATGGTTCAAGGTGCGCTGCTCAAGATAGGCTCCAAAGAGAAATAAGAAAGTAACTATAGCTGATTCTTCAATATTTTTTATTAAAAATGCACCGGTAACGGCAATGGTAACCAAAACATCAATGCTGACGACCTTAAATCTTAACGCTTGATAGGCTTGGATTGCAATAGGTGCTACTCCTAAAAAAGAGGCAATAATAAATGATAAATGAAATATATCATCGTTTTTAAAAAGAAACTTACTTAAAAATCCAATTATAATTAAAACTCCACTGATCAGAGTTATATGGTTTTTTTTACTTAATATATATCTTTGCAAGTTACATCCCCTTTCATAAAAATAAATAGTCTTCTAAAAGTAAAGCATTAGCTAAAGTAAGCCTCGTCCAATTGGGCTAATATCTTATATACTGCCTCATAACTTTCGCATACATCTTCTGGTATTGCATAATCATTTGTTATTTCTCGAAGTTTAATAAACTCTTCATCTAATACGGGCTTTTCCTTGCCTGCTTCTTTTATCTTGTCGCTAATTATATTAAACAATTTATGAACATCATGAAACTCCGGGTGGCTTCCACCGTGAACTCTTGCAACTATAGGTGTGTATAATTCCAAAGTTTTATAATGTTTTTCTTTTATCTCTTCAAATATTGTTTTCTTTGACATTTTCATCCCTCTTTCTGATTATTTTTTATTATTATACCAAGCATTTAATGATAAAAGCAATAGTTGGTTAAAGTAGGGAATCGAATATTACATAATTATTTCCCCATTTTGTTTTTTGTAAAACTGCAAAGGAATGGGGTGGCTGGCAAATAAAAGCGGAGATAATGAGTAGGAATAAGAGCCGGCTTTTGATACAATCAATAAATCTCCTATTTGAGCCTTGGGAAGATATATATCTTTAGCCATTATATCTGTTGCTGTGCAAAGGCTTCCTACTATTGTAACCCTTTCCGGATGCACCGGGTCCCCATCGGGTATAAAAAATTCAAAAGCATCTCTTGCTGTAAATAAGGGCTCGGAACCTTTTAATATATCTGTTCTTGGCATATATGAAAATAAAAGCTCGGAAATAGAAGGTCTTAAAAAACCATTTAAAGCCTTTTCCACTATTAAATATTTTATCCCCATGGATTCCTTAATATCCGCAACTCTCGTTATATAATAGCCTCCTTCGCATATTACATATCTACCAGTTTCAATAATAAGTCTTATATTTGATTTTCTTTTATACTCCTTTATAAGTTTATTGCACTGCTTACTTAGTCTGTGTATATCCAAAGGGGCATCATTTGCCTGAGAATATGCGATACCAAGTCCTCCCCCAAAATTAATAAATTCTATATTCCAATCCAATTTTTCGCTATAATAGTCTACCAGCTTAAAAATATTTTCATAATAGCGGTAAAGCATTTTCCAGTCAAGAATCTGGCTGCTTAAATGTATATGGACACCAACAATATCTATATTTAATAATTTATTAAATAAGTCTTTTTCTTTGATTAAAGTATCCTCGTCAACCCCAAATTTACTACTTACGCCTTTTTCACTGCCCATGGAAAAATTGGGGTTTATCCTAATACCGACTTTTATATTCTTATTTTTATTTCTTGCTACATCATTTATCAATAACAACTCATTATAACTATCAGCAATAATTATTGCTTTGTCTATAGTTTTTTCTATATCCTTTTTTCTTTTACCAGGGGTGGAATATAGTATTTTTTCATAGGGAATATCTGCTTTATGCCCTATAATCACTTCCTCTGCTGAAGCTGCATCAGCACCTAAACCTTTTGAAGCCACAAAATTTACTATTGGATCAAAAGGATTAGTTTTTATTGAATACAAAAACTCAAATTCCGGAAAATTATTTATCAGTCTATTGATTTGATTGGATATAATTTCTTCATCATAAAAATAAAAAGTGTTATCGTATTCTTCCATAAGCTTTTTTATAATTTCTATATTGTTTTTCATAAATGGAAGCCTCCTTTGCGACCGTCTTTTAATCACTTAAAACTGTGCCTTTTTTAAATCTATCTCCAAAGATATTAATAGCTAAACCTACTATTACCAAAGAAGCCCCCACAAGTTGCCAAAATGTAAATCTTTCTTTTAGCAATAATGCAGAGCTTGTTATAGCAACAACAGGTAGTAATAGGGAAAACGGGGAAACCCTTGCTGCCGGATATTTTGAAAGTAATTTTCCCCATAGACCATATCCAATAAAAGTAGCAAAGTATGCAAGATAAATAATGGCAGCTACAGTAGTCCAGCTAACAGATATAAAGGCAGCCTTCCATGCTTTGCTGCCTTCTATAAACAAAGACAACATAGCAAGAGGCAAAATTGTTACCGTGCTGGACCAAACTACCAGTGATAGCATGGAGAATGATGGCATATCTTTCGTTGCGTGACGCAAAATAACATTTCCCGTTCCCCAGCTAGCTGCTGCTAGCAAAGTAAACCAAAATCCTATTGCTGTCATGTTAGCTCCCTGTTTAAGGCCGACAACAACTATACCAGCAGATGCAACTATAAGTCCAATTACTTGATTCCATTTCCATGGCTCTTTTAAAGCTAAGGCCGCAATTCCCAATGTAAAAAAAACCTGGGCTTGATGCACTAAAGAAGAAAGCCCCGCAGGCATGCCATACTTTATGCCCATAAAAAGGAATATAAATTGACCAAAATATAATGTTAATCCGAGGGGAATAAGCCAACGCCAAGATATGGGTGGCTTGGGAATAAAAAATATAGCCGGCACTGTAACAACTATAAATCGTATAGTAAGTAATACTAATGGTTGCACATTGCTAACTCCCAGTTTAATGATTAAGTAATTTAGCCCCCATAAAATTACTACAATCAGCCCTAGACCTAGGTCTTTTTTATTCAATTAAATGCCCCCTTAATTATATTTTCTTACGACCTTTCTATGACTAATGCTTTATTTCCTATATCAATGCCATAGTTTTTAGTAGCCCTATCAAATCCAAAAGTTCGCTGATTTCATAATCAGGAATAATATCGGAGCAATTTTTATAATATTTAGGATTAAACCATATAGTTTTAATACCTGCATTTTTTCCGCCTTTTATATCCGATGAAAGACTATCCCCGACTATTACAGTTTCGCACTTTTTAAAATTCGGTATTTTCATAAAACAATAATCAAAAAACTTTATATTAGGCTTGTCGTATCCCACGAGTTGGGAAATAAAGATATCTTTGAAATACTTTTCTATACCGGAGCTTTCAATTCTTGTCTTTTGGACTTGGGCAGTACCGTTAGAAACGATATATAGTTTATAATCAGCTGAAAGTATTTCCAAAAGCTTTTCAGCGTCTTTTATAAAATAATGGCCAATACCCAGTAAATTTTCATAATATCCAGTAGCAGATTCGGCGCAGCAATTAAGGCCTATTTCCTTAAAAAGCTGTTTGTAGCGACCAACTTTTACCTCCTTTCTCGTTAGCTTGCCTTGTTCCAGTAGCTTCCAATGTTCTTTATTAAGTTGGCTATATCTTGCTAGTATCTCCGCTGTAGGATTTATACCTAAGTATTCCAGTGTTTTTCTTAAAGCATTTTTTTCAGCAGTATGAAAATCCAGTAAGGTATCATCTAAGTCAAATAAAATATTTTTTATCATAGTTCTACACCTTTTTCCATCCTACTTTTTTGGACTGTATTTATTAATTTGTTAATTTGATTTTTTGTCGTCTACTATATGAACTTTTATAAGATTGGTTGTCCCCGGAATGCCTACAGGGATACCAGCCGTGATTACAAGTAAGTCACCAGCATTTACAAGTTCGCATTCCAAGGCCCTCTTCACTGATTCCTCTATGATTTCATCTGTACTTTCCGTAGCTTCTATTAAAATCGGATATACGCCAAAACTTAAAGTTAGCTCCTTTATTACATTTATTTTAGGAGATGCGGCAATAATCGGTGCTAAAGGCCTATACTTCGATACCATCCTAGCAGTAGACCCACTTTGTGTTGGGGTGATTATGGCAGTAGCACATAAATCTTCCGCTACGGCACAGCTTGCATAGCTAATTGCATTTGTAATATTCATATTTTCTACAGTTGAGATTTGCATGCCCTTTTTATTATCAAGAGCTTTTTCCGTTCTTTCCGAAATAGCTGCCATAGTTGTAACGGCTTCGATAGGATATTTGCCAATCGCAGTTTCACCGGAAAGCATAACTGCATCAGTTCCATCAAATATTGCGTTTGCTATATCTGTAACTTCTGCTCTTGTAGGCCTATGGTTATTTATCATGGATTCCATCATTTGTGTAGCGGTAACTACAGGCTTACCATATTTATTGGCTTCCAAAATTAATTGCTTTTGTACCAAGGGCATGTCTTCCGTTGGTATTTCAACACCCAGATCTCCCCTGGCAACCATTATCCCGCTAGCTACTTCCAATATCTCACAACAATTATCAACGCCTTGCTGATTTTCAATTTTCGCAATAATGGGTATATGTTCTGCATTTTTATTTTCCAATACCTTCCTTACCTCTAATATATCAGAAGCTTTTCTTATAAATGAAGCAGCAATAATATCAATTCCATTATCTATCCCAAAATTTATATCTGCAATATCCTGCTGGGTAATTGCGGGAAGCTTTGAAGATGCCCCAGGAATATTCACATTTTTCCTATCACTTAGTTTGCCACCGGTAATAATTTTACATTTGACATCAGTATCATTAAACTCCATAACTTTTAACTCTATAGTTCCGTCAGCTATAAGAATTTTTGTTCCTTTTTTTATATCCTCAATCAAGGATTTATAGCTTATGCTTACAATTTTATTATCCCCTATTATATCTCTAGTAGTTAAAGTAAATTCATCCCCGCTAAAGATCTGAACAATAGGGTCCTTAAATTTACCTAGTCTGACTTCAGGACCTTTTGTATCTAGTATAATCGGTACCGATACCCCTAGTTTATCACATACATGCTTTATATTTTCAATTCTATGTTTTTGCTCCTTATGGTCTCCATGAGAGAAATTTAATCTTATCACATTCATTCCGGCTAGTATTAGCTTTTCCAATATATCAGGGCTATCGCTAACAGGACCAATGGTGCAAACAATCTTTGTTTTTCTCAAACACATAAACCCCTTTCAAAGGTAAAATTTAAAAACCTGATTATGTTATCGGCTAGCGCCACCGCCTCCGCCGCTGCCGCCTCCGAAGCCGCCACCTCCAAAGCCGCCACCGGAGCCACCAAAACCACCGAAGCCACCGCCTCTATATCCACCACGGGAGGAACCGCCATAATAACCTCCTCCGCGAAAACCACCTCTTGACAATCTAATAATGTATAAGAATATTAATATTACTATAATCACCTTTAGCCATAAAGGAATTTCATCTTCATCTTTAACAGGATAGTTTTGTAAGCCAGATAACTCTTGATTGTCTATGTCCAAATTGTACTCTTTGGCAACTTCTGAAGCTATGGCCATAAAAGTATCCTTGATTCCTTTAGAATACTCTCCCTCTTCAAAGGCGGTCAAAGCATAATTATCAAGGATGGCCCCTGCCTTGCCATCATTTATAGCCCCCTCAAGGCCGTATCCCACTTCGATGCGTATTCGGCCACTACGATTTTTTATAAGATTTTCTTCATTTACTAAAATCAAAATGCCATTGTTTTCCTTTTTATCTCCAATGCCCCATTTCCTAAAAAGGTCTAGGGCGTAGTCTTCAATTGCCATTCTTGATAAATCTTTAACTGTAATAACTACAATTTGGGCTTTGGTTTTATCCTCTATTATTTTTGCAATCTTTTGCATTTCCTGAGTATCGGTTTTTGATATTATACTGGCATAATCAAAAACAAACATATTTACATCCGGTTTTGGGGGAATTGATTGAGCTATGGCTAAAATTGAATTTGCTAAAATAAAAACTACCATTAATATTATTAACAAAAAAGACTTTATTCTATATTTATTCATAGACATCACCCCTATCCTAGTAGCTTTAATTTAAATTGCCCTTATTATTCACATTAATTATTCTATTAAGTAGATATTATATTTACTAGATTTACTGATTAAAATTCTACCTTAGGAACTTCTTTGGAGCCTTCAGATCCTTCAAAGTACTCCTTTTTTTCAAAATTAAACATGCCTGCAATAATAGCCGTAGGAAATTTTCTTATCTTGGTATTATATAACTGGACTGAGTTATTATAATCCATTCGAGATACTGCTATGCGATTTTCCGTGCCGGCAAGCTCATCGGATAATTGCCTAAAGTTAGCATCAGCTTTGAGATCCGGATAGTTTTCGGCTATTGCGATAAGCCTTGAGAGCGATCCCGTAAGCTCTTGATCTGCCTGAGCCTTATCTGCTAATGTTCCTGCCCCCATAAGCTTTTCTCTGGCTCGTGTAACTTCTGTGAAGATACTTTCCTCATGACTAGCATAAGCTTTTACCGTATTCACAAGATTGGGTATTAAGTCCATTCTGCGCTGAAGCTGATTTTCCACTTGACTCCAAGTAGCCGTTACTGCTTCATCTAAGGATACTAATCCATTGTAAATAGAAAAAATTGATATTGCCATAACTGCTACAATAATTAATAATATTATTACCGGGTTTAATAGACCTTTCACTAAAGACCCCTCCTCTACTTTATAGCTTTACTTTTTATTTTCTTAGAACAATGTGCTTTAGTTTATTTATAGTATATAATCCACTCATTTATTTATCAACTTAATCTTTAGCTTAGACTCTTTTGTGACTATTTGTAGTAAAATGTGATATAGTCACATTTTTGGCTCTGGGTACTAGGCCGCTTGGCAGCTGGGTTAAGATTAGACTCTGCGGGTAAAGGTACGGAAACCACGGATTAACACGGACGAGGACACGGATTAGCACAGAGGGATGTATAAAGCAGGGAACGACCTCTATGTCGTTCCGTGATAGGATGGAGATTTTTATATAAACTATAGCAGTATATATTATATGATATTTTGTAAAAAGATCCTAAGGAAATACCCCAGCATCTGAGATCTTAGTTCTTAATTCTTAGTTCTATAAAGATTGCTCTGCAATCTTTATAGATTGTGCAATCCTTAAAAATTGTGATATACTAATTTTTATATTATATATACCAAAGTTTTTGTAAAAATAAAAATAGATTTTCATGTAATTTATATGAAAATAATTGTTGTAGTAAAAGGAGTTATATATGAAGGAATACAATATGCTTAAAGATAATCCAGGAAAATCGCTGTTCTTTTTTGCCCTTCCAATGATTATAGGAAACCTATTTCAACAGTTTTATAATATGGCTGACTCAATTATAGTGGGTAAATTTGTAAGCGAGGAAGCACTTGCGGCAGTAGGTGCATCTTACTCTTTGACTACTATTTTTATAATGATCGCAATTGGTGGGGGGATTGGCTCATCTGTCATAATATCTCAATATTTTGGTGCTAAGAATTATAAAAAAATGAAAACCTCCATATACACGGCTTTAATAAGTTTTTTTCTTTTAAGCATATTCTTATTTATATTTGGATTTTTCGCTAATAAACGCTTAATGTTCTTGCTAAATACTCCTGCTAATATTTTTGATGATGCAGTATTATATTTAAATATTTATTTTATCGGTTTGCCTTTCTTATTTATGTATAATATTTTATCAGCTATATTTAATTCGTTAGGTAAATCAAGAATACCTTTATATTTACTGATATTTTCTTCGGTTTTAAATGTTTTCCTTGATTTATATATGGTTATAGTTTTAAATATGGGCGTTGCAGGAGTTGCCATAGCTACAGTTATTGCCCAGGGTATATCAGCTGTTATTTCATTTTTTATATTGATGAAAACAATAAATTTATATGAAACTGATTCAATTGTTATTGAAAAATTTAATAGTCATATACTAAAGCGTATGATTATTATTTCAGCTCCCTCTATTTTGCAACAATCAATTGTTTCCATAGGCATGGTTCTTGTCCAATCTGTTGTAAATAGTTACGGTTCAGCTGTTTTAGCAGGCTATTCGGCAGCAACACGGATTGAAACAATTTGTATCGTTCCCATGATTGCAACGGGAAATGCTATGTCTACTTTTACTGCTCAAAATATTGGAGCAGGCCAGCTAGAAAGAGTACGTGAAGGTTATATTGCTAGTTACAAAATAATTATTTCCTTTTCCTTTATAATTGCCTTTGTAATCGCTTTATTCTACAATCCCATTATTTCAACATTTTTAGATATTGAAAGTGGCAGTAAAGCCTTTAATGTAGGGATTGCTTATCTGAAGTTTATAGGGTATTTTTTTATATTTATTGGCTTTAAATCAATTACGGATGGCGTCCTTAGAGGTTCAGGAGATATGACCGTATTTACAATTTCCAATTTGGTAAACTTAAGCATAAGGGTTTTAGTAGCTTTTAAACTAACAGCAGTCTGGGGAGTAGAAGCAGTATGGTATGCAATACCTATGGGCTGGGCTAGCAATTATATTATATCTTTTTCATATTACCTAACGGGAAAATGGAATAGTAAAAGTGTAATAGCTTGACACAAGGGTGACACAAGGGGACGGTTCTCTTGTGTCATTTTTTTATATATTTCACAAAATCAAGGAATTATAGC
>CAYMVQ010000019.1:0-35172 GCA_964394355.1 uncultured Clostridiaceae bacterium
ATATTTATTATTATATATCATAACCGAAATTCTCGAAAAAGTCATTCCGAAAATTTAATAAATTATCCATTTCTATGGCTTTTCGTATTTTTTTCATTAAATTTTGAAGAAACTTTAAATTATGAATAGTAGTTAAGCGTGCTCCTAAAATTTCTTTCGACTTAATAAGGTGCCTAATATAAGCCCTTGAAAAGTTTTTGCAGGTGTAGCAATCACAATTTTCGTCAAGGGGCCTAAAATCCTCCGAGTATTCAGCGTTTCTAACTACTAAATTTCCTTGACTGGTCATTACGGTACCATTTCGGGCTATTCTGGTTGGGAGAACACAATCAAACATATCAATACCTCTTATGGATCCATCAATCAAAGAATCCGGACTACCTACGCCCATAAGATATCTAGGTTTATTCTTGGGTAAGTATGGTACAGTGCATTCAATTATTTCATTCATAATATCTTTTGGCTCACCAACGCTCAAACCACCAATAGCGTAACCCGGCAAATCCAGCTCAGTGGTTCTTTTTGCAGACTCTATTCTCATATCCTTGAATACCCCGCCCTGCACTATGGCAAACAAGCCTTGTCTATCACTATTTTTATGGGCCTTGTGACACCTTTTTAACCACCTATGGGTCCTTTCCATGGACTGGTATATATACTCTTTTTCGCAGGGATAAGGTGCACATTCATCAAAGGCCATTATTATATCAGCACCAAGGGCTTCTTGTATTTCAATAACATATTCAGGTGTGAAAAAAAGCTTTTTGCCATCTAAATGAGATCTAAATTCTACTCCCTCTTCAGTTATTTTTCTAAGTTTACTTAGGCTAAAGACTTGGAAACCACCACTATCTGTAAGTATTGGTTTATCCCAGGCCATAAAATTATGTAGGCCACCAGCTTTTTCTATAAGTTTATGCCCAGGCCTAATATGTAAATGATAAGTATTACTTAATAATATTTGTGCATTAATTTCCTCTAACTCCCGGGGACTCATAGCTTTGACTGTAGCCAATGTCCCTACAGGCATAAAAGTAGGTGTATTGATTACACCATGCGGTGTATAAAGTTCACCTAGCCTTGCCCCCGTGTATTTGCATTCTTTAATTAGTTTAAAATTAATTGCCACTTCTAAACTACCTCCGTTATTCGTCTAAACCGTCAATAAGTACCTTTTCAATCAGCTGGTCTTTTATTGATACAACTTTTATCTTTGCATTACCTACTCTAAATTCTATACCTTCATATAACTCTCTATTAGTATCTTCTGAAAGTTTTGTAATTACACCTCCTATTGTATGGCCACAAGTTTCAGGAATTTTAAGTCCAGTAATGGTATTGGCATCTTGCACAGTAATTCCCGCAGAGAAAACTGTTCCACTTCCTTCTATTCTTATTTCTTTTGTAAATAAATATTTCCTTATGGCAAATATTGCTCCTATGGCTATTATACCCATAACAATATCCAGCATTGTTTCACTATGTATTAACATTTTTCTTGCTATGGCATATAAAACCACTTCTAATACACTAGATGTTGTATGTGAAATCAGCATTATAACAAGCTCAACACCTACAACTAATAAAAGAACATGACCTAAAAACTTTTGGAAAATATCATAAGTATCCACTGGATTGGTTTTGAAAATTAATACTAGGTATTTAAATAAGTCATATACGCTGATAACTACTGCAAGCATTATTACAATTGCTAAAAACAACTCAAGATAATAGGTGTACTTAAATATTCTGTTTTTAATATAATTAACCTTCACTATAACTTCCCCCTCGTATTTATATTATAAACATAGCATCACCAAAACTAAAAAACCTGTATTTATAATTAATAGCTTTTTTATATGCATTGAAAATATTATCTTTGCCTGCCAAAGCGCTTACTAACATAAGTAATGTAGATTCCGGTAAATGAAAGTTCGTTAGCAGTCCATCAGTAATCTTGAATTTATATCCCGGGTATATAAAAATATCTGTCCATCCTTGTTTTGCTTCAATCATACCATTTTCTGAGGCAACAGTTTCTAGTGCCCTTACAGAAGTTGTCCCTACGCAGATAATTTTTCCCTTGTCCTTTTTTACATTATTAATAATATCTGCATATTCTTTTCCTATGGTAAAGTATTCAGAATGCATCTTATGCTCATTAATATTTGATACCTTTACCGGTCTGAATGTTCCCAGTCCGATATGTAAAGTGATATAAGCTATTTTAACACCTTTTGCAGAAATATTATCCAATAATTCCTCTGTAAAATGCAAACCTGCTGTTGGAGCGGCTGCTGATCCATCATGTTTAGAATATATTGTTTGATATCTTTCTTTATCTTTAAGGTCCTTTTTTATATAAGGTGGCAAAGGTACCTTTCCTAGCCTATCAAGAACATTTTCAAATAAACCATCATAAGTGAATTCAATTATTCTATTTCCTCCATCTACTATATCAATAACTTTGCCAATAAGTTCATTATCCCCGAATATAACTTCTGTACCAATCTTAGCTTTTTTCCCTGGTCTTAATATTACTTCCCAGATATCTTTACTTTTTCTATTAAGTAGTAAAAACTCTATAATGCTTTTTCCGTGTTTTCTTATACCATATAAGCGTGCTGGTATCACTCTGGTATTGTTTAGCACTAGGCAATCATTAGGATATAAATAGTTTATTATTTTATTAAAGCTTGTATGTGTTATTTCTCCATTTTCTTTGTCTAGGATCAAAAGCTTTGAAGAATCCCTCGGATATATAGGATCTTGAGCAATTAATTCCTCCGGCAATGAATAAAAAAAATCCTTTGTCTTCATATTACAACCTCTTCTCCGTACAGTATCCTATATAAATACAGCATAATTAGCAAATAATAACTTCGCGAAATTAAAATTTCACGAAGTTATTATTTCACTTTAGTACCCTTGTAATAGTATTCCAGTATTTCCTTGTAATTATATCCTGATTCAGCCATGCCTTTAGCCCCATATTGGCTCATGCCCAGTCCATGTCCCCAGCCTTTTCCATAAAAAATATACTTGTTAGGCCTGACGCTATATTTTTTTGTTTCATAAGGGCTTTGTATGTAAATGCACTCTTGCTTAGCACTTAATCTTTTTTCGCCATTAGCGGATATTATACTTAGTCCTTCTGATCTTTTATTTATTGTTTTATTGTTTATAAGATCAAAAATGCTAATATCCGATTCTGTTCCAATCTCATACCAAGTACTTTTTAAATTATTTGTACCGAAGATTAATCTTATTTTTTCTTTTTCCAAGATAATACTCTTTTTTGTACCTACAACTTCAAGTTTTGTAACCCTACCAAATTCACTAGCTTCTAAAATATTTAAGTTCTTCAGTTTGCCAATATCAAAATTATTTTCCATTAATTTGTTTTCAATAAATGTTCTCTCCAATTCACTTACCCAATTATCATTTGGGCTTCCAAGTCCTAAGCTGTCATCTACACCTTTTATATATGGCACTGCCTGACTCCAGACATTTTCAGAATTTTCCGTATGACCACCACTACTGGAATGATAATATGTTTGTGCTAATTGATCCTTATAATATAATAATTTACCTTGAGTTTGCTCAACGGCAATATTTGTGTTTTTATGTTCATTATCATAGCCTTTGTAAGCTTGGCAGTGTTGGGTGCTACATAAATCATATCCATCCTTTTTATGCTTATTAATATTATTTATAGCATAATTCCTTGCTGCAACTGCTTGAGCCTTTAGTGCTTCTATATGCCAGCTAGTATAGATTTCGCTAGGTACTACCCCGTATAGATACCATTCCAATGGAAGTTGATTTATCACTCCAATAGAGCCATCATCCAATACTCTTATTATGATGCTTCCCCTGTAATTTAAACCGTTGAATTGCATTAAGGATAAATCATTGGAGGAATTATTTGGTCTTAATATAGCCTCATTAGAATTGTAAATCATAAAAATATTATCACTGGTGTAATCTATTACCTGTATCCTTCTTTCATTTGGTTCGATTATAGTATATTGAAGATCAACTTGCTTTTTTTGCAGGCTTTCTATATATTCTTGACATTCTTTTCTATCAAGAAATAAACCATGCCAGATTCTCCATCCGTCCTCGAAAGCTATATATGCTTCATTATGTGATTTTTTAAGAGCATTTAAAGATTGTTTTGCTGTGGAGTAGTCTTTATAAGCAGTGCCTATTTGTATATGGTAGGGACCTAATAGCTCACCGCTATATTTTACTGCTTTTATATACTGTATTCGATTGCTTTCACCGTTTACAATATTATAGTAATCATCCTTGCGAAAACCTATATCAACAGCTAGCTCTAAATTAATCTCTTCCCCTTTATCCAATAATATCTTGATTGGATTTTCGCTTTTTATATTAATATTAGAAAATGCAGTTTTTTCGTAGTTTAATCCGATTCTTATTGTTTCAGTAATGGAAGCTTCTCCGTATGCACAATTTACATTAAAAAACAAAATTATTATGATAAAACAAAGTAAAGTTCTTCTCATTATCTTACCCTCTTATATTCACTAATTAAGTTTGAATTCGACAAAATTTTACTATTCCCTTTAAATCTCATATAATTAATCACCTAACAAATTGCCAAGTATAGGAACATTAAAATGTTTGTATGCTAATTTGGTTGCAATTCTTCCTCTTGGTGTCCTGTTAATAAAGCCTTTTTGCAATAAGTATGGCTCATATACGTCTTCTATTGTGTTAGATTCTTCCCCGATTGAAGCAGCTAATGTATCCAAACCCACAGGACCACCATCAAATTTTTCAATAATGGTTTTTAGCATTTTTCTGTCAATATCATCTAAACCATAGCTATCAACCTCTAATAGCTTTAAACCTTCGTCTGCTACTTTGTCCGTTATTATACCATCTGCTTCAACTTGGGCATAATCTCTAACTCTCTTAAGTAGTCTATTAGCAACTCTGGGTGTTCCCCTTGCCCTTTTTGCAATTTCCATGGCTCCATTATCTTCAATATCTATTTTTAAAATTTTTGCTGATCTGCTCACTATTTCAAACAATTCCTCGTCATTATAATAATTTAACCGGCATATTATTCCAAACCTATCCCTAAGAGGTGATGTAATCATACCCGCCCTAGTTGTAGCACCTATCATTGTAAAACTGGGTATGTCCAATCTTATGGCACGGGCACTGGGACCTTTGCCTATTATTATATCTATGGCGGAATCCTCCATGGCAGGATATAGAATTTCTTCTATGCTCCTATTTAATCGATGTATTTCATCTATAAACAATACATCATTATAGTTGAGATTAGTCAATATTGCTGCTAAATCACCTTGTTTCTCAATTGCAGGGCCCGAAGTAACCCTAATACTTACAGCTAATTCATTTGAAATTATGTTTGCAAGAGTTGTTTTGCCTAGGCCCGGTGGACCGTATAGTAAAACATGATCTAAAGATTCTTTTCTATTTCTAGCAGCTTCTATAAAAATACGCATTTTTTCTTTTACGGTGGCCTGTCCAATATAGTCACTAAGGTACTTAGGCCTTAAATTGTTTTCTAAATCATCTTCATTAGTTAAATTTGCTGTTATTAGTCTATCTTCCATTTAACCACCTATATCCTTGAAAATTGTTTTAAAGCTTCCTTTATTAAATCATTTATTGGTTGATTCTTGTTTTCTATTTTTGATAATGCCATGGAAGCTTCGCTATAATTATAACCTAATGACATAAGAGCATTTATCGTTTGTATTGCATTGTCATTTTCCTCGTTAAATCTTATTCCCGCTTCAATGTCATTTGCCTTCAATTTGTCCTTTAATTCTAAAATAATTCTTTCAGCAGTCTTTTTTCCTATTCCAGGAGCTTTTGTTAGCTCTTTATAGTTTTTTGTGGCTATAGCAATTATAATTTCTTCAGTTTTTAAACTTGATAAAAGTGAAAAAGCTACTTTAGGGCCTACACCTGAAACCAAATTAAGTTGCTTAAAAATATTCATTTCATTTTTATCAAAAAAACCATATAATTTTATACTATCATCTCTTATAACTAAAGTTGTAAATAGTTTCGTAGTCTTTCCGATATTTAAATTTACTATAGTGTTTTTTGAGCATAATATTTTATAACCAATCCCGTTTATATCAATTACTACAAAGTCTTCACCTATTTCATAAATAATCCCCTTTAAATAGCTTAGCATATTAGATCCCCTTATACTTTAAATAATTTTGAAAATTTCGAACTGTTGCCATGACAAATAGCCACAGCTAGCGCATCGGCAACATCATCTGGCTTTGGCACCTTCTTTAAGTTAAGTAATATTTTTACCATTTGCTGCATTTGATTTTTATCCGCCCTTCCATATCCGACAATAGCTTGTTTAACTTGAAGTGGTGTATACTCAAATATAGGGATATTATAATTAGCAGCTGCTAATATAGTTACCCCCCTGGCATGTCCAATTATTAAAGCTGTTTTGACATTTTTATTAAAAAAAAGTTCTTCTACTACAAAAGCATCCGGCTTATATTGTCTTAGTAGTTCGCCCAGGTTGTTGTATATAATTGAGAGTCTTTTTGGCATGGATAAATCTGATGATGTAGTTATAGCACCGGCATCAACATACTTTAGCCTATTACCTTCAGCACTCAACAGACCATAGCCTAATATTGCAATACCTGGGTCTATCCCCATTATTAACAAAGAAACACATCCAATCCAAACATATATTCGTTATTATTACTATAACCTTTTTCCAAAAAAAAATAAAGTAATAACTTAATTGCTAAATCCCTCCAACTTCCTTTCCATATCATCTTCTGTATCCGTCACTATACCACCGGTTAAAAATGCTTGGTCTTCTGGTGTTAGGACATTGATATCTATATCTGTAACTTCCTTTAAAATTTTTTCCCCATTTTCGCTATACTTAAAAATTGCTATATTACCATCTTCGACACCTATTATAAAATGTTCAGGGCAAAATGTGTTTATTTCTTTAATAAAATGAATATTATCATCTTCGACGCTATCAATTTCCCACCCATAAATTTTGCCTTTCAATTCTTCTATGCTTAAGCCAATAAAAAAATCCGGTGCTTCTATATGTTTTTCGATACAATGTCCACATTTTTTAAAATGCGTGGAATAATAAAGTTTTGTCGATTTATTTATCTTGTATAAATTCTCGCTATTATTGTTCTTTATAGGATTTTTTAAATTATTGGGTATTGGAAGGTTCTTATTGATTTTTGAAATATCATTAACCTTAAAGTTTTGTCCATTGTTAATATAGTAACCTATAAGAACAATCAATAGCAAAACGCCGCCAAAAAATAAGAGCACCTTCTTAAACCTTTTTTTTCTCTTATTCCCGAACATAAAATAACCTCCATATCTTTATGGAAGTTATTATTACCAATTCTTCTATTATTATTCATTTTCACATTATAATATTAGTCATCAAGCTCACCATTGTGATAAAAATCTTGTACGTCATCATTGTCTTCAAACATTTCGAACATTTTATTTATGCACCTAATATCCTCTTCCTCAGTAACTTTAATAGAATTTTGCGGTATCATAGTTATTTCTGCTGATACCATATTAATACCTTCCTTTTCTAGTTTCAATCTAATATCTGAGAACAAAGCCGGATCCGTGTATATTTCATATGAATCATCTTCAGTTATAAAATCTTCTGCACCGGCTTCCAAGGCAATCATAAGTAGTTCTTCTTCATCTATCTGCCCGTCATTTTCTACAATAATTAAGCCCTTTTTATCAAACATCCATCCTACACAACCAGAATTACCTAAGCTACCTCCGTTTTTATCGAAAATATATCTAACATCTCCTGCAGTCCTATTTCTATTCTCCGTTAGTGTGTTCACTATGACAGCTACACCGCTGGGAGCATAGCCTTCATAAACAATTTCCTCATAATTAATATCAGCTAAATCCCCTGAGCCCCTTTTAATTGCTCTTTGAATAGTATCATTTGGCATATTATTAGCTTTTGCCTTAGCAATAGCATCTCTTAATTTACTATTGAAATCCGGGTCTGAACCATCTTTCGCCGCAATAGATATTTCTTTACCAATTTTTGTAAAGATTTTTCCCCTTGCAGCATCAGTTTTACCTTTTTTATTTTTAATATTTGACCACTTTGAATGTCCGGCCATAACAACTCCCCCTTTTCAATTTTTAATTTGGCCTCTTATAAATTTTAGGGAAATTTCTTTTATGTTCACTATTTAATTTCATGCTTTCTATTTTTTCCATAACACGCTTTTCAGCAAGTCCTTTTAAGATATAGTTGTCTAGTTGATTATAGGACATTTGCATTTCCAATTCATCTGTTTGTCCTTCCCAAAGTCCAGCAGTAGGAGTTTTTTCTAATATTTCTTTGGGGATATTTAGCTGCTCCCCTAACTTATAAACTTCTTCTTTAACATAATCAGCTATTGGCATTATATCTGAACCACTATCTCCATGTTTAGTAAAATATCCTATTAAAAATTCACTTTTATTTGTCGGACCTACTACTAAGTAATTAAGTTTTGCTGCAAAATAGTATAACGTTAACATTCGTAGCCTTGATTTTACATTGCCCAATATTTGCTTTGAACATTTTTCACCTGCTCTAACTTGCCCTAGAAAAGCATCATAAATATTGTCTAATTGAACTTTTTGTACATTTAGTTGAATTTGTTCAGCTAAGCGTCTTGCATCCTTTTCATCTTTATCATTACTATAACAAGGCATTATTAGGCAAAGAGTATTATCTGGAAATGCCTTCTTACATAAAGCTGCTACTACTGCAGAATCAACGCCACCGGATAAACCGAGGACTACCCCTTTTGCCTTTGCCAATAAAACAGATTCCCTTATCCAATTTGCTATGCAGTTAATATCCTTTTCCACATCAAGCAATTTAAACCCTCCATTTGTTGATATGCACTATAATAATAATATCATTGGTGACTTTATATGTAAACCATTTAAAAGTAAAGAACAGCTGGGGTTAAGAGTTAAGAGCTAAGAGTTAAGAGCTAAGAGTTAAGAGTTCAGAGTTAAGAGTTCAGAGTTAAGAGTTCAGAGTTAAGAGTTCAGAGTTCAGAGTTAAGAGTTAAAAGTTAAGAGCTTAGAGCTTAGAGTATAGAGTATAGATGCTAGGTATTTTTGCAAGATACCCCGTAATATATTTTATTAGTAAATATTTTTAAAAAATATGAGCAACTTAATAATGACGAGATATAATACTGTTTAAAGAAAGGTTTAAACTTGATTGAAAATAAAGCTTATAAAAAAAAGATATTCTATCTAGTCGGTGCATTAGCTGGTTTTATAAATGGACTTTTAGGTTCCAGCGGTGGCGTTATTTTAGTAACATCCTTAGTTCTTCTTTTAAAAATTGATGATTATAAAGCACACGCAACAGCTATATCTGTAATACTTCCTTTAACCATTATTAGTTCTTTCGTCTATATAAGCGCTGGTATTTCTTCAATAAATACCTCAATCTTTGTGGCCTTGGGCTCTATTATCGGAGCCTATATTGGTTCTAAGAATTTAAGCAAGTTACCTAAAGAATTCATAAGAATTATCTTTGGTATTTTAATGATAGTAACAGCAATTGGGATGATGTTTAAATGGTTCCTTTTTTAATAGGAATTCTAGCTGGAATATTTGGCGGAATGGGAATTGGCGGAGGCACCGTGCTAATACCTTTGATAATTGTTTTCTCAAATGTTAACCAGCAAACTGCACAAAGCATTAACTTAATAGCTTTTATACCATCATCAATAGTTGCTTTAATAGTTCACTATAAAAACAAAACAATTGATGTAAAATTAGCGAAAAAGCTGATTTTGCCCGGCATTATTTTTGCATGCTTAGGATCTTTTATAGCTATAAATTTAAATCCAATAGCATTAAGAAAAATATTTAGTTTATTTTTGTTTTTTATGGGAATTCTTGAGTTTATGTCAATCAAAAAATGTTAGTTTAGTATAAAGACAAAAACAAAGATTGTAGTCATGTGCCATTTATGACAAAAACTTATTTCATAAGATATTCTTTAATTTTTCCAATTACTATAGAGTTGAATTTGCCCTTGACAAGTATTCCATTTTCCTTATATTTTTTTTCAATAATTTTTCCTCTTCTATGCATATAGGAAACAAGATTTGCATTATTATAAGGTATTAATGCTTCTATGATTTCTGATCCTTTTTCAGCATAATAATCTATTTTCTCTAGCAGTACATCTAAATTCATTTTTTCTTTGGCAGATATATATACTACATCTCGACTTTTATTGCTCAAAGATATCAATTCTTTTTCTTCCATTTTGTCGATTTTATTGATTACTAGTATGCTAGGTTTGTTTCCCGCTTTTATATCTTCTAAAACTTGGCTTACTATATGAATTTGATGATCATAAGAATCTATGCTTCCATCAACTACAAGCAAAAGCAAATCTGCGTAAATAACTTCTTCTAAAGTGGATTTAAAAGCCTCAATCAAATCATGTGGCAGTTTTCTAATAAAACCAACGGTATCAGTTACTATTATTTCTTTACCACTTTTTAATTTTATTTTACGTGTAGTGGGATCCAATGTAGCAAAAAGTTTATCTTCTACATATATATTAGAGTCTGATAATACATTTAATAGTGTTGATTTTCCGGCGTTTGTATATCCCACAATACTTGCTGTAAAAAGGTTTTCTCTTCCCTTTCTTTGTATTTTTCTATGCCTCTTTAGCTGCCTAATTTCTTTTTCTAGTGTATTTATTTTATTTCTTATATTTCTTCTATCAACTTCAAGTTTTTGTTCTCCAGGCCCGCGGGTGCCAATCCCGGCTCCTGTTCTTGACATTTCTACACCATATCCTGAAAGTCGCGGTAATAGATATTTTAGTTGAGCTAATTCCACTTGTAACTTCCCTTCTTTTGATGATGCTCGCTGGGCAAATATATCTAAAATAATTTGTGTTCTATCAATAGTTCTTACACCAAGTTTTTTCTCAATATTTCTTATTTGTACACCTGTTAATTCATTATCAAATATTATTAAATCCGCATCTTTTTCTTCAACTTCCTTAAATAACTCCTCCAATTTTCCTTTTCCAATATAAAAGCTTGGATGAATTTTGATTATATTTTGTACTAATCTACCAACTTCTATACCACCTGCAGTGGTTAGTAATTCGCTTAATTCATCTAGGTCATCATAACTATTTGTACCTACTAAAATAGCTTTTTCCATGTAGTCCGAAGTACTTTCTTTAATTTCTATCAATTTTTTATTCACCTATTCTTTTTCTTTTTCTTTTGTAATCAAATATTATTCCAGTTAATACAAATTGTCAAGTTAAAGCTGGGCTTAGAGTATTCTGTAACATGCTTTTCTAATCTTTAAAAGGATTCTTAGTTGGAGCTACTTTTAAAAAATCATTATTTTCTTTAGGAACATTAATATAGCTTTCTGGAACATCACCTACAATTATTGTTTCGGACACTGGAATATTAGTTGATACGTCGACTTTTTCGCCTGCGAAAGGTACAATAATTTGGACTTTTGTATTTACTGTAAGATATATCTTTAGTCTAGTTTGATTTATTCCTGCTTCTATAAATTCTGTTGCAAAGTTAACTCCGACGGATCCCGCAGGTTGAATACCTATGTTAATATGAGGTCCTGCATCTGCAAAAATTTGGCTACCCATAATATTACCTAATGACATTTTTATATGATTTCTTTTTATATCTTCTAGTTCTTTTTGTATATCTTTTGAAGTTTCAACGGCTAAACGATTCATTTCTTTTGTATTGGCTGTTACTAGTGTTACTTTTCCTATATTATCTGTCTTAATAATAATAAGATTATCAAATGAGTTTAATTCTATTTTTTTGCTTACAGCTTCATTAATAACTTGTGTAACGTACAATCTGGCTTTAATTTCTGACATGGCTATTAATTTAGGTTTTATATTCTTTTCTACGTATATATAAAAAAACAAAAATAATGAAATCATTATAATAGTCATAATATATAAATAGTTTTTCTTCTTATTAAATAAATATTTACGTCTCATAATATCATCACCATATTTTTATTCCCTTAGTAATTATATGTAATTAGTTTACAATAAGTATTGATTCTAAAAATAACTCTATCGGTGTAGCTTAAAATGCATCTAAAATAATTATTCATTATAATCAGATTATTATATCTACTAGGATTACAAACTAGGATTACAAAGTTGAATTAGGGTTCTTGGCTCCTGCTTCCTGGCTACGAGCTAAGATCTAAGCACTAGGAACTAAAAACTAAAATGCTAGTATGTGAACTATGATACAGTGACAAATACAATAATAACAACACTTTAACCCTTGTTTGCTATGGCATTTTCAATATGCTATAATATTCGTATTAAAGCTTGTGCTTCCGTTATACTACATAGGAGGTATCATATGAATAGCAAAAATAATGGCAATAAAAAAAATCCTAAGCGAAAAGAAAAAAACAGAACATTTTCCAAGTTACTAAAAATAACATTAGCTGTTTTATTGCTAATAGCAATCATTAGCTCTGCAATTGTTTTGGGCACAGTTTATGCTTGGATAAAGAATGCAGAACCATTGGATTATGATGAAATATTTAATCTTAATCAGACTACTTATATTGTTGATAAAAATGATAGAGTAATTGATAAATTACATGCTAACGAAAATAGAACTATGGTTACCCTTGACGAAATACCTATAGATTTGCAAAATGCATTTATTGCTATCGAAGACAAAAGATTTTTTGATCATAATGGAATCGATATTCAAAGAATCATTGGTTCAGCTCTAAAAGATATTAAATTGAAAAAACTGGCTCATGGCGGTAGCACAATAACTCAACAACTTATTAAAAATGTTTTTTTAACGCCTGTTAAGGATTTTAGAAGAAAGGTCATTGAGGCTTATTACGCAATACAACTTGAACGTCAGTTTACAAAAGAACAAATATTGGAGGCATATTTGAATACTATTGCCTTGGGAGGCAATAATGTGGCAGGGGTAAAGGAAGCGGCTTTATACTATTTTGCTAAAGAAATAGATAAATTAAGCTTATCGGAATCAGCAGTGATTGCCGGAATAACTCAATATCCTTCTGCATACAATCCCTATTTGAATTATGATAATTCAATGAAACGTAAGAATTTGATTCTTTCTGAAATGCTAAGTCAAAATATGATATCTGAATATGAATACAACACTGCTATAGAAGAGGAGATTAAATTAGCAAAAATAGATAAAGAGATTGAAACTACCTATTTTGCCGATATGGTAATAAAGGACGTGGTACAATCATTACAAGATAAATTAGGTTACACTAAAGAGGAAGCCAATAGAAAAGTATATAATGGCGGTTTAAAAATAATAGCTACTATAGATATGGATATGCAAAATACACTTGAGGAAGCCTTTGAAAATGAAAAACTCTTTCCTCCATCAATAGAGGATGAAAATGGCATTTTGCAACCTGAAGCTGCTATGGTAATAATTGATAATGAAACTGGAGAGATTAAATCGGTAATGGGAGGAAGGAGCACTAAAGTAAGGAGAGGCTTAAATAGAGCTACCCAATCGCAACGACAACCGGGTTCTGCAATTAAACCTCTTAGTGTTTATACGCCTGCTTTTGATAATGGCTACTCTATTGGCACTGTAGTCGATGACTCTCCTATTACCTTCGGAAATTATTCCCCGCGGAATTACGACAGATCATTTAGAGGTCTAGTTACTTTAAGAGAAGGAATATTGAATTCCTTAAATATAGTTGCCGTTAAAGTAGTGCAAGATATAGGCATTGAACGTTCAATTGAATACTTACAAAAATTTGGTATTTCCACTTTGGAATTGGAAGATAAAAAAAGAAATGATAGAAACTTACCTGCTCTTGCCTTAGGTGGTTTGACTAAAGGAGTTAAGCCAATAGAAATGGCTGCTGCTTTTAGTACTTTTCCAAATAAGGGTGTGTATACTACTCCTACATCTTTTACAAAAGTTTTAGATAGGCATGGTAACGCTATTTTTGAAAACACACCGGAGAAACGCAGAGTCGTAAACGAGCAAGTTGCATATTTAATGGTAAGCACAATGAGAAGTGTTGTGCAAAGCGGTACTGGTACAAATGCTTCCATAGCTAATGTTCAAGTAGCCGGTAAGACAGGTACGACAACGGATACAAAGGATGCTTGGTTTCTTGGGTATACACCTTATTATACAGCTGCCGTTTGGATAGGGCATGATGACCCAAAACCTTTAAATTTTGTTGGTGGTTCATATCCAGCAAGACTTTGGAAATATGTAATGCAAAATATTCATAAAGAACTTCCTGCCAAAAGTTTTCAGCAGCCAGGTGGCCTAGTTTCTGTAAGCATATGTACTAAATCAGGGAAAAGACCAACAGAGTTATGCCAAATGGATCCTAGAGGTGCAACAATTAGATCTGAAATATTTATAAAAGGAACGGAACCGGGGATAGATGATATATGTAGTATACATGTGCTAAAAGATATTTGTACTGAGTCTGGTTTATTAGCTTCTCCTAATTGTCCCCTTTCTTTAATAGAAGCCAAGGTGTTTACAGAAAGAACTGAGCCTCTAGATCTGAAAAAAACATTACCTAGGGATAGCATTTATGAAGCACCGGCAGAGATTTGTGATTTGTTACATGATGAAGAGATACCCGGTGAAAATGATCATAATAACAACGATAACAACGATGATAACAATGCTAAAGATGATGAAAATAATAATGACCACGAAAATTTAGATGATAAAAACTCTAATGGAAACAACGGAAATAATGATAGTTCAGATATTGATAAGAAAGATAATAATAAAGGTAACTAATATTTCAGCTTACTATCATGTTTTATAAACATATTATTTGTTATTTTTTTATCTATATCAGTTCGGATTTCATTTTCGTTTTCTTGCTCTAGATTAAAATAGTTCTTTCTTTGTTTGTTATAGTTAAAATTTTGCATTTATCTCATCCTTGATATACTTTTTTGTTATGTTTATAAAAAAACTTTACCAATTTGGCCTTTTTGGGCCTATTATCTAAGGGAGATGTAATAAAAAAACGCCATGAAAAATAAGTTGCTATTGCTATTACTACAAGTAAAATTAAATACCTGTATTTTTTCATACGCCACCTCAAAAAATAAAGCTTACTATTATTATTCTAAAAATTTTAAAAATAATTCATAGCAAGCAAAAAATTAAATCATTTTTCTCAAATTTTGAAGTATTTTTTTTTCCAATCTTGAAACCTGCACTTGCGAAATTCCTAATAAATCTGCAACTTGACATTGAGTTAATTCTTTAAAATACCTTAGTATGATTATTTGTCGATCTTTTTGTTTTAAGTTTGATAATACTTCCTTTAAAGCTATTTTATTTACTATATCTAATTCTTCGGAATCCTCAATCAATATCCTATCAATTAATTCTATAGGACTACCTTCTCCTTGATTTATTATCTCCTGCAATGATTGAATGTTATTTTGTGAGTTAATAGCTAAAACTAAATCTTCTTTTTCTATATCTAGTTCTGCGGCTAGCTCCGATATGGTAGGCTCTACTCCCATGCTCTTTTCTAATACTTCCCGCAGGGCGAAGGCTTTAATTGCCAACTCCTTTAAATTCCTACTTACTTTTATTAGACCATCATCGCGTAAAAACCTTTTTATTTCACCTATTATCATAGGTATAGCGTATGTAGAAAACCTAACATCATAACTACTGTCAAATCCTTTTATTGCTTTTAATAAACCTATACTGCCGATTTGCATTAAATCGTCATACTCACACCCTCTATTTATAAACCTTTTTGTAACGCTTCTTACTAGACCCATATTCTCAGACACCAGATAGTCTAATGCCTCTTTATCTCCATTTTGAGCTTTTTTAATTAATTCATTAACCTCTTTTTTTGTTAAATCTAAATATTTCATATGGCTGCACCTAGGAAACTCTTTTTATTGTTTTTTTCATTATTATTTTTGTACCTTTTTTTATATTGGAATATACTTCAACTTCATCCATAAAGGTTTCCATAACAGTAAAGCCCATTCCGGATCTTTCTAATTCGGGTTTGCTTGTATATAGAGCTTGTTTGGCTAAGGCTATATCCTCAATTCCTTTTCCACTATCGCTAATTTCTATTTCAATTGTATTTCCGATAAGTTTGCATATTATACTTATATATCCTTGCTTATACTCATATCCATGAATAATACAATTAGTGACCGCCTCTGATACAGATGTTTTTATTTCAGATAGCTCCTCTATTGTCGGGTCTAACTGTGCTGCGAATGCTGCTACTACAGAACGAGCAAAACTTTCATTTTGCGACTTACTTAAAAACTCTAATTTCATTAAATTATCAATTTTCATTATTAATTCCGCTCCTTTAAGGTTTTTATTGCAGTTCTAGTATCTTCGTATTCAGGTATTATTCTTTTTAAACCACATATTTCATATAATCTCTTAACTTGTGGTTTTTGGTTGACTATTATAACCTTTCCACCTTTTGAGGACAATAGTTTATATCTGCCAATAATAACTCCGATGCCTGAGCTATCCATGAAATTCAAATTTTCCATATCAAATATAATATTTGATGGATTTTTATTTAGAATTTCATTATCTATTTTCTTTCTTATTTGTTCACTGCAATGATGATCCAATTCACCAAAAAGTTTTATAATTAAGGAATCGGAAATTGTTTTAAATACTATTCGCATATTATTCCCTCCTACTTTTCTATATACTATTCTTTATATAAATATTTTTTCCTTCAAAGAAAAATGTAATGTTTTGTAGTTTCTAAAATCATTTTAAAAAAATTGCATAAAATACTATTAAATATTCGAATTGGAATAAGGAGAATAAAATTGAACATATTTATATTTTCTGTATCTATTGGCAATGGCCATGATCAAGTAGCAAAAACACTAAAAAAGGAATTTATGAAGTCAAACTTTGAAAATAAGGTAAAAATAATTAATGTAATTAATCTTATAAGTCCTGTGTTAGATAAGGTTATTTTGGATGGTTATTTAGGTCTTATAAGATTTTATCCAAAAGCTTGGGGAAAATTTTATGAAAAAACAAATAAATCAAACCCGAAAATTGATATTAATGATATAACAAATAAGCTGATTTCGAGTAAGATTAAAAAACGAATTATTGATTTTCAACCAGATGTAATTATTTGCACTCACAGTTTATCTTCATCATTAGCAGCCAGCCTAAGAGAAAAAGGAGTCATTAATTGCCCTTTGATTTCAATTATTACTGACTTTAGCATCCATTCTTCATATATAAATAAGTATACTGATTATTATATTATTGCCCATGAAAGCCTTATAGATATTGCTAGGACATTTGGGCTGGATTCCCAAAAAGTACTGCCATTTGGTATTCCTATAGAGCTAGAATTTTCAAAAGAATTAAATAAGGATCAATTAATAAAAAAATTCAATATTAATAAAGAAAAAATAGCATTGGTAATGGGTGGTGGCTTAGGTTTAGGTGAAATGTATAAGATTGTTAAAGAACTTGATAGCAGATATAATGATATTTGCATTCTTGCTGTCACCGGCCATAATACAAAACTTGAAAAAAGCCTTAAGAAAATTAAAACAATTAATGAGCTTTATGTCTTCGGTTTTATAGAAAATATTTATGAGTTAATGGAAATATCTGATTTTATTATTTCAAAACCTGGCGGGGTAACTTGTGCTGAAGTAATATCAAAAGAGAAACCTTTAATCATCTATTCACCTTTACCCGGTCAAGAATCGGATAATTCAGAATTCTTATTAAATCATGGGTTTGCAGTAAAAGCATCCAGTGTAGAAAGGATTCACTACTTAATTGATAATGTTTTGTCTTTGGATTTGAAAATTAAAAATATTAAGGAAGCCTCCTTATATCTTAAAAAACCTAATGCTGCTATAGATATTGTCAATTTCATTAGAAAAATGCATTCCTAAATATTTTCCAGTACTTATAAGTGTCCAGTGTTCATACATAGCAAATTAACTGATGTAATTATTTGATATAGTCCATGAAAGTGTAAGATCCTACCATGTTCGAACTATAACTATAAGTGGGTTCAAAATACCTGCTATCTAATTATTTTTGAACTTATCTTTGTCCAGATTCTTTCTGAAACTTCTTTGGTAGAACCTTTACCATCTATTATTATCCAAGAAAACTTTTCAGCTAGCTCTAGATATGATTCCCTTACTTTCTCTAAAAAAAACAAGTCCTTTTCATAGACATCTCTGTTTTTATCAGGTTTTCTATCTCTTGAAGTTTTGGAATCTATATCTAAAAGAATAACTAAATCTGGCTGATGGAGTTTGCTTTCTAGATTGAGCATCCAATTTAAGTCGATTCCATTTGCCAAGCCATAAGCCAAACCTGATGGTATATACCTATCAATAACTAAAAAATCATTATTCTTAACATAATTACCTAGGTCTTCATTTCTTTCGTATCTATTTGCAACAAATAAAAGTTGCCTTACAATAGGGTTATAGATTTTTTTCCCTTCAAGGAAGGATTGTATTTCTTGACCTAAAGGTGTAGAAGTATCATGAAAGTGTAAGTATTCAACAGCATAATCCTTTTCTTTTAGTTTATTAACAAAAAGCTTTGATTGTGTACCTTTGCCAGATTGATCAATACCCTCAAAAACTATAATAGCACCGTTTTTATTCATTTTATTCTCCAATCTTTTGCCAAATTAGTCTATTTTTCTATGAACTGAATATAGTCCACTAAATTCTACTTTACGATAATTTGTATATCTCATTCAAAAATCTTGATTGTTTCGCTCTCTTCCCATATCTGTATTTAGGTGTGTAAAAGTACAATTCATTAGCCGCTCTTGTCATTGCAACATAAAACAATCTTCTTTCTTCTTCTAATTCACAAGAATTTATATGATTACCAGTAAAACTTGGAAGCAAACCTTCAATAATTCCGGTTAAAAATACAATTTTATATTCTAAACCTTTGGCTTTATGCATTGTCATTACTTTAATGCTTTCTTCTTTATTATCTTTGCCTATACTTTTATTTAAAATAGGTTCAATATTATCTAAATACTCCAAAATATTTATTGCTTTGGACATTGAAGTGCTTGTTTCATTTAAAATTTCTATTAAGGGCTTAATATTTAATTTTCTTTCCTTGGCATATCTAATAATATAATTTTCATAGCCTATGGTCTTTTTTATAAAAAAAATAGCATCATTAACTTTCATACTTTTAATTCTTAATAAGCTTTTTTTTAAATTCATTAAATTACTTTTCTGCTGTTTATTTATTTTATTACTTAATATTAAATCATTTAAAATGTCACTGTTATCATCATATTTATCCAATATTAGATTTCTTCCTATGTACCTATAGGGCTTGTTTATTATTTTTATGATATGTTTGTTTCTTTCTATGTTTTGAGAGGCTTTTAGATAGCTTATAATATCCTTATATATCCAATGGTTATGCGTATATGAAATACCGTCATAACATACAAAAGGTATTCCTTCGTTAACAAAGTTTTCAATTATTAAAGCAGATTGAATTCTGGTCCTATATAAAACTGCAATATCCGAATAAGATACTTTTTTATCAGTCAAAATTTTAATTTTGTTTGCTATAGATTTTGCTTCCATCTCAAAATCTTCAACTTTTACAATGCAGGGTGTCTTTTCACTTGATTTTATGGAAACTAGATCTTTATTATATCTTTTTTTATTATTTCTTATAATTAATTTTGCTATGTCCAATATGGCTTTACTATTTCTATAATTATATTTTAGTGAAATTAGTTTTGTGTTTGCATATCTATTTGAAAATTTATGCATAGCATTTGGATCCGAACCCCTGAATCCATAAATAGTTTGATCATCATCACCTACAACAAATAGATTGTTTAATGGATGCGCAATAAGATTAATTATTTCATATTGTGATTTGTTTATATCTTGAAATTCGTCTATTAGTATATACTGGTATTTCTTTCTTATTTCATCCAATATATGCCTCTCACTTTGCAGTAATTCATAACAATGGTTTATCATATCATCAAAGTCAAATTTTTTATTAATCTTTTTATAAGTTTCATATTGATTGTGTATCTCCCAAAAGTTTTTTGAAAAATAGGTATTAGGCTTATATTCTTTATTGCAGATTAACATATATTTTACATATGATAATTGGCTTATTAAATCTTCAAAGTTTTGTTCTTCTTCAAAGTAGGAGATACCAAGGTCTTCCGCAATTACTTTAATAATTCTTCTTTTTTCTTTTTCAACTAATAAATTGTCTATCCTATATTTATTGTATTCTTGTAGAATTTTAAAAAATATTGAATGAAAGGTGCCGAAGTTTACTTTTTTGTATTTATCTTTATATCCGTCAAGTTTCATAAAGCGTTCTTTCATTTCATTAGCTGCTGCTTTTGTAAATGTCACAATTAAAATATTTTCCGGACTGATATTATAGTAAGTAAGCAAGTGCATTACCCTATTAATTATAATAGTAGTTTTGCCGGTACCGGGACCTGCCAGGACCATGCAAGGACCTTTATAATGCTCTACAGCTCTTTTTTGCTCTTTATTTAGTATATTTGTTTGTTCTTCCATTTCATAACACCTGTGTCCCCTACAGTATAAATCAAATAATTTAAAAGTGGTTCTTTCCTATTGAATAAAAGAGGAAAGGAACCACCTTTATTTTTATTATTTTATATCTCCATGCCTTTATTAAATGCTTTAATATTTATATCCAACATTCTTTCAGGTAATATTTCCTTCAAAATCTCCATCCAGTCTATCTCTGTTAAATTGAAAGCCTTAACCAAAGAACCAAATAACACTACATTTTGTGTCCTTATATTTCCAAGTTCCGTAGCTATCTTTCCAGCATCAATAACAATAGTCTTAAAGTTTTTTTCTAGTTCTTCCAAAATCCCTTGAGGGTATTCGATACTACCAATTGCAATAGGTAATGAAGGGATTTCATAATTATTGACAATAACTATGCCACCTGGTTTTAGAAATTCACTCCATCTTAATGCCTCCATTTTTTCAAAAGCAACCAATATATCGGCTTGACCTCTTCCTAATATTGGTGAATAAACTTTATCGCCATATATAACTTGTGTTGAAACACTTCCACCTCTTTGTGCCATTCCATGAACTTCGGACATTTTTACATCATATCCGGCTTTCATTAAGCCGCTAGTCAACAATCTGCTTACTAGTATTGTTCCCTGCCCACCGACGCCAACGAAAAGGATTTTTTTTGTTTCTCTCATCATTATTCACCAACCTTTCTTATAGCATCAAATTTGCAGACTTGCATACATACTTCACAACCAACACACATAGTTGGTTCAATATATGATTTTCCGTCTTTAAAGAAGATTGCCGGGCAACCAACTTTTAGACACATTTTGCACTTGGTACATTTTTCTACATCTACCACACATTTAGTTTTAAATGGCGGCAAATCCTTAATTAATACACAGGGTCTTTTTGTAACAATGGCATATGATTCTGTACTTTCTTCAGCTTCCTTTACCACTTCCTCCATTGCCTTTAAATCACAGGGATCAACGGTTTTAACTGTTTTATAACCAACAGCCTTTAATACATCTACAATATCAATTTCTATTGTATCTTCCCCCATTAAGGTCTTACCTGTCCCTGGATTATCTTGATGCCCTGTCATTCCGGTAATTCTATTGTCCAATACCACTGGAATCATATTGCCTTTATTGTATACAATATCTATTGCTCCTGTTATACCCGAATGGAAGAAAGTTGAATCACCCATTACCCCAAATACTTTACCGTCTCTTTTTGATACTTCAAAAGCTTTTGATATTCCCATTCCGGCACTGAAACCCGCCCCCATACATATTACAGTATCCATTGCCCCTAATGGCGGCGAAGCACCGAGGGCATAGCAGCCTATATCGCCAGTTATAACTGTATTCTTTCTTTTGGACATAACATAGAAAAAGCCTCTATGGGGACAACCGGGGCATAAAACAGGAGGTCTTGGTGCAGGTTCTACATTTAATTCTTTTGTTTCAGCTTCTTTATTTAATAGTGATTTTGCTATTATTTCTGGATTTAATTCATAATAGTTAGGAATTAATTCTTTACCAATACATTTGATTCCTGCTGCTTTTATTTGTTCTTCCATAAATGGTTCTAATTCTTCTACAATATATAAGGTCTCTACATTATTTGAAAATTCTTTTATCAATTCCATAGGCAATGGAAAAGTAAAACCAAGTTTAAGATATGAAGCTTTTTCTCCAAAAACTTCTCTTGCATAATGGTAGGCAATACTTGATGAAATAATACCTATTTTTTTATCATTGTATTCAATTTTATTTAATGGAGACTTGTTTGAATATTCTTCTAAGGCTTTTAGTCTTTCCTCTACCCTTAGACGCGCACGTTTAACAGTGGCAGGTACAGCAACAAACTTGGGAATGTTTCTACTATATGCTTTAAATTCAACTTCTTCTCTTTCTCCTAATTCCACTATGCTTTTACTATGGCACACTCTTGTGGTAACTCTATAAAGAACAGGAGTATCAAATTCCTCACTGATTCTATAGGCCTCTTTAAGAAAATCTTTGCATTCTTGGCTATCTGAAGGCTCAAACATAGGCATTTTTGCAAATTTAGCATAGTATCTATTGTCTTGTTCGTTTTGTGAACTATGCATACTAGGATCATCGGCACTTACTAGCACAAACCCCGCATTTACTCCTAGATAAGAATAGGTGAAAATTGGATCTGCTGCAACATTAACCCCAACATGCTTCATAGCAGCTATACTTCTGGCCCCGCCAATGGAGCCACCTATAGCAACTTCTGTTGCAACTTTTTCATTTGGTGCCCATTCACAGTATATTTCATCTTTGTATTTAACAATGTTTTCAAGGATTTCCGTGCTGGGCGTACCGGGATAAGCCGCTGCAATAGTAACACCTGCTTCATAAGCTCCTCTTGCAATAGCTTCGTTGCCGGACATTAACTCTTTCACTGTATCTCCTCCTAAAAAGTTATTTTTTTGCTGCAATTACACTGCCTAATGCTATAGACAACAGTTTCGTTTCTGACGAATCAGCCCTTGATACCAAAACAATTGGTGTTTTAGCACCCATAATTACTCCAGCAGATTTTGAATCTGCAAAATATGTCATTGATTTACCCAAAACATTACCTGCTTCATAATACGGAACTAATAGAATATCCGCTTTTCCACCCCCTTCTTTCTTATAACCCTTATGCTTACATGCTTCTGTACTAATTGCCAAATCAAGAGCAAGAGGTCCTTCAACCAAAACATTCATCTTGTCCCATTTTTCTTTCATATCTGAAAGTGCTTTGGCATCAACTGTTGCCGGTATTTTAGGATTTACAATCTCTGCACCAGCAAGACAGGCTGCATAAATTCTATCAAGGTCCAATGCCTTACATACTTTAATTGCATTTTCAAGAATTTTTACCTTTTGCTCCAAGTTTGGTGCTACATTTATGCCTCCATCAGTTAAAAACAAGAATTTTGGATATGAATTAACCTTATATACCATAACATGACTTATTAAGCTTTCTGTTCTTAGGCCATTCTCTTTATCCAATACAGCACGCATTATATCTGCAGTTTGAATCAAACCTTTCATTAAAAAATCCGCTTCACCGTTTTTAACGACGGAAACAGTTTTTTTTGCAGCTTCTATTTCGTCTTTTTCGTTAATTATTTTATAACAATCCTTTGAAATATCCAATTCCTCTAGAATATCTATTATTTTTTCTTTATCCCCAATTAAAATCGGTTCTATTAAGCCCATGGCACTTGCCTTGTGCACTGCTTGCAATACGTCCTTGTCTTGTGCTACGGCAACAGCTAATTTCATAGTTTCCTTACTCTTTACAGCAGATAAAAGCTCATCAAAATTCTTTATCATCACTTCACCTCTTTTTTTATCTAATATATATTATACATATTAAAGCTTATATTCTCAATACAAGCAAGATTAGAGATGTATTATCAATAACCTAGCTCTTTGTTTATTATTATAACTTCAATATCTATTTTGTTTGGTTTTTTTTCCATTATTGTGGTTACATTGCACATCCTTTGTGGACTGTCGCAGTCATTGCATTTTCCTGTTATTGCACAAGGCGTATTAAGCTTTAATCTTCTGGCATTTTTATAGGCATTATTCTTTATGCGGCTTATGGCTTCTTCAAGGTCTTTTACTATTTTGTTTATGCCGCATACTATAAATGCTTTTTTGGGGCCAAAAATCATAGAGCAAACCCTATTACCAATACCATCTATATTAACTAGTTGTCCTTTTTCCGTTAAGGCATTGCTACTGCTTAAATACACATCAGCCCGATTTGCTAACAATCTGGCCTCGTCCACCATTTCTGCTTTAGATTCAAGCCAATGAAAATATACCCTATTACCTCTTTCTTCTAAAAGCTCGGGTATGTTTAACTGAGTTATGGTCATACTTCCCCCAATACCAACTGTATCTGATTCCTTTATTTTGCTTAATAGGTATTCTGTGGCTAACTTTTCTTCTTCAAAGTATAGTGGAAGGAAATTGTTTTTTTTGAGGGATTGAATTGTCCTTTCTATGGATTTTTCCATTTTTACCACCTCTCTATATTTGACAATAGTACTATATCATTGAAGCCTTACTCAATTGCAATATTTAAAATTTGGTCCATTTCCATTTTGAGCTTGTCCTCGTCTGCAATAAAAAATGACAGTCCTTCCATGGTTTTTGTTTTGCCCGGTAAAGTATGAAAGTAAATCTTTTCTTCTTTTATATTTTTCGATTCTTTTACCATATACATCATTTGCTTCGGTGTCATATTTGTTTTTACATTATCTTTAATGGGTTCTTGAATTTTTAGAAAATTCGAGGCTATATTGCCAGATAACATTTTCTTAAATCCTAATTTAATAATATGCTGTTGCATTTCAATTCTTCCTAAATCTCCATAACCCCCTCCCCTATTGTTCTTTCTCCATCTTAAAAGCTTGACAATATCTTCACCGCGCTCTACGACCTGGCCTTTTTTAAAATGTATATGGAGTTTATCAACAGGATCATCATAATCCATATTATGAGGTACTTCTACACTTATACCTCCAATAGCATCAACAGCTGATATTACAGCTTTATAATTAAATTCAAAATAATAATGTATCTTTTCATTTAATAGTTTTTCCACTGCATTTAAAGAGCTTGCAGAGCCTCCGTTGCCATAGGCTGCATTTATTTTTTTCTGTGCTGGATGCTTGTATCCATCTCTAGGAAAGTAAGTATCTCGTGGTATTGACATTATATCAATTTTATCGTTTTTCATATCGTAGCTTACAAACATCAAAGTGTCTGATAGACCATTGGCAACCCCCACAATTAAAGCATTAATTCTTTCTTTTGGTATTTGTACTTCTGCTTCAGGATCTTTAACTGAAATGCTGTTTAAAATTGTATAAAAAAGCCCATAGGTTAATAAAACTCCTATTAAAAATGTTAAAAAAAATATTTTTAAAAACTTTTTCTTCAACTCTTTACCTCCACTCATAATCCAATTATTAAGCCACTATTATTAAACTATTTTTTTTAAAATATAGCAAGTTTTTTGACTTGGATTTTAATTCTATTCATTAATTTCTACTATGGTTGCACCTATCCCTCCTTCATTGTAAGCTCCGGCTCTATATGATTTCACATGGGGGTGGCCTTTTAATAACTGAATTATTCCCTCTCTCAAAACTCCTGTGCCTTTACCATGTATCAACGTTACTTTGCTTCTCCTTGATAAATATACATCATCTAGATATTTATCCACTTCAAGTAAAGCCTCATCCAAGCTTCTGCCTCTTACATCCAGTTCCATAGCTACATTAAATGTTTTTTCTTTCGCTATCCCTGAATACCTAGTTTTAAAGGCTACTTCATTATCATTTTCTGAGATGTATTGCAAGTCATTTATATTAACATTTATTTTCATTATCCCTGCTTGTACCATCAAATCACCGTTTTCATCGGCTTCTGATAAAACGTAGCCTTTTTGATTTATTTTTACAATTCTAACCAAATCACCCACTTTCAAATTTTTGGGTGGTGTATGACTGATCTTACTATCATAATTAATATCGCTTCTATTTTTATCCATCTCAAATTCGATTCTATTTACTACAGTTCTTGCATTATTAATGGTTTTGAGTTTTTCTTTAGTTTCTTTATCAACAGCTTCTTTTAATTCCTTTATTAATTTATATATTTCCATTTTTTGTCTATCCATTATTGTTCTTGCTTCATCATGTGCTTTTTTAATTATTTTTTGTCTTTGTAACATTACTTTATTAAGCTTTTCATCTGCTTCTTTTTTTATTATTTCAGCATCATATCTAAGAGCTTCTGCTATATCTCTTTCTTCCTTTGCTTTCTTTTTACTTTCTTCTAGGCCAGTAATAATATCTTCAAATTTAATTTTATCTTTTGTGATAAAATCCCTTGCTCTTTCTATTATAGAATCACTAAGCCCTAATTTTTTCGAAATTTCAAAAGCATTTGATTTGCCTGGTGCGCCAATTGATAATTTGTAGGTAGGTTTGAGGGTTTCTATATCAAATTCGACAGAACCATTGCATATTCCAGGAGTTATCAAAGCGTATGCTTTGAGTTCACTATAATGTGTTGTTGCAATGGATCTAATTTTTTTTATACGCAATAATTCCAAAATTGACATTGCTAAAGCAGCACCTTCAGTAGGATCTGTGCCGGCACCTAATTCATCCAATAATACTAATGAATCTTTATTGATATTGTCTAAAATAGAAATAATATTTTTCATGTGAGATGAAAAAGTGCTTAGACTTTGTTCAATACTTTGCTCATCTCCAATATCAGCGAAAACCTTATCAAAAATGCAAATTTCACTTCTATCCGAGGTAGGTATATGAAGCCCGGATTGGGACATTAGAATTAATAATCCTATAGTTTTTAAAGATACGGTCTTCCCCCCTGTATTAGGCCCTGTTATTACCAATATATTGAATTTATCTCCCAAATTAACATCTATCGGTACAACAATATTTTTATCTATTAAAGGATGTCTGGCTTTTTTAAGATTTATTCTAGCTAAATCATTTATAATAGGTTCAAAGCAATCTAGCTCTAAAGAAAATTTAGCTTTTGCAAATATAAAGTCTAATGTTCCGAGAATCTCTATATTAGTTTTTATTTCTTGGCTTTTTATTGATACGGCCTCACTTAGCATCAACAATATTTTATTGATTTCTTCATCTTCCCTTAATTTTAATTGCTTTAATTCATTGTTCAATTCAACTATGGGCATGGGCTCTATATATAAAGTAGCACCACTGGAGGACTGATCATGTACTATCCCTTGTATGTTCCCCCGGAATTCTTGTTTTATAGGTAGCACATAGCGATCACCACGCAATGTAATTATTTGTTCTTGAAGATATTTTTGATAGCTAGCAGAAGAAAGCATATTATTAAGCTTTTCTTTAATACTTATATGTTTTCCTTGAATTTTCTTCCTTACCGAGTATAATTCGGGACTTGCTTTGTCAGAGATATCATCTTCATTTATTATTGTATTATTAATCATATCTTCCAAGTCTTTAAATACTGATAATAAACTTATTAAATCTTCTATTATAGGATATTGATTATTCTTTTTCTCGTCTTTTAAATAATCTTTTATTTTTCTAGCAGCTGCCAAAGTATCGGATATATTTAACAATTCTTTGTTCTCTAAAATAAAACCTTTAACAGATTTATCTACAGCCATTCTTATGTCATATATTCCCTGCAGTGGGACGCTTCCTTTTTTTAGCAATATATCTACAGCTTCACTGGTTTCTTGTAACCATTCTTTAACCTGATATATATTTTTACTGGGCTTTAAATCCAGGGCTATTTCTTTTCCCAAATTTGATACTGTATGTTTTGCTAATAAGCCAATAATCTTTTTGTACTCTAAAACTCTTAATGTTTTTTCATTCATTCTTTTTTACACTCCATAATGTCATATAAGCTTCATTTATCATTAATTATTTGTCCTTTTTATTTCTTGTTAATTGCATTTTGTCTAGTCCTTTTTTTGCCTTCAATAATTCAATTTGATTTTCAAATAGCTTGTTTTGTAGTTCTTTTATGGTACTTCTAGAAACATCCAATTCACATCTTAAATTTTTAATTTCATCTTTATACAATTTGTTTTCTCTGTTTAGTTTATTTTTTTCGATTTGTAATTTTGATAATTCTTCCTGTATAGCCGCAGAATGTTCTTTTAAGGCTTCTATGTCTTGATTTGCACTTTTTAGTTCTTTTATGGGAGTATCATAATTTTCCTTCATTTTTTTATATTCTCCATTAAGGAATTCACATTCCTGTGATTTTTTACTTAAATCATCTGCAAGATTTAATGCTGTTAATACGGCTATCATAGTTGGACTATATTTGTTATTGCTATTTCCTATATTTTTCATCATTTCGTCTATCTTTTTAGCTAGGTTTTGCATGTATTCAACGGAAGATTCGCCAACTACAGTATATTCATTCCCAAATATTTTTACTGATACCCTTTTTTTACCCGCCATAATTTACAACCCCTTTAAGGTTTATAGGACTTTATTATATATTCTTTATAAATCTTTTTTTTCCTTCAAATTACTAAATCAGATACAGAATTTTTAGCATAAGTTTGCCTTCTCTTTATTTATATTATAAGCCATATTAGCTATAAGTTTATACTGCTTTAAGTAAAAATTATATGCAAATAGGAAAATGCAAGACCCAGTAATATGTATAGGGTTTGCATTTTCTAAAATTTGTTTTTTAATTAAGTGCTGGTGTTAAGTTTTATTGCCTTAATATGGCACCTATTTGATTTGATAATGAGTTAACTATTCTATTATGCACTTTTGCTATATCGTCATCTGTCAGGGTCTTCTCACTGGAACGATAAACAATTCTAAATGCTACACTTTTATATCCCTCTTCAATTTGCGAGCCCTTATATATATCAAATAGTTTAAGATCCTCTATTAGCTTTCCACCCTTATTTATTATAATTTCTTCAATTTGACCTACAGAAATTGCCTCTGAGACAACAACTGCAATATCCCTTTCTATAGAAGGGAATTTGGGCAGTGGCGTATAATATCTGTTTAAATTAGATTGATTAGCTAATTCATCAAAATTCAATTCGGCAATATATACCTTTATGGCTATATCAAAATTTCCTGATACTTGAGGATGCAGCTCTCCAAAAAAGCCTACTGATTTATCATTTATACTCAATGAAGCTACTTTACCTGGGTGAAAACTTGGATGAACAGTTGTATCTATTCTATACTTGTTTATATTTAAGCAAGATAGTAAGTTCTCCATAACTCCCTTTAGATCATAAAAATCATATTCTCCATACATTCCAATAACAAGTGTGTCTCTCTCTTCAGGCAAATCAGTTAACGGCATATCCTTGCCCAGATATACTTTGGATATTTCAAAAAAACAGGCATCTTCTATTTTCCTATTATAGTTTCTTCCAATGAGCTCCAGCATATTTGGAATTATAGTTGTTCTCATTATACTTTGTTCTTCCCCCAGAGGATTTAATAATGGTATTGCTTTTCTAAGAGAATCATCCTTTTTTAAATTAATTTTATCAAATACGGCCGGGCTTACAAATGAATAAGTTAAGGTTTCATAAAGCCCTTGGGCTATTAAATTGTCCTTTGCCATATTAATAATTTTTTGTTTATGGCTTATTATTCCTTGAGTAAAAGTCGTATCCATAAGCTTTGAAGGTATATTGTCGTAACCATATAGCCTGGCTATTTCTTCACTGATATCAGCCTCTATAGCTATATCATCCCTAAATGTAGGCACTTTTATATCTAGTATTTCATCCCCAGATACTTCAAATTCCAGAGATTTAAGTATTCTCTTTACTTGCTTTATTGTTATGTCAATCCCCAAAAGCCATTTAATTTTATCAGTATTATATTTTATTATTCTTTTTTCTTTGGGAAAAGGATAAATATCCGCAACTCCATCTATAACCTGGCCAGCCCCTAGTTGTTCTATCAGGTAACAAGCCCTATTTATTGCTATGTCTATTAGTTGGGAATCTAGCCCTTTTTCAAATCTATTGGAAGCTTCAGTTCTTAAACCTAATTTTTTTGAAGACATTCTTACACTAACAGGATTGAAATTTGCACATTCCAAAGCAATTATTTTAGTATCATCTTCTATTTCACTATCAAAACCACCCATTATTCCAGCAATACCAACTGCATTTTCTTCATCAGCAATAAGCAAAATTGACTCATCTAAAAGCCTTTCCTTTTCATCCAGGGTTGTTAATTTCTCACCTTTACGAGCATTTCTTACAATGATTTTCTTGCCCTTCAGCTTATTTAAGTCATAAGCATGCATTGGTTGACCTAATTCGAGCATTACATAATTTGTTATATCCACAATATTGTTTATAGGCCTAAGACCAGATTTTATTAGTCTATCTTGCATCCATGATGGAGAACTTTCAATAGTTATATTCTTAATTATTCTTACTGCAAATCTAGGACATAAATCAGCTTCTTCAATTTCTAGGGATATATACTTATCTACCTCTTTAGAATTTGAGCTCGTTAACATTTTAGGATAGTTTAACTGTTTTGAAAAAGTTGCTGCAGCTTCTCTTGCTATGCCAAAAACACTTAAACAATCAGGTCTATTATTTGTAATCTCAAACTCAACAATTTTGTCATCCAACCCAAGTACTTCCTTTATATCTGTACCCAATGGGTATTCCCTATCCAATATGTGGATACCACCTGTTAAATCAGTATCTTCCGGTAGGCTATCAGCACTTAGTTCTAGCTCTTCCGGCGAACAAAGCATGCCATTTGATTCTACTCCCCTAAGTCTTCCTTTTTTTATCCTTGTTCCATTAGGTAAAGTGGAGCCGTGTAGCGCAACGGGAACATAATCGCCTACTTTTATATTCATCGCTCCAGTAACAATCTGAATTATTTCTTTTCCAATATCTATTTTTGATACTATTAATTTTTCAGCATCGGGATGAGAAAAAATCTCAACTATTTTACCTACAACTATTTTATTCATATCTTTGCCAATTTCATTAACTGATTCAACGTTAGAACCTGACATGGTCATTGCATCCGCAAACTCCCTAACGTCCATGTCAATATCAACATAGTCCTTTAGCCACTTTATGGGTATAAGCATAAATAAACCTCCTTCTAAAACTGCATGATAAATCTTTTATCATTTTCAAACATAAGCCTTAAATCCGATATACCGTACTTTAATAAAGCAATTCTATCTAGACCCATTCCGAAGGCAAAACCGGAATAAATCTCAGGGTCAATACCACAATTTGATAAAACATTTGGATGAACCATACCTGAGCCAAGTATTTCTATCCACCCACTGTTTTTACATATATTGCACCCTTTACCATTACAAGAAAAGCAAGTACAATCCATTTCGGCGCTAGGCTCTGTAAAGGGAAAATAGTGGGGCCTAAACTTTGTTTTAGTTTTTTCGCCATATAACATTTTTGCAAAAACATCCAATGTGCCTTTGAGATTTGCCATTGTAATACCTTTGTCAACAACTAAACCCTCTATTTGGTGAAACATTGGCGAATGAGTGGCATCTATTTCGTCTGATCTAAATACTTTTCCCGGTACAATCACTCTTATAGGTGGTTTTTGCTTTTCCATTATTCTTACCTGATTTGGTGATGTTGAGGTGCGTAACAAAATATCTTCTGTAATATAGAAAGTATCCTGCATATCACGTGCGGGATGATAGGGGCTATGGTTAAGTGCATCAAAATTATAGTATACTGTTTCAATCTCCGGACCCTCAACTACCGAAAAGCCCATTCCTATAAATATTTGTTTTATTTCATCTAATACTTTTGTTATTGGATGCTTTTTTCCTATTTCTTTTCTTCTACCAGGGATCGTTACATCAATTGATTCATTTTTTAATTTAAGCTCTAGCTCCTTGCTTTTAAGGTAATTTAACCTATTCTCCAATTTTTCAGTTATCTCATCCCTTATTTCATTGGCCAATTTTCCAATTACCGGTCTTTCCATATCATTAAGGCTACCCATTTCTCTTAGTAATTGTTTTAGTTGTCCCTTTTTTCCTAAATATTTTATTCTTATTTCATCCAGTTCCTTAATAGATTCTACTAATGTAATCTCTGTCAATGATATTTTTGCTATTTCCTCCAATCTTTTTTTCATAAATTGATTCCTCCTTCTAGAAAAAATATTTTTCCTGTGCTTATTTTAAAATCACAAAGAATAAAATCGTCTCGCCAAGTTAATTATGATCATAAGGTTTTTTAAAACATGTTTATACATATAAAAAATCCTCGTACCCTCATAATAAAGGGACGAAGATTTCCGCGGTGCCACCCTAATTGCTATTAAAGCCTCTCAATTTTAACGGTTCCCCGTTGGAGCCTACTATCATTTCAACCCCAAATCTACGGAGTGAATTTCAGCTAAATACCGGTTAATAGCGCTTTCAGCCAATGACGCTATTTCTCTTAAACTTATATATAGCCTACTGTCTCCCTCATCAATTTTGTATTTTATTAATTACTTACTTAAAAAGTATAGCATAGGGAAAAAAACAATACAAGATGGATGCATTTTTATGTTTTTTTACGTATGCTCTCATACATAAGCATAGAAGCTGCTACAGAAGCATTTAAAGATTCCGCTTTCCCTGGCATAGGAATACTAATACCTATATCCATTAAATCTAATGAAATCCTTGATAGCCCTGCAGATTCATTGCCGATTATTATAGCAAATTTTTCATCAAAATTTATATCATAGCATGCCTTGCCGTTTTGGGCAATTGCTCCAAATATTACTGCCCCTTCTTTTTTCAATAAACTAATTGTTTTGCATAGGTCTACATCATTTATTATGGGTAAATGAAATAATGAGCCCATTGTTGCTCTTATTGATTTGCTATTGTACAAGTCTACACAGTTTTTTGATAAAAAAACGCAACTATAATCACAGGCATGAGCAGTTCTTATTATTGTACCCAGGTTTCCCGGATCCTGAATTTCATCCAATATTATTATTTTTAATGTGTGTTTATTTAGCATGTCATTTATATCATATTTTTTCTTTTTTACTACTCCTATTATACCTTGTGTTGTTTCCACTTCAGTTATTTCTTTAAATATTTTTTCATCAACCTGGAACACAGGTATATTTCTTTTTTTACATTTAAGCCTTACATCTTTTATTTCTTCATTATCTAAACAATTGGGCAACACAAAAATTTTACTAATGTTTTGATTGCTATAAAGCGCCTCTTTAATAATTTTAATGCCTTCAATTATAAACAGTTCAGTTTGTTCTCTATATTTTCTCATTTTTAATGATTTAGTCTTTTTAATTAATTTGTTCTTATTGCTATATATGCAATCCATTATTTTTCACCACTCTATTTCAGCAGCCTACAGCTATGTTAGCATGTTTTAATTACTATAATTTAGCTTATTAGCAAAAAAGACCTTACGGTCTTTTATTGATTTGCACTATTTTTTGCTATATCTACAAGTTTCGCAAATGCTATTTCATCATTTATCGCTAGGTCCGCTAGCATCTTCCTGTTTATCTCCATTCCTGATAGCTTCAAACCATTAATAAACTTGCTGTAAGACATTCCGTTATTCCTAGCAGCTGCATTTATCCTGCTAATCCATAGCTTTCTAAAATCTCTTTTCCTTTGTTTTCTACCAATATACGAAAACCTTAGTGCTCTCATAACAGATTCATTAGCTGCCGTATATGTTTTACTTCTGGCTCCAGCATAACCTTTAGCCAGTTTAAGTATTTTTCTACGTTTTTTATGTGAGCTTACAGCCCTTTTTACTCTTGCCATTTTAATGCTGCCTCCTTGTGCATTTTATTTGTATGGAATCAATTTTTTTATTGTTTTAGCTTCAGCAGGGCTTACGTAGCCGCCTTTCCTAAGGTTCCTTTTTCTCTTCGCAGATTTTTTAGTTAAAATGTGTTTCCTGAAAGCTTTGGCTCTTTTAACCTTTCCAGATTTAGTAAGACTAAACCTTTTTGCTGATGATCTATGTGTTTTTTGTTTTGGCATAAAAAAGTCCTCCCTTTTACTATTGTTGTTTCGGTGATAGCACCATAGACATATTCCTACCTTCAAGTTTTGCTGCCTTTTCGATTGCACCGTAATCTTTGATTATCTCAAAAAAACGCTCTAAAGCTTTTTGACCGAATGCTATATGGTCAACTTCTCTGCCTCTAAATCTAATTGTTACTTTTACTTTGTTTCCATCCTTCAAAAACCTTTGGGCGTTTCTAGCTTTAATCTGTAAATCATGAGCTTCGATTTTTGGAGAAAACCTTATTTCCTTTATGCTCACTACCCTTTGATTCTTTTTTGCTTCTTTTTCTCTTTTACTTTGCTCAAAAACATACTTTCCATAATCCATAATCTTACATACAGGTGGTTTTGCATGCGGCGCAATTTTAACAAGATCAAGCATGCTATCCGCTGCAATTTCAAGTGCTTGCCTGGATGACATTATACCTAGCTGATTACCACTTGAATCCACTACTCTTATTTCCCTATCTCTAATTTCCTCGTTAATTTGAACATCTTTACCGTTACTTATAATTAAACACCTCCAAAATAATTTAAGCAGGTAGAAAAACTCCACCTGCCCATGAAATCACGCTATTATATATGGACTATAGATACCTTACTAGCAATGCTGTAAGGTGAGAAGTGGAACTTCTACTTATTATAAAAGTATACTTGTTACAAATGTATATATTGTTTTTTTAATAATATTGTATCTGCATACTGACTATAACATACTATCATTCAAATAATGCTTTGTCAACTTTTTATTATATGTTCATTTCTTAA
>CAYMVQ010000020.1:0-34378 GCA_964394355.1 uncultured Clostridiaceae bacterium
CTTTAAAACTGTAGATGTACTTCTTCATTCGTTTCTCTCCTTAATATTTTTATAATTATTGCAAACATTATAAAGAATTTTTTGTAGCTTTATATTACTTGCATTGTTTCAATTATTATACGAAAGCAAATTATTGATCTTCTAATGTTTCGAGAATAATCCCCGCTGTCTCCTCAATAGCCTTATCTGTTACATCAATTATAAGGCAGCCTATCTTTTCCATTACTCTTTTTGCATATTCCAATTCTTTCTTGATTCTCTCCATATTTGCATAGTTTGCCTCATAGTTTAATCCTAAAGTCCTCAGCCTTTCTTGCCTAATAGCATTTAGTTTTTCGGGATTTGTAATAAGGCCAAATACTTTTTTTGCTGATATTTCAAAAAGTTCTTTAGGAGGTTTAACTTCGGGTACTAATGGGACATTAGCTACTTTTATGTTTTTATTCGCCAAATACATACTTAAAGGAGTTTTTGAAGTCCTCGATACCCCTACTAACACTGCATCGGCGCTTTTTATACCTTTTGTAACTTTACCATCGTCATATTTAACGGCAAATTCGACAGCCTCCATTTTATTGAAGTAATCTTCATTTAACTGTCTAATAATACCGGGTATATATATGGGCCTTTTCTTGGTTATTTTTGAAATTCCTTCAATTACAGGACCCATTATATCTACGCAATAAATATTGTTTTCTTTTGCGATATCTTCTAAGTATTCCTTTAATTCCGCAACAACAATTGTATAGATTATTACACTTTTGTAATTCTTAGCCTCTAAAATTACTTTATCAATAGCAACTTTGTCACTAACATAAGGAATTCTTATTATTTCTTCTTTTGGAATCCGAAATTGTGCTGCTGCGGCTCTTGCTACTTGTTCCGCCGTTTCACCTATTGAATCAGAAACTACATAAATTTTTGGTCTTTCATCCATTATTATTACCCTCCTTTATGTCAAATTATTTTATTTGCTTACAGTTTCTAAATTCCACCCTATCTTTGTTTATTTTCAACATATTACCACAAATAGGGTAACTATGCTAGATTTATATTTAAGATCTTTATTAGTTTATTTTCAATATCTATCTCTTTTTCTTCGTAACTTAAAATTTATCCAAGACATGCAGAGAATGAGCTGGCTACTATGAGACTAAAAAGGGTCAAGTATCACATCTAACCTAATGAAGATAGGTATGCCTCAACTGCAACCTTTATTACATTATAGTATCTCATTATTTATTTATAACTATCATATTTAAGTCAGCAAAAATTTTCATCATATCGGCTATTGATTTTAAAATTGATAATCTATTATTCCTTAAATCAACATCATCAACCATAACCATTATATTATCAAAAAATTCGTCTATGGGGTTTTTTAATTTTTTAAGAGATTCCAGTGCTTCTTTGTAGTTTTTTGAATTCATTGCTTGATAAAACCTTTCTTTAGTGCTATTAAAAGTATTTATCAGGTTTTTTTCTTCTTTCTCAATAGCTAAATTAGGGTTTATTGAAACACTTTCGCATTTTGAAGCCAAATTTGATACCCTTTTGAATGAGCTAATGATATCTAAAAATTCTTCCTTTTTCCTCCATTCCGACAATTCTTGAATCTTTAAATATGAATCGTAAATATCGTCTATTCCTTCTGTTAAAACTGCATCCAATATATCATAATTATATCCCTTATCTAAAAGCACATTTTTTAATCTTCCCTTAATAAATTCCTCTATTTCAGAAATTACTATTGTACTTTTATTCTTTAAGATACCTTTATCTGTAAAAGCTTCAATTGCTTTGCTTAACAAATCTTTCATAGCTATATTAATCTTTTTTATAAGTATAATGTTTATGATGCCAATAGCCTGCCGTCTTAATGCATAGGGATCCTGGCTCCCCGTGGGTTGTATTCCTATCGAGAAACAACCTACTATAGTATCAATTTTATCGGCTATACTAATAATTGATCCAATTAGGGATTTTGGCACATTATCATTTGAGAATCTTGGCATATAGTGCTCTTTTATGGCACTTGCCACTTGCGGTGATTCACCCTGAATTATGGCATATTCGCCGCCCATAATGCCTTGTAATTCGTCAAATTCCTTTACCATATTACTTACCAAATCTCCTTTGCATAAGTAAGCTGCCCTGTCTAAATGTTTTTTGTCCTTTTCATTTAAACTAAGAACATTTGATATATACCTCGCTATCCCTCTTATATTATTTGTTTTATCATACATAGTGCCTAGCGTTTCTTGAAATACCACATCTTTTAGCTTTAGCACACAGTCATCCAAAACTATTTTTTTATCCTCATCAAAGAAAAACTTTGCATCTGATAATCTGGCATGAAGAACCTTTTCATTTCCTTCTTTAACAATTTCAATATAATTTTCATTGCCGTTTCTAACGGCTATAAAACAGTTCATTAAATTGCCTTTTTTATCTTCTAGTGGAAAGTATCTTTGATGTTCTTTCATAGGCGTGATAACCACTTCTCTTGGTAATTGTAAAAAATCCTTATGAAAATAGCCGCAAAATGCAGTAGGGTACTCAACTAAATAAAGAATCTCTTCTAAAAGCCTATCATCTGCTACGATATTTCCACCCTTTTCACTGGCAATCTTGCTTGTTTGTCTTTTTATCATTTCTCTTCTTTGATCTTGATCCACGATAACAAAGTTGCTTTCCAGTTCTTTGAAATATATATCCGTATTTTCAATATATATATCTCCAGTAGATAAGGCCCTATGTCCTTTGGTCTTTTTATCGCAAGGAATCCCGTCTTTATTCAATTCTATTAAGGTATCACCATATATTGGCATAAACCATCTTATAGGTCTTACAAACTTAAAAGATTTATTTCCCCATTTCATGGATATTGGAAAACTAATAGAGGTAACTATTTGAAAAAGTAATTCTTTCAAAACTTCTATGGTATTATCCCCTTCTATAAACTTCTTTCCAAATATATATCCTTCTTGATGAAATACATCATTTAATTGTAAATTATTACCCTTTAAAAAGCCCAGCAATGCTTTAGTGGGCTTACCTAGATTATCATAGCCTGCCTTTTCTGAGGGTCCCTTTTTTATGACTTCTAAGTTTTCTTGCTTTACAGGAACATTTTCCGCATATAAGGTTAGCCTTCTTGGCGTGCCATATGTAGCTATTTTACTATAGCTTATTCTGTTTTCATCAAATATATTTTCAGCTATAGACCTAAATTCTTTTAAAGTTTTAGCCATATACCGGGCAGGAATTTCTTCAGTACCTATTTCAAATATCAAATCTTTTTTCAAATCTAACACCTCCTAATAATTCTTACCATGACTTCCCAAGTAGAGGAAACTTCATATTTTCCCTCTGTTTTAAATATGCGTTTGCTACTAATTTTGCCAAATTTCTAACTCTTGTTATAAAACCAGTCCTTTCAGTAACAGATATTGCACCTCTGGAATCCAAAACATTGAATATATGTGAACATTTTAAAACATAATCATAAGACGGAATTATAAGATCTTTTTCAATAACCTTTTTGGCCTCATTTTCATATAAGTCAAAAAGCTTTAATAGTAAATCTATATCAGCCTCTTCAAAGCTATATATTGAATGCTCTATTTCTGCCTTTTTAAATATATCTTCATAGCTAATATTATTAACCCATTCAATGTCAAAAACACTATCCTTTTCTTGAATATACATAGCTATCCGCTCCAATCCATAGGTCAGTTCCGCTGATTCCAAATCACAATCTATACCACCTATTTGCTGAAAGTAAGTAAACTGGGTTATTTCCATACCATCTAGCCAAACCTCCCATCCAAGTCCCCATGCACCTAGTGTAGGAGCCTCCCAGTTATCTTCTACAAACCTTATATCATGTTTTATGGGATCAATGCCTAATGCCTGTAAGCTCCCTAAATATAGCTCCTGAATATCGTCAGGCGATGGTTTTAGAATAACTTGATACTGGTGATGCTGATAAACCCTATTAGGATTTTCACCGTATCTAGCATCTGCAGGCCTTCTTGAAGGTTCAACATAGGCTACCCGCCATGGCTCTGGCCCCAATGCTTTTAAAAATGTAAATGGACTCATTGTGCCTGCCCCTACTTCAATGTCATAAGGCTGTGCTATAACACAATTATGCTTAGCCCAATAGTTTTGTAAATTTAGTATTATTTCTTGAAATGTCATAAGAAACCCCTCCTGTTTTTTAAAATAATCCTAGCTGAAAAGAGAGCATAAAAAAACTTTCGTCCAGCAAGGGACGAAAGATGTCTTCCGCGGTTCCACCCTTATTGATAGTTAGCACCAATTAACCATCCTCTTATTACATCGGCTCAAAAGTTCCTTCCCTATAAAACAATACCGATTCTCACCCTCCATCGGTTCTCTGAAATTTGTGCTTATAGTTACTACTCTTTATCACTGCCACTAAATGTTTCTGTAATAAATTTAGCAAAATAATGTCCTTTTGTCAATATGTCGCAAGCTTTATCCAATTAGGTGTGATATTTGCCCATCCCCCAGCTTTGTAGCAACGAATTAGTTCGAAGCTAGGAAAAAGAAGATATAAAATTCGGCAACGTCTGAATTGTAGCTAACTAATATAATTATTTGCTATAATCAGCTCTTTAATTATTTTGAGTATTTTCGCCTGGATTGCATTTAATATCGTCTGCAATATCTTTAACCTTACTAATAATACAATCTGCAGTTGTATTTATGATATTACTAACATTGACTACGCCTTTATTTTGTCTATCCACTTCTAAGGTGCATTTTGATACTATTGCCGCAGCTGTACCAAAAGCAGTTATTTTGGGGAGTATTAAGGCGCTTATTGCTGCTGCAGTAACAGGTAGATCAATAACAATATTATTATCTTTTTTAACCCTTATTCTATTTGTGTTTCCAGCCTTTAATAATGTCTTGCATTTTGTTGTAATTATTTCTTTTTTATCTGACATAGTTACACACCACTTTTTTTTACCAGATTCCTCGAGATTGATAATCGCATCAATAACATTGCCATTTGATGTTGTTAAAGCATCCCTAGCTTCTTTATAAGTGCTACCCGTTCTTTCTCTTATTAAATCTATTTTTTCTAAAGTAATATCCAATTCCATTCCCCTTTCTATAACTTATATCTTATTATTTTATACCTTGAAGTTTTTTATACTATTAATAAAAGCCATTGATTTGAACTTTTTTTCCATATGATTTTGTACATATTCTAATATAATCTTATCGGCCTCTATAAAAGTAGTATTATCAATACTAATACTGTTTAATCTTGAGATAGGTAAAGATAATAAGTTTATAAAAAATTCTAAAGTTGTATTTTCTATTTTTTTTGAATTAATGGATGCTGAGCATTTAAAACATATGACGCCACCTTGATTTATGGAAAAACCAAATAAATCATTACTTTTGCCACAATTAGCACATTTATTTAAAATTGGCCTAAAGCCACTTATATCCATTAACTTAATCTGATAAGCACAAGAAAGTATCCCAACGGGTATTTCTGATTTGGACAAATAGTATAAAGTCCTAGCTAGCAACAGGTAAGTGCTTTTACAATTCATATCTTCATAAGTTACTGTATCTGCGAGTTCAGTAAAATAAACAGCATAGGAAAGTTTTAATAAATTGCCTCTTAATTCATAAAAAGACTCTCTTAACTCCCCACTATTAATATAAAACAAACTACTGCCTTTATATAAAACAAAATCACTTACCGAAAAAACTTCACAAAAAGAAATCAGGCGACTTTTTGGCCGCCTGCAGCCCCTGGCAAAAACTTGAATTTTACCCTTATCTTTTGTTAGGAGTGTTAGAATTCTATCGGCTTCGTTTAAATTTGTATATTTTAACACTAAGCCCTGAGTTTTAACTATAGACATTTTTAACCCCTACTTGTAGCCCAAATCTTTTAAAGCTGATTTACTATCTCTCCAGTCTTTCCTTACTTTTATCCAAAGTTGTAAATTAACTTTTATATTTAAAAGTTTTTCTATATCGGCTCTGGCACTGCTTCCAATAATCTTTATCATACTACCATCTTTGCCGATAATTATCCCTTTATGAGATTTTTTTTCGCAATATATATTAGCTTCAATATCAATGATTTCTTTATCTTCTCTTTCTTTCATACTCATCACTTCTACTGCAGTACCATGGGGTATTTCTTCTCTAGTAAAATATAATATCTTTTCTCGTATATACTCTGCAACAATGAATCTTTCTGGCATGTCTATAATCATATCCGCTGGGAAATACATAGGGCCTTTTGGTAATAGCTTTTTTATTTCTTCCATAAGAATATTTATGTTATTACCTTTTTCAGCGGAAATTGGAATTACAGCATCAAAATCATTCTGATATTGAATAACCTCGGCCAGCAGCTCTTCCAATTCATGCTTGTTGATTTTATCAATTTTGTTTAAAGCCAGAATCTTTTTAGTATTGGTAGCCTTTGCCAAATCAAAAACATAAGAATCACCGGCAGCTATTTTAGCTGAAGAATCCACTAATGCAATTAAAACATCTACACCTTCTAAGGACTGTACTGCAGAACTTACCATATATTCACCAAGCCTGTGCTTTGGCTTATGTATGCCAGGGGTATCAATAAAAATTATTTGAAAATTGTCTTTTGTATATATACTTTTTACCGAATTCCTAGTAGTTTGCGGTTTATTGGAAATAATATTTAATTTTTCACCCATAATATTATTAATAAGTGTAGACTTTCCGACATTAGTCCTTCCTATTATTGATACAAATCCCGATTTAAAATCCTTTTCCATTATATGCTCCTTTTTATTATTAATCATTAATAAACTTGAGTCTTGAAATAAAGCAAGGAAATATTTTAGGCAATTATATTTTATTGCAAGGTAAAGGCATTTGGAAGTAGGTCATCTAGGCTATACTCTTGAATTTCCTCACCATTTGAAAGGAAAACCTTTAGGTTAATTCCAAACTCCGACATAAATTGCCTGCATATGCCGCAAGGATAGGCAAAATCACTAGCACTACTAACTATAGCAATAGCCTTAAACTCTTTTTCACCTTCTGATATAGCTTTTACAAAAGCAACTCTTTCAGCACAGATAGTCCCACCGTAGGAAGAGTTTTCAATATTACACCCTGTATAAATTTTTCCGGATCCTGCTAATAATGCAGCCCCGACCTTAAAGTTTGAATACTTCGCATAGGCATTATCCATTGCAGTGGTTGCTTTGTTTAGTAAAGTTTTCTTATCCATTTTCTATTCCTCAAATTCAATTTTAGTATTAGGTGAAACAATTTGAATCCAGCTAACACCCTTATTCAACAGAATTTCATTTCCGCTTAAATCTCTGTAAGTAGTTTTACCATTGCGACTATCTTTTTGCCATCCTATTTCTATCAACCTTCCACCTGTAAGAAAATATCCTCTATTCTTCCCTATATTGTTCAGCTGCAACCTCCCTACATTATCCAAAACTTTCATGGTTACTATTTCAATTATTATATTACTTGTTTTTATATTTTCTTTTGTTTCGTTGTCCTTCATTAAATCTCCATTTATATAGCGAAAATATTCCTTTTCTTCATTATTGTAAAGAAAGGATATTTTATAATAACCACCATAGTTTATTGTGACTTTGTTTATAGGTGGACCATCGGGAGTGTAATACTCTTCACTGAATTTAAAATATTCGGGTGCAATTTTGTTTTCTATTTTTTTTGTCTCCGTAACTTCTCTCATAAATTTAGTATTTGTATATAGATTGTGAGGCATTTTTCTATCCGATGCCCTCCAAAAAACCGGTGTGCCTTTTAAATCATTAAAAGTATCAACCTTCATGACACTCAAATCCTTTAAAGCTTGTGGGCTTCCACCACAATGCACATAAACCGCATTAAATTCCAATGCTTTATCTATAAAGTAAGGCCTAGCGCTTCTGACGGGACCTATTTTTTCCGAGGCTAGGTGATGGTATATGCCCATATATCTTGTTATGCTACCTTCTACAGGGATTTCATAAACTATTTCAGCACTTCCTAAACCTGACTGGGGTCTAGCATTTATTTCGTTGTCTATCATAACTGCAATAGGCCTTAGCCTAATGTTTTCCTCTTCCGGGTCCGTTAAACCTGTTAGTGGACATAAATATCCAGGTGCTTCCTCAATTTCTTCTTCAATAATTTCCTCATCCTCTGTTTCCTCTTCTATTTCGCTATTATGCGGACTACATCCACCTATGAGTACTAGCAATGCTAAAATAATTATTGTATACATTTTTACCTTCATAAAATACCTTCTTCCTTATTAAGTGTTTTATATTATTGCCCTATAGCCAATAGCTTAATAATTTTTCTTTGTCGAGCCAGCATTTTATCTTCATCACTTTTTATCTCATGGTCATAACCTAAAAGGTGCAATGTGCCATGTACTAAAAGAAAAGCAAGCTCCTTTTTAAAACTATGACCGTATTCAATAGCCTGTTCTTTTGTTTTATCCGTTGAAATAACAATATCACCTAGAAGAAGTTCTCTATCGGAAGTCATGCATATTTTATCTTTCTTAAAATCAATCAAGGGAAAAGATAGCACATCCGTAGCCTTATCTATGTTCCTGTATTCTTTATTTAAGCGTCTAATTTCTTCATTATTCACCAGCGATATGCTTATTTCATAGTTAACATCAGATTTTTCATATTCCAAAGCAGCCTTTATAACATCTTTTACAAAACCCTCTAATTCCTCATCATAACTAATTAAGTCTTGTCTATTATCTATTAAAACTGTCAATTTGCTGCCTCCTTTTTAATAACTATACCATTTTGAATATCTTTTATATTTTCCGGATATTCAATTCTATCATGGAATATGCCCGTAAGAACCTTTAAAAAAGAATTAATTATAATTTCTATATCTTTTAAAGATAAATCACATTTACTTAATTGTCCGTCATTAATTTTTTCCTGTATAATTTTCCTAACTCCTTTTTCCATTTCGTCTTTAGTAGGTTCCGACATAGACCTTACATATGCTTCAACAGAATCAGCAAGCATTACAATAGTAGCTTCCTTGCTTTGTGGTTTGGGAAATGAATATCTAAACTTTTCTTCTATTACCAAATTCTTGCCAAGGGCCTCTATTGCTTTACGATAAAAATAGGCTACCAAAGTATTGCCGTGATGTTGGGCGATTATATCCATTACTTTTGATGGAAGTTTATATTTTTTTGCTATATCCAAACCATCTTGGACATGGGAAGTAATAATCAGTGCACTAAGATTAGGCGATATTTTATCATGGGGGTTTTCCTTTGTTAACTGATTTTCCTTGAAAAAATACGGTCTTTTCAACTTGCCTATATCATGGTAATAAGATCCAACCCTACACAGAAGTGCATTAGCACCTATATCCTCAGCAGCTGTTTCAGAAAGATTGCCTACCAATATTGAATGATAGTACGTTCCGGGTGCTTCTATTAGCAAGCGCTTTAGCAATGAATGATTTGGGTTAGATAATTCAAGAAGTTTCATAGGGGTGATTATGTCAAATATTGTCTCAAAAAAAGGCAATAAACCAATAGTCAACACAGAAGTAAATATGCCGCCTATAACTCCATAACTGATATCATAAATAAATGTTTTGTAATCCAAGTTACCTATTAAAGCAAAACTAATAATAGAGATTATATTTGCCAGAGCTATAGCTAAACCGGCATATATTACTGCACTTCTATGGTGGGTTTTTGAAACTAAAATTGAACCCGCTATTCCGGAAAACATAAGGGCAACTAATAATACTATATTAAACTCCGTTATAAATCCAGCTAATATACTCATAAAAACATTAGTCATTATCGCTGCCTTTGGATCAATAAGTATTGATACTATTAAAGCGCAAGCTGGTATAGGTATCATATAAATGGATATTATTCGGCTACCCACTGCAATTAGAAGTATTATAATAATATTAATACTAAGAAGTAGCATCATTGAATTATCTGACCATAATTTAGGGCAAAAAGTACGTAAAAATAAATACAATACAGTTAATGGAATAAAAATCAAAGCAGCATAAGATATATATATTTTCCAATCTCGGCTTTCATGATCTTTTATTAGGCCATAAGATTTAAGCAATTCTATTTGTTGTAAATTAACCTCCTGTCCCTTGCTGACAATTCGAGTACCTTTTTTTATAAGTATCTCTTCTATATTTTCCCGAGCCTCAATAATTTTTTGATTTGTCTCTTCTTTGTCATAAAATATATTAGGTTTAATTATATCAGTAGTTATTCTGGCACCGATTTGGTTTAGCCTATTATTATTTGGCAACTTTTCAAAAAAATCATTTATTTCTTCCTTTTTGCTTTCTATCTGTTCTTCATTAATCCTTTGGTTTAGAATTTGATTTATTAAATATTTAATATTTTCTTGCAATCGAGTTAATTCACGCTGTTTGCTTTTTAATAAGATTTCATATGATTCGTTGTCCAACTTTATATCATAATTAGCTAATTTACTGACTTTTTGCTCTAACAATAAATCTTCATCGTCTTGAATATCTTCTAAATTACTAAAAAAACTATCTATTTGACCTTCCAACTCTATCTGAACAGTCAAATCCAGCTTATAAATAGGTTGGACTTGTTTAGCAGCTTGATCTTTTAAAATCTCGGTAGCTGCTTTATCTACCATATTAGAAGGTGCATCAATATCTTGATCAGCAATATCACCTATGCTAAAATTATAAATTTCCGGTGTAGATGTTAGTATAATAATAAAGACTATCAGCATATAGGTCATAATTATAATTGACCACTTTACCAAAACTTTATTTGAAATTATACTTCCAAGTCTTGCCTTGTGAGGTTTTGACATATTTTTACCTCCGTATCTATTTGCTAGTCCAAATTATCTTTTTCTTTATCTGTTTCATATTTTTCATAAGCTTTTATTATATACTGTACCAATTTATGTCTAACAACATCTTTTTCATTTAGATAAACAAAATCTATTCCCTCTATCCCCTTTAATATATTCTCTGCTTCTTTTAGGCCAGAAAATTTACCTTTAGGTAAATCTATTTGCGTTATATCACCGGTTATTATTGCTTTTGATCCAAAACCTAACCTGGTCAAAAACATTTTCATTTGCTCTGATGTGGTATTTTGAGCCTCGTCAAGTATAACAAAAGAATCATCCAGTGTCCTGCCTCTCATATATGCTAAAGGTGCAACTTCGATTAATCCTCTTTCAACATTTTTTTGAAAGTTTTCTACACCCATAATATCAAATAATGCATCGTATATTGGTCTTAAATAGGGGTCAACCTTGTCTTGCAAATCCCCAGGTAAGAAACCTAGCTTTTCCCCTGCTTCCACTGCAGGCCTGGTTAATATAATCCTGTTTATTTCTTTGTTTTTAAATGCCTTGACCGCAGTTGCCATTGCTAAATATGTTTTACCTGTACCTGCAGGCCCAATGGAAAAAACAATATCATTATTATATATGGAATCAATATATTTTTTTTGTCCCAAAGTCTTGCAACGTATTATTTTTCCCCTTGTCGTGGTGTAAATTATGTCATTTAACTCCTTTGTCCTTTTGCCTTCCCCATCCCGAACAAGTCTTATAGTGTAGTCTATTGTATGATTCGATATAGCATGGTTTTCATCAAGTTTATCAATAAGCAATTTTATAACCTTTGTTGCCATAGTTACGGAATTGTTTTCCCCTATTATCCTAAGCTCACCTTCTCTAACAATAATATCAACATCAAACTCTTTTTGTATAGAAATTAGATGCTGATCGTAAGCACCAAATAAGCTTTTTATATTATCAAAATTAGTAAGTTCAACTCTTTTTTCAGTTGTATTATTGATCAATATTCTTTCCCCCTGTTTTAATAGATATCAATTATTCTCTTCTTGGAAATATCCTCCACCGTCTCAACATATATTTTTCCCTTGACAGATTCTTGTTTAATAAAATACTCTATTTTTTTCCCTCTTGCTTTTGCTTCACTTGGATATTGCAGTTTTATTTTTTCTTCCAGTCTTTCAGAACAACGTAACTTTGCTTCATCTATAGTAAGACTCTTTTCAATGGGCTTTAGTTCAGTATATATAGTGGTAATAAATTTTATAGGAAATACATAATTACCAAAGTTTAAAATTTGTCTCCCTATTATATCTTTATTATACTCTTTATAAGGCTTATTTTTTTTCTTTTTCTTATTTATTCCTAATAGTTCTATTTCATGCTCTTTGGTTTTTCTTCCTGTTGTTTTGTATTCTATCTGTTTAAAACTTATTTCTTCTGTATCCTCATACCAAGCTTTCGCCTCAATTTGTGCAATAGAATGTACATATCTGATTTCATCATTAACATGTTCTATTACGCCGCTTACCAGCAACTGTCCTTTTTCCACTGTATCTCCGTCTTTAACTACTGGATTTCCGTTGAGTACAAGAATTCTATCAATAACAGCATTTTTTATTGCTATAATATCACAAGGTTCATTAATATCTATATAATCGGGTTCTTCCACTTTTTCAGAGACAGTAACATAAGCCTTAGTTCCTTTTAATTCTATACCCACCCAAGCCAGTTCAGGCATATTTATTAAAGTTTTATTCTCTATATTTCTCTTGTTAATTTTTCTTTTTAAAACACCTACTTGCAAACCATTACTAGTTAGTTCAGTGAGTATAGCATTTTCTGGAATACTGCTTTGTCCGCTAATCTCGATCATCCACACATAAGAGCTTAAAATATATAAAAAAATAAGCAGTGCCCCTAATCCGAATATAAAGAATTTCTTCTTTTTAACAATTTTTATTCCAAAGGGCAGCCCGCGCTTTTCCTTAATGCAAACCTTAGTATTGGATTTTTTAATAATTCTACGTAACTTAATGAAATCCTTAATACTTATCTTCACTTTTATAGTAACATAGTCACATTTTTCAATATCCCAAAGATATATATTGTTTTTTACAGCTAAATTAATAATTTGCTCTACCTTTAAATCTTTTACAGTAATAATAGCATAACCATTAAAAAAATTCCATAGTCGAGTAAGTAGCATAAAAACACCCCATTTTATATAGTAATACCATCAAAAATTCTAAAATCCCATCAATTTTTATAAATCATAAATCTATAGCATTGATTTTACCTTTAATGCTTATCTCTTCCTCTACTATTGATTTTATGGTTAGATCCTTTCCTTTTATGGTTAGTATACCATCTCCGGAATTAATACTGATTTTACTTTCCGAATAGCTTATTATTCCATTGTGGTTTTCTATCACAACACTGTCTTTACCTGTTATTATTATTTTTGTTATATCAAGAATAATATCTTTTGGCAGTTCTAGTACATTTGCTATTTTTTCTTTAATTTTATGGGTATTTTCTAACATAATATCCACCTCAATAATAATTTATGTCAAGAAAATAAATAATAATACTTCCTAAAGCTTTAAGATGAAAAATCCTATTACTTTAGGAAGTATTATTGTTAAAATTAATATAACAATGTTACTTTTTTAAAGACTTGGGTTTCCCTAAGACTTCTGCCATTACAATGGCTTTTTGCATATCTGTTAGACTGATTATACTCTTACCTTGGCGTTTTAAAGTTTTTTTATCATCCCTTATCAAGTGCACATCCTTAGTTATTGATTCCCTATCAATAAAATTAGTATTAAAAATATTATCTTCTAAAAAATCTTCTCTTGTTCTTTCCCTTTGCTCAGTAGTACTATGCTGTTCTATATTAGACATATCTTCATAAGCTCTCTCTTTAAAAATAGGAGATTTGGCTCTTTTACTTGTTTTAGCATTTTTATGTCTTTCTGGGTCACTTATATCACTATAGCTTCTATTATTAATAGTAGAAGCTTTAGTTCTTTTTCTATTTACTTGCTTTTTTCCTGTGAATAAACCAACAATTTTACTTATTACAGAAAATAAGATAAAAATCAAAATTAAATCCAATGCCACATCTCCTTTCTAGCTATATTTTTAAAATCCGAATATAGCCTATTTGTGTTTTTCATCTTTGTCCAATCCATCAATTTTGCCTGATTTTGATATAGTGTCTCTCATCTGTGTATCTGCTTGTATGTTTTGCAAATTATAATAATCCATAACTCCAAGTTTACCAGATCGCAAGGCTTCAGCCATAGCCTTGGGCACTAATGCCTCAGCTTCAACAACTTTGGCTCTCATTTCCTGTACTGATGCAACCATTTCTTGTTCTTTAGCGACTGCCATAGCCCTTCTTTCTTCTGCTTTAGCCTGAGCTATTCTTTTGTCTGCTTCAGCTTGATCCGTTTGAAGTTGGGCACCAATATTCCTGCCAACATCTACATCAGCAATATCAATAGACAAGATTTCAAAAGCTGTGCCTGAGTCTAAACCCTTGTTTAGAACTGTTCTGGAAATAGAATCAGGGTTTTCTAAGACTTCTTTATGGCTTTCAGAGCTACCAACGGTAGTTACAATTCCTTCCCCCACCCTGGCGATTATTGTCTCTTCACCAGCACCGCCTACCAATCTGGAGATATTTGCCCTTACAGTAACCCTGGCCTTTGCCTTAACTTCAATACCATCTTTGGCAACCGCAGCTATAACAGGTGTCTGAATAACTTTGGGATTAACACTCATCTGGACAGCTTCCAAAACATCCCTTCCAGCCAAATCAATAGCAGCAGCCCGTTCAAAACTCAGGTCTATCTCTGCTCTTTGGGCAGCAATTAAAGAATTTATTACTTTGTCTACATTACCACCTGCTAAATAATGCGCTTCCAACTGATTTACGGTAGGCTGTAATCCCGCCTTCCTAGCTTTAATTAGTGGGCTCACAATCCTACTCGGAACTACCCTTCTCAATCTCATCCCTACGAGATTAAATATCCCTACATTTACACCTGCCGCTAATGATGAAATCCATAATCCGATAGGTACAAAACTTAAAAATATTGTAATACCTAAAATTATCACAAATAAAACGAGTATTGGGGCAATTAATTCAATCATCTAATTCCTCCTTTTCTAATTTTTTAACTGTTATTTTCATTCCTTCAGTCTCAATTACAATAACATTGGAACCTTTGTCAATAAACTCACCTTGTGACTGAGCATTTATCCTGTTACCATCTATGCTTACTATTCCCGTTGGTCTTAGGATGGTTTCTGCAATACCGATTTTGCCTATATATGAATCATCCGGTTTAAGGCCTATATAACCTTCTTCTTTATTTTGCTCTGTATTTAAAACGAGAAATTTTAAATACTTACTGCCGTAACCTACTTTATAAAGCAAGACTATGGTGGCTATAAATAACACTATAGTTATAATTATCATTATCATTGCTTCATAAAAATTAGATGTTATTAATGAAATACTAATTATTACACTTACTATTCCCGTAATCCCCGGCAAGCCAAATCCCGGAATGACGCCTTCTATCATCAATAGTATCAACCCAAGAATATATAAAAATACGGATAACGTGGTCCAATCACCAAACATTTATACCACCCACCTTTTCTAATATACTATTATTCTAAATATAATTATATCATAACCGTCATTATATGAAAAAGTGTATTTTTTCCTAAATAAACGATAGTGTATAAGCCCCTAACACACTTCAAACCCATACATAAGGTAGTCTCTACCAAAAATTAATAATCTTAGACATATAATATCATAGGGTAGGTGAACTATAATAATTCATTTGCTGCATGCTTCCAGTGAATTCCAAGCCATGGAGAAAAAATTATAAAAATCCAACAATGTGCGAATCGCAAATGATAATTAAAGACAAGAAAACCTGAAATCTATGATTTCAGGTTTGTAAGCACTTCTATATTAAATGATTTTTTACTAATTGATTTGCCATTCTCCCATCTGCCCTGCCTTTAATCTTTGGCATAAGGATCTTCATCACTGCCCCCATATCTTTTACACTTTGGGCTCCCGCCTCTAAAATTGCATCCGTTACTATCTTTTCCAGTTCTTCTTGCTTTAGTTGCTCAGGTAGATAGGCCATTAAAATATCAATTTCTCTTTCTAGATCTTCAACTAGATCCGGCCTATTCCCTTTTTCGAATTCAGGAATAGAATCTTTTCTTTGTTTAACTGCCTTAGCTATTACGTCTAGAATACCTTCATCATCCATTTCAATTTTTTTATCCTTTTCCTCTTGCAGTATTGCAGCCCTTACCATGGTAATTACGTTTTTTCTAATCTTATCTTTTTCTTTCATTGCAGTTTTTAAATCCTGCAACAAAACTTGCTTGAAAGTCATATAATCAACCTTCTTTATCTAAATTTTCTTTTCCTAGCTGCTTCAGATTTCTTTTTTCTTTTAACACTGGGCTTCTCATAGTGTTCCCTTTTTCTTACTTCGGCTAAAACACCTGATCTAGCACATTTCTTTTTAAAACGTCTTAATGCACTTTCTAAAGTTTCGTTTTCTCCAACACGAATTTCTGACATCCAATATACCCTCCCTCCGCCGGTAACAATCATTGCGCATAACTAAACAGCATTAAAGCGGGACAAATTAAACACATATTTCATTATACAGTACATTTAAGTAAGGTGTCAATAAAAGGTTTAGTGCTAATACTAACCCGGTGGCCATTGCAAAAACCTACCCCCAAGCACATGAAAGTGTATATGGGGAACTGTCTGTCCTCCATCCTTACCAATATTATTAACAATTCTAAAACCATTATCCAAATCCTTGCTCTTAGCAATTTTTGAAATGATTTTTATTATATGATTAATTATGGAGTAATTGTCCTCCTTAAAATCCATAATAGATTCTATATGTTTTTTGGGTACTACTAGAAAATGTATAGGTGCTTCGGGGTTAATATCGTTAAAAGCCAAAACTTTATCGTCTTCGTATACTTTATCGCAAGGTATTTGACCTTTTATGATTTTGCAAAAAATGCAATCGTCCAATTTACTCACCTCCCCAAAATCTAATAAGCCTTTAGCTATTGTTTAGGATATAAATAATCTTTTGCATACAAGTAGATGTGAAATATGCATAAACAATAAGCACCTTAATTAAGTATTCAACAATAATATCAAAAAATCCTTTAAAAGCTGTTATTCTTTTATTATTTTTCCCTTTACATGGTCTTCCTTTACTTCTGTTATTATTACATTCAAAAGCTTTCCACAAATATTATCTTTTTCTTCTGCTATTACCCTTATATAATTATGTGTAAGTCCTTCATAGTGATATTTATTATGTTTTTGTTCTTGTTCAAAAAGAACACTTAATTCCTTATTAATAAACCCTTCTAAAAATTTTTGTTCATTGTCTTTTGCCAATTGGAAAACTTTCTTACTTCTTATTTCTTTAATTTTCTTACTTATTTGATTTGGATATCTAGCTGCCGGAGTCCCTGTCCTAGGGGAGTATTTAAATATATGCATAGAGCTAAAAGATATATCTTCGATAAATTTCAAAGTTTTATTAAACTCATCGTCCGTTTCACCGGGAAAACCAACTATTATATCTGTAGTTATACTTACATCTTGAAATACGCTTCTAAGCTTGTTTACGACTTTTTTATATTCATCCGTAGTATATTTTCTATTCATTCTCTTTAGCGTCTCATCACATCCGCTTTGTAGAGAAAGGTGAAAATGAGGGCATAGTTTTTCTAAGTTTGAAAGTCTACAAATAAAATTATCATCTAAAGTTTTTGGTTCCAAAGAACTCATTCTTATTCTTTTTATTCCATCTATTTCGTGTATTTTTTCTATTATATCAATTAAACCCGCTCCGCTTATATCTTTACCATAGGACCCTATATGAATGCCTGTTAACACTATTTCCATAAAGCCGTTATTAGCAAGCTCCTCCACTTCCAGCAAGATACTGTTCATGCTTCTGCTTCTTATATGTCCCCTTGTATAAGGAATAATGCAATAGGAACAATACTGCTCACAGCCCTCCTGAATTTTTACAAAAGCCCTGGTTCTATTTTTATATTGCCTAACTCTCATTTCTTCATACTCTTCTACTTCCATTATATCAGTCACTGCATTTATTTTTTCACCTTTGTTAATGGCATCTTCTACAAGCTCTACTATCTTTGATCTATTATTTGTGCCAATGACAAGCTTGACATTCTCTAAATCCAAAAGCTTTCTAGGTGCAATTTGGGAATAACAGCCTACTACAGCGATAAAAGCTTTTTTATTGCAATTCAGAGCTTTTCTAATCATTTGTCTTGATTTCCTATCACTCATGTTTGTAACCGTACAAGTATTTATTATATAAATATTTGCAAATTCGCTATAATCAACAATTTCATAGCCTTTTTTTTCAAAAGCCTCTGCCATTGATTCAGTTTCATATTGATTAACTTTGCAACCAAGTGTGTAAAATGCTACCTTTTTCAACGCATTTCCTCCGTTTTTTACCTTTACTAAATTTGATTATATTCATAAAGAATGCAGCTAATCAACATGAAAGCTGCTGTTTCCGTCCTTAATATTCTATTACCAAGAGTAACGGGTATTCCTTTACGTTTTACAGCGGATTCTATTTCATTAGCTTCAAATCCTCCCTCAGGGCCTATAAATATTCCAATTGAATTAACCATACTGGTTTTGAGTATTTTTTTTATGTTGCCATTTCTTTCTTTCTCATAAGGAATTAAAACTAAATCTTTAGATAAGGAATCTTCCAAAGCTTTTTCATAAGTGATGGGTATATGAATATTAGGCACTTTCCCGCGGCAACTTTGCTTGGCAGACTCTTTGGCTATTTTTCTCCACCTTTCAACCTTTTTTAACTCATCTTTTTTCGAAACCAATTTAACAATTGTACGTGAACTTAATACAGGTACTATTTTGCTTACTCCTAATTCAGTACATTTTTGAATAATTAAATCCATCTTTGTCAGCTTGGGAATGCTTTGATATAATGTTATGTCTATGTCAATCTCCCCTATAGACATTTCTTTTTTTATAATTTCTCCTATTACTTGATGTTTAGCGATGCTTTTTATTACAACTAGATAATCTGTACCTTCACTATCACATAGAATTATTTTTTTATTTTCTTTTAGTCTTAAAACATTGGTGATATGATTTACGTCTTCACCTGTAATAATAGCCATGCTATCTTTTATGTTCTCTTTATCAATAAAAAATCTATGCATACTATTTCCTTCTCCCAACAATACTACACCATTGGCCCATCTCCATTATTTCTAGTATTTTAAAATTATTTTTTTGCAATTCCTTGATTACATCATTCTTTCTTTCACTGATAATTCCCGATGATATAAAATATCCTCCGGGTTTTATTAGATCAAAGGCCCTAGCTGCCAAATTAATAATAATATCAGCAATAATATTGGCAACTATCATATTTGTACCTTTATTTACCGAGTTGAGTAAATTGCCTCTTTTAACATTTATTATATTACTAACATTATTCAAAACCACATTATCTTTAGCCGTCTTACATGCATTTTTGTCCAAATCAATACATAGTACTTCCTTAGCTCCCAACTTTGCAGCTGCTATGCCCAATATCCCCGAACCACAGCCTACATCTATAATAGAGTTTCCTTCTTCTACATATTTATCCAGGAATTTTAGACACATATTTGTAGTTTCATGGTTACCCGTACCAAAAGCCATTCCGGGATCAATTTCCACTACTATATCGTTTTCTTCCTTATCATATTTCTCCCAAGTGGGTTTTATAACGATTCTTTCGCTAACTTTGAAAGGTTTAAAGTACTTTTTCCAGCTTTGTGACCAATCTTCTTCATCCACTTCGCTTGTAATTATCTGACCTTTACCTATGTTTAAGCCGTATTCCGAGATTCTTTTAACCTTCTCTTCCAAATCATCAATATAATCTATAAAATACCCTATTACCTTCACATCTGTACCTAATGCTTCAATCAATGTTAAATCCGTATAATCCCAATATTTTTTATCCTTATTAAGCATCATAAAATCAAAAGGGTCTTCTATTGATATACCTAAAGCACCCTCTTGTTCCAATAAATAAGCTATGGCATCGCTTGACTCAGTTGTAGTTAATACCGTATATGCAATGTAAATCATTTCCCAAACGCATCCTTGACCCTACCAAAAAAGGACTTATCCGATTCACTGTAGCTTTCGCCCATTGTATCGGCATAATATTTTAATGCTGCTTTTTGTTTTTCATCTAGTTTCTTTGGCACCTTTATCTTCACAGTAAAATATAAATCTCCTTTATATCTACTCTTTAAACTTTGTAAACCTTTACCTTTGATTTTAAAAGTACTACCTGTCTCTGTACCCTCTCCAATACTAAAGGCAGTGTCCCCATCCAATGTGGGAACATTTATTGAGCCGCCTAATGTAGCAGTCACAAAGCTTATTGGCACCTCGCAATGCAAATCTATTCCATCTCTCTTAAATATTTTATGGGGCCTTACTCTAATATAAATATATAGGTCTCCTTTTGGCCCCCCTCTTAAGCCAGGTTCTCCTTCCCCTCTAAGGGTTAGTATAGATCCGTTATCAACTCCTGCAGGTATCTCAACGGTAATTTTTCTATTCTTTCTTAAAATACCTTTACCGGAGCAAGTAGTACAAGGATCCTTAATTACCGAGCCTTCACCTCTACAATTGTCACATACCCTTACATTCACTATTCTGCCGAAAGCACTATTTTGCGTAAACCTTACCTCACCAGTACCGCCACATTTTTTGCATGTTTCTATACCACTTCCGGACTTGGCACCGCTACCATTGCAATCTTGGCAGTTTTCATTTCTACTTATCCTAATGTCCTTCTTTACTCCGAAAGCAGCTTCCTCAAACTTGATCTCTATATCAAATCTTATATCATTGCCTCTTTGGGGACCTGTATTCCTAGCCCTCCCTGATGTAGAAAATCCAAAACCACCATCACCAAAAAACGTTTCAAATATATCTCCAAAGCCACCGAAGCCACCGGTGAAACCGCCAAAATCACCAAAACCACCACCGGAAAAACTATTAGGGTCAAAGGCAGAATGACCAAATTGATCATACTTTGCTTTTTTTTCCTTATCCCCTAAAACCTCGTAAGCTTCATTTACTTCTTTAAATTTATTTTCTGCTTCTTTATCACCGGAATTCATATCCGGATGATATTTCTTTGCCAATCTTCTAAATGCCTTTTTTATTTCATCATCGGAAGCTTTTTTATCTACACCTAAAACCTCATAATAATCCTTCTTATCTGCCATTTTATCACCACCTTATTTAAAAACCTTATAAACAAAACTTTTATTAAATCATAAGTATTTTTATAATTAAAATTTAATATAATATAATTCCAAGGATTCAGCCCGAAAAAATTATTATTCAATCTTCGGGCTGCAATTTGACTTTTTATTACTTATTTATTAAAAATGTTATTTATCATCGTCTACTTTGTAATCAGCATTTATTGTGCCATCATCACCTTGAGCCTCACTAAATCCTTCATCTTCTGGTGGCTGCTGCCCTTCTGTGGCTTGATATATTTTGGAAGAAATATCATAAAACACTTTTGTTAAATCTTCTGTTGCTGATTTTATTTTTTCGTTATCTGAACCTTTTAATGCCTCTTTTACATTATTCAATTCTCCTTCAATTTTAGCCTTATCTTCGGAGCTTAATTTATCACCTAGCTCTTCTAACGATTTCTCAGTTTGATATACTAGACTATCTGCATGGTTTCGAATTTCCACTTCTTCCTTTTTCTTTTTATCTTCTTGTTCAAATTTTTCTGCTTCTTTTACAGCTTTGTCAATATCTTCATCAGATAAATTTGAGCTTGCGGTTATAGTAATGTTTTGCTCATTTCCTGTACCTAGATCCTTAGCTGAAACCTGTACAATTCCATTAGCATCTATATCAAAAGTCACTTCAATTTGCGGAACCCCCCTCGGTGCTGGAGGAATATTCGTTAATTGAAATCTTCCTAAAGTCTTATTATAAGCTGCCATTTCTCTTTCGCCCTGGAGAACGTGTATTTCTACACTAGTTTGACCATCGGCGGCCGTAGAAAAAATCTGACTCTTTTTTGTAGGTATAGTTGTATTCCTATCTATAAGTTTTGTGAACACTCCGCCTAATGTTTCAATCCCCAGTGTTAATGGCGTTACATCTAATAGCAACACATCTTTTACCTCTCCACCCAAGACTCCTGCTTGATACGCGGCACCAAGGGCCACACATTCATCAGGATTAACACCTTTATATGGTTCCTTGCCTGTTAGTTTCTTTACGGCTTCTTGCACTGCAGGTATCCGTGTTGAGCCCCCTACTAAAATTATTTTATCTAGTTTATCAGCAGCCAAACCGGCATCATCTAAGGCCTTTTTAGCAGGAACCATAGTAGCATCTACTAAATCATGTGTTAACTCATCAAACTTAGATCTGCTAATAGTTATGTCCAAATGTTTAGGTCCTGTTGTATCAGCAGTTATAAAAGGTAAATTAACATTTGTTTGCAAAACACTTGATAGCTCAATCTTCGCCTTTTCCGCTGCTTCTTTAAGCCTTTGTATGGCCATCTTATCATTAGATAAATCAATGCCTTGGTCTTTTTTAAATTCTTCTATTAAATATTTCATTACCCTTTCATCAAAATCGTCACCGCCAAGTTTATTATTACCACTTGTGGCTAACACTTCAACCACATCGTCTCCTAACTCAAGTATTGAAACGTCAAAAGTACCGCCACCCAAATCAAATACTAAAATGTTGTGGTTATGCTCTTTGTCCAGCCCATATGATAAAGCTGCTGCAGTTGGTTCATTTATTATTCTTAGTACTTCTAGGCCCGCTATTTTACCCGCATCTTTGGTTGCCTGCCTTTGGCTGTCACTAAAGTAAGCAGGCACAGTAATAACTGCTTGGGTAACTTTTTCACCAAGATACGCTTCGGCATCCTGCTTTAATTTAGATAGAACAATTGCCGAAATTTCCGGTGGTGTATATGTTTTATCATCTATTATTACTTTAAAGTTTGATCCCATTTCTCTTTTTATTGAAAGCACAGTCCTGTCTGGATTAGTTATTGCTTGTCTTTTTGCAATTTGTCCAACCAGTCTCTCTCCGTTTTTTGAGAAACCAACAATAGACGGTGTAGTTCTATTGCCTTCAGCATTTGGTATTATAACAGGCTCCCCGCCCTCCATAACTGCTACACAAGAATTTGTCGTTCCTAAGTCAATGCCTATAACTTTTGCCATATTATTTTTCCTCCTTATATTAAAACAATTTTATTTTTTAATAGCGACTTTTACCATACATGGTCTTATCACTTTTGAATTTAACATATATCCTTTTTGAAAAACTTCCTTAACCGTATTATCATCCTCTTCTCCTTCTTCCTGCATAACTGCATGGTGATAATTGGGATCAAAAATACAATCTATGGCTTCTATTTCAGTTAATCCATTTTTATAAAGTATCTCCAAAAAATTATCATATACCATCTTAATTCCTTCAATATATTCTTTGTCAAGCTTCCCTACCTTAAAAGAATCAAGGGCCCTATCAAAATTATCCGCAACAGATAGAAGTTGTGTCATTATCCCTTCCAATGAGTACAGATATACTTCTTCCCTTTCCTTGGCCACTCTTTTTTTGAAATTTTCAAAATCCGCCTGGAGCCTTATGAGTCTTTCACTGCTCTCTTTTAATTTTAGCTCGTATTTTTCTATGATTTCTTTTTCATTATCCTTGTCTAGCTCCTCATCCTTTTTATTGTTTATATCACCTAAAACCTCGTCTTCCGCCTTTTCAAAAAGGCTGTCATTAGCTTCATTTATATTGTTTTCCTTCAATACTTATCCCACCCATCAATTTATATTAAAACTTTTATCATATTAAACTATGTTTTCAATATTCTTGATAAAATATCATTTAGATTTTGGGTTAAACAATCAACTATGGAAATAACCTTTGAGTATTCCATTCTAGTGGGTCCTACTACCCCGATAGAACCTATGGTTTTGCCGTTTAAACTATAAGTAGCCGTAATCAAACTGCAATTTTTTAATTGTGTTAGTTTATTCTCTTTGCCTATAGTAACAGACAAATCATCTACTGCTTCATCCATAACTTTATATAGCAAATCATTTTCATCGAGGACATTTAAAAACTCTTTTGCCTTTTGTACATCACTATATTCAGGCAACTCAAGTATATTTGATATACCATCATGGTATACTTCAGCCTTATCGGAATATTTGAGAGCTTGAAATAGCTCAGGTAAAACCTTAAGTAAAACTTCTTTATACCCATTGCCTTCACTAGTTAAATTTCTTATATCCACTTTATTTAGTTGATCTAAAGATAAACCAGATAATTTATCATTTAACATATTTGTTATTTTTTCAAGAGTATGAGAATCTATTCTTTCTTCTGTTCTTATAACACCGTTTTTTACAATACCAGCATCAGTTACTACAACGGAAAGAATATTAAAATCATCAATGCTTATTAATTGTATATGTTTTAAGCATGTCCCTCCAAACTGAGGTGCCATGGCTATGGAAGTATATTTAGTCATATTGGAAAGTATTTTTGATGCATGCTTTATCAAATCGTCTATTTCTCCTAATGCTTCCAAGAACTCCTTTTTAATAAATTCAATTTTCTTAGCATTTACAATGTTTTGGTCCATTATTGAGTCCACGTATAATCTATAACCTTTGTCTGAAGGAATTCTGCCAGCAGAAGTATATGGTTGTTCAATATATCCCATTTCTTCCAAATCAGCCATTTCATTTCTTATTGTGGCAGAACTGACACTTGTTATATATTTTTTTGAAATAGTTCGCGACCCTACTGGCTCAGCAGTATTAATGTAATCCTCAATAATTGCCTGCAAAATCAGTCTTTTTCTATTATTAAGCTGCACCTTACCACCACCTTTGTTAGCACTCGCACTCATCGAGTGCTAATTCTGATATTATAATATCATTGCTTCATTTTTTTGTCTATAGTTTTAGGCAATTTTTTTTCATTATTTTAAAAATCTAATAAACACCATATTTGATAAATCTATACCTTTTTCCGTCAAACTAATATTATCACCCTTTATTTCCAATAGGCCCTCATTTATAAGCTCTTTTATTATATCTCTATATATAAACATAAAATCCTGTCCATGTTTTTTGTAAAATTCATAAGTATTTATACCCTCTTTTAATCGTAAGTTTAAAATAATGGTTTCCCATATACCTTCACTTTCACTTATATCTTCAAATCCCTCTATCGGACTTTTCTTGTTTTTTACTGCTTCAATATATTCATCAATACACTTTATATTCCAAAACCTTCTTTGACCTATTTTGCTATGGCTTCCGGCACCTACTCCCAAGTATTCTTCATTTCTCCAATATATTAAATTATGTGAACACTTGTAGCCTGGTTTTGAAAAATTCGATATTTCATATTGCTTGTATCCATTTTCAAATAAAATTTCTTTAGCTAAATAGTACATTTCCCTATCCGTATCTTCATCAGGCAATTGAAATTGGCCGGATCTAACCATTGCGTACAACGGTGTAGATTCTTCCAATATTAGGCTATAGCAAGAAATATGCTCAGGCTCAAGACGGCAAATATTTTTTAGCGTCTCTTCCCACATTCTTACATCCTGGTTTGGCAGTGAAAACATTAAGTCAATATTTATATTTTTAAAGCCTTCTTCTCTTGCCATTGTATAACAATTTAAAAAGCCTTCATAATCATGTATTCGCCCTATTATATTTAGTAAATAATTTTGCTTGGCTTGCAAACCTATGCTTAGCCTATTGATCCCCATATTATAATACTCTCTTAAGGATGCTTTATTTACTGTATCAGGATTACACTCTATGGTAATTTCAGCATCTTTCTTTATAAAAGGAGTTATTAATTTCATTATTTTTTCTATATTCTCACATTTAATAAAGGTGGGGGTACCCCCACCAATAAAAACCGTTTTGAATTTTAAATCTTCTTTGCTTAAATAACCAGTAATTTCTTTGCATAGCCCTTCTATATAGCTGTCTTCATCATTTCTTTCATAAGAATTAAAATCACAATACAGGCATTTTCTTCTACAAAAGGGTATATGAACATATAAGGCAATTTCTTTCATATTATCACCTAATCATTAAGCTTCAAAACAGACATAAAAGCTTCCTGAGGCAGTTCAACACTACCTACTTGCCTCATCCTTTTTTTGCCCTCTTTTTGCTTCTCTAAAAGTTTCTTTTTCCTTGTTATATCCCCACCGTAACACTTAGCCAAAACATCTTTTCTAAGGGCCCTCACTGTTTCTCTGGCAATAATTTTTTGTCCTATTGCTGCTTGAATAGGTATTTCAAAAAGCTGTCTAGGTATAACATCTTTTAATTTCTCAGCTATTGCCCTTCCCCTGTTATATGCCTTATCCTTATGAACAATAAAAGATAAAGCATCAACAATTTCAGAATTTAGTAAAATATCCAATTTAATTAAGTCAGATTTTGTATAACCTTTTAATATATAATCAAAAGAAGCATAACCCTTTGTTCTAGATTTCAATGCATCAAAAAAATCATATATAATCTCATTTAAAGGCAAATCATAATGTAAAATAGCCCTTTTTTCTTCTATATACTCCATATTTATAAATACGCCTCTTCTATTTTGACATAACTCCATAATAGGCCCTACGTATTCTGTGGGAGACATTATAGAGGCTTCCACAATAGGCTCTTCCATGTAATCAATTTCTTGTGGCGGTGGCAAATTCGTAGGATTTGATACTTCCACTTTTTCTCCATTTGTTTTTATAACCTGATATATTACACTGGGTGCAGTAGTTACTAAATCAAGATTATGTTCTCTTTCCAGCCTTTCTTGTATTATCTCCATATGAAGAAGTCCTAAAAAACCACATCTAAATCCAAAACCCAAAGCTACGGAAACTTCTGGTTCAAATAATAAGGCGGCATCGTTTAATTGAAGCTTTTCTAAAGCATCCCTTAAGTCATTATAATCTGCTCCATCTGAGGGATATATGCCACAATATACCATAGGAGTCACTTTGCGATACCCTGGTAATGCTTGGTCACAGGGATTTTTAGCATCCGTAATGGTGTCCCCTACATGAACATCCCTGACATTTTTAATGCTTCCGCTTATATAACCCACTTCACCAGCTGAAAGCTGATTACAAGGATTAAAGCCTGGATTTAGTGTTCCTACTTCAATAACTTCATACTGAGCTCCTGTTGACATCATTTTTATTATGGTACCAGGCTCAATACTTCCATCAAATACTCTGATATAGGCAATTACACCTTTATAACTATCGTAAAGAGAATCAAATATCAATGCCTTAAAAGGTTTTTCCATATCCCCTTTGGGGGCAGGTATAAACTTAATTATTCCCTCCAAAACCTCATCAATACCAATCCCTTCTTTTGCAGATATTAGCGAAGCATATTCCGTATCAAGTCCGATTACATCTTCTATTTCTTTTTTTACAAACTCCACATCTGCACTGGGTAAATCAATTTTATTTATAACCGGATATAATTCCAAATCATTGTCCAAAGCTAAATATACATTAGCTAAGGTTTGGGCTTCTATGCCTTGAGTTGCATCTACTACTACTATGGCACCTTCACATGCCGCAAGACTTCGGGAAACTTCATAGGTAAAATCTACATGTCCCGGTGTATCTATTAAATTAAATACATAAGTATTTCCATCCTTTGCCTTGTAATTTAGTCTTACAGAAGTAAGTTTGATGGTAATGCCTCTTTCTTTTTCCAAATCCATATTATCCAACACTTGTGATTCCATATTTCTCCTGGCTATTACCCCAGTTCTTTCTATCATTCTATCGGCAAGAGTGGATTTGCCATGGTCAATATGTGCAATAATACAAAAATTTCTTATATGCTTTTGACTGTTTTCTTGCATTTGTACTTCCCCCATTAGAATTATTAGATAAGAAAAACGGGTTCACCGTTTTTAATTATAATCTTTGAATTTATCATTATTTTTAATCTTTGATATAAAATAATGCATATCAAATTATAACATATACCATATTAACTTGAAAGTGACAAATATATAAGATACGTACTCTAAAGAAATTACCATGCACATCTTGCCGAATCAATTAATATAATTATTTAATACCAGCAGATTATTATATTTGATAATACTCTAAAAAAATACAAAATCATACCTTAAATGAACTGCAAGCTAAAGAAGTCATATAAGAGGTGAGCTGCAAGAATATAGCTATAACTGGACTATAATGATACTGAACTGATTTGACTAATACTATAATCTTTATGATATAATTGAGACAATGTGTCTAAAAAACCTTTCAAACAATAAAATTATTTAACATTTGGAAAAGAGGCAAAAAATATGAATTATATAGGCTCAAAACTTTCTTTGATAGATTTTTTACAAGATACTATTTATGAAGTCACAAATTATAAAAAGGGGGATAACTATGTATTTGCAGATTTATTCGCCGGCACCGGCATAGTTGGAGCTACCTTCAAGGAAAATAATTGCAAAGTTATCGCCAACGATATTCAACATTATAGCTATGTTTTAAATAAACATTATATTGAAAACAATCCCCCTATAGATGCTTCGTTACTTAATTACTTAAACTCTCTCAAAGGCATAGATGGATTTGTATTCAATAACTATTGCCTAGGGTCCGGGAGCGGCAGAAACTATTTTTCTAATTATAATGGCAGAAAATGTGATGCCATAAGGCAAGAGTTAGAAAGGCTTAAGAATTCAAATGAAATAAACATAAAACAGTATTATTATTATCTTGCAAGTTTAATTAATTCAATAGACAAATACGCAAATACTGCCTCAGTCTATGGTGCATTTTTAAAACATTTAAAAAGATCTGCAGCAAAAAAATTTAAATTGGAGCTATTACCAGTTATTGATGGAGATAGCAATGGAGTCGTTTATATTAAAGATATAAATGAGCTAATAAGAGAAGTGGAAGGTGATGTCCTCTATCTTGATCCGCCTTATAATGCACGGCAATATTGCGCAAATTACCATGTCTTAGAAACTATATCAAGGTATGATAATCCTATTCTAAGCGGTAAAACTGGATTAAGGGATTATAGCGATCAAAAAAGTGATTTCTGCTCCAAAAGAACTGTACAAACAGTTTTTGAAGATTTAATAGCAAATGCAAAATTTAAATTTATTTTTTTGAGTTATAATAATGAGGGACTTATGGATTTAAATTTAATAAAATCAATAATGGAGAAATACGGGGAATATCAAGTAGCTACTACTGAATATCGAAGATTTAGGGCAGATAAAGAAGAGAATCGAAACCATAAAGCCTCTTCTACAGTCGAATATCTCCATTGCCTTATTAAATAATTGTAGGTGATAAAAATGGCAAAATATAATGATATAGATATGAAGAAATGGAAAACATACGATGATATTTACACTGACTCTCTTTGGATAATAGATAAGAGGGATAATTCTGGCGTGCATTCTAGCAGCTATCATGGTAATTTTATACCACAAATACCCAACCAACTATTTCGTAGATATACGAAAAAAGGAGACTGGATTTTAGATCCATTTATGGGTAGTGGCACTTCCCTCATAGAGGCACAACGCCTATATCGCAACTCAATTGGCATAGAATTACTAAAAACTGTTGCCAATGGAGCTAAAGAAAAGTTATTAACCGAAAAGAATGAGTTTTCCATTACTAAAATCTATATTGGCGACAGCAGGGATATAGATATAGATGCAATAAAAATTAACAACAATATAAAAAAATTTCAATTTATTATTTTACATCCACCCTATTGGGATATACTAAAATTTTCTGATAGCCCGAAAGACTTATCAAACACAAAAACTTTAGATGAATTCCTTAATAGTTTTGGGCAGGTTATTGATAACACTTGTAGGCATTTGGAAAAAGATAGATATTGTGCTGTTGTTATTGGTGATAAGTACGCCAATAGCCAAATAATCCCTTTGGGATTCCATTGCATGAATCTATTTTTACAACGCAGCTATTTGTTAAAAGCTATTTTAGTAAAAAATTTTGAAGAAACCAAAGGTAAGGCGAACCAAAGGGCCATTTGGCGATATAGAGCTTTAGCGAGTGATTTTTATATTTTTAAACACGAATATATATTTATTTTTAAAAAAGTAAATTAGCTTAAATTATTTTACTAAAATTAATGCTATCTCTACTAATTTCAAAAGAAATATACTCAAGGGGCTTAAGTAAAATATTGGCGTGTCGAATTTTATAGTTAAAGTTTCTAGCTGCCTTTAAAAATTCATCATCTTTAGTAGGCTTCGCTACTATGCAAGGTATTAGGTATATTGTTTTTTCCGCATAGTTAGGAGCAACATAATCAATTACCCACTCCAAATACCAGGGTATTTGTAAAGACAAAATTGAATAATAAGCTTCCGTGCATTTAAGTTCAATAACTTTGATAAACACCTTATCCTTAGTCTCTTGTTTTACTAAAATATCAATTCGCTGCATTCCTACTCCACATGATACTTCATTTCCAATCCAGCATCCTATTTCTGGCTTTGGTAATAATAGTTTCCTAAGATTTTCTCTTTCAAAATTTTGCAATAAATATGCCTGAAGATGTACTTCGAAAGCATTATTCCGATTAGCTTTAAAAAGCATTCTCTTTGTTATGTCCAGTGAATCCTTTTTACCATCATATTCATAAAGCACATTGTGAGCAACTATTTTATTTGAATTGATGTCAAAAGTAAAGTTCTTACTATCAATGGTTTTACCATTGTTTTTGTTGTTTAGCTTATTTATTAAATCTTCAAATTCATAATCTGTTATCATTGTACAACCGCGATTTCCCTTCAACTTGCGGTAAATCAAGCTCCAACATATTTGATAAGGGTGATCTTTCCCTTCTAAGCTATCCAAGTACTCATGCTCCGTAATACCTAATGGGAAAACCATATCTGGTTCAATTGCAATCCTATAGGATAAGCCTTTGCCTAATTTATCTATTAGGTAATTTTTTTCGTTGTTTTCATTAAAAAAAGCTTTTGAATTAGCTTTAAAAACCCCATAAAAAGTGCCTTGTCTTTCTCCGGAAGCCTGTAAATAAAAAATAATTTTATCTCCAACTCTTATGCGTGAAACATCCGCAATCATACCTACTAAGTTTCTTTCTGTAGTGCTATGAATGGAGCCCGTATTAGCATCAGCTAAAAAAGGGCTTTTTCTATCCTGGGCGCCAGTACCTGCAAACTTATACTCTAAGTGATATTTAAAAGTATTCTCATTTACAACAAATACGTGATACATAATAAGCTCCTAACTTGATTACTCATGGAATTGTTAATATTTTCAAATAATAACTATTGTATATATTAATACTAACATATATTAATACAAACAGTAAATTGAGAATATTACAGTAATTATTGGTAAAACTAAAAAATAAGCGATAAAGTTAATAGCATAATATTGATAGGGGCGTGATGATCATAAGTAGCATAAGAACGGATTTGGCTATAGAAGCTAAAGAATACTTTGAGGAAGAAAACAAAAGGAAAATTCCAGGCATAGAAATAGAAGTAAGCTCTGAAAGAAAAAATATAAAAGTGACAAAAGTACAAATAACCGATGAAATTGGATCAGCAGCTATAGGAAAACCCATAGGCAACTATATAACAATAGAAACTCCGGACTTTAAAAATAGAGATATTGACTTAATGGAAGATGTTAGTAGGGTATTAGCAGGTGAGCTAATAAAGCTAGCTGATTTAAAAGAAGATTCCTCTGTGTTAATAGTGGGTCTGGGAAATTGGAATATAACTCCAGATGCGTTAGGCCCAAAAGTAGCGGAAAAGGTAATGGTAACGCGACATATTACAGAATATGTTCCGGAGCAAATAGATGACAGTGTAAGACCTGTATCGGCTATATCCCCAGGAGTACTAGGCATAACTGGTATAGAAACCGGAGAAATAGTCCAGGGAATAATCAATCATATAAAGCCAGATCTAATTATCGCCATTGATGCCTTAGCTTCGAGAAAAATGGATAGAATAAATTCAACTATACAGATATCCGACACGGGAATCAATCCAGGTTCTGGGGTGGGCAATAACAGAAAAGAGCTTAGTGAAAATAGCCTTGGTGTCAGAGTTATAGCTATAGGTATACCAACAGTTGTTGATGCTGCTACTATGGCAAATGACACTATAGATATGATTATAGAAGGGCTTATAAAAGAAGGTAAAAATAACAAAGGACTATTTGACATGTTAAATAATTTAAACCGAGAAGAAAAGACTCAACTTATAAATGAAGTTTTTTCTGATGAAATGAAAAATCTTATGGTGACACCGAAGGAGATAGACAGCATAATAGAGGATATATCTGATGTAATTGCAGACGGTTTGAATATTTCACTGCACCCAGGTATTCATATGGATGACCTTGGAAGGTTTTTAAACTAGTACGCATTATAATTAGCATATTGTGCTAATTATAAGCATATAAAAGATAAGGTAAAGCATAAAGTCATAGTAGTCCATTGTATTTTTTGTAAGGCACATATTTAAACTAGATAAGTGAATATGTGCTTTATTCGTATCATTGCTTAGAGGAGTAGGTTAATTTGGGCATAAGAAAAAATTATAAAACAAACCTTTTGCCAGTATTAGTATTAGCCGTATTTACGGCAACTATATCTATATCATCATATAGTCTTTACAAATTATCACCAGAATATATATGTTCTAAAATCTTACATCATTCTGTACCTGGATTTGCATGCCTAGATAAAAATAATATAAAAAATATAGCATCTGCCACTTTAATACACAATGATTATAAAAAAAGAGTTGGCTTTGAACCGTTAGATTATATGAAATACTGCTTTTTTGGCTTTTTAGAGTTGAAAGATATTGATAGCATTGTAAAAGCAAGCAAAACTAAGAGCGATTTAAAAAATATTAAAAATTATTCTGATGTTCCTGAAGGTGAAATTTTTTTTAGTGAAGAAGATGAATATATAGCGAAAGAATGGGATGAGCAAAAGGATAATGTTAATATATCAGCAGAAGTTGGAATAGCTAAAGAAGAGTTTTCACAAAACATAAAAATACCAAATAAGATTGTATTATTAAAAAAGAACCCAGAAATATTAATATACCACAGTCATGCAACAGAAAGTTATACACCATATACGGATGGAAATTATCACACCCTTAATGAAAAATACAATGTTATATCCGTAGGTAGCATAATGGCAAAAAACTTGGAAAAAAAATATAATTATAAAGTTGTTCATGATAAAACGTATCATGATAAAGATTCCTACGCTTATTCTTATACAAATTCTCTTGCTACAATAAAGCAACAAACAGCAAAAAATAAATCCTTAAAGGTTTTTTTAGATATACATAGGGATGCTTTTACTGTTTTAAATAATGAACATAAAAAAACTAAAAAAAGTGAATATACATCCATGATAAATGGTAAAAGTGCAGCTAGAATAATGCTTGTCATAAGTAGTGCAAATGATAATTACGGTGAGTTGGAGAAATTCGCAGCATATATTAAAAGAAAAATGGATAAACTATACCCTGGACTATACTTAAAAACTGATAAAAAAACTAGAAGTAAATATAATTTATATATAAGCAATTATGCCATTTTAATTGAAGTAGGGTGTATGTTAAATACAATTGACGAGGCCAATTATTCTGCAGAACTTATGTCGAATGTTATAGGAGAAGTTTTAAAAGATTTGCAGGAGTGAATATTTTGAACAAAACAGAAGATAAAAGAATAAGAAAAGTTAGGAGAAAAGAAAGGCAAAAAAACACAGTTGTTGTTTTACTATGTATAATATTCTTTATCTCCATGATTTATATCACGGATATTGCAACTTCGAAAATGCTGCAAAAAAACGACGATAAATATGCCATATATGCAAAACTAGATAAGGGCGAAATTTTTAGATTGGATATAGCTGGAAAAACCTTCAATATCTATATAAAGCCTTTTATTGATTTTCTTAAATCCACATATTATAAAGCCCTGCAATTCACTCATAATCAAATCAAGTAATATAATTGTTTGCTGCAAACCTCTTTACAAAGCAATCTTTATCAAAATAGATAAACTATTCTTTGGAGGATAAAACTTTTGTAAGACTAAATTAGACTGCGTTGATATCAGGGGTCAATTTTACTTTTACAATTCAAGAAAAAGTATAAAACCGTACAATAC
>CAYMVQ010000021.1:0-3235 GCA_964394355.1 uncultured Clostridiaceae bacterium
TCCTAATGTGTTTTATTGAAGTTGTTTTTACGCAGTCTGCCGTCCCCCTGTGTCGCTCCCCCTGTGTCGTTCTCTGCCGTCCCCCTGTGTCACTTGACAGAAATGTAAAATATATTAAAATAAAAATGCAGATAAATTTTTGGAGGTGTACATAGTGATTAGTGAGAAAGGAAATATTTCAGTTCATGCGGAAAACATTTTTCCTATTATAAAAAAATGGCTATATTCGGATAAAGATATTTTTATCAGAGAACTAATCAGTAACGGTGTAGATGCGGTAAATAAGTTCAAAAGACTCGTATCTGTAGGTGAGGCAGAAGTAGCTGAGGATGTGAAATATGAAATAATCGTCAGCTTTAATAAAGACGAAAAAACAATAAAGTTTATAGATAACGGTATTGGTATGACAGCGGAAGAAATAAAAAAATATATAAACCAAGTGGCTTATTCCAGCGCTGCGGAGTTTATGGAAAAATATAAGGATAAAGTAGGGGAAGAAGCGGATATAATTGGACATTTCGGTCTTGGTTTTTATTCTGCATTTATGGCAGCGGAAAAGGTTGAGATAGATACCTTATCTTGGCAAGCTGAAGCCGCGGCTGTTAAGTGGATAAGTGAAGATGGCACCGAATTTGAAATTATCCAATCGGATAGGGCGGAGCGTGGGACAACTATAACATTATATATGGATAAAGAAAGCGAAGAATTTTTAGATGAATATAAGCTAAGAAATATTATTGAAAAGCATTGTGCATTTTTACCGGTAGAAATATATTTGGAAGATGAAAAATATAAGAAAAAAGATGAGGAGAAAAAACCTCTTAATGATATAAAGCCACTGTGGTTAAAAAATGCCAGGGACTGTACTGACGAAGAATATAAGGATTTTTATAAAAAAGTATTCAATGATTTTAATGATCCTCTTTTCTGGATTCATTTATCTGTTGACTATCCTTTTAACCTTAAGGGAATTTTATATTTTCCCAAGCTACGCCATGAATACGAGATAAATGAAGGGCAGATAAAGCTTTATAATAATCAAGTATTCGTTGCAGATAATATAAAGGAAATTATTCCGGAGTTTTTAATGCTCTTAAAAGGCACAATAGACTGTGCCGATTTACCCCTTAATGTTTCTCGAAGCTTTTTACAAAGAGACAGCAATGTTATAAGGCTTTCAAGGCATATAACAAAAAAAGTTTCTGATAAACTAATGGAGCTATTTGAAAAAGAAAGGGAAAAGTATGAAGGATTTTGGAAAGATATCAGTCCTTTTATAAAATATGGCTCCGTAAAGGATAAAAACTTTTATGATAAAATAAAAGATATCATGATTTTCAAATCAATAAACGATAATTATCTAACTTTAAAGGAGTACTTTGAAAAAGTAGGCGGTAAAAAGGATGATGAAAATGCAGAAAACAAGATCTTTTATTCCAATGATAAAAAGCAACAATCCCAATATATAAAACTTTTTAAAGATCAAGGCTTAGAAGCTATAGTTTTGGATTCTGTTATAGACAATCATTTTATAAGTTATTTAGAAATGTATGAAGGAAATATCAAGTTTTATAGGATTGACTCGGATTTATCCGAAGATTTAAAAGGCGATGGAATTGTGGAAAAAGAAGAGGATGAAAAAGTACTAAAAGCAATAAAAGATGCTATAGCTATTGAAAAATTAGAAATTAAAGTAGAAAACCTCAAGACATCCGAACCTCAGGCAGTACTTTTAATGCCGGAGCATGAAAGACGAATGCAGGAGATGAGCACACTTTTTGGTGGTGAAGACATGTCTCATATGTTTAAAGGTCAAGAGACTTTAGTTCTAAATAGAAATAATAGCCTAGTAGATACACTTTACGAAATGGCAGACAAGGAAGAAAAGCAAGATGATTTTAAGCTTATTTGCAATCATATCTATGATTTGGCTTTGATGGGTAGTAGAGGCTTGGAAGCCGATAAGCTGGAAGGCTTTTTAAAGAGAAGCAGTGAGATATTGGAAAGACTGGCTGGTATGAAAGCTAAGAGCTAAGAACTAAGAGCTAAGAACTAAAAGCTAAGAGCTGGGAATTAGACATATGTAAATCATAGCTTATACATTATAGGGGAGGTCTTTGACCTCCCTAATAAAAATTCTTTTCAAACTCATAACGAATTTTATCATAATTATAGCCTAAAGATAATAGCACTAGAAGTTTTATCCTAGCCTTTATAGCAGTTAAATCACCGCCAAATATCATTCCCGCTTTTCGCAAGTATATTTCTGCTCCTTCAAATCCATAGGTATTGATCAAAAGCCTTCCAGTAGGAACCCTAGATGTTAAAATCATAGGAATGCCTTTATCAATGGCTTTTTTAACACCGGGCAGCATAGCTTTTGGAACATGTCCGGCACCTAAGCTTTGCAGTATAATACCGTTAGCACCAAAATCAATGCTATTTTCAATCATTCTTGAATCAGAACCTAGATAGCAAGGTATTATATCTACAATCTTTTTCAAATCCCCTATTCCGTAACTATCCTTCACTAAAGGTCTTCTATACCATAAAACTTTATTATTGTTTACTGTTCCAATGGGGCCGAACTCCAAGCTCTTAAAGGTATCTACTCTGCTTTTGTGAAATTTCGTAGCTTCTCTTGCAGGAATAATCTCTGAAGAAAAAACAATTACTGTTCCCATTTCAGCTGTTTTATTATCTGCTGCTACAAGAATGGAATCCATAAGATTAAGTTGAGTATCCGAGCTTACGGAAGAAGGATTTCGCTGGGCACCCGTTAAAACTATGGATATTTCTACATTCGTTGTTAAGTCAAGGAAATAAGCACTTTCTTCCATAGTGTCCGTTCCATGGGTAATAACAATGCCGTGGAAGCCCTTATTCTTTAAATTAATTATAAGCTCCCTCAATTCCATTAAATCATCATAGGTCATATGTGCGCTGGGTATATTCTTAAAAGAAATATCACTAATCTCAATATCTTTACCAATGCCCGGCAGTGTATCTATAAGTTCCTTGGCGCCAAGGGTTGGTATGGCAAAACCGGATTTATCCGATTTCATAGCAATAGTGCCGCCAGTAGAAATTACTGAAATGTTTTTCATATAAGCCCGCCTTTCTTTAAATATTTTTATTTTATAGTTTTGCAATCTCCTATAAATTGAGCATTAATATCATTGATGTATCTTAATTTTAACATATAGAAGGTTTTTATCTAATAGAAAAAGTTTTT
>CAYMVQ010000021.1:3335-32537 GCA_964394355.1 uncultured Clostridiaceae bacterium
TGATGTATCTTAATTTTAACATATAGAAGGTTTTTATCTAATAGAAAAAGTTTTTTTCTACTGTTCACTCATTGTATGTTATTATATATTTAAGATTATTAATATTTGATAAAGATTACGTTGTGGAGAGGCTTATAGGCTGTTAGCGAAATGTAGGAAAAGCGATAACCACCACAGATTGGCATGATCTATATGACGGATTAGCACTGACGGGGATACGGATATGCACAGAAAAAGTTTTTATATAAACTATGTCAATATATATTACACAGCATCTTGCAAAAAAACTTTAAAGGAATACCCTAGCATCTTAGCTCTTAGCCCGTAGCCGGAGGCCAGGGGCCAAAAGCCCTAATTCAGTTCAGTAATATCAGCAAATTTAATAATCTAGTTTTAGAAAATCATATCAGTTAATTTGACAATATGTGAATTGTAACTATACAACTAAGCCATAAAATTTTATAATAAAAACATCTTGTATATAAAACCATATTATGATAATATGAAAATCGAAATTGAATATATACTTTAGGTTTCAAAGAATTAATAGGGAAATGGGTTAAAGTCCCATACAGCCCCCGCTACTGTAAGTGAGGATGAAATCAGCTCACATGCCACTGGAGAAATCCGGGAAGGTGCTGAAAGTAAGATGAATCACAAGTCAGGAGACCTGCCTAAATGTAATGGAGTGACCTTCGGAGGGAAGGATAGGTTCAGTGGCTGAACAATTTTAGAGAGATTATCCCTAATCCGAAAGGATTAGGGATTTTTCATTTTAAAAGCAGAGTTTAAAGTTATCCTATATGGCAGAAAGGAGAAAAAATGAATAAAGATATTATTATAAAGCCTATAGGGATAATTCAAACACCCTTTAAGACAAGAGAGGACTTAAATATCCCTCCTTATAAAGCAGAGGCTCCCTATAATGATCCTAACGTTTTAGGTATTGCTCATGTGTATAAAGAATATTGTGAAGGCATTAGAGATATTAAAGCAGCTTCATCAGCCATGCTAATATTCCATTTTAATCAATCCTATGGCTACACACTGATTACAAAGTCACCTAGTTTTCAAGAACCTGTTGGTGTGTTTTCAACAAGAAGCCCCAATAGACCTAATGGGATTGGAGTTACTATTGTAAAACTTATTAGTATAGAAAATTGCAAAATAACTTTCCAAGGTGTGGATATGCTGGATGGTACACCTTTATTGGATATAAAACCCTATAAAGACAAAACACCTAAAGTATGAAAACAATTTGCATAGCGAGACAGATAGAGAAGATAGCCAAATTAAAAGCTAAGGAGGATTTAATGAAAAGAATATTATCGTTTATTTTAATTAGCATTTTTATTTTAACCGCTTTAATGGGATGCGGTCAAATTAAAAACAATGAGGAAACCCTAGCTACAGATTATTCCGGTATATACAAAGGCCAAGCCGAGGCTTATCATGGCAAAATCAAAGTAGAAGTAAGTCTTGGCGAAAATGGCGAAATAAAAGAAATAGTCGTAGATGAAAATCATAATGAAACTGAAGGCATCGGTGATATTCCCATTGAAAAGATACCTCAGGCAATCGTAGCAGCCCAATCACTATCTGTTGATAGTATAAGCGGTGCAACCTTGACGGGAGACGGTATTATTGCTGCCGTTGCCAATGCTCTTATTAGTGCCGGATTGGATCCAACTTCATATGGCTTTGAAAATATTGAATCTGTAGAAGTTGTATTTGAGTTGGACATAGATTCCATGCCGGAGAAGGCTGCCAAAACAGGGACAAAAGTAATAAGGGATGCAAAAGGAAGGAAAGTGACTCTTAATACTCCTATTTCTACATACGGTATAAGCACAATGGATGTAATCGATTTCATAATCCCCATTTTAGGCAAGGATGCTTTTGATATGCTTGTTGCTTCTGGACAGGATGGAGGCGGCGGTCTTCAAGGCTATGCCAAATTATATTCACCGGTGGTAGGGAGCTATATGAAACATGTAGGTCAGATTTCAGACCACAATGCCCCTTTTGATTTGGAAATGATATTAGCCACAGATCCGGATGTAATAATTGTAAACTCTGCTATGGGTGCCCATAAATATGCTTTGGAAATTGAAGCTCAATTAGCCGCTGCAGGTATACCTATAGTACTAATTGATGTACCAGGCAAATCAATTACTAGCTCTGTTCAGGATACTTTAAAACTACTAGGTGAAATATTTGAAAAAGAAGAAAGAGCTCAGGAGGCAGCATCCTTTATAGATAATCAATATAAGCTTATTGCTTCAAAAAACCTTGATAAAAAGACGGATAAACCGACTTTTTATTATGAAAAGTCCGGATACTCCCAAATATTTGGTTCTACAAGCTCAAGTGCTTCCGGATGGGGTACTCTAATGGCAATAGCTGGCGGAGATAATATTGCAGATCCTATTTTATTGGAAACAGCCGGAAGCAAAGGGGGCAGCAATACATTGGATCCGGAATACATTATACAAGCTGATCCGGATTTTATAATACTAAGCGGCTCCGGGGCAGGATGGATGGACAATTACGAGGGCTCCATAGCAAAGGTTCCAAAGTTTGACATTGTTAATAGAATAGCTTGGAACAATTTAAAAGCAGTTAAAAATAAAAATGTATATGAGATTGCCCATGCCACAAGTAGATCCATATACGGATTCCATGCTGCATTAAAATTGGCAAAAACCTTTTACCCAAAAGAATTCGCAGATGTAGATGCTGATGGAATCATGGATGAATTTTTCAAAAAATATATGCTGGCAAATAGTGATGTAACAGGATGGTTCCATAGAATATCTGAGGTAGCCGATTAATGACTGACAAAAATTATAATTCATCCTATGATTATTCTTTTTATGGAGCTATGTTAAAAAGAAGAACTATATTTATAATGATTCTTGGCTTTATGGTTTTTATGTTGTTTATGCTAAATATCTCCATCGGTTCATCTAAGATTTCTTTACTGGAGATTTTTAAAAGCTTGCTTACCGGTAAAGGCCAAGGTCATAATCCTATGATCATAAGGGACATTAGAGTGCCTATGTCCCTTATGGCATTAGCTGTAGGAGCTTGCTTAGGTATAGGAGGGTGTGAGATACAAACAATTTTAAGAAATCCCATAGCCAGCCCCTATACCCTCGGAATTACAAATGCTGCAACTTTTGGAGCAGCATTGGGGCTTATTTTAGACACAAATGTTCTAAGAGTGTCAGAGTCCTTAATGATTACAGCCAATGCCTTTGTTTTTGCTTTACTTGCCTCTGTCTCTATTTATATTTTTTCACTGAAACGCGGCGCCGGCAAAAATACAATAGTACTATTCGGTATCGCTTTAAATTTTTTGTTTAGTGCCCTAACTATGATACTTCAATATATATCTGATGATGAAGATTTGAAAAGCCTTGTATTTTGGAATATGGGCAGCATGTTAAAAACAAATTGGACTAAATTTTTAATAGTTCTATCTGCCCTTATATTTTGTTTTTTAATATTATATAAGAATACTTGGAAGCTTACGGCTATGACTTTAGATGACACAAAAGCTCAAAGTCTAGGGGTGGATACTCATAAAGTTCGACAGATGGTTATAATACTGTCTTCTATGCTTACAGCTTTTGCAGTATCATTTGTGGGTTCCATTGGATTTGTGGGACTTATTGCACCTCATATGGCCAGGCAGCTAGTAGGCGAGGATCAACGTTTTTTTCTTCCTCTATCGGCTATTATAGGTGCTATAGTTGTAGCCCTTGCTTTTGTTATCAGTAAACTAATAATCCCGGGAGTAATATTGCCAATTGGCCTTGTAACGGCAGTTGTAGGGATTCCTGTATTTTTAACTATTATTTTTAGAAAGGCGAGGGGTGACTATTGATTAGAACCGAAGATTTAACTTTTTCTTATAAGACAAAAAAAGGCATGCAAAAAGTATTTCAGGAGCTCAATGTATCTTTTACCCAAGGACTTAATGTCATATTGGGGCCCAATGGTGCGGGAAAGTCAACCTTGCTAAAGTCTGTATTTGGCTTACTTAAATATAGTGGTGATGTGCGCTATAAAGAAAAAAGCATAAGAGAGATGACAATGGATGAAAGGACAAAATTAATATCCTATTTGCCCCAGACGGACGCTTCCAATTCCAGCTTAACGGTTTTGGAAATGGTCTTGCTTGGCCGTTTACCGGAACTTGGCCGGCGGGTAAAAGAAAAAGATTTGAATATAGTTATGGAGACCCTCTCTGTCCTAAATATAGAGGATTTGGCATCCAGATATTTTTCTGAATTAAGCGGCGGTCAAAAAAAGATGGTTTTTATTGCCCAAACCCTTGTAAGAAATCCAAAAATTATTTTGCTGGATGAGCCGGTAAACTCTTTGGATTTGCAAAAACAATTGGAGCTTTGTCGTTTTTTAAAAGATACTGTAGAAAATAAAGATATTAGTATAGTAGTTGTGCTTCATGATATCAATTTAGCTGCGCGATTTGCTGATTATATAGTTATTCTTGATAATGACGGTGGTCTTTACAGCTTTGGAACACCGAAGGAAGTCATAAACAAGGTTATGTTGGAGGATGTTTACGGTGTTAGAGCATCAATACACTATGATAATAAAGGCATAGCAATGGTTTCTGCTATGGAATCCATAAACCGCATTAGCTAAATTAAAAAAATAAAATTTTATAGTAATTTGGTTTTTAAATTTATAGATAAAAAATAAGGGGATGATTAATTTGGAAAAAGGCATTATCATAGCTAGTTTTGGCACCACTTATGAAATAACAAGAAGGCTTTGTATAGAGAGCATTGAAAAAGCAGTAGAAGAAAAGTACAAGGGCATTCAAGTCTTTAGAGCTTTCACATCAGAAATAGTAAGAAGAAAGCTGAAAAACAGAGATAAGCTTTATGTATATAATGTTCCCGAAGCCTTGGAAAAGATGAAGAAGCAAAATATAAGGGATATATTTATACAGCCCTTACATATTATACCCGCCTTTGAATACGAGAAAATTAGAAATCAGGCAAAGGATTTTAAAAAGGAAAATAAAGGTTTTAAAATAACAATAGGTAAGCCTTTACTTTTTGAAGATTCAGATTTTCATAAGGTGATAGATGCTTTAAAACAAGAGAATGTATTGGATGGCAATCCTATTGTTTTTATGGGTCATGGTTCTGAGCATAGCTCCGATAGTGCTTATTTAAAGCTGGAAGAATTGTTTAAGGCAAGGGGACATGAAAATATTTTTATAGGAACCATAGAAGGGAAAAAAACTCTAGAGGATATCATAGGAAGATTAAAAGAAAAAGGAATAAAAGCGGTGAAATTAAGACCCTTTATGTTAGTTGCAGGAGATCATGCCATTAATGATATGGCATCAGAAGATAATGATTCTTGGCTAAGCCAGTTAAGGGTCCATGGGATAGAGGTGGAGGCAGAAATTAAAGGTCTTGGAGAACTAAAGGCAATTCAAAATTTGTTTTTAGAGCATATACAATACAACTCCGATACCTTGTAATTATGACAAGATTTAGACGTTTAGCAGCTAAAATTAATTTTAACATCTTGTAGCTATAGTGGATTACCATATATGCCCGAATTTATTTAAAAGGATTATAAACAAAAATTCATTGGAGGAATTTAAATGAAATTTAATAAAATAACTTTAATAATAATAGTTTTATCAATACTGTTTGTAACGGCAGGATGTGGGGTCAGCAAAGCCGAGGAACAAAATCAGGAAGAAGAACTTATAGAAAACTTTGGTGTAAAAATTGACAAAGAGATAGTTACATTTATTGATGGTAAGGGAGAAGAAGTCAATTTGACAAAGAACCCTCAAAGAGTAGTGTGCCTATTTAATTCCTATTTGGAAATATGGGATAAGGCAGGAGGAAAAGTTATCGGAAAGATTGAAGATGCCTCCGAAAAACCAATTGAAGGAGCCAAAGATGCAGAAATCGTCGGAACTTTAGGTGCTCCTAGCCTTGAAAAAATTATTTCTTTAAACCCTGATATGGTCATTCTAAATGCCAATTCAAAAATAAATATGGAATTAGCTCCGTCTTTGGAACAAAATAATATTCCAATAGTTGCTTTAAACTTTTTTGGCAAAGAAGATTATTATCATATTATTAGACTTTTCACTGCCCTAACAGATAGAGAGGATTTATTCTTGGAATACGGTTTAAAAGTGAAAGAAGACATAGAAGATATTATAGCAAAAGCTCCCAAAGACAAGAGGGAGAAGGCACTGCTTATGGTAGTTACTGCAAAAAATATTACCGTTAGGGATTCCTCTTCCTATGTTGGAGAAATGTTAAAGGATTTAAACTTGGAAAATATATCCGATGGTACTGAACTTACAACAGATGTTTTGGTATTCAGTATGGAAACTATATTAGAAAAGGATCCGGATTATATTTTTGTCCAACTGTCCGGGACGGATCAGGAAAAGGTTTTTGAAAGGCTGAAAAATGATGTTGAGTCAAATCCTGCTTGGGCTTCCTTAAAAGCTATAAAAGAAGGCAAATATATTTTCTTGCCTAAAGATTTATATATGTATAAAGCCAATGATAGATATGCCGAGGCTTATTTGGGGCTTGCAAAAATCATCTATCCAGAAGTATTTAAATAGGATATTGATTCCGGCCTCCGGCCTTCGGCTTCTAGCCTTTAGCTTCATAGTTATATCAGCCTGAGTAAATGAAGGGGACAGAAATTTTGGATAGTTTGGTTGGATACAGTAGGGTTGTTTTATATCAACCGAGCAAGTGAATGGAGAAACAACAAATATGAGTAAAATTAATATAAAAGAAAAGAAAAACTTTATACTAATGATATTTATCCTATTGTCTATCTTTAGCTTCTTCATAAGCATAGGCCATGGTGCGGTAAAAGTTTATCCTCGGGAAATAATAAAGGTAATATTTTTACGGCAAGACAGTATGCATTATCAAGTTATATGGAATGTAAGACTGCCAAGAACCATTGTAGCAGCTTTTACAGGGCTTTGTCTATCTCTTTCCGGGGCAATACTTCAGGGCATTATGCGCAACCCGCTAGCAGGACCCAATATTATCGGTGTATCCTCAGGCGGCGGGCTGGCAGCTTTAATTATCCTAATACTTTTTCCCAAATATTATTATCTCGTTCCCTTAGGCGCTTTTGGGGGTGCGCTTTTAGCTACATTGTTTATATATGGCCTTTCCTGGAAAAGGGGCATCCATCCCAATAGGCTGATATTAGCAGGGGTAGCTATGTCTTCACTTTTAAATGCCGGTATAAACGGACTTATTACTTTTTTTCCTGATAGGGTATCGGGAGTAATTGGATTTATGGTAGGGGGCTTATCGGCGATTACATGGACTCAAGTAAAAATCATAGGGATTTATGCTTTTGCCGGTGCTTTTTTAGTACATTTGATTCCAGAGAGGCTCAATATTTTAATGCTAGGAGATGAGGTGGCTGTGAGCCTGGGGCTTAATGTGGAAAGAACGAGATTTATATTTATAATATTTTCTTCTTTACTTGCAGGCAGTGCTGTCAGTGTGGCAGGTATGCTGGGATTTGTGGGGCTAATAGTGCCTCATATGGCAAGACTTTTTATCGGTTCTGATTATAAATATTTATTTCCTGCTGCGCTTTTTCTCGGAAGCTCTGTAGTTATGCTTTGTGACACATTTGCTAGGATATTATTTGCGCCGTCGGAGCTTCCAGTAGGAATAATAATGTCCGCTTTGGGAGCACCTTTTTTCCTCTATTTACTTAGAAAAAAGGAGGTTTTAAGATGATAACGTCTATTGAAACCCGAGATATATATTTTAAATATGAAGAAAAGGAAGTATTAAAATCAATTGATATTCGTATTAGGGGTAATGAAGTAACGACTATAATAGGTCCCAATGGCTCAGGTAAAACTACTTTGATAAAAGTTTTATCCCGCTGCTTGTTGCCCTGTAAAGGTACGGTTTATTTATACGGTAAAGATATTAAGGAAATTCATACAAAGGAAATTGCTAAAAAAATATCCATATTGCCGCAGATAAAGTTTTTATCATCGGATATTACCGTAGAGGACTTGGTTTCTCATGGACGATTTCCACACTTAGGCTTTAGGCAAAGTCTAAGAAAAGAGGATAAAGAAATCATAGAATGGGCTATGGAAAAGACCGGAGTCATTTCCTTAAAGGATCGTCAAGTTTTTAATTTGTCCGGAGGGGAAAAACAAAGAGCATGGATAGCTATGATATTATGCCAGAAAACAGAGATATTGATTTTAGACGAGCCTACTTCATTTTTAGATATTTCCTATCAATTGGAAATCCTTGAGCTTATTAGAGAGTTAAATAAAACTTTAGGACTAACGGTTATCACCGTATTACATGATTTAAATCAAGCCGCCAGATATTCGGATAATATATATGTCATAGATAAAGGCTGTATAAAGGAATGGGGCTCACCGGAAAGAATATTGAGATATGATTTGATAAAAGATGTTTTTAAGATTCATTCCCATATATATAAAGATAATATAAACAATTGTCACTATTTTATCCCGGAAAAGAGAGTGTAGATTTATGAAGATAATTATGATAACAGCACCCTCCAGTAATTCAGGGAAGACTCTTATAACCTTGGGTATTATTAGAGCATTAAAAAATAGAAATATTGATATTTCCGGTTTTAAAACTGGTGGAGATTTTATTGATTCAAAATATATAAGTAAAGCCTCCGGTAAAAGAGCCGGCAATCTGGATAGACACTTATTGGGAGACTTGGGAATCAAAAATTCACTAGCTATGAACAAAGGCGAAATTGGGATAATAGAGGGAGCCATGGGTTATTTCGATGGTATAGGAAATGGATTTATTAATTCGTCCTACGATATTTCCTGTCTTTTAGATATAAATTCCATCTTAATATACACACCAAAAGGAGAGATGTTTACCTCAGTGCCTAAAATAAAAGGCATGGTTGAATTCTCAAGGAATAGAATCAAAGGAATTATTTTAAATAAAGTAAGCAAGAATATGTATTTATTGCTAAAAGAGAAAATAGAGGAATTTATAGATATAAAGGTATTGGGCTTTATGGAAAAAGATAAGGATTTGGGATTGGGGGATAGTTCCTTAGGCTTAGCATTAACTGATACAAGCCCAAAAACAGAAGAATTAATAGAAAAAATTGCAGATAAAGTTGAAAAAAATATTAATTTGAAATCCATTTTAGATTTATGTAGAAAAATTAAAATTACTGAATATTCTTTTCTCAACAAAAGTAATATTAAAGTTTCCATTGCCTATGATAAAGCCTTTAATTTCTATTACAATGAGAATTTGAAACTTTTGGAAGACAGTTGTCTAATAGAGTATTTTTCACCATTAAAAGATAAAGAAATTCCTAAATGTGATTTTCTTTATATAGGAGGCGGATATCCGGAATTGTTTAAAAAAGAATTAACTGCAAATATAAATATGGTGAAATCTATTAAAGATTTTGTAGAACAGGGCGGATTTGCATATGCAGAAGCTGGTGGAATGATGTATCTGGGCAAAAGCATAGATGGAAGCTCTATGTGCGGCATATTGGACATAGAAAGCTTCATAATAGATAGATTGGAGCGATTTGGCTATATTAACATCCGGCTAAAAGACAATTGTATTTTGGGAAGAAAGGACGATATTTTAAAAGGCAATGAATTCCATAAGTCTATTTCTAAAAGCAAAAGTAAAAGCAAAAAGATTTTTTCTATCAATAAGACCATGGGACATAGGAATTGGGAATGTGGTTATAAATATAAAAACCTATTAGCAGCTTATCCTCATATTAATTTTTTAGGGAATATAAAAGCTTTTAATTATTTATTAAATTCTATTAAAGAAAATACTCGGGAGGTGGACTAATTGTATATGAAGAATCCTATGGGGATTGAATGCAAATCTATGGATATTATAGAAAAGACCATGGGGGATAGTGATTTTTCTTCTGAGGAAAAATTAATTGTAAAAAGAATGATACATACTACAGGAGATTTTGATTATAAAAGCATTACAATTTTTCAAAATAATTTTTACGAAGAAGCTTTAAATAGTATAAAATCAGGAGCTAGGATTTTTACGGATACAAAGATGGCCTTTATGGGTATCAATAAGAAGGCACTGCACAAAACAAACTGCGAAATAAAATGCTTTATAGATGATGAAGAAATTTTAAAAGAATCAAAAAGAATAAAGACAACTAGGTCTGCCTGTTCAGTGGAGAAGGCTGTTAGAGAAGGTATAGATATTTTTGTTATAGGAAATGCACCTACAGCTCTTTTTCGATTATTGGAGTTAGTTGGTGAAAAAAAGGTAAAGCCTGCATTTATAGTAGGAGTACCAGTGGGATTTGTAGGCGCAGCAGAGTCAAAAGGGTACTTGCGAGAATTTGATTTACCCTCAATCAGTACCATTGGCACTAAGGGCGGCAGCAATGTAGCAGCATCTATTATCAACGCTTTGCTTTATATGGTGGTGGGGAGATGATAGAAGATTTTAGTATTATAAAAGATGGTAAAAAGTTAAAATGCGGCTATACAACAGGCAGTTGTGCAGCGGCAGCTGCGAAGGCTGCTGTCCTTATGCTGGAGGGAAAGAAGAGAGTAGAATATATAGAAATAGATACTCCAGCCGGTATTTCTTTAAATCTTAAAGTAAATAATCAGTTAATAGAAGAACATCGAGTTTCATGTTCCATAAGAAAAGACGCTGGGGATGATCCGGATATAACAGATAAAATGGAGATTTATGCTTCCGTAAGCCGAAGGAATGACAGCTTAAATATTATTGATGGAGGAGAAGGCATAGGCAGGATAAGAAAAAAAGGATTATTTGGCGCTATAGGCCAGGCTGCAATAAATCCCATTCCCAGAGAAATGATTGATAAAGAGATAAGGAAAATATCAAAGGGGGGTTACGATATAATTATCTACGCCCCAAGAGGTAAAGAAATTAGTAACAAAACCTATAATAAAAATATTGGTATTGAGGGGGGCATTTCGATAATAGGTACCAAAGGCATAGTTTACCCTATGTCCGATAATGCCATTAAAAAGACTATATATTTAGAGATGGATGGAGTAATGGATGAATACGGTGACAGGGAAATAATTTTAGTCCCCGGTAACTATGGAGAGAAAATAGGAGATTTGCTTTTTCCAGAAAAACCAAAGGTGAAAATATCCAATTATATAGGTGAAAGCATTTCCTATGCTTATAATAAAAAGTTTAAATCTATAGCTATAATAGGGCATATAGGTAAGCTGTCCAAGCTGTCCATAGGAGTTTTTAATACCCATAATAGAATATGCGATGGCCGGATAGAGGCTTTTATATATTATTTAGCAATAATGGGGGCAAAACTTGAGCTATTAAATAAAATAAAGGATTGTCTTACGGCGGAAGAAGCTTTAAATATTTGTTTTGAAGAAGGGTATGGGCATATAGTTAGGGCTATGGCACAGGGTTGTCGTGAAAGGGCAAGAAAGTATCTAAAGGATGAAAACTATCCCTTAGAAGTAATTATTTTTTCCATGGAAAGAGGTGTTCTTATGGGGTAATCGTTGGAGGAGTTGGGCCCGGGCACCCAGACTATTTAACCCATGAAGTGAAAGTTGCAATAAAAGAGGCAGAAAACATAATAGCCTTTAGCAGAATAGCAAATTCTTTAAAAGACATAAGGGAAGATATTATAAAAATTGAAAAAGTAGATGAATTACTTTTTTATATAAAAGAGGAAAAAGATATTTTAATACTGGCATCAGGGGACCCTTGCTTTTATGGAATAAGTGAATATTTAAAAGCCAAGGGAATAGTAATAGAAAAGATATTAGCCGGCTTATCTTCTTTTCAATATTTGATGGCTAAGCTGAATAAATCCTGGCATAACGCTGCCTTTATATCACTTCATGGGAGAAAAGGAGACTTGGATAAAGTAAAAGAAAACAAGCTTTCCATAATACTTACAGATTGGAAGACCCCCCCTTCTTTAATATCAAAAAAGCTAAAAGCTTTAGGCCTGAAAGGGAAATTATATGTGGGTTATAATCTATCTTATGAAGATGAAATAATTGATGAAAGGGCTATAGGAGAAGAAATTGAAGATATATCGGATTTAGCTATAGTGGTGATTGAGAATGAAATGGATTAGAGATGAAGATTTTATTAGGACTAATGTACCTATGACAAAATTTAATATCAGGGCACTAAATATGGCTTATCTCAATATATCATTAGGGGACTTATTCTTGGATATAGGTGCAGGTACGGGTTCCGTTTCCATAGAAGCTTCTTTGCAAGGGGCACGGGTATGGGCTATTGACAAGGACGAGGAAAGTATAGAACTATTAATTAAAAACAGAAAAAAGTTCGCTGCAAATATAGAAGTAATTGAAGGAATAGCTCCCTATGATTTACCCCATATTGTCTTTGATAAATGTTTTATTGGTGGCAGCACAGGAAAAATGGGGGACATATTTCGGTATCTTAAAACTTACTTAAAGACCGGAGGTATTCTATGTGCAAATTTTATAAAATTAGATAATTTAAATGATTTTATGACTTATTTAAAGGAATACAATTTCCAACAGACAGAAATTAGCCTGATTCAATCATCCACAATGAATAAAAAAGGCTTATTAAAGGGGAGTAATCCCATATTCATAGCAAAAGGAGTGAAAAAATGATCAGTTTTGTAGGGGCTGGGCCGGGAGATGCGGACTTAATAACGGTAAAAGGAAGAAAACTTTTAGAAAGTACAGATATTCTTATATATGCAGGCAGCCTAGTATCCGCCAAGCATTTGGAGTTTTGCAAAAAAAAGTGTAAATTTTATAATAGCGCCGGTATGACCCTTGAAGAAGTCATAGATATAATGACAGAAGGGGAGGAGAAAAAATTAAACACAGTAAGGCTGCATACAGGAGACCCTACCATTTACGGTGCTATTAAGGAGCAGATGGATTTATTGAAGGCTAGGGGCATAGAGTATGAAGTTATTCCCGGAGTCAGTTCCTTCACTGCAGCCTGTAGTGCAATTAAAAGTGAATTCACTTTGCCGGGAGTAAGTCAAACTATCATATTAACTAGAATGGAAGGGCGGACGAAGGTGCCTCAAAAGGAAGATTTAGAAAGCCTTGCATCACATGGGGCTTCCATGGCCATATTTTTATCTGTAAAGGATATTGATAAAGTAGTTGAAAAACTGATAAAAGGACATAGAAGAGATGATGTACCTGTAGCTGTGGTCTATAAGGCTAGCTGGGAAGATGAAAAAATTATTTTTGGCACTCTTGCAAGCATTGCTGAAAAAATTAAAGAAGAAAGCATAGTAAAGACGGCACAGATTTTGGTAGGTGACTTTTTAAAAAGTGATTATGAAAGGTCAAGGCTCTATGATCCATTATTTTCTCATGGTTTTAGGAGTGGTGGCAAATGAAAATTGCATTGATTTCCTATACAAAGGATGGGAAAAAGATAGGAGATAAACTAGTTAAATATAGAAAGGAAGCCCAATACAAAAAAGTTTCCATTGTTCACCATTATGAAAATTCGCAAATTCAGGGTGGTATCAAGGGGCATATAGGAGAAATTTTTCAAAGCTACCATGGTATAATTTTTATCTCCGCTGCAGGCATAGCAGTAAGAATGATAAGCCCTTATATAAAAAACAAAAAAACTGATCCGGCAGTCCTTGTAATAGATGACTTGGGTAGATTCACTATAAGTCTTTTATCGGGGCACATAGGTGGCGGCAACAAGCTTACCCAGTGGGCATCGTCCATTTTAGGTTCAGTTTCCGTAATCACCACCGCATCCGATATAAGGGGAATAGAAGCCGTAGATATTTTTGCAAAGAAGAATAATTATATAATTGAAGATATGAAAGCTGCAAAAACCATAATGACTATGATGGTAAACGGTGAGAAAATAGGTTTTTTTTCAGAAGACGAAAAGATAATAGATTATAGCAATTTAGTTTTGATAAAGGATATAAATAATATAGAAAATATCTCAGGAATTATTGCAGTAAGCTGTATGAAACAATTAAAAATGGATTTGCCCCATGTGCTTTTAAGACCAAAGGCTATTAATATTGGGATAGGTTGTAAAAGAAATACAAATACCGAAGAAATAATAGATTTTATAAAAGATCTACTAAAGGAGAACAATCTTTCAGAAAAAAGTATTAAAGCCTTAGGAACCATAGAGGCCAAGAAAGATGAAAAAGGAATTATAGAAGCGGCAAAATTTTTTAAATGTCCCTTAAAATTTTTTTCTGAGATAGATATAAAAGAAGTTGAGAATAAATTTGGTAAAAGTGACTTTGTGAAAGCCACTATGGGAGTATACTCAGTAGCAGAGCCTTGTGCCTATTTGCTGGGAGGAATTATAGAAGTACCTAGAAAAAAGAAAAATGGAATCACATTATCAATTTCAATGGAGGTAAAGAATGGCTAAGTTACACATAGTAGGCATAGGCCCCGGAGGCAGGGAAAATATGACTATAAAAGCCGTAGAAGCTATAAAATATTGCGATATTATAGTCGGCTATAGTCCCTATATTGATTACTTGGGGGAGCTAACAGAAGGAAAAGAAATTTATTCTACAGGTATGATGAGAGAAATCGAAAGATGCAAAATCGCCATTGATAAGGTAAAGGAAGGAAAAAACACCGCCATAATAAGCACAGGAGATGCGGGACTATATGGCATGGCAGGTCCCATAATGGAGATGAAAGATGGAATTGAAATTGAAGTCATACCTGGAGTGACGGCGGCTTTTTCTGCTGCTGCTGAGTTAGGCTCTCCTATTATGCATGATTTTGTAAGCATAAGCCTCAGTGACCTTTTGACGCCTTGGGAGCTAATAGAAAAAAGATTGGAAAGGGCGGCAGATGGGGACTTCGTCATAACAATATATAATCCTAAAAGTAAAAACAGAGAAGGACACTTAAAAAAAGCCGTAGATATAATTTTAAAATATCAAAAGCCCAAAACCCCTGTAGGCGTAGTAAAGGATTCTGGTAGGGCAGGAACGAAGAAATGGATTTTTACACTAGATAGCATAGATTATGATTTGATTGATATGCTATGTGTTTTGATAGTAGGAAATAGCAATACATACATAAAAGACGATTTTATTATCACTCCTAGGGGGTATAAATATCAATGATTTGGATTATTGGAGGTACAGTAGAGACAAAAATACTTGCAGAAAAAATTAAAGATTTAGATAATTTCATAATAAGCTGCGCCACGGAAAGCGAAAGAGAGTTTATAAGCCAAGATAAATTGCAAGTAGGCAGAATGGATTGTAGCGCTATGGAAAAGTTTTTAGCAAAACATAAAATCCGTTTGATTGTGGACCTATCCCATCCCTATGCCCTTATTGTCAGTAAAAATGCCAGGAAGCTTGCAAAACGTAATAATATTAGATATATAAGATATATAAGGCAAAGGACAGATAATTATGAAAACACAATTTATCTAGAAAGCTTTAATGCGGCGCTAGAATATATAAAAGGAATTAAAGGTATATGCTTTTTTACTACCGGATCAAAAAACCTAAAAGATTTTGAAAGTATACGAAAGGGCAATAGATTTATCTATAGAGTTTTGCCGGCAATGGAAAGCATAGAAGAATGTAAAAAAATAATGTAAAAATGAAGGATATAGTAGCGATATTGGGGCCCTTTTCTTTGGAATATAATAAAACTATGTTTCAAGAATACAAGGCGGACTATGTTATTATGAAAGACAGCGGAAAAGAAGGGGGCACGGAAGAGAAAATCCTAGCTTGCCACGAACTGGGTATAGTTCCCATTATTATTGGGAGAGAAGACGAAGAAGGCATTGGGGATTTAGATATTATAGAAAACAGTATCAGGTCATTTCAATAAAACCTGCCACTATAGAAAAGCTAAAAGAAGGAGAATAATATGAAATCAAAAAGTCTTATGATACAAGGAACTGCCTCATCTGTAGGCAAAAGCATACTATGTACGGCCCTTTGTCGGATTTTTTATCAAGATGCTTATAATGTAAATCCTTTTAAATCTCAAAATATGTCTTCTGTATATTATAAAAGTAAGGAAGGATTTCTAATGTCAACAGCTCAGGCTATACAGGCGGAAGCCTGTGGGAAGAATCCTAGTGTTTCTATGAACCCAATACTTTTAAAACCAACAACAGATCGTAAATCAGAAGTTTATATAGAAGGAAAATTATATAATCTTATGGATGCCAAGGATTATTTTGCATTTAAAGCAAAGCTGAAAGATAAGATTTCACATATATATAAGGAGCTGGAAAATAAAAGCGATATTGTTGTCATAGAAGGTGCCGGCAGTCCTGCGGAAATTAATTTAAAGAAAGAAGACTTTGTAAACATGGGCATGGCAAAGATTGCAAAGTCACCAGTGATTTTAGTAGGAGATATTGATAGAGGTGGTGTTTTTGCATCCTTGGCAGGTACTTTAATGCTTTTGGATGATGAGGAAAGAATGTATGTAAAAGGAGTTATAATAAATAAATTTAGAGGCAGTTATGAATTATTGGAACCAGGGCTTAAAATGCTGGAGGATATTATAAATATTCCTGTACTAGGCGTTATCCCTTATTTTAAACACAATATTGAAGAGGAAGACAGCTTAAATGATAAAGAAAAAGGACTATCAAATATAGATTTAAAAAAAAGACAAGAGGAATTTGATAGTCTAGCGGCTATAGTAAGGGATAATTTAGATATGCATAAAATCTATAAAATACTAAAGGAAGGTATAAATGTTTAGCATATATTTGGCAAATGCCATAGATATATTTTTAGGGGATCCATATTGGCTGCCTCACCCCATTAGACTAATAGGTTCCTATATAGAATATTTTGAAAAGCTTTTTTATAAAAAGCAGAGAAACAAAGTCAGCCTGCGAATTCTTGGAATTATTTTAACATGGACAACAGTATTTTTAAGCTACGGTCTAACACTATTGATATTAAAAGTAGCCATACATATAGATATAAAGCTTTATCATATTATAAATATCTATATCTTATACACCTCCATTGCCGGCAGATGTTTGCATAAAGAGGCTTTTAAAATAAGGGATAGCCTAAAAATGGGACAAGTGGACATGGCAAGAAAGCAGCTTTCCTATATAGTAGGCAGAGATACAGAAAAACTGGCGGAAGATGATATAGTAAAGGCCGTAGTAGAGACAGTCTCAGAGAATACAAGTGATGGAATAATCGCACCGCTTTTTTATGGTTTTGTTGGTGGAGCCCCATTAGCTATGGCTTATAAAGCCGTTAATACACTGGATTCCATGGTAGGCTATAAAAATGAAAAATATATAGATTATGGCAGGGCTTCTGCTAAACTTGATGATATAGCAAACTATATACCCAGCCGCCTTACGGCAGTATTTATCATTTTATCGGCGTTTTTTTTAGGCAAAAACTATAAAAACGCATTTAAAATAATGAAAAGAGACAGGAAAAAACATACAAGTCCAAATAGTGGGTATCCTGAATCAGCGGCGGCAGGGGCTATAGGGATTTCTATAGGAGGGACTTCTAGCTATTTAGGCAGAATTGTAGAAAAACCTCCCATAGGAGATATGCTGAAAGAACTCGATATAGAAGACATTAAAAGTGTGCTTATGCTTATGTATGGTTCCTGGCTTTTGGCTTTAACCGCATTTACAATATTGTTTATCTGGCATAGAAACATAGGACCGTAGGAAAATGGAGGCGATTATTTATGTATTTTCATGGTGGAAATATAGCAGATTATAAAAATATAAAATATGATTTTAGCTCAAATATAAATCCTTTGGGCTTGCCGCAAAGCTTTAAAAATGCAATGATAAAGGATATAGAAGAATTAACAAAATATCCAGATATTAAATATAGAAAATTAATAAAATCCATAGAAAAGTATACTGAAGTTTTAGACAAGCATATACTTCTTGGCAATGGTGCTATAGAATTAATATATAAAATTATCAATAACTCAAGATATAAAAGGCTCTATAGTTTAGTTCCTACATTTTGTGAATACAAAAGGGCCGCATTAAATTCCAAAATGGATTATTATGAATTGCCTTTTTATAATGAAGATTTTTCAGAAATTGATATAAATATTTTCCTAAAAGAAATTAAAGAAAAGTCTTTAATAGTTTTATGTAATCCTAATAATCCTACAGGTTTTTGTATTAATAAGGAAAACATGATTTTTATTATAGAAAATCTTAAAGAAAAAGCATGCAGCCTTATAATAGATGAATGCTTTATAGAGTTTACCGATGATTACCCAAGGACTTCCTTTGTTTCGCATATAGATTCCTATAATAATCTTACCATTATAAGAGCCTTGACAAAGTTTTATGGTATGCCGGGAATAAGGCTGGGATACGCTATCACCGGGGATAAAGGCTTATGGAAAAGAGTAAAGGAATATCAATACCCTTGGAATATAAATGGAGCAGCTATAATAGCAGGGTCCGTTGTACTGGAAGATAAGGAATATATACAAAAGTCCAAGGCCTGGATTAAATCAGAAAGGGAATTTCTATTTAAGGGCTTGCAAGATATAAAATATTTAAAGCCAGTTTCATCTACGGCTAATTTTCACCTTGTAAAGATAAAAAAAGATGGGGTAGATGCTTACAATTTGAGAGATGCTTTAGTAAAGGATGGTATTTTGATAAGGGTTCCCAAAGGTTTTGATAGCCTAACAAAAGATTATTTTAGAGTGGCGGTATTGGACAGAGAAGCAAATCAGACATTACTATCCTCCCTTAAGGGCTATTTTGAGCAATGAGACGCCCATTTATAATATATTTTTTATAGTAAAACATTGAGGTGAAATAAATGAAAGCAAAAGTAAAAGTTCCAGCTTCTTTAGGAGAATTTATACAAGGGAAAATATATGGCAGGGAAATGTTAGTTTCCTGCCCTATTAATTTATATAGCATTTCTGAAGTGGAGATATGCTGGAATTATGGTATAAATCCTTATTATGAAAAGATTTATAAAGCCTTGGATATTTTTCTAAAAAGATATAAAATAAAAGGCATCAATGCTTCCGATATAAAAGTAAAAACACATTCAGATATAGCAAGAAGTAAGGGTCTGGCAAGCAGCACAGCAGATATTACTTCCTCTCTAGCAGCTTTATCTCGCATAGTAAATATAACTTTATCCTCAAAAGATATTGCTTCTATGGCTATTGAAGTAGAAGCTACAGACAGTATTATATTTAAAGATATTACACTTTTTGACCATCTGTATGGTGAAAAAATTGAAACTATAGCCCCTGCCTTCTACATGGAAATTTTGCTACTGGAAGGTAAAAATACTATTGACACTATAGATTTTAGAAGGGATAAAAACTACATAAAGCTAGTAGCAAATATGGATGAGCAATATAAAAAACTAAAAAAAGCATTAGTAAATAAGGATATAAACTTATTGGGACAAATATGCACAGAAAGCGCCTTTGCCAATCAAAAGCTTTTATACAAGACGTATCTGGAAGATCTTTATGATATTGCAACAGGTTGCAAGTCACCGGGAATAATTATAGCCCATAGCGGTACTGTTTCAGGAGTGATAATAAATGATGAAACAGATAAGGATAAGCTTTTTCATTTTATAAGGAAAAGTCTTAAAAATCATTTTGAGAATATATATTTCACCCATACAGTCAAAGGTGGATACATATAACTGAAACTTAAGAAATTGACAAGTTTTATGGACTATTATAAAGTTGAATCAAGAAGATTCAATTTTTTTTTAGGATAGGAAAATAATATAAAAAGGAGGATAAATATGAAAATAGTTGTTTTGGATGGTTATACACTAAATCCCGGGGACTTGAGCTGGGAGTGGCTTGAAAAACTAGGGGATGTAAAAATTTATGATAGGACTCCGGCGGAAAAGGTAACGAAAAGAATAAAGGACGCGGAAATCGTTTTATGTAATAAGGTTCCTATAAGCAGGCAAGATATGGACGGAGCACCAAATCTCAAATACATAGGAGTTTTAGCCACAGGCTATAATGTTATAGATGTAGAAGCGGCAAAGGAGAAAGGTATAATCGTTACCAATATCCCTACTTACGGCACCGACTCTGTTGGACAATTTGCCATTGCACTGCTCCTGGAAATATGTCACCATATAGGCCATCATGACAGGGCTGTTCATGAGGGACGGTGGGAATCAAGCCCTGATTGGTGTTTTTGGGATTATCCTTTGATAGAGCTGGCAGGTAAGACCATGGGGATCATTGGTTATGGCCGTATAGGCCAAGCAACGGGACGAATAGCTCAGTCCCTGGGAATGAAAATTTTATTTAATAATCATTCAGGGAGAAAAGAACTGGAATCTGAAAAGGCTAAATATGCAACTCTTGATGAAATCTACGAAAAGTCTCATGTCATATCTCTCCACTGCCCATTGTTTCCATCTACTTTTGGTATGATAAATAAAGATTCCATTGCCAAGATGATGGATGGAGTAATTATCCTAAATAATTCTCGGGGACAGCTTATAGTGGAAGAGGACTTAAAAAATGCTCTAAATAGTGGAAAAGTATATGCAGCAGGGATTGATGTGGTATCAGAAGAACCTATAAAAGGGGATAATCCTTTACTTCAGGCCAAAAACTGTATCATTACTCCTCATATATCTTGGGCACCAACAGAAGCACGAATAAGACTTATGGATTTGGTGGAAGAAACCTTGAAGGCATTCTTGGATAACAAACCCATCAATATAGTTAATAAGTAGAAGAGTTTTTTATATTGAAGCTGTAATATAGCACTATAATAGAGGTGAACTATGAAAAAAATTGTTATAGCTCCGGATTCTTTTAAAGGCACTCTTAGCGCCATAAAAATATGTGAAATCGTCAGCGATGAAATTATAAAGATATTTCCAAACTGCCAAGTCCTGTCCATTCCTATAGCTGATGGCGGTGAGGGTACCGTAGATTCATTTTTAATAGCGGCGGGGGGAGAAAAAATATATACTAAGGTCACCGGACCTTATTTTGAAAAAATAGATTCTTACTATGGGCTTATTGACAGTGGCAAAACCGCCATAATTGAAATGGCTGCTGCCGCCGGATTGCCAATGGTAAGGGGACGAGAAAACCCTTCAAAGACTACTACTTACGGTGTAGGAGAATTAATCTTACATGCGGCTAAAGTAGGTGCAAAAAAGATAATAATCGGCTTAGGCGGAAGTGCTACCAATGACGGCGGTTGTGGATTGCTCAGTGCCCTTGGTATAAAGTTTTTAAATAAGGATAATGAAAGTTTTGTACCAATAGGACAAACATTAAATGAGATAGCAGCATTAGATATCAGCCAGAAAGACGAAAGCCTCAAAAACATAGAAATCTATGCTATGTGTGATGTTACAAATCCATTATATGGTCCAAGTGGTGCCGCATATATCTATGGACCCCAAAAGGGTGCAGATAAGCAGATGGTGAAAATGCTGGATAAAAATTTACAGATATTTGGAAACCTTATAGAAAAAATACCGGGCAAAGAAAATGTTACGAAATTGCCGGGTGCAGGTGCTGCAGGAGGTATCGGCGCGGGGCTTAATGGAATTCTTGATATGCCTTTGGTTTCCGGTATAGATTTGATTTTAAAGACCATAAATTTTGATAAAATCATAGAAGATGCAGATATGATTATAACAGGGGAAGGGCAGATTGACGGTCAAAGCTTAGAAGGTAAGGTTATATATGGAATAGCAAGATATGCTAAGAAAAATGAAATCCCTTTATGTGTTATTACAGGGCAATCTATAGATAAGGAGCTGGACAGTGCTTCTGACTATGGGATTTCTGGAATTTTTACCATAAATAGAAAAGCTATTCCCTTTTCAGAATCAAAGGATCACTCGGAAGAAAATTTGAGATATACTGCGGGAAATATAATGAAATTCATAAAAGACATTATGCGCAATTCATAATAAGTTTACATTTAAAACATTCCTCATTTAAAACTACCCCTCGTTAGTTGTTATAGTTTATATTTTAAAATTATTACTACAAGAGTAGAAAGCATTGCACCTTATACTGTATAATACAGATAATTAAAGTCAGCAATCCATAATTCACAAAAATAAGTATTATAAAGTACATAAAGGAGTAGAAAGCCATGCTCTATATTAAAAATGAATCCACAAATCCATATTATAATCTAGCTATGGAGGAATATCTATTCAGGCTAAAGGATAATAAAGATTATATACTATTATGGCAAAACGAACCTACTATAGTAGTAGGAAAGCATCAAAACACAATAGAAGAAATAAATATTGATTATGTCAAGGAAAAGCAAATCCATGTAGTAAGAAGAATTACCGGCGGCGGCGCTGTATATCATGATTTAGGAAATCTAAACTATTCCTTGATAATAAAAAGCGACTTTGAAAAAGATTATGATTTTAAAAAGTTTACCATGCCTATTGTAAAAGCCTTGGGTAAGCTTGGTGTTAAAGCAGAGCAATCCGGCAGAAACGATATTTTGATAGAGGGAAAAAAGTTTTCCGGCAATGCCCAATTTGTATCAAAAGGAAAGCTGCTTCATCATGGTACCTTGCTATTTGACTCTCAAATGGAAGAATTGTCGAAATCCCTAAAAGTGTCCAAAGACAAGATTGAATCAAAAGGAATAAAATCCGTAAAATCCAGAGTAACAAATATTAAAGAATACCTTGTCAAGGATATAGATATATTTGAATTTAAAGAATTATTACTCCAATATATGTTTGATGAAGATGTAGACTTGGAGACTGGAAGTTTATCAGATGAAGAGCTGAAAGAAGCAGAAAATCTGAAAAATAATAAATATATGACTTGGGATTGGAATTATGGTGAATCACCGGATTTCAATATAAAAAAACTAAAAAGATTTGAAAGCGGCACCATTCAGACTTTAATAGATGTAAAAAAAGGTATAATAGAGAATATTAAATTCTACGGAGATTTTTTCGGAACCGGTGACTTATCGGATATAGAAGAGGCTCTAAAAGGAAAAACTTATGAAGAAAAAGAAATATCAAAAACTATAGAAAGTTTTGATATTGATGCTTATTTTAAAAGAATAAGCCATAGGGATTTGATGGGTGTTTTAATATAGTAAAAGCTCATGGAAAGCTTTTTGTAGCCTCATAAATGATTTCGACTCTAAAAGTGCTGAAGAACTGGAAAACATAGGCTTGACTGCTTTCGCGTAAGCCATACTATATTGATGGTCAGTACTATAACTATCTAATTAACAATATACTATAATCGTTACCCTGAACACTATACTATAGCTGTCATCCTGAACGCAGTGAAGGATCTTTCTCACGAAGTCATAGTTAATGTGTTATTTTTTAATTTCCACAAAATTCGTTTTATATATTGTTGTTTTTTACATATTCCATTGCTTTTTCACTTAATTTTTTTACTGTAAAATTTTCAAATACATTTTCCTGCCATTTCGTATAGTCAGTTGTTAACTACAATTATATTATTTCCGGCAATTCATATATTGACTTCTATAAAAGACAGTTATATAATTACACATAGGATAGGGGGGTACCCTATGAGAGGTGAGAGGTGAAAGGTGAGAGGTGAGAGGTGAAAGGTGGGATGTGAGAGGTGGGATGTGGGTACTCTAAATGTATTGAAAGGAGTCGTTACAAATGAAAACAGTTGATTTTAAAGTAACAGGTATGACATGAGCAGCTTGTGTAAGTACGGTTGAGAAGACCGTGGGAAAGTTACCTGGCGTTGAAGAAGCTATAGTTAATTTGGCCCAAGAGAAGCTTATTGTAAATTTTGATGATAGCGTAATCACAACAAAGGATATAGAGGATGCTGTATATAAGGCAGGTTATAAAGCTGAGGAAATCAAAGAGACAAGGAAAATTACCATAGCTATTGAAGGGATGACTTGCGCTGCCTGTGTTAGGGCAGTAGAGAAAACATTAGCAAAATTGCCGGGGGTCATGGAAGTCCAGGTAAACCTGGCTACAGAAAAAGCATCTTTGGAATACGATGGAGAAATACTTAGATTATCTGAGATAAAACAAGCTATTAATAGCGCAGGATATAAGGCTTTGGATACAGAAAGAGAAGATAGTGTAGATGAAGATAGAATTCGTAAAGAAAAAGAGATAAAAAACATGTGGATAAAATTTATTTTTTCTGCTATATTTGCTGCCCCTCTTTTTTACTTGGCTATGGGGCCTATGGTAGGGCTGCCGGCACCGAGATTTTTACATCCAGATATTTATCCTCTCCGATTTGCTTTAGCCCAGTTATTTTTAGCAATACCGGTAGTTATTGCAGGCTATAGATTTTATACCGTAGGTTTTTCTTCCTTATTAAGAGGCAGCCCTAATATGGATTCCCTTGTAGCTTTAGGGACTTCGGCAGCTATAATCTATGGGCTTTTTGCCATATATAAGATTTCTCAGGGGGAGGTGCATTATGTTCACGATTTATATATTGAATCTGCCGCAATAATAATAACTTTAATATCTTTGGGAAAAACTTTGGAGACTGTTTCCAAAGGGAAAACTTCGGAAGCCATAAAAAAATTAATGGGATTGGCACCAAAGACTGCTATTGTCATTCAAGAGGGCAAAGAGATAGAAATACCTTTGGAAGAAGTTGAGGTAGGGGATATTATAGTTGTAAAACCGGGAGAAAAAATTCCCGTAGACGGCATAGTGACAGAGGGTTATACCTCGGTGGATGAATCAATGCTTACAGGGGAAAGCATACCAGTTGAAAAAACAATAGATAATAAGATTACCGGGGGAAGTATTAATAAAAACGGCAGTATAAGATTTAAAGCTGAAAAGGTCGGTAAGGATACTGCTTTGGCGCAAATTATAAAGCTTATGGAAGATGCCCAGGGCTCTAAGGCACCTATTGCGAAGATGGCGGATATTGTGGCCGGGTATTTTGTGCCTATTGTAATGGCCATTGCTATATTTGCCGGTGTGTTGTGGTATATGACCGGTGAGGGCTTGGTATTTTCTATGTCTATATTTATATCCGTGCTTGTTATTGCATGTCCTTGCGCTTTAGGCTTGGCAACACCGACGGCCATTATGGTGGGAACAGGAAAAGGCGCGGATTACGGGGTATTGATAAAAAGTGGGGAAGCATTAGAGATAGCCCATAAAGTAGACACTGTAGTCCTTGATAAAACTGGTACCATAACGGAAGGCAAACCAGTGGTGACGGATATAATTACCTATGAAGACTTTGATAAAAATAGACTATTGGCTATTGCTGCTTCCGCGGAAAAAGGCTCTGAACATCCCCTTGGGGAAGCTATTGTAAAAGAGGCGAAGATCCAAAATTTAGAAGCCTTTAGTGTTGAAACTTTTACGGCTATTCCCGGTCACGGTATTGAAGCTGCTATTGATGGCAAAAATATACTTATGGGAAATCTAAAACTGATGACAGATAGAAGTCTTGATATAGGGCAATCTGGGGATGACGCGGAAAGGCTGGCTAAAGAAGGCAAGACTCCTATGTATATAAGCGTTGAAGATAGAATATCCGGTATCATTGCAGTGGCAGATATAGTTAAGGATAGCAGTGAAAAAGCAATTTCAAATTTGCATGCTATGGGGATTGAAGTAGTGATGATTACCGGAGATAACAAGAACACGGCGGAAGCCATTGCAAAACAGGTAGGTATAGATAGAGCATTGGCGGAGGTATTGCCTCAGGATAAAGCAGAGCAGATAAGTCTTCTGCAAAAAGAAGGTAAAAAAGTGGCTATGGTGGGTGACGGTATAAATGATGCTCCTGCATTGGCGCAGGCTGATATAGGTATAGCCATAGGCTCTGGCACAGATGTGGCAATGGAGTCGGCGGATATTGTCCTTATGAGAAGTGATCTTGTAGATGTGGCTACGGCTATAAAACTAAGTAAAAGCACTATTAGAAATATTAAACAAAATCTGTTTTGGGCTTTTTTCTATAATACCATAGGAATACCTGTTGCAGCAGGACTTCTATATGCCTTTGGAGGACCGAAGCTTAATCCTATGATTGCGGCGGCGGCAATGTCCTTTAGCTCCGTATCCGTGGTGAGTAATGCTTTGAGGCTGAAAAGGTTTAAACCGTAAAGGGTTGCGAGTTACGTGTTTCAGGAGAAGGGGTTATAAATTAAATAGGAGGGGCTTATTGTGAAAAAAGAAATTTTAATCGAAGGAATGAGCTGCGGACATTGTGTCAAAAGAGTGGAAAATACTCTAAAGGAACTAGGTGAAATTCAAGATGTAATAGTAAGCTTGGAGGGCAGAAAGGCTGTCGTTACTTTAAAGGAGACAATAGATGATAATAAGCTAAAAGAAGTTATAGAAGATGCCGGATATGATGTTACAGAAATAAAAAATCTTTAGGTGATAAAATGAAATGTGAAAAGCATGTGAAAAGGGAGCAAAAATTTAAAAAAGATTTGGTGCATCGTCTTAATCGTATAGAAGGTCAAGTAAGAGGTATCAAAGGAATGGTAGAAGACGATTTATATTGTGATGATATATTGAACCAAGTTGCATCGGTACAGGCAGCTATCAGGTCTTTCAGCAAAGAATTATTGGAAAGTCATATGAAATCTTGTATTGTAAATAGTATTGAACACGGTGAGACGGAAATTATAGATGAGCTTATAAAAACAATGGGAAAATTAATGAAATAATTTTTTGACCAAGTAGCAGATAGGAACCCTCATTAATAGATTATAGTAAGAAAACATAATTTATTTAATGTGGGTTTCTTATTTGACATATAAGGATTTATTGTGATAGATTATAAAAGACAATCTTATTAAGTAAATATAAAAATATACAAGATAGTTTCCAAAGGGGTGTTTTTATGAATGAAAATGTAAGATGTGAATCAAATTTAAATAAAAATGACAAGTTTTTTGAGTGTAAAAAAATTAATTATAAAAAGCTTGGCTATAATAAAAAGCTCTCGGGAAAGTTTAGGCTGTATTTAAGTGATAATATGGCCTATAAAAGAGCTTTTGACTTATTGATAAAAAAATCATATATTCATCATTAAAAATAGGTTCTAAGGACCTATTTTTTTATATGCATACCAATATTTCCTCGTTTCCACTCTTTTTTCCTGCAATACATAATTTAATTTGAGTAAAACTATAGTTATGAAAAATAATAATTATATAAGGAGACATACTTTGATGAAAAGAAATTCTACTTTTATATATTTAACTATAGTTTTCTTTATTTTCTTTTTTATTGGGAATTCCATTTACTGTACCGGTCCTGATGTAATTAATGAAAATATATTAGAGGAGTCTATTCAAAATATATATGATGTTAAATGCAAAGGTATGATGACAGGTGATTATAAAAAGCTGAAAGAATACTATGATACGACAAGAAAATATGCCCAATGGTCTTATGAACATGAGGCCATGAGAATAAAATATCTGGATGATTGGATAAAAAACAGAGGCGCCAAGTTTACCGAAATAAAATCAGAGGTTGATTTAAAGAAGGTCAGAAAAAAAGACGATATGTATTTATTATCAATAAATGAAACCCATCATTTTCACTATGTATACGAAGATGATATTGACGGGAAGGTTAATAGCTTTAAAGTATTTTTAAACCATAGTGTAGGCCTGGTTTATAAGGACGATAAATGGCTAATTGCGAGGGATTGGTATTCGGATTGTTTTGAAAATGCTCTTGGTGCTTATAGTGGTATTTATATAGGTTCCGCAAATAATATGATTGCCGGTGAATCGGAAATCATAAATTCTGCTGTTAATATAAATCAAAAGTATAACCGGGAAAAGGCTGTAGAATATGCTGATAAATATTATGCTGATTATAATTCCAAATATAAGGACTGCAATGGTATAGGGGGGGATTGCACAAATTATGTATCTCAATGTATTGGAGATAAAGAGGAAGGCGGGGGCATAGCTTTTGACTATACTTGGTTCTGTGTTTATCCCAAGAACGGTAGAGCCGAAGGCAGCAAAGCCTTTGTAAATACGGATGCATTTAAAAGCTATCTTGTATACAGCGGCAGAGGCAGAGTTATTAAAAGAGGGGATTTTGATGAAGTGACAGCGGAGACTAAGGATAGCTCTATTGGAGCAGTGGGGTATCTGCAGCTTGGGGATTTAATATGCTTTGAGAAAAAAGGGCAAATCGACCATTTTTCCATTATTACAGCTAAAGATTCAAAAGGTTATCCGATGATTAACTCTCATACAGTAGAACGTTATCATGTGCCTTTTGATTTAGGTTGGCAAGGAAAAGGTATTAAATTTCACTTGATTAAGATAGCGTATTGAGCCAAAAGATTATTTTTATTACCGAGTTACGAGGCATAAAAATATTTATGATGTAAATAATATCTAGGAGTATTAATTAGGGAAGTGAGATAATGAGTGATTATAAGGCCTATGCAAAAAAGAGAGAGCCTAAAAGACCTGTATTTAAAAATTGCTTAAAAGCATTTTTAATCGGAGGCGGCATTTGTATTATCGGTCAAATACTTCAAACTGCCTATATAAAATATTTTAACTTTACGGAAGAAACAGCGGGGAATCCGACATCAGCTACGTTGATAATAATATCGGCTTTGCTTACAGGATTAGGAGTATACGATCATATTGCCCAATGGGCCGGTGCCGGCACTGCTGTCCCCATAACGGGATTTGCAAATACAATAGCATCTGCAGCCATAGAACATAGAAGCGAAGGCTATGTACTTGGTGTGGGAGGGAATATGTTTAAAATCGCAGGTCCTGTTATAGTATTTGGAGTATTTTCCGCTTTTATAATTTCGATTATTAAACTTGTGTTTGGATTATTTGGAGGGATGTAAATGATAAAGGGCGGACAAAGTTTTATATTTAACTCCAATGTGGGAATATTATCTGCAGCTGTTGTAGGCGGACCTCTAGAAGGAGCGGGTCCCCTATCGGAAGATTTTGATATTTTATATGATGATATATATTTATATCAAGATAGTTTTGAAAAAGCAGAAAAAATGATGATGGAAGAGGCAGCTTTAAAGGCTATTGAAAAAGGCGGGATAAAAAAAGAAGAAATCAATCTTTTTAT
>CAYMVQ010000022.1:0-5166 GCA_964394355.1 uncultured Clostridiaceae bacterium
TCTTAGCTCTTAGCTCTTAGCTCTTAGCTCTTAGCTCTTAGTTCTTAGCTCTTAGCTCTTAGCTCTTAGCTCTTAGCTTTTAGCCTGATTTTGCTGCATTTTTCCCGGCCAAGTATCCTGTAGACCAAGCCCATTGCAAATTATATCCGCCACAATCCCCATCTATATCCAGAACTTCTCCCGCGAAATACAAGCCAGGAACAATTTTTGATTCCATAGTTTCAGGATTTACATCAGATACATCAATGCCTCCAGCTGTTACTTGAGCTTCGCTCCAGGATCTTGTTCCTAAAATATCGAAAGACCAGCTTTTTAGTATTCCTGCTATTTTAGCTATATCCTTATCCGTCACCTTGTTGCAGGATATGGAAACACTACTTATTTTTGCTTCTTTCAGTAATACATTTATAAGCCTTTTATTAATAAGACCTATAAAACTTTGGTCCAAAGGTTTTTCCAATCTTAATTTGCATCTTTTTTTCAGTAGAAACAATAATTCTTCTTCCCTTAATTGGGGAAATAAATCTAAATAAAAATATGCTTTTTTATTCAGATTAAGCTGCTCGCCTATATGCCTGCTTAACTGTAATACAGGTATCCCTGATATTCCATAATTGGTAAAGAGCATTTCACCGATTTCTTCTTTAATAATTTTATTATTAACTTTTACGGAAGCTTTTCCACTAAATCTAACTCCGCTGATTGCTTTTAAATAAGGCGCGTCAAGTCTTAGCTGAACAAGAGCAGGAAATGGGTTTACAATCCTATGGCCGAAGGTCTTTGCCAAACTATAGCCTTGGCCCTTGGATCCTAGCCCCGGGTTTGCTTTACCGCCTGTGGCTATTATTACTTTGTCTCCGTAGATAGTGCTTTTATCCTTTAAAATTAAGGAGAAACCTGCCTTATCTTTTTTGATTCCCATAATAGTTGTGTCACAGATTTCTTTAACTCCCAGCAGCTTCATTTCATATCTAAGAACATCTAATACTGAAGAAGCCTGCATTGATGCGGGATATATTCTACCGTCCTCTTCAAAAAAGCTAAGCCCTAGGTCTGCAAAAAAGTCCATGCTATCGTTGTATCCAAACCTAGCCAATACCTTTTTAGCGAATCCAATATCACTGCCGTGATAATGTTTAATATTCATATCTACATTGCTTAAATTGCATCTACCGTTTCCCGTAGCCAATATCTTTCTTCCAAGCCTTGGAAGTTGTTCAACTATGGTTACATTTGCACCTGCCCAAGAAGCAACTATTGCTGCCACCATGCCTGAGGCACCGCCACCTATTATTATAATGCTTAACTTATTTATAATTCTAACACAGCCCCCTAGTATATGCCTTTTTCGTTAAAAAATTTACTATACCTTTGATCAGTCCTAAGTATATGATTTTCAATCCAATTAGCTATAAACTCTTGCATTTCCATTGTAAACGCAAACAATTCCTTTTCCCTGTCAATTTGTTGATTAAATTCTGTTATTTTCTCTATAAAAAATTCATGCTCTAACTTATGTTTCTCATATTCGCTAAAGTTATATTCTTTCATATACTTTTCTTCTTCACTAAAATGATAGACAATATATTCTTTTAATTCTTTCAAAACTTTTATTATTTCATTCTGACACTCTTCCTTGGTCTTTAATATTTCGTAAAGCCTTCTTCCAATTTTAAAAAGGTTTTTATGTTGTTCATCAATTACCTTTACATTTACACTATATGCGTCACGCCATCTAAACATAGAATCCTCCTTCATATGAAAAAATATCCTCTTGTTTGAATTCTACAAACTTCTATTATTTCCTTCCAATTTTATTATTTTAACTTTTCTATATTAACTTATAAATTTTATTTCAAAGACCCTAAAGGAATAATACCTCTTGACTTTTGTTCCCTAGCCCTTGGCCAGGAACCAGAAGCCAGGAGCCAGAGGCCAGAAGCCAGGAGCCAGAAGCTAGAGGCCGACTATAATAAATAATTATATCCGTTGCTTTGCCAACATTTGAAGAGCAGCTCTATTTTAAAAACATAATTAGATTATTTAGGATTGAATTTTGTAATACGCCTTTTATATGTTAAGATTATGATAAGAATATTGGGAGATGAGTTTATGATGAAAGAAGCCTTATGGTATAAGAAGCTGGATAATAAAAAAGTTAACTGCCAATTATGCCCTCACAATTGCAAAATAGCCGCCGGCAAAAGTGGTATATGCAAGGTAAGGCATAATAAAGACGGGGTTTTATATAGCTTAAATTATAAAAAAGCATCATCAATAGCTATGGACCCCATAGAAAAAAAGCCCTTATACCACTTTCATCCGGGAAAATATATATTATCCATTGGTACTTTTGGCTGTAATTTTAAATGTGGTTTTTGCCAAAATTACGAGATATCCCAAAGTGACTTTTCCCGCCAAGTTTTAGATATAAAAGAATTAATAAAAATATGTAAAAACAATCCTGATTGTATCGGTATAGCCTATACCTATAATGAGCCGACGATTTGGTATGAATTCGTATTGGAGTGTTCTAAGAAATTTAAAGAAGCAGGCTTAATCAATGTATTGGTAAGCAACGGTTATATAAACCCCCAGCCTCTAAAAGAGCTTCTCCCTTATATTGATGCTATGAATATTGATGTAAAAAGCATGAAAGACGAATTTTATAAAAAAATTTGCGCTGGCAGCCTAAAGCCTGTTATTCATACTGTGGAAGAAGCAATAAGCAAGTGCCATGTAGAAATTGCAAATTTAATTATTCCTACGAAAAATGACAGTCCCTTTGAAATGGAGGAGCTTGCTAAATGGATTGCTTCATTGGACCCTGATACGCCCCTTCATATAAATAGGTATTATCCCGCATACAATATGGATTTGCCTGCGACAGACCCGATGGTACTTTTAAATCTAAAAAAAATAGCCTTAAAATATTTAAAAAATGTCCATATCGGCAATGTCCCTGGTTTAAAATAAATTGCTAAATTTCATAATAATTTTTTAAAATAGAGTTTATCTTCTCTTCAAGTATCTTTATATGATCATTCTTTTCACTTTTTTCATATAAGTCCATCAGCTTTAAGGATAAACTTTCTATATCCTTGCATGCTTGGTAATCCGGTAATTTTAAATCCATAACTGTATTAGGATAGTAATCATAAATACCAGAACCCATTTTTTTTGCAAAAAGTTTAAAATAAAATTCATAAAGCTCTGAATTTAACACTCCCAGTATAAAGGCTAGTGTATAATCGGAAACTTCCTCTTTTAACACAAAAGAATAAACATCAGCACTGCAAAAATTACCTCCTTTATCTATGGCAAATCTATTGCTTTTGCTTTTATAGGGATAGACTATTTTATCCTTTAAAAAAAGCTTCGGGTCCCTTCCCCATTGAAGTTGATACCATAGCCTGCTGCCATTTTTGTATTCCCGCCGCCTATTCAATCTTTCCTTATATTTTTCTATATGCAATATGCTGTTGGGATAATTTTTCGCTTCATCTATATAATCAGAATATATTAATTTATAATTGCTTTTTTCTATTTTATATTTTAAAACATGGGAATTTTTAATCCAGGGTCTTAGCAAGGTTTTTTCAATATTTAATGCTTGGGCCATTTTTTCATCCAAAACAAACGCCTTATCACAACCTGTAATAATACCTTGAAAGCTAAAGACTATATCCCCAAGGCGCACTTTACTTTTAGATCTAATCTTTTCTAATATTTCTCTTTTATTTTCGGAAACAAGTATCCATCTTTCATCTAAAAGATTTTTTTGTTTTAGATGAAAAATATTGAAATCTTGGCGTCTTATATTTTTTAATCCCTTGCTTGCATATCTCCATATTTCCGCCTTATTCTCTTTGTTGTCGTCAATGGAAATAATAAATATGGCTGTTGCCACTCCTGCACTGGGAAAAATTTTTTCACCGCAGAAATCTACTATTTTTAAAATCTTACTATTATTTTTTATAAAATTTCTAAGATTTCTTCCTGTAGGGCTTTCTATAAAATATCGGGATGAAATAAAGGCTATAATGGCTTTGTTTGCGGAAATTTCAATAGCTCTTTGATAAAAACAATAAGAAAGATCAGATTTATCAAAAAAGACTTCCTTATAGTTTTTTAGTAGCCATTTTTTATAAGCCATAGATAATTCTTTATGTCCTACATAGGGTGGATTTCCTATTATGTAATCATATTTATTAGACCAAAACACAATTCTTTTTAATATTTTTTCTGTTTTAACCCTATCACAATAATTTGTTTTATTTTCCTTTATGTTTTTAATACTATAAATAAGTCTGTAGTCTTCCAGTTCATCAAGAATTTGCTTTTTATTGTAGTCTTTTTCCCATCTTGTTAAACTATCGCAATAAATTATATTTAATTCCTTTGGACAAGGCCCCTTATCCTTGGCCCTCAGTCCTGCAGTGCAAAGCCATATAGCCTTCTCGTCTATATCCGCTCCATATATGCAATGCTTTAAGATATGATAATGCAGATTTTCGAGTTTCCAATACTTGGAGCCACTTATCTCCATTATCTTGTCGTCCAAATAAATTTTATAATTATCTGATGAATAAGTCTCTTTTAGTTCTTGAATATTTGATTGGAACTTTTCTTTTAAAATATTATAGGTCTTTAAAAGAAAAAAACCGGCACCACAAGAAGGATCTAATACTTTTATAAAAGGATTTTTAACTATATCAGCTTTTGCTATTGTTTCGTCTAAAATAAAATCTATTACAAAGTCCGGTGTGTAATATTGGCCATAAGCCTTTTTTTCGCTTTTCTCCAGTGATTGTTGGTAAGTCCTTCCTAGGCTAAATTCGTTTTCAATGGATTTTAATATATCCTCCATAGCCCCACCTTCCGATAGCCCTTTTATTTATTATACACTATTAATAAAGATTGCGAAGGAATATTTCTAAAGCTAAGAGATAAGAACTGAGAGATAAGAGCTAAGAACTAAGAACTAAGAGCTAAGAGCTGAGAACTAAGAGCTAAGAGCTGAGAACTAAGAGCTAAGAGCTGAGAACTAAGAGCTAAGAACTGAGAGCTGAGAACTAAGAGCTAAGAACTGAGAGCTGAGAACTAAGAGATAAGAGATAAGAGATAAGAGATAAGAGATAAGAGATAAGAGATAAGAGATAAGAG
>CAYMVQ010000022.1:5266-31016 GCA_964394355.1 uncultured Clostridiaceae bacterium
AATTCAACTTAGTAATCTTAGCAAATATAATAATCTGATTATGTTAAGCAAGTATATCTATTAGCTTCTTTGTGCTAGAATTGTAAAGATTATGGACCTAAAAAATATATAACAGAATTGCTTAAAGCAGATTTCTTAATACAGTGTTATAATGAATATAAATTAAAGCTAGGCCATATTGGATTGTAAAGGGGGGTAGCTTTTATGAAAATAATAAGAAGGAATTTGGTTTATCTTGCAGCACTAACATATGTATTAATAACAGGGCTTTCCTTTTTATTTACGAAGATAGCACTAAAAACAGGTGAACCCATTGATATACTTGCCCATCGTTTTAATGCAGCTTTTATCGCTATGCTCATCTCTATGACATTTCCTTGCTTTAAAGTCAGTTATAAAAAGGAGCAAATTCTAAAAATCCTCCCCCTGGCCCTTTTATATCCCCTAACTTTTTTTACTTTACAAACAATGGGATTATTATATGCCACATCATCAGAAGCCGGGATAATATCCGCTTCTGCCCCTATTTTCACTTTACTTGGGGCGTCATATTTTTTAAAAGAAAAAAGTAATACCATGCAAGGTCTATCAATAGTAATATCCGTATCCGGTGTTATTTATGTTGCAGTAATGAGAGGGGCTACATTAGATATTAGCAATCTTTTAGGAATAATCCTCCTAACCTTATCAGCAATTACTATTGCCGCTTATAATGTGTTGGCCAGGATCTTGACAAAATCTTTTAGCAATATAGAACTAAGCAGTGTAATGATTACTATAAGCTTCATCTGTTATAATACTGTTTCAATAGCAAAACATTTGCTCAATGGGAATATAAAAGATTATTTCACTCCATTTCACAATATAAGCTATATTGTTGCTATCGTATATTTAGGTGTATTATCTTCTTTAGTATCTTCGCTTCTTACAAACTATATGTTATCAAAGCTAGAGGCAACAAGAGCTGGTGTCTTTACTAATCTTGGTACAGTTGTCACAATTGTTGCAGGAGTTTTAGTTTTAAAAGAAAAAATCCATTATTATCATATAATCGGAACTATATTGATTGTAGGCGGTGTTATCGGTGCAAATTATTTTAAACATACGCCATCTAAGAGGCATGAGTGCAATAAAATTAATGATTAAAATAGACTTTTTATCAAACAATAACTATATGGATAGAATTAAGAGGTGAATAAATTGACTGAAGAATATTTCTTAGAAAAAACTATAGTATGTGCAGAGGACGCTAAGGCAAGTTTTAGTAATATGGCCCAAATGGAACTAGACCAAGAAACAAAAGACCAATATAAAAATGCAGTGAAGGATATAAGCAAACATATAGAATTCTTTAATAGCAGACTTTTATATTTAAAACAAATGAGTAAAAGCGGATGCTAAACTTTGATAATTGTGTAATCTTTTATATTAAATTTCCCAACAACGTTTTCTATGCATGAATCCCTTACAGTTATATATATATTTTTATTCAGGGATAAAAGAAGGGTCAATATATAGTAGAATCCTTTTTTCTCAAGCTCTAAAGGGCCTATCTCATCTATGAAAATAGGCTCCTTATTCTTTATCAGTATATCCGACATGATTTCATAGGCAAATATCAGGCCTGAAGCTGTAAAGCAGTACACATCATATTTGTAAATACAAGGCATATCAGCCTCTCTATAATTACCTTTGATGGAAAAGCATTGACTTTCGCCGTTAGAAAGTCTGATTATTTTTTGACCGATAAAAGACCCATCTTTAAATATTTTTTTGTTTATAAAGCCATCGCCTTTACCAATACTCTTATAAAGTGATAAAAGCTTAGTTGTTTTTCCTGTGTCTATACCACCTGTAACAATATAAACCTTACTTTCTCTTTCAATATTATTTCCATTTGTTTTTTCCACTGTATCTCTCCGAATTTTTAGCTATGAATCACAACTACTTCCTTAGCCTTTGTATTTGCAAGCCTTTTCATAATCCTCTATTGTATCTATATCTATTAGTATTCCTTCATCGTCGATATCCACTGTGTGAAATCCTTTTGAATTTATAAATTCTCTTAGACTTGCATTTTTCTTGTCTGTACAAATCTCTTCAATATAAAAACTTCTAATCATCAGGGGATGCCCCCTAATATTCTTATGTACCGGAACTACAATATTTCCTTTGGCTTTTAGCATTTCCATATAAACCTCTTTTTTTATAAATGGATAATCTCCAGGGGTAAGAAAAATTATCTCTCCGTCTGCATGTTCTAGTCCGGCCTTTACAGAACTATACATGCCTGCCTCATAGTTTTTATTAATTATTAATTTTACTTTTTCATACTTATCAACAATAGCTTTAATCTTCTCCGCCTTATAGCCACCTACGACCAGGATTTCAGTACATATATCATACATACCCCTAATACATTTTTCTATCAAAGTTTCGCCATTTATATGGAGTGTCATTTTAAAACTTTTTGCCCGACTAGATAGGCCAGCGGCTAATATAAGCCCTGTAATATTGGACAATTATAAAACCCACTGAGCATATATAGCCAATGCTAATATTGATAAGGATAAGGTGGCCCTCATTAAAGAACTTTGGCTAAGTACGGATGCCCTTTCTGTATCTTTCTTTATTTTTGAATATTCAGATACCCTTTCAGATACTCTTATATATATATAAACAATCAAGCCCGTTGCGAAACCTTCGGTAATTAGAAATCTGAAAAACAGCCCTGATTCCCTCATAGCTGAAACACTAAAGAAAAAAGGCGGCATAAACAATATATAAATGGTGTATAAAATTCTCCATCCGATGCTATATGTAAGGACTTCTAAAAACTTATATCTGTAAAGATCCTCTTTTTTTTCAATTAATACATATACAACAAAGATGGCCAATCCTTCAAGTAAAATAGAGGCCGCCGGATTTAGGACTCTGTCAATCCTTGTAGGCATAAAAAGGTTTACCAACTTTATACTTGCTGCAATAAATGAAGTATATAATATAGATATGGCACTGCCTGTTTTCTTATAGGTTCTATCGATAAAGTAATAGGCAAGGGGAAACCAAACCATCCAACCAAAATTATATGGCAACAAATGAAGTGCGTAGCCTAATGTTGCTTCTGTCAAACCCCAAGCTGCCCCCCAAAAAATAATTGTTGTTAAGCTGTTTTTCATCAAATCCCTCCAAAACTTTTCAAATAATATCTAATCTATCCTATGTCTAAAGCTTTTCCTATATAACTCTAAATACAACTATTTAGCCAAAACTGATTTAATTGCTTCCTTGATTTCACTATATCCTGTGCACCTGCAAACATTAGATTCCATCCATTCTCCGATAATTTCATCTGAAGCATCAGGGTGCTTTTTGATTAGGGCATAGCTGTTGAGTATCATACCGGGAGTGCAATATCCACACTGGATTGCAAACTTTTCAACAAAGGCATTTTGTATAGCTTCGTTTTTCAATCCTTCTATAGTTATTATCTTATGGCCGATAGCCTCAACTGCAAGCGTTAAACATGCTTTTATGGGCCAGCCGTCCATCAATACGGTACAACTATTGCAATCTCCGCTGCCGCAACCGTTCTTCGCTCCAGTTAAGCCCAGTGTTTCCCGAAGTATACAAAGCAGCGTGTCTGACGGCTTTGCCTTAACATTGAAATTACTGCCATTTATATTTAAACATATAATGTTTTCTCCAACTATTTTAAGCATTTCTTTGCCCTCCAAACTGCTTTGTTAGTCTATTTAGTTCCTGTCTCGCTAAAAACAAGCGATATTCCGATGTTCCCATGAGATCACTAACTATAGAACTCCTTTTAAGAAGAATATCTTCTACACAGCCCTTACAGTTTTCTATTTCAAATTGGCAAGGGTAAGGATATAAGCCGCTAACAGCTATTTTTATCTGATTCTCTATTTTTACAGCTGCTATAGTTAATAGAGGGTAATCAACTAAATCTTGTTTAGTCCTCTTTATATGGTAGAAAGGCAAATCTATATAATTCTTATCAATTTCAAATTGCAATATAAACTCTCCTTTATTTAAGGCTATCGCCTTGTTAAACATTTTTTTTAATGGATGAGCTTTGACTTCTTTGTCATTGGCTATTATCACCCTACTGTCAGCCAAAAGCAGGGGCAAAACTGCTTCCCTATAGGCTATATCTCCACAAACATTACCGCCTATTGTAATCATATTGCGGGATGTATGGTCAGCTATCCTGCGGCATACAATGCTTAATAAGGGATATAGCTTTGACTCCTTTATCTTTGTCAAACTGACTGCGGCACCTATAATAAGCTTATCTTTTTTAAATTCTAGTGCATTGCATTGGGGGATTCCTTTTATATCAATAACAGCATCAAATTGTTTATGATTTAATCTTCCTTGATTTACTATTTCCGTGCCTCCAGCAAAATATATTACTTTTTTATTTTCTTTTGAAAGAGCCTTATATGTGTCTATGGCTTCTGTTATAGCTTCCGGCTTATAATAATCAAAATCAAACGCTATCATATTGTTCCTCCAGTCTTTTCTCTCCAAATATATTCTGGTGTCAAAGGTAATTGATTCAAATTAGCTAAAACTGCCGTAGATAAGCTGTTCATCAATGCAGCTGGGATTCCTACCAGGCCGTGTTCTCCCAGGCCCCTAGCTCCATAGGGTCCATCTGTTTCCGGGCTTTCTATAAACTCAATTAAATATTCAGGTTCGTCATTAAAGCGCATAGGTTTGTAGGTGCGTAAATTGGGATTTAACATTTTCCCATTTTCATCATATATAAATGATTCTCGGCTGCCTAAACCGAGCCCCATGTTCATTCCCCCTATAGTAACGCTTCTTGCCGCAGCTGGGTTTATTATTTTGCCTGCATCTATTACAGATGCTGCTTTTAGGATTCTATAGCTGTAATCTATGGTATCAAGTTCCACTACAACAGCTTGAGCTCCGACTGTCCAAAGAGGCCCCGGGTTGCCTTTACCGGTTTTTTCGTCCATGCCGCTTAGATGCTTCATTATATAACTTCCTCTTCCTATTATCTGGCCGCCTATGGAATTACCATTAGGATATTTATAGCCATGGATAATTTCTGTAATATCAATATACTTTTTCGGATTAGCTTTTAGAAAAACTTTACCACCGGCTACTTCCAAATCCTTTGGGGAACATCGAAGCACTATAGATGAAATGCTTTTTATTTGGCATAAAGCATCATCGGCAGCCTCAATAACTGCGTTACCTACCATAAATGTGGTGCTACTGGCTACGGTTTTCCAATGCTCCGGGTTGTTTTGTGTATCTATTTCAATAGAGACATTTATTCTATCTACGCTTAATTGAAGCTTTTCTGCTAAGATTTGAGCCAAAATAGTCTTTGTGCCCTGGCCTAATTCAACTGCGCCAATGCTTAAGTTTGCAAATCCATCAGGGCTAAATGTGATAATAGCACCGGAAGCAGCGTTAGGCGGGGTGCTAGATGTCTTCCAAAAAGATGCTATACCTTTAGCTAAAACTTTGTTTTGATTTATTGTAATTCTTTCACCTTCATCCCAGTTAATCATCACTTTTAATCTATCTAAACATGCCCTGAGATTTCCTATATTGCTGCCTGTCAACTCAGCTTGGGTAGGCGTGCTATCTCCTGATACTATTACATTTTTTTGCCTTAGTAAAAACTTATCCATACAAAGTGCACTGGCAAGTTTGTCCATGGTCCTTTCTATAGCAACAGTATATTCTGAATGGCCGAATCCCCGAAAAGATGTTACATAGGGATGATTTGTGTAGACACAATAGGCATCGCAATAAACGTTCTCAATATTATATGGCCCCGTACAATCTGAGGCTATGGATTTTGTCATAACAGCTCCCATATCTGAATAGGCGCCGGTGTCAACCCAGTAGGAAATTTCTGCGGCTTTTATTTTACCATCTTTTGTAGCCCCTAATTTTACTTTTGCTTCAAGGCCGATTTTGCAAGGGGAGCTTATCATGTCTTCTTCTTTTGTATTTATTATGATCACCTCTTTGCCGTCTACGGCTTTTGAAGCCAAATATGCAATCATTTCGAGCTGTACTGCCGCTTTGCCGCCAAAGGCTCCGCCCACCAAGGGTGTGTGCACGGTGATTTTTCCTACATCAATGCCAAAGTGCCTAGCTAGTTTTTTTCTTATTATATAAGGCCCTTGAGATGTGGAGTGAATGATTATCTGACCATCTCGCTTTATTTCAGCCCTTACAGAGCGAGTTTCCATAGCCAAATGGTCTGCCTGGGGCAAAACAAAGCTCTCCTCTACTGTTACTTGGCTTTCTTGCCAGCCTTTTATCATATCTCCTTTCCTTATCTTCACATGATTTGCTATATTGGTATTGGGCTCTGGTTGACATTCTTTGACCCGTCTATAGTTACAAAGCTTGCCGTGAATTAGGAAGGCACCGGGCTTTACTGATTCCCCGGGTGAATTCAACACAGGAAGAGGCTCATAAACTACCTCTATCATTTCTACAGCCCTTTTGGCCTCCTGTTCGCTGTTTGCAATAACTACTGCAACAGGTTCTCCGTAATATCTTACTTTACCTACTGCTAGAGGCGGCCTATCCTCTACAAAGGTACCGGTCAATATATTTCCTACACTATCACCTGTTACTATCCCCTGAACTCCAGGGGCTTTTGATGCTTTGGTGATATCAATGCTTTTAATATTTGCGTGGGCATATTGACTTATTAGCATTTTTCCATATAAAATTCCCTTGGGGATTACATCGCTGTTAAATTTTGCGCTACCGCTAGCCTTATCAAAGGCATCAACCCGTATAATATCTTTGCCTACTGCTATTTTTTCGTGCAAGTTATCTCCTCCTGTATCTTTAGATTAAAATAACATATCATTGTGATATGTTATTTTTACCAATCGTTGATATAATATTCTTTTAAACTTTATTTTGACATATAAGAACTTTATATACGTTAGTAAAAGCCCACGCCTCCTTGTTATCAATAGACAATATGCTTATTGCTTATTATAAGCTTAAGGAAAATACATATTATTACTTTAATAAAATTACATATTCAGTTATAATTATAGTATAAAGTATGAAAGGAGTTTGATTATGAGCAAGACTGTTGATATTGACTGGGCTAAACTGGCTTTTGGTTATATTAAAACCGACTATCGTTACATATCTTATTGGAAAGACGGAGAATGGGACGAAGGGAAATTAACTGAGGATAACAAGCTTCATATAAGCGAAACATCTTCAGCATTGCATTATGGACAGCAATGTTTTGAAGGTTTAAAAGCTTATAGAAGAAAAGACGGCAAAATCCAATTATTCAGACCAGATAGGAATGCCGCTCGTATGCAGGAAAGCTGCAAAAGGATAATGATGCCGGAATTTCCTATAGACAGATTTGTAGAAGCTTGCAAATCCGTGGTAAAAGCCAATGCCCATTATGTACCGCCTTACGGCAGTGGTGCTACCTTGTATCTTAGACCATTGCTTATAGGTGTAGGTGACAGTATAGGCGTAAAACCTGCCCCTGAATACATTTTTACCGTATTTTGTACTCCAGTTGGTCCTTACTTTAAGGGAGGTATGGCACCTGTTAACTTTATCTCCACTGAATATGACCGGGCAGCCCCTTTTGGAACAGGAGCAGCAAAAGTAGGAGGCAATTATGCAGGAAGCTTAATGCCCCATGAGGAAGCTGTTAAAAAAGGTTTTGCTGATTGTATTTATTTAGATCCTGCAACACATACAAAAATTGAAGAAGTTGGTGCAGCAAACTTCTTTGCTATAAGCAAAGATGGTAAATTTGTTACTCCAAAATCACCTTCAATCTTACCCAGTATTACTAAATACTCACTGATAGATGTGGCTAGAGATTATTTGAAATTGGAAGTTGAAGAAAGAGATGTATATATAGATAAATTAGATGAATATTCAGAAGCAGGAGCTTGTGGTACTGCAGCTGTTATAACTCCTATCGGTGGTATAGAACACGAAGGTAATTTCCATGTGTTCCATAGCGAGACTGAAGTAGGTCCTATAACAAAAAAACTTTATGATACTTTATATGGCATACAAATCGGTGATGTAGAAGCTCCGGATGGATGGATATATATCGTTGAATAAAGCTAGATTTGTTATTGAGCAAAAACAGCTTTTTTATTTTAAATGACAATAGTTTAATTTCTTACAATATAAAAAATGCAGCCGAGGCTGCATTTTTTATATCATAGTATCTAACACATTCTTTAGGTCGTTAATTATATCTTCTATATCTTCGAGACCAATTGAAAGTCTGACCAGTGTATCACTGATACCACTTTGAGCCCTCTCTTCCGCAGTATAAGGCGAATGAGTCATAGATGCAGGGTGTTGAATTAGTGTTTCCGTGTCTCCCAAGCTTACGGCCAAGCTGCACAATTTTACATTATTCATAAGCTTCCTACCCTCTTCTATTCCGCCCTTTAACTCGAAAGCTATCATAGCGCCAGGCAATTTCATTTGCTTTTTAGCTAATTCATATTGGGAAAAGCTTTTTAATCCTGGGTAATAAACCTGGTCTACAGCAGCATGGTTTTCTAAAAATTCTGCAACCTTTATTGCATTTTCACAATGTTTTTCCATTCTAATGCTTAAGGTCTTCATTCCTCTGATAATTAAAAATGCGTCAAAAGGACTTATTACAGCCCCGGTCATATCTTTTAGCCCAAATAATTTAAGTTCTTTTATAAATTCACTTGATCCGACAGCAACTCCGGCAACTACATCCCCATGTCCATTAAGGTATTTTGTAGCTGAGTGAACAACTACATCAGCACCTAGATCAAGGGGTCTTTGAATGTAAGGCGTGCAATAAGTATTGTCAACTACTACCAAACATTCTTCATTTCTGTGGGCTATTTTACTGATTAACTCTAGGTCCGTTATGTTCATATTGGGATTGGCCGGTGTTTCTAAGTAGACTACTTTTGTATTTTCCTTCATGGCATCCTCGACATTCTTTGGGTCTGAGGTATCCACGAAAGTAACATCTACGCCATACCTTGTAAGCCCATGGCTTAAAAAAGCATAGGTACAGCCATATAATGTCTTGGAAGCAATAACATGGTCTCCTGTTTTTAAGGCAGTCCATAAAACTGACGTTATGGCTCCCATGCCTGAAGAAAAGGCAACTGCTCCATCCCCGTTTTCAAGTAAGGCTATTTTTTCTTCCAATACTGAAGTTGTTGGATTACCAAGACGTGAATAAATGTAACCATCTTCCTCTAAAGCGAATCTCCTTCCACCTTGCTCTGCGGAATCAAATATAAATGTAGATGTTTGATAGATTGGTGTGGCTAATGAGCCTGTTTCGTTCTTTTTCCAGCCACCATGAACGGCTCTTGTTGCAAAACCCATCTTACACATGTCGGATTTATCCAAAATAATTCCCCCTTTATAATTTTTTTTTTCATTTTGGACTCTATATTATTATTTCTACAAAGATTTTATATATCCTGCCTTATATAATTAATATTGTATCAACAAATAAAAGAAATTACGCCATTAATAAAAATGTTAATAGTTATTATTTTGTGAAATATTACTTTGCGAACACCAATTAATTTTTATTTAAACTATATCTAATATTACAGTATATAAAACATTAATCCCACTAATAATGTTATTATTCAAATATTGTATAACTTAGTATTTTTTATTTAAAGCTATTGATATTTAATAATGATTTGTTGAAAAAAGGCTTGGGATCAAGCCGGGGAATATATAATAAACGATAAATATGGATTAATGCGGGTATTTATCACGAGCTTATACAAGTGAATTTTTATATTTGCCACTAAAAAATATATATGGTATAATTTACACTAACTCATAGGAGCAGATGCTAATCAAGGAGAAAATAATGGATTTAAATGAATTAAAAATAGGAAATATAATTGCAAAAATACCCATTATCCAAGGGGGCATGGCAGTAAGAATATCTACAGCAAAACTAGCTGCGGCAGTTGCTAATGAGGGTGGAATTGGAATAATTGCAGGGACCGGAATGACAGTAAAGGAGTTAGTAAGTGAAATCCGAAAAGCCAGAGCAATGACAAAGGGTATAATCGGTGTTAATGTTTTGTTTGCTGTTAAAAACTTTGCTGATCTAGTTAAAGGCGCAATGAATGAAAAAATAGACCTAATTGTATCCGGTGCCGGATTTTCTCGGGACATGTTTTCCTGGGGAAAAGAATATAATACTCCTATAGTTCCTATTGTCTCGTCAGGTAAATTGGCTGCCTTAGCACAAAAACTCGGAGCTTCAGCAGTAGTAGCTGAAGGAAAAGAGGCAGGCGGTCATCTTGGCACCGATAGGCCTATGGCTGAAATAGTATGTGAAGTCCTATCCAAGGTGCAAATCCCTGTTATCGCCGCAGGAGGAATAATAAACGGCAAAGATATAAAAAATGCGCTAGAGCTTGGAGCAAAAGGGGTACAAATGGGAACAATTTTTGCAGCAAGTATAGAATCTAACGCTTCTGATAAAATGAAAAAGCTATATTTAAAAGCAACAAAACAAGATATGGCCATTATTAATAGCCCGGTAGGATTACCAGGCCTATGCATTAAAAATGAATTTTATAATAGTTTAAAAAATGGCTTATTGCAAAATACCCATCCTTGTGAAAATTGTCTAAAACGTTGCAATCATAATTTCTGCATTATGGAAGCCTTAGTTAATGCGTGTGATTCCAATTATTTTGATAAAGCCTTGGTTTTTGCAGGGGAAAAAGTTAGCGAAATCAAAGAAATCCTTTCAGTAAAGAATATATTTAAAAATCTTTTAGGTGAGGTAAAAGGAGAATATTAATTGCCAATGCCTTTTCTTACAACAGTATCTACGGCTTTATAGTAATCATCGGAAATTATTTCTGAATCAGTAAGTTCACCTTTCTCATATGTCTTTCTAGTGACCATAACCCAGTAACCATCGGAACCTTTGCGTTCTATAACAGTTTTGCCTGAGGCTAAGTTTTTATCATTTATTATCTTTATTTTTGCTGGCTCTACATCGTAAACATCACTTTCGAGCACATATTCTTTATTATTTAATTCATTATTGGAATAAAAATTAATAAATAATTCTTTATCTTTTATGTAGGATTCAATGCAAATAGGATAGTTAAAAGAATTTTTAAATTTCAAATCAATTGTATCACCATAGATTGTCGCATCCATGCCAGGTTCTACATAAGATAAGGGCAAGCTATGGCTCTTTCTTTCCAGTGGAGTCAGTCCGCTTCTTAGCACTACATTATAAAGAGTAGAGGATACTTGGCATATACCTCCACCAACCCCGGATTTATAGTCTACACCCTGCAATACCGGTGCAAAATCAAAACCGTTTTCTTCAGTGATCTCTCCAACTGTTTCATTAAAACTGAAAATATCACCGGGACCTAATATAATACCGTTAATTGCATCCGATGCTATATTTATATTGTTCTCCCTTGCTTCCGTAGAAGATGAAAAATCAGTAGTGGCTGAAGCAATTCTCGCATTCATAAGTGAAAGCATGTCCCCTTTTATATCAGCATTTATCTCTTCAAAGGGTGCAATTATTTCTATGCTATCAAAAACACCTTTGCTTATTATATCTTTTATTTGAAATACAAGTTCCCGGCTCTTTAACTTAATCCCTTTTTCATCATCAATAACCTCAATAGAGCCATTTTCACCAATGTCCATCTTGGCGTTAGCCGGTTCTTTGTTTACTTTATTCTCTATATTTGATATAAAACTATCCAAGTATTCTTCATTATAATCCAAATGCAATAAGAATTTACCATTGTTTTCTTTAGTTAAGCTGTCAATATTAAAGCTTTTTATAAGTTTAGAACAATCCAACACAAAAACAAATTCTCCTATTTTTATATCCAATTTAAAATCACTTAGTTTATCAATTAGTTGGGATTTTAATTGCTCTATATCAATATTTTTTGTATTTTTGCTTGTGCTAAATTTTGCTGTCTTTACACCGGGATAAAATAATTTGCTCAGTTTAAAATTTTCATCATAGGCTTCCCAGGTAAATCCACATATAATCCCCAAAGCACAGATAACAAACTGTATAATCAGGGCTTTAGCAAGCTTTGTAACCCGATACTTTACCTTCATAAATCTCCCTCAGATCCTATAATTTTTGGGTTCCCTATGGTAATTCTACTCGCTTTTATTAAAGAAGTTTATAATAGCCTTTATTTTTTGGTTTTCATATTTTATTATATTATTTTGCTCTTCCAGCATATTTTCTTTGATACTGATCTCTGCTTCATAATACTCAATCATATTTTTTAATTTCTTAATCTCTTCTCTATTTTTTGCAACTATACTATTAACTGCAGCAGAATAGTCAGTGGAAAACTCCTCTAATATTTTAAGGCGTCTTTCTCCGTCATTCAAAAGTCCGTTCAAGTCTGCATTTGAAGCGTTGATAATACTTGTTACAGATGATCGTTTTACCACATAAGGTAGGTTTTCCGGCAAGGCATTAATAAAATTACCTAGCATAAATATGGTGTTAATATTACTGTTGTCCAATTCATAGGAAGCGTAAATTTCGTCTATGCTTTTATTTTTCTCATATTTAGATTTATCCTGCATAAAATTATTCTCGCTCCTATCAGGCTTTTTAAATACTTTAATATTTTGCTCATTAGCAACTTCCTTATTATTCTCCGGCATAATTTCCTCAAAACCACCAGTTTGAGAAATACCTTGAGAGTCCGGATTTTCGCTATCAACTTTTTCAACAACCCGCATCTTTTCTAAAATGGACATAAACTTTGACATTCTTCTTTCTCCCCTTATACTATCTATTATTTTTTTATGATTTCTTTTATATTAAAGATTCCCTTATAGAATACTGTATAATATTTTTTTACCGATAAAAATTGCTAATAGAAAGATTGCTATATAGGTAAAGTAAAAAATAAATTTATTGGTTAATTTATACTCTTTTTTAAATAAACCTTCATTTAGTAATTTTAAAATAGTTCTTATTAAAAATACAATTCCTATGGATAAAATTATAAGAAAAAACCAAAACTTCAAAAACATCACCCTTATACTGCAATTAAACACAAACATCCATTGTTGATCTGTCCTGTTATTATATTTCGACATTATTTATGTATAACTTCAAAAAATACTTATATTTATATATTATCATACATAATTCAGCAATAGATGTAAATAGTAGAAGAAATATTGAGTAAATTTTATTTAATCTTAAAATTGGCCAGTGCATCTGCCAAAGCAGTATTTATTGGCTCATTTTTCTTTTGTTTTCTTAAATAATTGGATACCTCTCTTTTGGAGATATTACTTTCTTGTTTTTTTCTTCTTTCATTAAAGACTGATAATTTTTCCCTATGTCCACAAGGACAAGTAAATATACTTGCCTCACCTTCGCCGTGAAGTTCCAGTCTTTTTCTACATTTAGGGCATCTGGCATTTGTAATATATGATAGATTTTCCCTATATCCGCAGAGCCTGTCCTGGCAGATTAACATTTTTCCCCTTTTACCCTTAACCTCTAACATAAACTTTCCGCATTTTGGACATTTTGTCCTAGTTATATTATCGTGCTTGAATTTTTCTTTACTGCTTTTTATATCATGGACTACCGTTTTTGCATAATCTTTCATGTTCTTTATAAAAGTATTTTTATTTAGTGAACCTTTTGAAATCAAATCCAGTTGTTGCTCCCATCTTGCAGTTAGTGCTGGCGACTTCAAATCTTCGGGTACTAATTGGAGCAATTGCCTTCCCTTACCTGTAATATATATGTCCTTGCCTTTCTTTTCTAATAGGAAGCTATTAAAGAGCTTTTCCATTATATCCGCTCTTGTTGCAACAGTGCCAATTCCTCCGGATTCGCCAATGGTTTTTATTAAATCTTTTCTCTCATCGGCCATATATTTAGCCGGATTTTCCATAGCTGAAAGCAGACTAGCTTCGTTAAAAAAAGCTGGGGGTCTTGTATAGCCCTTTGTGCCGACTAGTTCATTTATTTTAATTATGTCCCCTTTTTTAATATTAGGTAAAATCTGATCTTTAACTTCATTTTCATCCCTATCATCGTCTTGGTACTTATTGTCATATACTTCCTTCCAGCCCGGTTTTAAGATAGTTTTTCCTTTAGCAATAAAGAATTCTTCACCTATTTTTACATTTAGGCTTATTTCTTCATATTCAAAGGCGGGATATAAAACAGCCAAAAATCGTTTTACTACCAAATCATATATTTTCTTTTCCCTATCATTCAATCTGCTTAGAATAACTCTTTCTTCCGTAGCTATAATGGCGTGGTGATCTGTGACTTTACTATCATCTACGAAGTTTTTATTGCCTTTTATTTTATCTTTTAGTATCTTAGCGGCTAAATGGGAATAAGGACCAACACCGCAAGCCTTTACTCTATCCCCCAGGGTTTCTATTATATCCCCTGTTAGATACCTGGAATCCGTCCTGGGATAAGTTAAGTATTTATGATTTTCATAAAGACTTTGCATAATGGATAGGGTCTCTTTTGCAGTAAAATTATACAGTTTATTACCATCTCTTTGAAGTTCCGTTAAATCATATAGCCGGGGAGCAAAACTTTTCTTGTAGGCTTTTTTTATTTCAACTACCTTGCCGTCTTTGCCCTTTAAATCAGAAATAATTTTGTTTTGCTTGTTTTTATCATATATTCTTGTCTCTTTACTTTTGCTATTTTGCCAAGTAAGTTTGAGATCTTTGGATAAGGCATTTATTCCAAAGTATTCTTTTGCCTTAAAATTATTGATTTCATCTTCTCTTTTTGCTACTATTGCTAGAGTTGGAGTTTGTACCCTGCCGCAAGATAATTGGGCATTAAATTTGCAAGTTAAGGCTCTGGTGGCATTAATACCTACAATCCAATCGGCTTCCGCCCGGGCCACTGCCGAAGCGTATAGGTTCTCATATTCACTAGCTTTTTTTAGTTTTGCAAAACCTTCTTTTATTGCTTTATCTGTCACTGAAGATATCCATAGCCTTTTAAGAGGTTTTTTTATATTTGTTTTTTCTATAATCCATCGGGCAACTAGTTCGCCTTCACGCCCGGCATCTGTAGCAATTATTATTTCATTTACGTCTTTTCTTCCCATTTGTCTTTTTACAATTGAGTATTGCTTTGAAGTTTGCCTGATTACCTCCAATTTTAACTTATTATGAAGCATTGGAAGATCTTCCAATGACCAGGTTTTATACTTTTTTCCGTATGCATCGGGGCTTGCCAAAGTTACTAAATGGCCTAAAGCCCAAGTAACAATATATTTATTGCCTTCTATATATCCATTTTGTTTGTTTTTGCAATTCAAAACTCTGGCAATGTCTCTGCCAACGGAAGGTTTCTCTGCTAATACCAATGATTTACCCATGATAACAATCCTTTCACCATTCTTTAATTAATAATTCAGCTATTTAAACACTTTTTTTAGCTCGTCAAGCTCAGTTTTTGATATATTCCGCCAATGGCCGGTTTTTAGATGCCTTAATTTAATATTCATGATACGTATACGCCTTAGCTTAATCACTTTATAGCCAAAGATCTCACACATTTTGCGTATTTGTCGATTCAAGCCTTGGGTAAGTATTATTCCAAAAGTTCTATTGCTTATAGGGTAAAGAGTGCATGGCTTTGTTTTGATCCCATTGATTTTTACCCCTTTGGACATATCCTTAAGAAAATTAGTATCTATTCCTTTGTTAACAGTTACTATATATTCTTTTTCGTTTTCATATTTTTGATTTAAAATTTTATTTACTATGTCGCCATCATTTGTTAGTAATATTAAACCCTCGGAATCTTTATCAAGGCGGCCTATGGGGAATATTCTTTTCGGGTAATCAATAAAATTTATAATATTATTGGGGATACGTTTATTGGTGGTACATTCTACACCCACAGGCTTGTTAAAGGCTATATAAACTTTTTTGTTTTTTTCCTCTATGGGAACACCATCTATGGCAATTATATCTCCCGGCCTAACTAATGCTCCCAATTCACATATGCTTCCGTTTATTGTAACCCTTTTTTCTTCTATAAGTTTATCAGCTTCCCGTCTGGAACAAATACCGCTTTCGCCAATATATTTATTTATCCTCATAAGTACTACCTTTCTTTATAATTTTTAATTATTTCTAAATATCTGCCTTATTCTTGGCTTTTAACTTTGCTTTAATAATAGCTTTTTTAATCTCGTAAATTTATTAATAAACGGATAATCATTTGGATTATCCGTCTACAGATATTATAACACTAATTTTGATTTTGTTTAGCATATTAGTTGGAACTGGGCTTATACTATGTATTTAAGCACAAGAAAATAGTGAAAGAGGCTTCCCATTATGACAAAAATATGAAATATCTCATGAAAGCCAAATAGTTTTGCTTCCTTTAAAGGCCATTTAGTTGCGTAAATAACAGCCCCCAAAGTGTATGATAGGCCCCCAATAGCAAGGAGGCAAATTCCTTTTGTTCCTATGGTTTTATATAAAGGATAAATTGCTATAAGCGCTGCCCAGCCCATAATAAGATAGAACAGAGTATATAGCCACCTTGGTACATTAAAGCAAACTAGTTTTAGGATCATGCCAATAATGGCCAAGGACCATATGCTTATCAATAAAGCTAGGCCAAGGCGGCCTTTTAACGCAACAAGGCAAATTGGTGTGTATGTTCCGGCGATTAACACATATATCATCATATGATCAATTTTACGCAGAATTCTTATGGCTTTCGGAGAAACCTTAAGCAAATGATATAAAGAACTTGCGGTGTATAAAAGTATTAAGCTAAGACCAAATATAGCATAGCTGATTATATGGAATGGCGTTCCTATGCTTATTGAGTATACAATTAAAATTATAGTGCCTATTATTGCAGCTATTGCACCAGCTAAATGAGTAAAACCGCTAATTGGCTCCCGTACTTTTTTAAACACAAAATAAACCTTCTTCCATAATATTAATAGCCTCGCAAAAGGGTCTATAGCTATGATGTCTTATTGTGTCTTATTTATATTCTTTTCCAGTTTTATCACTTCTATTCTAGCACAAGTATTTGTAAGCTCTAATTTTTCTGCAGTTCTTTGCCGCAAGCCTATAAGCCATATCTATTGTATCTATAGGTAAATGAAAACTGCATTCTCGTTATAGTATAACAGTTTTCTGATCTTTTTTTAAGGGCTGATAAAATTGCTGAGTTAAATTAGGGCCCCTGGCCCCTTGCTAAAAACTAGGCCCTATAAAGCCCTATATGTTAGGATATTTGTCCTAGGATAAAATAAAAGAGCCGCACTGTCGCAGCTCTTTCACATTACTATATTGTAATTTCTTACTTTTTCGCTCCCAAATATGCTTCTTTGATTCTGGGATCTGCAGCTATTTCATCTGCAGGCCCATCCATGGTAATTCGCCCTTGCTCCAATACATAAGCCCTATCAGCTATGGAAAGAGCTTTATAGGCATTTTGTTCTACAAGAAGTATGGTTTTATCCATTTTATTTATATCTATTATTATATCCAGAACCGTTTGCACCAAAAGAGGAGCCAATCCTAAGGATGGTTCGTCCAAAAGCATTATGTCTGGATCACTCATAAGTCCCCTACCCATAGCCAACATCTGCTGCTCCCCACCACTTAGTGTTCCAGCTACTTGTTTTTCCCTCTCTTTTAGCCTTGGGAACAAATCATAAACCTTTTCTAGATCTTCTTTTATTTTTTTTGTATCATTTCTTAAATAGGCGCCAAGACCTAAATTATCTTCTACTGTAAGATTTGCAAAAACCAACCTGCCTTCAGGAACTTGGGATATGCCCATTTTTACAACCTTGCTAGGACTTATCGGTACCTTTTCGCCCTTATATGATATTGTTCCTTCCTTGTATTTTAAAAATCCAGAAATAGAATTTAATAGGGTTGATTTGCCTGCCCCGTTGGAGCCTATTATGGTTACTATTTCTCCTGCATTTATCTCCAAGGATACACCCTTTAGAGCATGAATACCGCCATAATATACATTAAGATTTTCTACTTTTAACATTATGCCTCCACCCCCAGATACGCTTCTACTACTTTTGGATTGCCTTGTACTTCCTGTGGAGTTCCTTCAGATAATTTACAACCAAAGTTTAAAACCATCATTCTTTCACACACACCCATGATTAAGTCCATATGATGGTCTATGATAAATACCGTTAAATCAAATTTATCTCTAATTTCAGCAATAAGATGCATTAACTGAACTTCCTCATCGGGATTCATCCCGGCAGCGGGCTCGTCCAGCAATAGTAATTTGGGATTAAGAGCTAAGGCTCTTGCAATTTCCAATCTTCTTTGTAAGCCATAAGGGAGATTGTTTGCGATTATTTTTTTCCTATCCAATAAGCCCATTATATCCAAAAGATTTTCCGCTTTTTCCTTTAAAAGTTTTTCTTGCTTTCTACATTTAGGGCTTCTAACAATAGATTCAAGTAGGCTGTAGTCAGCATTTTCATGACAAGCCGTTAGGACATTATCATATACGGATAATTTCTTAAACAGTCTTATATTTTGGAAGGTCCTGGTAATACCTTTTTCAGCCACCATATAAGGCTGTTTGTTTGTGATTTCTTCATCTTCAAATAGAATTTTCCCTTCTGTAACTTTATAAACACCAGTAATCAAGTTAAATATTGTTGTTTTTCCGGCGCCATTAGGTCCGATAAGCCCGGTAATGCTTCCTTTTTCTATTGAAAAGTCAACATTTCCCACTGCAGTAAGTCCACCAAACTTTTTTGTAAGGTCTATTAGTTGAAGAACACTCATATTTTTTCCCCTCCCCCACTTACGGCTTTTGCATTTTTTTTGTTTTTAATATCTGCAATAAGCTTTTTCATACTTGAAGGAGTAAGTTCGTATCCTCCCATTAAACCTTCCGGTCTTGTTACCATTATTATTATTACAGAAAGTCCATAAAGCACAAGTCTCCAGTCTCTTATTACTCTCAAAACTTCCGGTAAAGCAGTCAGAACCAAAGCTCCTACCACACTGCCAGATATGCTTCCAAGACCTCCGAAGATTACTATTATGGTTAATTCCGTAGACTTTACCAAGCTGAACATTTTTGGTTGCAAGAATGTCATGTAATGTGCCATAAGACCCCCGCCTATTCCTGCATATGCTGCACTAATCATAAGGGAAATCATTTTATATTTAAATACATTTATACCTACAACCTGAGAAGCCAATTCTTCTTCTCTTACAGCTATCATATTCCTTCCGTGTTTAGATCTTATGAGATTAGCCAATAAGATGATAGCTATAATATTTATAATTACAACATTTAACAAGTTTGTATTATGGGGAATACCAGGCCATCCTCTTGCCCCGCCAAAATATTGCACATTATCCAATATCAATCTTATGGCCTCACCAAAGCCTAAAGTAGCAATACAAAAATAATCACCTTTTAGATTTAGTGTAAGGCTACCAATAAAAGCACTAACTATTGCCGCTGCAAGACCACCTATAAGTAAAGACGGAATAAAAGGTAAGCCAAAATTCACGGACATGGCTGCCGCCGCATAACCTCCAATAGCCATAAAACCTGCGTGTCCGAAAGAAAACATACCGGTAAACCCTGTGAGTAAAGAAAGGCCTAAGACGGACATAAGATTTATACCTGCCAGTATTAGTATCCCTTTAATATATACTATATCCATAAAATCCCCCCTAAGCCTTATCTTCGGTGACTTTGCCCATAAGTCCGCTGGGCTTGACCACCAATACTGCTATTAATATTACAAAGGCAATTAAATCCCTATACTGGGAAGAAAAATAGCCGGATGTAAATGTTTCTATTATTCCCAATAAAATTGAGCCAATTACAGCTCCGGGAAGGCTTCCTAAGCCTCCAAAAACTGCTGCTATAAAAGATTTATTCGTTATAATTCCAATTTGAGGATAAACCGTATACTTCATACCAAATAGTACCCCCGCTACCCCGGCGAAAAAGCCTCCCAAAGCAAATACTACTATATATATGATTTCCGTATTTACTCCCATAAGGGCACTGGCTTTGGCACTATAGGAAGTGGCCTGTATAGCCTTTCCCATCTTTGTGTAATCTATAAAAAATACCAAAAGCGCTAGGCATATGGCTGATATAATAAACATGGCGAAATCTACTCTACCTATGGAAATAGTACCAATTTGTATAGGCGTCCTAGAAAAAATCGGTGGGTAGTTTTTAAATGTAGGTCCTATAAGAGCTAAAACAAAGTTCTCTAAAAATATGGAAGCCCCCATAGCTGAAATAATAAAATATAAAAATGGAGCTTTTCTTTCCCTAAGTGGGCTGTAGGCACCTCTTTCAATAATAATCGCTAATAAGCAAGTTGAAAGTGCTGCTCCTACAAAGGCTAGTGGGAAAGGTAAACCAAATTTGGTAACGTAATAGAACCCAAAATACGCCCCTGTCATTATTACACCGCCGTGCGCAAAATTACTAAAATTCATTATACTATAAACTAAAGAATACCCTACAGCCATAAGTGCATAGACACTACCTATGGATAATCCGTTAATAAGTTGCTGCATAAATTGAGACATTTCTTCACCCCTAACTGATAACAAAGGCGGCTATGCCGCATTTGAGGCCCTACGGGCCCTTGATAATTGCGTAAAAGGAGAGAGTCTCTCCTTTTACGCGATATTGTATTGAATCTTTTAATCAAGTTCTGCAGAGTATTTCTGCATAAATTTATAGCCGTCTCCCTCAATCTTAACAACGGCCGCTTCTTTGCCCTCTGGATTATGGGTATCCTTACCTATTTTAATTCTACCTGTTACTCCTACTACATCTGTGGATTCAAGAGCTTCTGCAATCTTTACTGAATCAGGCTCTCCCACTCTTTCTAAGGCATCTAAGAATACTACTACAGCATCATGAGCTAGGTATCCGTTTAGTTCCATTTCCTTGCCATATTTGTTTCTATATCTGCTCTTAAGGTCTTGTACTTCAGGGTCATCAAAATCAACGTGGTTCACTATAAAGCTTCCTTGAACTGCATCTTTAGCCATCGTAAATAACTGTTCAGAGGGTACACCATCTCCGCCCATAAGGGGAGCTTCTATCCCTAATTCTCTGGCTTGGTTGGCAATAAGTGAGAATTCCTTAAAGAATATGGGCAGGAAGAGTACTTCAGGCTCAGCTTCTTTTATCTTACTTAGCTGTGGTCTAAAGTCAACATCACCGAATTTAAATGCTTCTCTAGCAACAATTTCTCCACCTTTGCCTACGAAAAACTCTTCAAAAAATTCCGTTAGACCTTGCGAGTAATCATCTGCAACGTCATAAAGAACTGCTGCTCTTGTAAAGCCTAATACATCTGCAGCATATCCTGCTGCAACTGCACCTTGGTATGGGTCAATAAAGCAAACTCTGAAATTGTAAGGTTTTACTTTGCCGTCAAGAACTGTAACTTTTGGATTTGTCGCAACTGTCGCGATATCAGGTACTTTTGCTTCTTCTAATACGGGGGCAATGGGTATAGCGTTACCACTAGCATTGGGTCCGATTATTGCTACAACCTTGTCCTGACCTGTAAGCCTTTTAACAACGTTAACCGCTTCTTGGGGATCTCCCTTAGTATCGTAGCCTATGGCTTCTAGTTTTTTGCCATCTAAAACTCCGCCGGCTTCATTAATTTCTTCGAAAAGTAATTCTACCATGCCAAACTCACACTGTCCAAATACTGCTTGGTCTCCTGTTAGGGATCCCATCCAACCCACTTTAATGACTTCGGAGTCAGCTTCTCCGGCTTCTCCTCCTGTTTCTGCGGGCTTAGAACAACCTGTCAACGCCATTGATGCAATAAGTGCAAATACAAGTAGCAATGATAATGTTCTTTTCATTTTTTCCTCCTCCAAATATTTTTTATTCAAAACTATTCAGGAACCCTATGTAAGCATAAAATCTGTGCATGTCCAAAATAAGCTTTGTTACCATTAATTATAAGTACAATATTCAAAAATAGTCATAAATATTCAAAAATAATCACAATTGTGTAAATTGTCTTAAAACTCTGTGTAAAAAATTTTAGAGAGAATTTTCACATAAAAATAAGAGACCTTCAAAAAACTTGTTCATATTTACCTTGCCACCGGACATCTTGTCACCCCTTATACGGTCCATTTCCGCTTTTACGTTTTCAAAGTCAAATAATGTATTGGAGTATTGCTGAAAACTATCTGCATAATAATCCTCTATACCTGCATTAGCCATATTCACCAAACCATCTTTAATTGATCTGCGGATTCTTTGTTTTACGGTTTTCGGGTTTTCTCCTGTTTGCTTGCATATACAATCAATACAAGATTCACTATAGGATTTTTTGTTTTGTATAATATATTCACCTATAGCAATAATATCATTAGTACCTTTAGCCCCCAACATACCCAATGTACTTAATATATATTTCATTTTTCTTATTATATCAACACTTTCATCCCTGCCGGTTTTTTCATCTTTAACTACTTTTCTTATATCATTAAGAATTCTTTCCATCCCGATCTTTTCCGCCACCTTATTGACTACCTTTTCCACTTCAATATTATTTAAAGGTTTTGAAATAAAGAACTCTATTCCAGAATAATAAGAATCAGAAATAAGCTCTTTGTCTGATACTTGTGATATCATAATAAAATTTATACTTGGTTTTACTGCCTTTATTTCCTTAACTAAAGTATTGCCATCAAGTTTTGGCATAAGCAAATCTACCAAGACTATATCTGGGCTATAGATAAGTATTTCTTTTAATGCTGTTTCTCCATCATAGGAATGCCCCACTATATCCCCCATGTTTTTTTCCTCAATAATATTACTCAGTATTTTTACAATATTAATATCGTCATCTACAATATAGTATCTCAAAAAAATTCCCCCTCCATAGTTTCCTTTGATATACTTATTCTAAATATCGTTCCTTTGCCGGGCTCAGAGCTTACACTTATATCCCCACCAAATGTACCTCTAGTTAAATCACTTACCAAAGCAAGACCTATCCCTCTTTCAATGTTACCGGTATTTTCGTCAAATTTGGTAGAAAAGCCCGGATTATAAATGTAATCAAGATCACCTTCTTTTATACCTTTGCCGTTATCCCTTATTTCAAAAATATAGTCCTTAGCGGACTCGTAAATTATTAGACTTAGTTTGCCCCTTGTCCTTTTGCCTATTGCTTCTATGCCGTTATTTATAAGATTGTTAAGTATGGACATAAGATAAAAATGCTTTTCTATATAAAAGTCCGTCCTTACACTGAAATTAATGCTGATATCAAGGTTATTGGCTTTTATATACTCTTTTGTATCTATTTCTAATATTTTAACAATATCCTTAATATTCATTTTAGAATAATCAATTTTATCTTTTGATATGGCTTCAAGACCCTTTATTATTCGAATATAATCCTTCTTTATTTCATGAACATCTTTTGCTATATCAAGGGAAATATTTTTTAATTCATTGGGATAGTCTCCTTCGAAAATCATCTTATAGGTATTGTAAGATCTTTTCATTACATCCTCTATGAGAGATATATTTTTATTCATAAAATATATCTCGGATTTAAAGCCGGAAGTAAGCAGCATTAATTTGCGATATCTTGATTCATGCTCTTCTTTTATTAAAAATGATCGGTAATACTTCATAGAGATTACTATTCCCAATACAATAATAGCTCTAATGGTTGCAATGGTAACAAGGTCTTTTATTATATGAAAACTCATATCTGAAACCCTTGTCCTAATACTCATCTCAACTATATTTGATAGAAAGTCACAAGCAAAGGCGCTTAGTACAAATCTGCTAGTATCCTTTTTAAGTGATTTAGAATATATACAATGAAATACAAGTCCATAAGTAAAGTAGAAAAAAACATCAGGGCCTACAAGTTCAAAGGTAAGGTTTAAGTCCTTATTCCCAAGATAAACTATTATTCCCCTAAATAAAGGTGATATAATTCCTGTGGCAAACCCCACAATTATTGAGTTCAATTCTGAGTAATTATACAAAAAGACTGGAAGCAAAATTACTGATAAAGTTATTATAAAACCTTTTACAAAATAGCTTAGATTAAACTGAGATGCTAGTGCTACACAAAATGCAATAAGTAAAGTGTGCCTTAATCTGTTCATTTAACCCACCTTTATTTGTCTTAAGTTGTAAGTATCAGCAATTATTTTGTTAATAAATAAGATAATTTTATAACTTTGGCAATAATTAACCATGTATATATTATCATAACTTTCAAATAAATGATATTATTCAATGATAAAAAAAGAAGGATAAAAGTATGCTATTGCTCATAAGGTACCATCAAATATAGGATTCCCTTGATTGGTATCCCAGCAAACATACTGAGAAACCCCAAATTCAAGGCATCCTAAGTATTTTACAACTGCATCTATATCAAATTTTTAATAAAATAGCATAAATCGGAATTAACATAAAACCAACTATGGTACTAATAAATGCACCTAAGGCTGCGAATTCTTCATCTGCATTATAAGCTTTGGCGACAATAACCAGCTGTGTCATTACTGGCATTGCAGACTGTATAAAAAACACTTTTTTCATAAGAATAGGTAAATTTAAGCTGTTTAAAAATAAAAAAACTACTAAAGGGGAAATTATAAAACGCCCCAGCAATACTAGAATAATCTGCTTGTTAATTATTATATTTTTCTCTTGGAAAAGATGATAAAATACAATTCCAATATAGAACAAGGCAATTGGTGTAGTCATTCCCCCCACCATTTTAGCTACATCAATAAGGAAATTTGGTATATTTATTTGTAAAGTTATGACTATAGCTGAAAGTAATAAGCTCACGAGAGCTGGCGTAAATATTTTTTTAATGACCTCACCACTAAATTTTGCAGATGGGTCACGGTCTTTCTGTACTAGAAAAACCCCAATTGTCCAAAAGATAATTATATTAACAATATAATACGTTAAAGCATAGGGAATACTCTTCTCCCCAAATAAGGCCATGCTTACTGGCAGGCCTATAAACATCGTATTTGATAAAGTAAACATATTAGTAAAAATGCCGATTTGATTTTTAGGTATACTAAATAAAAGAGCTATTATAATTGATAAAAAATAATTTGTTAGTATAGCCAAAAATAAAGAAATTAAACCTATGCCCAAATCTACAATTTCAATTGGATCAAAGTAATTAACCATATTATGCAATATCATAAATGGTATGGTTATATTTAAGGCTAGTTTTACAAGTAATGATGATGCTGCTTCATCAAACCAGTTTATTTTAGCCAGCCAGTATCCTATTGCTATCATTAATATTAAGCTTAAAACACTTTGTGTAACATCAAATAGTATCATAAAAAATCTCCAATCATTATAAAGTTAATTTTGCCAAAGCAATAATTCCATATTATATTAGCTCCTCAATTATATTATATAACATAAGAATCCTTAGAGTATAATTTTAATTACATAACATTTGTGATTATACCCAATAGCTAAGGTATGGCATTTTATAATAAAACGCCATACCTTTTTAAATTTTTATTTATATTCTTTCTTTACTTATTTCTGTGAATAATCACCGTTATCTTCTTTGATTACGGCTTGAGCTGCTGA
>CAYMVQ010000023.1:0-30108 GCA_964394355.1 uncultured Clostridiaceae bacterium
TTGTATGTTGGAAAAAAGAAATATATATTGCCAACTATTACTTGACAGTAACAAAGCCTAAAATTAATTTGAATTAATACCTTTATTTTGATAATATTAAATTATATATTTATATTTTTTAGTATTTCTATTTTATTTTTTATACACAACTTGTGCATAAAATTGTGTATAACCGTTGATTTTTGTGCATTATTATTTTTTTTTATGCTCTATTTGTTAAAAATAAAGGAATATAATTTTTTAAAAATGTTAATATTCTTTTCAACAGGATGTGTATAAAATTATAATATTATATATATCTTACCATTATATTTACATTTTTAGAATATTTTTATGCATAAAAGTAGAAATCATTTACAGTTATGATTAGCTTCTTAATTATCTATCAGAAGGATTTTGTCTAATATAACTGTTTTAATTTTACAAGGAGGTTAAATATGAATCCCCAATGCAAAGAAATATGGCAAGAAACCTTGCCTATAATAAAGGGTGAGCTAACGGAAGTCAGCTTTAATACCTGGCTTAAGTCTATTACTCCCGTCTCTCTAATAGATGATACTTTTGTATTTTATGTTCCTGAAGATTTCACAAAAGGTATTGTAGAAACCAGGTATTCATTATTAATAAAAAATTCCTTAAAAGAAGTCACAAACAAAGATTATAAAATAAAATTTACAATAAACAAGTACGAAGGAAGTGATAAAGAGAACAACAATGAAGGCAATGGAAATTACTCCCTAAACCCTCGCTATACATTTAATACCTTTGTTATAGGCAATAGCAATAGGTTAGCTCATGCTGGATCAGTAGCAGTAGCTGAATCACCCGCAAAAGCGTACAACCCTTTATTTGTTTATGGGGGTGTCGGCTTGGGAAAAACGCATCTTATGCATGCAATAGGTCATTACATATTAAGCCAAAGTAGGGAACAAAAAGTAGTATATGTTACATCGGAAACCTTTACAAATGAACTTATCAACTCCATTAGAGACGATAAGAATATTGAATTTAGAAGTAAATATAGAAGTGTAGATGTTTTATTAATAGATGATATTCAATTTATTGCAGGAAAAGAAAGAACTCAGGAAGAATTTTTCCATACTTTCAATACTCTTTACGAAGCCAATAAACAAATAGTTATTTCTAGTGACAGGCCTCCTAAAGATATTTTAACCTTAGAAGATAGGCTAAGATCCAGATTTGAATGGGGACTTATTGCAGACATACAGGCCCCTGATTTGGAAACCCGAATAGCAATACTTAGAAAAAAAGCAAAACTTGAAAATCTAATAATGCCAGATGATGTTTTATCTTATATTGCCAACAATATTCAGTCTAATATAAGAGAACTAGAAGGAGCATTAATTAGAATTATTGCATTTTCTAATCTTTATAATAGAGAAATAAATGTAGAAATGGCTATGGAAGCTTTAAAAGATATTTTATCTAACAGAAAACCAAAGCAGATAACTGCTGACTTGATAAAAGAACATATAGGGGAATATTTTAATATTAAAATAGAAGATTTTACTGCTAAAAAAAGAACAAAAGCCATAGTATATCCTAGACAAATAGCTATGTATCTTTGCAGAGAAATGACAGATCTGTCCCTACCCCAAATAGGTGACGAATTTTCCAGGGATCATACCACCATTATGCATGCCCATGAAAAAATTACAAATGAAATAGATAAAGATCCCCAAACTAAACTTCTTATTGACGAATTAAAAAATAAAATAGAAATGATATAAATTATCAACAAAAAAATTATTTACTATTCACATTTTGTTGATAAATACATAAAATAATTTTTTCATTTTTTTTATTAACAATTAATTATTAAGATAAGGCACAACTTATAAACAATAAAAACCTATATAGCTCAATTGTTTATTACTGTTTTTAACAAATTAACAAGACCTATTACTACTACTAAAATATTATTTATTATTATTTATATAAATATATAAGGAGGTTGTACACATGAGAATTATAGTAAATCAAAATAAATTGCTTGATTGCATAAACACAGTTCAAAAAGCGGTACCCACTAAAACTACCCTTTCTGTCTTAGAAGGAATTCTCTTTATGGCTCAAAGTGGAAAATTAACATTAACAGCCACGGACCTTGAATTAGGGATAGAGACAAGGACAGATGTTGATGTGTTAGAACCGGGTAGCATGGTTGTGGATGCCAATATCATTAATGATATAGTTAGAAAACTGCCTAATTCTGAGCTAGAGATAGAAAAAAAAGAAAATTTTATTAAAATAAAATGCCAGGGTAGCGAATTTGAAATTTTGGAATTACCTACTGAAGAATTTCCCCAATTACCTACTATAGATAGAGAAAATCAGTTTACTTTACCAAGCTCAATTTTAAAAGAAATGATAAGGCAGACAATATTTGCTGTATCAACAGATGAAATAAGGCCCATATTAACTGGTGCTCTAATGGAAGTTGATAAGGATAAGATAAATATGGTGGCCCTGGATGGTTATAGAATGGCTGTTAAAACAAGTAAAATACTAAATGACATAGAGATAAAAGCGGTAATCCCAGGCAAGACCCTTTCAGAAATTGGCAAAATTATTGATGATAAGGATGAGCCCGTTAATATTTTTATTTCAAAAAATCAAATACTATTTAATATAGAAGATACAATTGTTACTTCCAGGCTATTGGAAGGAGAATTCATTAATTATAGCCAATTAATACCTGATGATCATAAGATAAAAGTTGGAATAAATAAGGCAGAGTTTTTAGAAAGTTGTGATAGGGCAGCCTTATTTGCAAGTACTATAAAGTTTGAAATATTTGATGATATAATGAATATAAAATCAAATTCAGAAAAAGGTAATGTTTACGAAGAGTTAAGTATTTCCAAAGAAGGGGAGGATTTGGAGATTGCCTTTAATCCCCGATATATTATTGAAGCCCTTAAAGTTATTAATAATGAAAAGATTGAAATAGAATATACTAGCGGTGTAAGCCCCAGTATTATCAGACCTAAGGATGATTCAGGATTTCTGTATTTAGTATTACCCGTAAGAAGAAGATAGATGACTATTAAATTAAAAGTAAGAAGGTGGTATTATTAAGGAAACAAAAATAAATACTGAATCTATAAAATTAGACCAATTTTTAAAATATGAAGGCATATCTGCCAGCGGCGGTGAAGCCAAATTCCTTATAAATGAAGGAAAAGTTAGGGTCAATGGCAATATTGAATCTTCAAGGGGTAGAAAATTAAAGCCCGGTGATATAGTAGAATATAAAAACACTAGCTACAAATTAGTATAAATGGAGTGTTTTTGTTGAATATAGAAAAATTATATTTAAAGGACTTTCGAAATTATGAAAAAGAGGAAATAAATTTCTATCCCGGTATTAATATATTGTTTGGTGAAAACGCACAGGGGAAGACCAATATCTTGGAATCCATATACCTTATTGCTATGGGTAAATCTTATAGAAGCAGAAGATATAATGAAATGATAAAATGGGATAAAGATATGTGCAAGGTATATCTAGAATATACTAAAAGTGATATAAAGGCGAATATAGAATTTTTTATAAAAAGAAATCAAAAAAAACAAATAAAAATAAATGGAGTAAATATAGAAAAAATTGGGGACATATTGGGTAAACTAAATATAGTGATGTTTTCACCTGAGCATCTAAAGATAGTCAAGGAGGGTCCTTCAGAGCGAAGAAAATTTATTGATGCCATATTATCCCAAGTAAAACCTAAGTATTATTATAATCTTATTCAATATCTAAAGGTATTGGGACAGAGAAATTTTTTGCTAAGTAATTGTGAAAACAAGAAAGAAATAGATAAAACTTTGGATATATGGGATAATCAACTAGTGGAATATGGTGCAAAAATAATAAAAGATAGATATACCTTTATAAAAAGCATAGGGAAAACTTCCGGTGAAATAAATAATCAATTATCCGGAGACAAAGAAAAATTGTTATTAACCTACAAGCCTTCGCTTAATGTTCATGATTACACAATGGAAGGCATTATTGATGTTTACAGCAATACTTTAAATAATGGAAGAAAAACGGATATAAAAAGGGGCAATAGCAATTGGGGCCCCCATAGGGATGAATTAATATTTAGTATTAAAGGAAAAGAATTAAGAAATTTTGGTTCACAGGGGCAACAAAGATCTGCATTATTATCTTTAAAACTTGCGGAAACAATATTTATTAAAGAAGAAACGGGTCAAATGCCAGTTTTACTATTGGACGATGTTTTTTCTGAGCTGGACAAAAAAAGGTGCAATTATTTATTAGAATATATAAAAAACATACAGGTTATCCTAACTACCACAGACTTGGCTAATATAGATTTTTTAAACTTAGATAACTCCCATTATTTCAGTGTAAAAAATGCCTTTGTAAAAGAGGAATATATGGTAAAATAATATTGGAGACCGGGGGTCTCTTATACTATGAAGAAATGAGGAGGATAATATGTTTATTCATCTCGGTGGAGATGTAGTAATACCTTTAAAAGATATAATTAGCATAATGAATCTGGAAACCAGTACTTATTCTAAAAAAACAAAAGAATTTTTGAAAATAGCAAAAGATGAAGGGTTTTTGAAAAGAATAACGGATAAAAAACCAAAATCCTTTGTATTTACAATTAAGGATAACCAAACCATTATTTATTTATCTCCTATATCCTCAGTTACATTAAATAAAAGATCAAAATTTATAGATAAAAATATGATTTCACAATAAGCAAAAGGAAGTGTTAGGGTGGCAAAAAAGGAAAAGAATCAGTTATATGAAGCTGAACAGATTCAAGTACTAGAAGGCTTAGAGGCTGTCAGAAAAAGACCGGGTATGTATATAGGAAGCACCGGCTCAAGAGGCCTCCATCATCTAGTATGGGAAGTGGTGGATAATAGTATAGACGAAGCTTTAGTAGGAGCTTGTAAAAATATAGAGATTGTAATTAATGAAGATAATTCAGTAACCGTTTCCGATGATGGAAGGGGTTTTCCCGTAGGCTTGCATCCAAAACTAAAAAAGCCGGCGGTTGAAGTTGCTTTAACCATACTTCATGCTGGCAGCAAATTTGGTGGTGGAGGTTATAAAGTATCGGGAGGCCTACATGGCGTAGGGGTTTCAGTAGTAAACGCTCTATCTGAAGAGCTTGAAGTAGAGGTAAAAAGAGACGGAAATATATATTACCAAAGGTATGAAAGAGGAAAAGCAGTAAGTGAATTAAGTATTATTGGAAAATCAAAATCCACGGGCACCAAGGTCACCTTTAAACCCGATAGGGAATTATTTGATGAGCTGGTATATAGTTTTGAAATACTTGAACATAGAGTTAGGGAATTAGCATTTTTAAATAGGGGTATAAAATTAGTATTAAAGGATAAAAGGAACAATAAAGAAAAGACTTTTCAATATGAAGGCGGAATTGTATCTTTTGTTGAATATTTAAATAAAAATAAAGGGCCCCTTTATCCCAAACCGCTATACATCAATGCAAATAAGGATGATGTTATAGTAGAAGTAGCTATGCAATATACAGGAAGTTTTAACGAAAATGTATATAGTTTTTGCAATAATATAAATACCATTGAGGGGGGTACTCATACAACAGGTTTTAGAAATGCCGTTACCAAAGCAATAAATGACTATTCCAGGAAGTATAAGTTTATAAAAGAAAATGAATCAAATCTAATTGGAGAAGATGCCAGAGAAGGTTTAACCGCCATACTTAATATTAAAGTAATTGATCCTCAATTTGAAGGTCAAACAAAAACAAAACTTGGAAATCCCGAGATTAGGAGTATAGTAGAAGGAATAGTATATGATGCTTTAGAGGGATATTTTGAAGAAAACCCCTCCATAGCAAAAATTATAATAGAAAAAGCTTTAACGGCTTCAAGGGCTAGGGAGGCTGCAAGAAAAGCACGAGAGCTTACCAGAAGAAAATCCGCCTTGGAGAATACTACATTGCCTGGAAAATTGGCTGATTGCTCGGAAAAGGACCCGGCTTTATGTGAAATATACATAGTGGAAGGTGACTCAGCGGGTGGCTCAGCAAAACAGGGCAGAGATAGAAAATATCAAGCTATACTGCCTCTCAGAGGGAAAATTTTAAATGTAGAAAAAGCAAGACTAGATAGAATCCTTTCTAGTGACTCCATAAGATCAATGATAACGGCTTTTGGCGCCGGCATTAGCGATGATTTTGATTTGTCAAAAATGAGATACGGTAAGATTATCATAATGACAGACGCAGACGTAGACGGATCCCATATAAGAACATTGCTATTGACATTTTTCTTTAGATATATGAGGCCCTTGGTTGAATCCGGCCATGTTTATATTGCACAACCACCTTTATTTAAAATAAGAAAAGGTGGAAGAAGCAGGGCTAGGGAATACTATGCTTATAACGAGGAGGAATTGGAAAAGATTTTAAAAGAAATAGGTAGGGAATCTATTAATATACAAAGATATAAGGGCCTTGGAGAGATGGATGCCCATCAATTATGGGATACTACCATGAATCCCGAAACTAGGACAATTTTACAAGTATCTTTGGAAGATGTTGTTGCAGCCGATGAAATATTCACTATTTTGATGGGGGATAAAGTGGAACCAAGGAGAGAATTTATAGAGGAAAATGCAGCCAGTGTTAAATATTTGGATATTTAGATAATAAATATAAATAGTTATTTGTATAGGAGGGGAGATATTGGAAAACACTACAGAGAATGTTAAACAAGTTAATATAGAACATGAAATGAAGCAGTCCTTTATTGAATATGCTATGAGCGTTATAGTATCAAGAGCACTTCCTGATGTAAGGGATGGTCTAAAACCAGTACATAGACGTATACTCTATGCAATGCATGGGCTCGGTTTTACAGCGGATAAAGCCCATAGAAAATCTGCCACAATAGTTGGTGAAGTATTGGGGAAATATCATCCCCATGGTGATGCTGCAGTTTACGATACTATGGTGAGAATGGCACAGGATTTTTCCTATAGATATATGATGGTTGACGGTCATGGCAACTTTGGTTCTGTTGATGGCGATAGTGCCGCGGCTATGCGTTATACTGAGGCCAGAATGTCAAAGATTTCAATGGAAATGTTAAAAAACATAGAAAAAGATACTGTTGATTTTGCTCCCAATTATGATGAAAGCCTCAAAGAGCCTACAGTATTGCCTTCAAAATTTCCAAATTTATTGGTAAATGGCAGCAGTGGTATTGCTGTAGGAATGGCTACATCCATACCACCTCATAATCTAGGTGAAGTTATAGATGCTATTATTGCTATTATAGACAATGGAGATATGGATATAGACGAAATAATGAAATATATAAAGGCACCGGATTTCCCCACAGGAGGAATAATAATGGGGAGAGAAGGGGTCAAAAAGGCTTATACCACCGGCAGAGGCAGAGTAATAGTCAGAGCTAAGGCAGAAATTGAAGATATGAATGGCAATAGGCAAAGAATAATAGTAAATGAAATACCTTATCAGGTAAATAAGGCAAATTTAATAGAAAAAATAGCAGATTTAGTTAAAGATAAAAGAATAGAAGGCATATCTGATTTAAGAGACGAATCAGATAGAGACGGAATGAGAATAGTAATTGAACTTAAAAGAGATGTAAATGGCCATATAATACTGAATCAGTTATATAAACACACCCAATTACAAAACAGTTTTAGCATAATAATGTTGGCACTCCACAAGGGGCAACCAAGGGTTCTAAATTTAAAAGAAATGTTGACCTTGTACTTGGATCACCAAAAAGAGATTATTATAAGGCGTACCCAGTTTGATTTGAACAAGGCAGAGGAAAGAGCTCATATTCTAGAAGGCCTAAGAATAGCCTTAGATAATATTGATGAAATAATAAGTATTATTAGAAGTTCTAAGACAGTTCCCCAAGCAAAAGATAGAATGATGGAAAGATTTGGCCTTAGTGATGCCCAATCCACAGCCATAACCGATATGAGGTTAAGAAGTTTAACGGGCTTGGAAAGAGACAAGATAGAAGATGAATACTTGTCAGTAATAAAGGATATTGAATACTACAAATCCATACTTGCCAGTGAACTAATGGTACTCAATATAGTTAAAGATGAACTGCTAAGTATTAAAAAAACATATAATGACAAAAGAAGAAGCAAAATATCCCAGGCCGTAGGGGAGTTTGATCTTGAAGATTTGATAGAAGAACATGAAGTAGCAGTGACGCTAACCCATTATGGCTATATAAAGAGACTTCCTGCCGATACTTATAAAAGTCAAAGAAGGGGAGGTAGGGGCATAGCCGCCTTACAGACCAGGGAAGAAGATTTTGTTGAGCACCTGTTTATAACTTCCACTCATAATTATATATTATTCTTTACCAATAAGGGCAAGGTGTTTAAACTAAAGGCTTATGAAATCCCAGAGGCCAGCAGACATGCTAGAGGAACGGCATTAGTCAATTTACTGCAACTTGGTGCTAGTGAAAAAGTAACGGCAGTTATACATATTAAGGGTTTCGAGGAAAAGGGATTTTTAATATTTATGACTAAAAACGGTATTGTAAAAAAGACAAAGTTAAAAGAATACGATACAAGCAGGAGTACCGGGATAAATGCCATTATACTAAAAGACGATGATGAATTGATTTCTGTTAAGCTAACCAGGGGCACTACAGAGCTTATTGCTGTTACAAGGAATGGGCAAGCCATACGATTTGATGAGAATGATGTTAGGCATATGGGTAGGACGGCCATGGGTGTTATAGGAATAAGACTAAACAAAAAAGATAGTGTAATAACTCTTGATATAGTGGAAGAAGGGGCAGATCTTTTGGTAATAACGGAGAAGGGCTTTGGAAAAAGAACCCCCCTATCTGAATATAGGACTCAAGGTCGGGGAGGAAAGGGTGTAAAAACAGTAAATATTACCAAGAGGATAGGAAAGTTGGCTGCAGCAAAAGTAGTTGATGAAGAATGTGAGGTAATGTCCATTAGCTCGGAGGGAATAATAATAAGGATGAATGTAAAGGGCATATCATCTATGGGTCGGAGCACCCAAGGGGTTATACTTATGAAGCTAGGCAAAGATGACAGTGTAGTAGCTTTAGCAAAGATAGTTGCTGAAGACGAATAGAAAAGACTTAGGTTAACCTAAGTCTTTTCTATTTAAAACCTTATTTTTGTTTTTTAAATTTCTAAACACACTATAGGACTTCAGACCTATACAAATAGGGCTTAAATACTAAAAAAACTATATTTATTATGGAATAGTGTTCAAAAACATGTTAATATATTAATAGTAACATTTGGGCAGGGGGGATCTATATGCAGTTGATAAACAGTCAATATAGATTAAAGGAAATAATAGAAGAAAGAAAAAGTGGCTCAATATATTTAGTAGAGGATATATATAAAAATAATATACTTAAAAAAATGCATATAATCGAAAATACTTCTGAAAGCTCTGCCTTTATTGAATATATGAAAATAAATTTTTTTGATTATATAAATATTATTCACCCTAATATGGTGAAGTTTTACTATTTTAATAGAATTAGGGTAATAAATACAGAACTTGTTGTTTCCAATAAATTTTATTTTACATATGAATACTTTGATGGAGAAAACTTATTTGACTATGTTAAAGGAAAAAGCAAAGATGAAATTTTAGGACTATGTGTACAGGTACTATCCGTATTTAAGTATTTGCATCTTAGGGGTTTTGTATTGTGCAATATTAATGAAAATGATATATATATAGTCACAGATAAAGGAGAAAGGCATGTCAAAATTTCAGCTTTTCCCTATGCAATGAATATAGACAATTCAATTATACTTAATAAGGACAATGCATATTTTAAATCCCCGGAAGCCATGCAAAGCAAACAATACGATATTATATCCGATATTTATTTATTTGGAGTAATAATGCATCAAATGTTTTTTGGAATAAATATTGACGAATCGGCTTTTAAAATAAAAAAACCTGATTATACTGATAATTTTTTAAGTAATATAATTAAAATTATAGAAAAATGTACTGCCTTCGATAAGTCTGCCAGATATTCAACTACAGATGAAATACTAAGTGACATTAATAGAGTGTTCAACAAATCTTTTGCTATAGTTGACAAGGAATATATAGAGATATTGCCTATGTACTCTACAAAGCTCGTGGCCAGAGAAAGATATTTAAAAAAACTATTAAAAAAAATACGAGGTTATTTTTATGAAGAAAAGTCTATTAAACTATCAACTATAATAGGTAAAGCTGGTAGCGGCAAGGGGGTATTTATTAATCTGCTTATAAATAGGCTAAAAATTGAAGGTGAGCATGTTATATATGCAGTATTAAATGAGGATTCCACCTTGGAATATAATGGTATAAGGCAAATTATTAAAGCGGCCCTTAAATATTCCAGCAAGGAATTAATAGATAAATATATTGAGCAACTATGTATACTTATACCTGAATTAGCAGCAAAAAAAGAAATTGATTCGCCGATTATCAGTGAAAAACAAAGTGAGTCTTATAAATTAATTTATAGGTTAGGAAATTATATAGCAGAGACATCGCTAGAGCGTAGTTTTGTAATTATTATAAAAAATTATGATTATATTGATGAAGAATCAAAAAAAATTATCAATTACTTAATCACTTGTAAAAGTAAAATATATTTTGTTTTTTCCTATAAAGACAAAATAGAAGACAAAAAGATAATAGACAGCTTTAAACCTGCCTTAGAAGATTCTCAGATTGATATAGAGGAACTATCTAATTTTAATATATACGAAACCGCAGAAGCTATAAGGATACTTCTAGGTATGAACAAACCCCCCATTGATTTTGCAACAAAAGTTTTCAATGCTACAGAAGGCAATCCACATTTAGTTTACGAAATTATATACGAAGCCTTTCAGCAAAAATTCATATATGTTGATGATAAGGGTAATTGGGTCCTAAATAAGGCGGATCTTACCAAGGTATATATGCCTCTTAGCATTGATGAATTTTCATTAAAGAAAATCTATAAGCTAGAGCCTACAAAAAGAAAGGCTCTGGATATAGTATCTATTTTTAATACTCCTGTAGGTATAGATACATTGAGCAACATGGCTGATATTGATTTAAATGAAGCTTCTATTGTTTTGGAAAACTTGGTTAACTTGAATATACTATCCAGAAGGATGGACGACTGGGGTATTACTTATGATTTTTTATCCATGGCTTTAAAAAAGACAATCTATAATAAAATGGACTCTTATACACTAAGTAAACACCACGAAAAAGCATCCATGGTCCTTGAAAAAAAGTATACTGCAGAAAACAGAATGAATAAGGATGAGCTTATTTATCAAATGTCAAAGAGTGGAAGGGACATGGAAGCTATAGACTATTTAATTAAATCATCAAATGAGATGATTGCTAAAAGATTATATAGCCAAGCAATTCTTTTTTTAAAGCAGGCTAATGAGCTATTGATAAACAAGGACCCATGTATAAAAGCTGTAGAAGTAACTATTGGGCTAGGTGATTTGTATTATAGAATTGGAAAATATAATAAATGCCTAAATTATTATATAATAGCAAAATCAAATGCTTCAATGCTTAAGAACGATAAATCTACGGTTGATATCTATATTAAAAAGATAAATGTTTATTATAAACTACATAATGTAAGGAAATGCTTGGAATGCTCTAGACTAGCTAAAGAAAAAATAAAGGCGATAAACTATACAGAAGGAATGTTGGATCTTATTATTGCTTTAAGTGATTTAATAATATTTAAAAGAAAACCTGCTTGCCTTGCTAAAATAGCTGAAAACAAATTAAAAGTTATTGATAAAAGTAATAAATACTACTATGGGGCCATGCTGGCTATCTACGGAAAAGCCCTATGTAATACATTTAACTATAGGAAAGCAATTAGTATTTTAAATGAAAGCGTAGAAATCCTTTGCGAAATACCTGAAACAGAGGCTTTAGCCTCGGCTTTAAATTCTATAGGAATTGTTTATGCAGAATATTTTTATAATGCAGAAAAGGCAAAGGAATATTTTATTAAAACCTTGGAAATAAGTAAAAGAATAAATAGTATCTCCTATATGATGAGAGGCTACAACAATATAGGAGATATGTATAGGGAAGAGGATCTTTTAAAAAAAAGCCGGATCTATCTCAATAAGGCTATGAAAATGGCTAATCGTTATCCGGATGCATATACCGAAACCATACTATATCTCAATTGTGCAATGATAGGACTAGAGACTGAAAAATTTAAAGAATATAAGCATTATATAAAAAGGGCGGAGTCTATTATTTTTGATAATAAAAAATCTGGTAAGGGTATAAGTTTTTATTATATATACTCCTCGATATTTTATTATTTAATGGGCATGTACGAAGAAGCATTATCATCTGTTGAAAAATCAAAAAACCTTTCAAAGGCCAGAAATTGCGAAATTGACTCAGATGTATCTTTAGTAGAAGTTTTATGTGAAATAAGAACTACAGGAAAAATGAATCCTATGGAATTAAGGGAACTTTGTCTTTCCATATATAAAACTGGGAATCATAAAGTTAGCCGCATGGCCTGTCACAAAATTGCAGAAATATATATAGACAATAAAAAATATGATGAAGCCAGAGACCTATTGGAATTCTCGAAGGAAATAAAAAAATATAAAGACACAGAACATATGAATATTATATACAGCTACTTATCAGCTATGGCTAGTGAGGATGGAAGAAGATTGCAGCTTCTTATTAATTTATTATCCAGTATAGAAGGATTCAGAAGCAATGAAATAAAATGGAGGATTTATAAAGCAATAGGGCTGGAATTAAGAAAGGGTGGAGACTTATACGGGGCTTTAAAAAATCTTTTAACATCCTTTAATCATCTAAGAATATTAGTTGACGGAGTACCTGATGAGCATAAAATACAGTTTTTAAAATCCCACAATAGAAGTACTGTAAAGACCGAACTTATATCATTATCCGAACAAATAAGCGGTGAAAAATTCCCAGATATAAAAGAAATTACTGATATTGGAGAAATTGAGGATGTTAATGATTTTATTAATGAATATTTTCAGTACGCATATTTCAAGGATTTAATTATTGGGCATAATAATAAAATATTGGATTTTAAAACAAGCCTTGATAAGAACATGATAATTAAATTTTTGCCCATGTTTGTTAACACCCTAAAAAATTTCAGTAGTGATTTAGATGATAATATCAGATCCACAGTAGAATTGTTTATGAATTATACTCAAGCTAAAAACGCTTTTTTATCAATTATTGATGAAGATAGTTGTATGAGGATGATTTATAGTAATTTTAAAAATAAAAATATGGATTTTTATAAATATATCACGGAGATTACTGGGCAAAGAGGCTCCAGTACAATTATATCCGATGTATTTGAATATAGAAAGACTACAGAGGATTCCTTATTGATACCCGTAGAAATAGCTGCCTTATTTTGTATCCCCGTTAGCTCAAATAGAAAAGCTAGCAGCATAAATAAAGACAGGAGAAAGGCTGTTCATACAAATAATATCGTTGGATATTTATACCTTGATACGGATTCTGTAATAAATAACTTTACCGATGAAGTTGGAGAACTATGCGTCATGCTATCAAAGGCTGCTTATATACTTATTGAAAACTATAATTTAAGGATGGTAAATGCTGTAGATAAACTCACTAAGCTTTATACTAGAAAATATTTTGAAAATGCCTTATTAAATGAAATATCAAATGCAGCCACAAAAGGCGGCCAATTTTCAATTATTATGGCTGATATAGATCGTTTCAAAGTGGTAAATGATAGATTTGGTCACCAAGTAGGTGATAAGGTTTTAGCTGAAATGTCGGAAATCATGGTCAGCAGCTTAAGAAAAACAGATATATGTGCCAGGTATGGAGGGGAAGAGTTTATAATATTACTTCCGTCTACAGAATCAAACGGTGCTTTTTATTTAGCGGAAAAAATAAGGGAAAGAATAAAAGAAGCGGATTATGAAATAAACCAAAGCATAACTATCAGCATGGGTATAGCATCCTATCCAAAACATAGCACATGGATGAATGACTTGATTGACAAAGCAGATCAAGCCTTATATCACTCTAAGGAAAACGGTAGAAATTTAACTACCCTATATGATGATAATCTAAAAAAATCCGTAAAAAGAATAGATAAGCTGGCAGGAATAATAAGGGGAAATATGACCGAGGATATGAAAAACGTAGAAAATATTATAGAAATATTAGAATTGCAAAGAAATAAGGATAAATCCGTTGAAGAAAAGTTATCCATGTTCTTAGGGAGAATCATAGAAATATCCGGGGCGCAATGGGGCTCGATTTTTACAATAGATAAAAATAAAAAACAGCTAAAGCAAATCACAAGAAAAGATGCGATTAGCAGTGAAATAACTGATATGCCTTATAATGTTGAATTATTGGAAGAATGCATTGAAAATAAAAGTGGAAAATATCTAATAGATTGGTCTGGAAGTGTAGCGATGGATGCTATCACAGGCATGCCGGACTGGCAATCCGTTATGATTTTGCCAATTACAAACAAGGAAACTCTTAATGCCCTATTGTATTTAACAGTTTCATTAAAAAATAAGGAATTTGATGGAAATACCTATAATTTCATTAACACCTTATGTAATATTATTGCACCGATTTTTATAAGCTAACAAATTGTAGCTTGTGACGAAAGGAAGAAATGCTATGCAATCAAGTGATAGAAGAGACAGAATACTGGATATTTTAAAAGAAAAAACCAAACCTGTATCAGGGTCTCGCTTATCTAAAAAACTGGGAGTAAGCAGGCAAGTTATTGTGCAAGACATAGCACTATTGCGTGCCTCAGGTATAAATATCTATGCCACCCCCCAAGGCTACCTATTACCTGGAGATACAAAAGATAATATTATAAAAGTAATAGCCTGTTATCATAATCAAGAAAACACAAAAAAGGAATTAGAGATAATAGTTGATAATGGAGGAAAGATAATAGATGTTATAGTAGAGCACCCCATATATGGAGAAATAAAAGGCAATCTTATGCTTAATTCCAGATTGGACATTAATAAATTTATGAAAATGTATAAAAAGGAAGAGACACTGCCTTTATCTTTTCTTACAGGTGGAACTCATCTTCATACAATCCAAGTGCCCAATGAGGAAGCCTATGAAAAAATAATCTCAGAATTAAATAAAAATGGCTACTTGATAAAGAGCATGTAATATGCTATATTTTTTACATTGACATGACAAGACAGCTGTTATTACATTGTAAAGGGTGATTGAAATGAAAAAAATTTCAGTAAAGGATTATTTTATTGACACTTTAGCTTCTATGGCTCTAGGCTTATTTTCATCATTGATTGTAGGACTTATTTTGGAGCAAATAGGTTTAAAAGTAGGAATTAGTATACTTGTTGAACTTGGCAGAGTGGCCAAGCTTCTAATGGGGCCCGCTATAGGAATTGCAGTAGCCTATGGTAGAAAAGCCCCGGCACTAATTATTTTTTCTTCCGCCGTTACTGGAGCTATTGGGGCTGGGACAATTTTTGTTAATGAAGCTTCTCAATTTGGAATAAAAACCGGGGAACCTATGGGTGCCTTTGTTGCAGCAGTGGTAGGTATTGAAATAGGACGTTACATTGTGGGGAAAACTAAAGCAGATATAGTTATAGTTCCTTCAGCAGTAATAATTGCAGGGGGTATCGCGGGGAAATACATCTCACCAGTGGTCTCTGCTATTATGTCTGCATTGGGAGCCCTTATAAATACTGCAACTATTTTAAGACCTATTCCTATGGGAATACTAGTATCGGTCATAATGGGCATGATTTTGACACTACCTATTAGCAGCGCAGCCGTGGCTATAGCCCTAGGCTTAAAGGGCTTAGCAGGGGGAGCTGCTACTGTAGGTTGTTGCACACAAATGATAGGTTTTGCTGTAGCCAGTTATAAAGAAAATAAAATGGATGGTTTTTTAGCTCAGGGAATTGGAACTTCAATGTTGCAAATGCCCAATATTATAAGGAATCCTTTGATTTGGATACCGCCTACCTTGGCTTCGGCAATATTAGGACCTTTAGCTACAACCATATTTAAAATGGAGAATATTCCGGAAGGCTCTGGCATGGGTACCTCCGGCCTTGTAGGCCAGTTTGGGACCTTTGCAGCTATGGATGGTATAAATGGCAGTGGGATAATATTTATTAAAATTTTGATTCTGCATATAATTTTGCCGGCAATATTGACTCTTATAATTTCCGAATACATGAGAAAGAAAAACTATATAAAGCCGGGAGATATGAAACTTGATTTATAGCACAGGCTTACAAGGCATCTTGTAAAAGACCCTAAGGGAATACCCTAGCTCTTAGCTCTTAGCCAAAAGCCATAAGCCCTGATTCATAGCAAATATAAGGGCTTATACTTGGGAAATAATTATATTTTACCATATACCATTTACCTAAAACATATATTTGAGTTTGATATATTTCAATGATATATGTATAATTTACTTATTATAAGTGATTTTCAAGGAGGACATGGTATGAAGATAAAGGCACCGTCACTTAAGCAAAAAGGCTTAATATTTATCTTAAGCTTAATTATAATTGTAATTTTACTATTCGGAACCCTATCCGGATATATTATAGACTTGCAATGGTTTAGAGAATTAGGATATACGGAGGTGTTTTTTAAAAAAATATTTACCCAAATTAAATTTTTTGCACCTACACTACTGCTTACCTTTATAATTTTCTTTATATATATGAAATCCATAAATACTTACGCCCTGAAAAGGAGTAATGTTTTTATATCTAGCGAGGAAAGCAAAGGAAGAAACAAAATATTTATTGTACTATCCCTAGTACTTTCCATTGTTTTCTCTATAGTCTTTGTTACTGATGTTTGGTACGATTTTTTAATATTTATTAATAAAACACCTTTTAATATTGTAGAACCCATATTTAATTATGATATAAGCTTCTTTATCTTTGTCTTGCCATTTCTAAAAAAGCTCCATCATTTTTTATTGGGCATAGTTATAATTTTTGCATTGATTACCATTGCTTTTAATGCAATATTTTTTATTACACCTAAGAAGACCAAAGAGGACTTTGATGATGGTATAAATATCAGGCATATAAATAGGAGTGTTTATAAAGATATTGTAAAAGCGGGGGGAAAACAGCTTTCCTTTTTAGGCTGCCTTTTCTTTTTATTATTGGCTATAGGTTTTTATTTAAAAAGATTTGATTTACTTTACTCACCTAGGGGCATTGTTTTTGGTGCCACATATACAGATATATATATTAATCTGCCATTCTACTATTTATATATAGGGCTTAGCATTATAATTGCAATTTCCTTTATAATTCCATACAAAGGTATAAATAGAAGAGTCATGATTTTTGGACCTTTAGCCTTAATAGTATCCGTACTGGCTTCCGGTATTATATCTACAGCTGTACAAAATTTATTGGTTACGCCTAATGAGCTGGCAAAAGAAGAAAAGTATATACAATATAATATTGATTATACCAATTATGCTTACGCCCTTCATGACGTAGAAGTAAAACAATTTAGTGTGGCGCAAAATTTAAAAAGAGAAGATATTGATAAAAATTCAATTACAATTAAAAATATACCTGTGAATGATTATAAACCCGCCAAAGATATTTACAATCAAATACAGGGACTGAAAAACTATTACTATTTTTATGATATGGATATAGATAGATATATGATAAACGGGGAATACAGACAGGTATTTATCTCAGCCAGGGAGCTTCAAAGTGATAATATTCCCGGCAGGGAAGATGGCAGGGAAGCTTCTTGGATAAATCGGTATCTCAAATATACTCATGGTTACGGTGTTGCTATGTCTCCCGTAAATGAAGTTACTTTATCGGGACAGCCTAGGCTTTTTATTAAAGATTTGCCTGTTGTTTCAGATATAGATATTAATATTGATAAGCCTCAAATATATTTTGGTGAGCTGGCCAAGGATTTTGTTGTAGTGAATACTCGTGAAAAGGAATTTGACTATCCTTCCAGTGAAGGCAATGTAGAAACCGAGTATGAGGGAACCGGGGGAATACCGCTGACATTTCCAAATAGAATTATGTTGGCACTTACTCAAGGTAAGATGAATTTTGTTCTATCCCAAGATATCAGCTCAAAGAGCAAAATACTTTTAAATAGAGAAGTAATCCAAAGGTCGAGAAAAATCGCTCCTTTTTTAGCCTTTGATGAGGATCCGTATATTGTCGCAAGCGAAGGGAGACTATATTGGATTGTAGATGCATATACAGTAAGCAATAAATATCCTTATTCTGAGGCAATAGATGAAAATTCGGATATAAATTATATTAGAAATTCAGTAAAAATAATAATAGATGCTTATAATGGCACAACGGACTTTTATATAGCCCATACCGATGACCCTATAATAGAGACATATTCTAAAATATTTAAGACCTTGTTTAAACCTATGGAAGAAATGCCTAATGATTTAAGAGCTCATATAAGGTATCCTCAAATGCTTTTTGATATACAAACGGATATATACAGTAAATATCATATACAAAGTGCCAGAGAATTCTATAATAAAAGCGATGTGTGGGAGATTTCTACGCAAATATACGGACCCAGTGGCTCCGCAAGTGAATCGGAGCTGGTGGAGTCTTCATATTTGATTATGAAATTGCCTGATTCGGATAAAGAGGAATTTATATTGATGGTGCCCTATACCCCCCAGAGAAAGAATAATATGATTTCTTGGTTTGCCGTAAAAAATGACGGTGACAATTATGGGCAATTAAAGCTTTATACATTCCCTTCAGGGAAGATTGTTGAAGGGCCTATGCAGATAGAAGGAATAATAAGCCAAGATGTATCTATAGGCAATGCTATAAACCTATTGCAATCCGGCGGCAGCTCTCAGGTCATAAGAGGTAATATGCTTATTATACCCGTGGAGGATTCTATCTTATATGTCGAGCCTATATATCTTAGGGCTAGCAATGCCAGTGCATTACCAGAACTTAAAAAAGTAATAGTTTTTTATAAAAATATAGTTTTAATGGAAGATAGCTTAGAAATTGCCCTTACAAAGATATTTCCCATATCTGAAGAAGGGGAGCCTATAGAACCCAAGCCGGAAGATATAGATATACCTGACATCTCCACTGAAGAAGCCGGCACAATAAAAGAATTAATAGAGCGCGCAAATAGGCTTTTCAATGAGGCCACCGAGGCTCAAAAAGATGGTAACTGGTCTTTATATGGTGAAAGGCTGGAGGAACTTGCAAAAACTCTTGAGGCATTAAACAAATTAGGTAATATAGAAAGGTGATAAAAATGGCCAAGGGACAGATACAAATATATACAGGCAGCGGCAAAGGCAAGACTACAGCTGCTTTGGGTCTATCTTTAAGAGGAGTCTGCGCCGGTAAAAAAGTGTTTTTTGGGCAATTTATAAAAGGCATGGACTATAGTGAATTAAAAGCTGGAGAATACCTGCCTGGATTTGAAATAAGACAGTTCGGCAGGGATTGCTTTATATACAATGATCCGGTTGAAGAAGATATAGCGGCGGCCAAAGAAGGGCTGGCAATTTGTAAAGAAATCCTAAATAAAGGTGAATACGATATTGTCGTTTTGGATGAGCTAAATATAGCTCTGCATTATAAATTATTTTCTTTGGAAGATGTAATGGAAATGCTGGAAAATAAATGTGAAAAGACGGAAGTTGTAATAACAGGCAGATATGCCCCAAAAGAGCTTATTGAAATGGCAGATTTGGTGACGGAAATGAAAGAGATTAAACATTATTATAAAAAAGGGCTTCAGGCGAGAAAAGGTATAGAATTTTAGTGTAGTTTTTGCATAAATATCATAGTATAAAGGAGAATTTAATGAAACTTATATCTTGGAATGTAAATGGAATTAGGGCTTGTGTAAGAAAGGGCTTTTTAGACTATTTTAACGAAATAGATGGGGATATTTTTTGTATTCAGGAAACTAAGCTCCAAGAAGGACAAATTGAGCTGGAACTTAAAGGATATTATCAATATTGGAATTATGCCATTAAAAAAGGTTATTCCGGTACAGCAGTATTTACGAAGAAAGAACCTATAGGTGTAAAATACGGACTGGGTATACCTGAACATGACCAAGAAGGCAGAGTAATAACCCTTGAATATGATGATTTTAACTTTGTAAATGTGTATACCCCTAATTCGCAAACGGAGCTGGCAAGACTAGACTATAGGATGGAATGGGAGGACGTTTTTAAAGACTATCTAAAGAATTTAGCAATAAATAAGCCGGTTATTTTATGCGGTGATTTAAATGTAGCCCATAAGGAAATTGATTTAAAAAACCCTAAGACCAATAGGAGAAATGCCGGGTTTACTGATGAGGAAAGAGAAAAAATGAGCATACTTTTGGATTCTGGTTTCATTGATACATTTAGACATTTTTATCCTGATAAAGAAGGTGCCTATACTTGGTGGTCATATATGAGAAAGGCCAGGGAAAGGAATGCGGGATGGAGGATAGATTACTTTATAGTGTCTGAAGGCTTAAAGGATTTTATAAAAGATGCCGAAATACATCCTGAGATTATGGGTAGCGATCACTGTCCTGTAATGCTTGAGCTTAAGTAAGGGAGGCGATTTTATGTGGACGCGGGAAGAAATTAAATCCTATGCAAAGGATTTTCTAAAAAGATATTATTTAAAAGCATTTTTAGTATGTTTAATTGCTTTAATGTTAGGTGGCGGGGGAATAAAAAGCTCTCCGGCTCAAAACGCTAATAACCGTCAACACCACTCTTTTTTTAGCAAAGATCAAGAAATAGTATTTAGTATTAATAATCCTTTATTAGATTTTGGATTTAGAAAATTTAGTAGACCTTTTGGATTTAAAGTGGCAGTAGGCTCCGCCATTTTATTAGGGTTTCTTTTAACTATTTTATATATAGCTGTCGGAAATATTATTGAAGTAGGGAAAGTCAGATTTTTTCTTAAAGGTTTTAAAGAAGAAGCGGATATTGGAGATATGTTTTCAGTTTTTAATTCTGAAGAGTATCTTGGAATTTTTAAAACTCAATTCCTAAGAGGGCTTTATAATTTTCTGTGGACTCTTTTATTTATAATACCGGGAATTATAAAGTCTTATGAGTATAAAATGGTGCCTTATATCCTCTCGGAAGATCCTAATATCCCTGCAGGGGAAGCAATAAGGGAAAGCAGAAGTATTACGGACGGACATAAATGGAATATGTTTGTATTGGATTTATCCTTTTTAGGCTGGTATTTATTAGGTGCACTTTTATTTGGGATAGGAGGGCTGTTTGTGAACCCCTATGAAGAAGCTACCTATGCCAGGTTATATAATATCTTAGCGGGTAATGATGATAATGAAATTAATATAGACTATGAAATAAGCGAGTAAGGCACAAGGGGACGGTTCTTTTTAAAAGAAGAAATATTAAACAGTATCTTCTTTCCTTTCAAAATCATTACAAGGAGCATAAGATACTATTAATATCCTCTTTAGGATAATCTAATTTGGAATCAAATGTTTAATAAAGAAAGAGGATGATATTAATGGAATTGGTGTATAAAGGAAAAACTAAAGATGTGTATAAACTGGAAGATGGTAATTACCTATTAAAATTTAAAGATGATGTTACAGGAAAAGACGGTGTATTTGATCCCGGAGCTAATGAGGTGGGCTTAACAATGGAAGGTGCAGGAAGAGCGGCTCTTAGAATTACAAAGATGTTTTTTGAAATACTAAAAGAAAAAAATATACCTACCCATTATATTGATACAAATATAAATGAAGGCACAATGACTGTAATGCCTGCTGAGGAATTCGGCAAAGGTATCGAAGTAATATGTCGTTACAGAGCGGTAGGAAGCTTTATCAGGCGCTATGGCCTTTATGCCAAAGATGGTCAGCCTCTTGATGCCTATGTAGAAATAACCCTTAAAGATGATGATAGGGAAGACCCTCTTATTACAGAAGATGCCCTTTATATGTTGGGCATACTTACAAAAGATGAGTATAAAACCCTAGTTGAGCTTACAAAAAAAATAGCAGGTGTTGTAAAAGAAAAACTGGCTAAAAAACAATTGGAGCTTTATGATATAAAATTTGAATTTGGCAGAGTAGGCGAAGATAAACATATTGCCCTTATAGACGAAATTTCCGGTGGCAATATGAGGGCTTATAGAGCCGGAAAAAAAGTCGAACCTTTGGAATTGGAAAAAATAATGTTGGATGAATAAGTAGAATAATCTTTACCCCATTAACTTCCTATCATAACCCCCTATCAAGCTAATCATGGAATTATTAATAAAACCAGTGATTATTTTATGATTGATAAAAGATTTAATAAATTGTTAATAATTACTTTATAATTATTTAACAAAGAAGATGTATTATATAATCAGGCTTAAGCTTATGCCAGTATAATGATAGGAGGTATGGATGTGAAGTATAATAAAAAGACCATTACAATTGCTGTTTTTATTTTGGGTGCTGTAATTTTAATGACGTCGGCTTTTGCAGATATGATGCTTGGCTCAGGCTATAATAGTTTAAAAAGTTCTATGAAAACAACTGCGGCGAAGTTAACTGATGAAGTTGATAATTTTACTGTCAATGCTACTTTAGCCTTAAAATTAGACGGTGTTGTAGTAGAGGAGACAATTTCTAATGGAAAATTTGATATAGCTAATAATACAAGAGAATCAGAGGATAAAAGAACAGGGAAGGGCAAGATAAGTGAAAGCTATTGGTATAGCAACGGGAATCAAAGGATATATAGAAACGACGATGGCTCTTATAGCGTAATTGAAAGAAGAAAAAAAGTAAATGATGAAGATATGGATATAATAAAAAATCCCTTTGAAGATGAACAATTTAAAGATGCAGAGAAGATTGCAGATGCATTTGTAGGGAGTCTGCAGGATATTATACAGCTAGAGGAGTCTAATGGCAGGAAAATGTACATAGGTAATCTGATAGAAACTCAAATTCCCTCTATTGTTAACGCTATTTCTTCCTTCACTTTTAAATACGGTATACTAGACCAATGGCAAGCAAAGCATCTTGGTGTTCCTCGCCCTATGACAAATATATATCTTATCAGTGCAATGGGTAAAGCAGTAGAAAACGAAAATGGTATTTTAGAAAGTGGGATTTTTACTGCTAGCATATCCGCAGAAGACAGCGATGGTATCGAGCATATTTACAGCTTTGATTTTTCAATGGATATAAAGGATATTAATACTACAATAGTAAAAGCTCCAAACTTAGAAGGTCAAAAAGTCACATATACTAAAGAAGGTTTTGAATTTGATAATAAATACCTTGGTAAATATAAAAATGATATTGTATCTATAGAAAAAGATAACACCTTTAAAAAGGTGGGGGAAAGGTTTGTGGAGATTAATTCCATAGAAAACGGCAATATAAAAGGTAAATATTATGAAATATATAAGGAAGGCAATGAAGCTGATGATATAAGAAGTTTTGACTTTTATTCCAGCTATGATGATTCACCTTATTATTATACAGTTATTCAATATAAGGATAATGACGGTAAAATCAAAGAAGGAGTTATCCATAGAAATGGCTTGCAAAACATAGATATATCCTTTGATGTGGAGATGCATGAAGAGGGAGGTTACTCCTATAGAAATGATGTAGATGGTTTTGATAATAATTTTATCAGGATATTTGATTAATGGCCGAAGGTGCAAAGGGTTTTTAACTTTGCACCTTTAAACAGTTTAAAAGGAGGCACAGTATTGGATACGGCGATTGTAATTGAAAATTTATCAAAAAAGTATAAAAATAATCGTGGAATAGAAGATATTAATATAGAAGTTTCTAGGGGAAAAATATTTGGTTTTCTAGGACCCAATGGATCAGGGAAAACTACGGCAATGAAGATTATGGTGGGGCTTATGAAGTCAGATACAGGGGATGTTAGAATAAATGGCTACAGTATTTCAAAGGATTATGAACGAGCAATGAAAAATGTTGGCTGCATGATAGAAAAAATAGTTCCATTTCCTTATTTGACAGCTTATGAAAATATGAAATTACGCAGCAGGTTTTATAATGGTCTTGATAACAGGGAAATAGATAAAACTTTGGATATTACAGGGCTTTTAAAATACAAGAATGAAAAAATAAAAAACTATTCCCTGGGGATGAAACAGCGGCTTGGTATTGCTATGGCATTTTTGGCGAATCCGGACATTTTAATTTTGGACGAGCCTTTTAATGGGCTGGATGTAGAGGGTATGTTTCAAATGAGAAAACTTATAACAAACCTGTCAAAGGAGAAGAATACGACCTTTTTTATATCCAGTCATTTAATCCACGATATAGAACTCATATGTGATAAGGTTGGTATTTTACATAAAGGACATCTTTTGGCTGTAAATGAAACTAAAGATATCCTAAGAAACTATTCGTCTTTAGAGAATTACTATTTGAGTGAGGTTGATTTAAATGGAGCTTCTTAAAGCAGCTTATATAAATGAAATAATTAAAGTATTAAATAAGAAGAAATTGGCAGTAATGATGATGTTTTCAGTTTTATTTGTTGTTGGATCAACCATAGGAGTTTATTTGCTGAATAATTTTTCAGGGATATGGGTGGCTGGCAGCTCAGAATTCTCAATAATGGTATTGACTATATTAATTTATTCGCTTTTTCCTCTTTTTACTGTATTTATATGTGTAGATATGTTTGCAGGAGAGTTTGCAGATTATACAATAAAGCTTACTTTAACCAATCCTGCATCAAGACTTAAAGTGTTTTTGAGTAAAGTTTTTGCCCTAGCAACTTTAATCATAGGAAATTTATATTTTGTCATGATTATTTCAATTGTTGCTTCAATAATTATTAATAAAAATATACCAAATCTATTGAGAATATTTACATCTTATACTATGGCTTTTATGCCGATTTTTGTTTTTGCCTTAGTTGTTATACTGATTTCTAATATAGCAAAAGGTACAACTTCCGCTTTTATGTTTTCGATTTTTATATTTTTATTATTTAATGGTTTAAGCCTGGTTTTACCACAAATAAGAAGTTTTTTATTTACATCTAATTTTGATTGGTACAGGCTGGTTTTTGGGAGCTATATAAATTTCAGTAAAACTTTTAGAGTATTATTAATTTTACTTGGCTATTGTATAATGCTAATAGCAGGGAGTTATTATTTATTTGAAAGAAAAGATATTTAGGATGATTGTATGAAGCTAAAACAAAGGTTTTTAATACAAAACATATTAATTCTTCTAAGCACTATTATTATCGCCGCTTCTTTTGGTCTTTTATATAATTATTTTTATAAATTGCTAAAGAAACCCTATCCATATAAGGGCGGAGGACAAGCCCCTATTATTGTTATGGAAGGGGATAATATTATATATAATAGTGAAGATCTGCCTATGCTTAGGACTAAAGAAATATTAATGAATGTGAGTATTGAAAATAACTATTTCGAATATGAAGGTAATAGATATAAAATAAAGGTTGAGGATTTTACAAAGGATGGGATGAACTATAAGCTAATAATCCTCAATCAAATTACTGACATTTCTTATCACTATAAATCTCTTTCTTTTGTTATTCTTATAATTTTCCTTATAGTTTTTGTTATTGCCAATATAATTGTGCAAAGGTGGAATATGAAAAATATTATAAACCCGATTATTGACTTAACAAAAAAAATGGAAAACTTAAGAGCCGGTGAGCTGGAAGGGGCAATTACAGATAGTGGACGAGGGGAAATCAGGGAACTTGGAATTGCTATAGAGGAATTGCGCCTCCATCTAAAGGACACTATATACTACCAAGAAAGGGTTGATGATAATAGAAAGTTTCTAATATCAAGCATTTCACATGATCTAAAAACTCCTGTAACATCTATAAGAGGATATATAGACGGAGTATTAGACGGGATTGCTGATACTAAGGAGAAGAAAGAATACTATTTATTAAAAGCTATTGAAAAAACAAAGATGATAAATACAATGATTGATGACTTGCTGCTTTATTCCAAGCTTGATTTAAAGCAAATGGTATTTAAAAAAGACAAAGTTTCCATCGGTAAATATATTGAAGAATGTGTTGAAGATCACATAGAAGACTTTTTAAAAGAAAATAAAAAGATAGTTTTTGAAAATAAATTGATTACTGAATCCTTTGTTATGATAGATATAGAAAAATTTAATAGAGTGGTTCAAAATATTATAGATAATGCCAAAAAGAATATTGAAATAGATAGGGGACAGCTTAGGATAATTTTAAGAGAAAGGAATACTTCCCTTATCCTAGAGTTTAAAGATAACGGAAAAGGAATAAATAAAGAAGATTTACCCTATGTATTTGAAAGGTTTTATAGGCTGGATATTGCAAGAGAGATAAAAGGATCGTCTGGTTTAGGCCTTGCAATTGCAAAACAAATTGTGGAAGGCTTGGGTGGACGGATATGGATAATTAGTGAAGAAAGCAAAGGAGCTTCTGTTATGATTTCTTTAAAAAAGCTTAGGAAAGAGGAAGTGATAATGTGAAAAGAATTTTAATAATAGAAGATGATAAGAGTATATCAGAAATACAAAAAGATTATTTGGAAATGAGTGGTTATGAGGTTAAATGTGTTTTTGACGGTGATAGCGGTCTTGAGTGTATAAAAAATGAAGATTTTAATTTAATTATATTGGATTTGATGCTTCCCAAGAAGGATGGCTTTGAAATATTAAAAGAAATATCCCATGTAAAAGAAGTGCCTATACTTATAGTATCTGCAAAGTCTGATGAATTATTTAAGATAAAAGGACTTAATTTAGGAGCTGATGATTATATAACTAAACCTTTTGGTATGGGGGAGCTGGTAGCTAGGGTGAATAGCCATATAAAAACCTATGAAAGATTTAATGTAAGCTCCAAAATGAAGCTTATAACTATCGGAGCCCTATCTATAGACAAAAGGGACAGAAGAGTTTATATAAATAATAAGGAAATATTTTTGACACAAAAGGAATTTGATTTGTTTTTGTTTTTAGCGGAAAACCCAAATATAGTTTTTAGCAAGGAACAATTGCTTGAAAAAGTTTGGGGTTATGATTTTTTTTCCGATGTATCCACTATAACCGTACATATAGCAAGAATAAGGGAGAAGATAGAGGAAAGCTATGATGGTGCCAAATATATTGAAACCGTGTGGGGGGCAGGTTATAGATTTAAAATATAAATATCCTTTTTGTACAGATACGTGTTATCATAAGCTTGCACGTGGAAGCTAAGCTTAACTCAGCTAGTGAGTAGCCTAATGCCCAAGTCCCAAAATATGATATAGTCACATTTTTTATCTTATGTGTAAGTAACATTAGATGGGTAATTGAGGTTTTTCACTACTATGCCCTATCTCCTTATTCCTTATTTATTAATTTTATATTTGGAAATTAAAATACTTTTTTTACTTTGAAGCCTTCTTTATTTAATTTAAAAAAGATTTTCTCTATATGATCATAATTATTTGTTTCAACCGTTACTTCCAGTTGTACTTCGGTTAGTCTATTTATGGCTTTAAATTGATTATGTGCTAATTTAATTACATTTGCATTTAAATCAGCAAGGACTCTTGATATTTTCATCAATTCCCCAGGTTGATCCGGCAAATCCACGGAAAAACACAAAATACGTCCTCGTGAATAGAGACCTTGATTTATCATGGATGAAACGGTTAGAACATCAATATTGCCACCACTTACAATACAGACAGCTTTTTTATTCCCCCCTAATTTTTTCACGCCGGCCAATGAAAGGACACCAGCACTTTCTCCAATCATTTTATGTTTTTCCAATAGCAAAAGAAATGCTTCCATTATTTCAAAATCATTTACCGTTAAAACCTCGTCAACATAATCTTTTATAATGGAAAAAGTGTTTTTTCCAAGTTTTTTTACAGCAACACCGTCTGCAATTGTGGATACATTTTTTATGTTTAATAGTCTATTTCTTTTTATAGAGCGATACATGGAATTTGCCCCCTCAGGCTCTACACCAATTATTTTAATATTTGGATTTATCGCCTTAGCCGCTAAGGCGATTCCACTTATCAGCCCCCCACCGCCAATAGGTACCAATATACAATCTGTATCATCTAATTCCTCTAAAATTTCCAAAGCTATGGTTCCTTGGCCTTCAATAACACCTATATCATCAAAAGGGTGTATAAATACATAGTTATGTTTCCTTTGAAGCCTACAGGCTTCTTCATAGGCTTCATCATAACAGTTTCCGGCCAATACAACTTGTGCCCCGTATTTTCTTGTTGCTTCTATTTTTATTAAAGGGGTGGTTTTCGGCATAACTATAGTTGATTTTGCCCCGAGTCTTCGTGCTGCAAAAGCAACACCTTGGGCATGGTTTCCTGCTGATGAGCAGATAAGTCCTTTTTCTTTTTGGGACGGTGATAAATTATATATTTTATTATAGGCCCCACGGATTTTAAAAGAGCCCGTAATTTGCATATTTTCTGGTTTAATAAAAACTTCAAGACCACTTTCTTTACTAAAAATAGGACTATAAATTAATTTGGTTGGCTTTAAAATTCCATCCAATCGTTCTTTTGATTTTTTAAAATTTAACATTTGCAAACCATAATTTGAATCGTTAACTATTTGCTTTTTTAATAATTGCATAGTATTCCTCCTGCTTTTTAGTATATTTGTCAGTATAAAATAAAAAACCCCGTCCAAAATAATAAAGGACGAGGTTACCCGCGGTACCACCTTAATAGCTATTTTTTAAAAAATTAGCCGCTTTTTCGGTTCAAACAAACCTAAGTCAGTAACGTGACTATCCGATTCCCTTTACTTTATTGAATATATTTCAAAGGAACTGCTCCGGAGGGATCTGTATTTATTAAAAGCATCGGCTCACACCACCTGCCGATTCTCTGAAGCCTTTTTATAATAAATACCGTTCTCCATCATTGCCCAAATATTTAATAATTGTTTTATAATTTAGCATATCCCAATTCACTTGTCAATGGTAAAATTACCTTGACAAATATTTCAACAGATTTACAAAAAACTGGCAAATCTAAAAGAATTACTTGTATAAGAAATGTATAGGAAACATCAAAAATTTCTCAGTCAGTTTACTTTACAACTAGGGCTATCAATAGTCGATAAAAATAATCCTTGACAGACAAGAAAAATACATGTATCATTATTAACAATTATCTAAATTCAGTGGCATTTTTTTAAAAATTAGTGTTAAAACATAAAAACAATGAAACATGTATAAAATAATAATACACTTTTATTGAGGCTTTTATAAATTTTTTAGGAAGTGTGAGTTAAGTGATGATGATTAATAGTTTATCAATTAAAAATTTACCACTCCTTAATCAGCTGATTAACCTGCTATTAGGAAATCTCCTATTATGCAGTCTGCTAATCGGCGATTTGCTATTGGCTAATCTGTTAAAAGAAAATCTCCTTAGCAAGCTCCTTAAACAAAAAAATTATATAAAAGCTGAGAAAGGGAAAAGTAGGCATTTTGAGTATTTCACAGAGAGTGGGATTAGGTGGAAGCCCATAAGCACAATATGTTGAAACTCACCCCGGAGCTGCAGACTGAAATAAGAGTAAGTCTAGCCGGCAAAGCCGTTACAAAAATTAAGTAATAAATTGGGTGGTACCGCGAACAGTTTTCTCGCCCCGAGCAGAGAGAACTGTTTTTTTATACTAAAAATTAAAAATATAATATAGAAAGGAGGGTTAGCATGAATGGCTTTGAAAATCAAGAAAAACAATATTTTGATTATTTGGAAGAAATGAAAAAAGAAGATGACAACAGAGAATTTGGCATAGCGTTTGCATACTAAAAAAAGTTTTAAGTTTAAAGAAAAGAGGATAAGAACATGGGAATGACAATGACACAAAAGATTTTGGCAGATCA
>CAYMVQ010000024.1:0-29856 GCA_964394355.1 uncultured Clostridiaceae bacterium
GTCAAATTTTATTATAAAGAATATTATGTAATGGAGTTTAATTATTATCTGATGAAAGGATAGTATAAATGGATAAAGAAAAAAGTAAAACCAATGTTAATCCTAATAGCAAGGAAAAACAAATGGAGCAATTTCTTCATGAAAATACAGGTCCAGGAAAGAAAATGACTGCTGATTCCGGCTTTAAAGTGGCCAATGACCGTTGGAGCTTAAGGGCGGGAAAAAGGGGTCCCGGCTTACATCAGGATGTTCATTTTTATAGAAAACAAACTAGATTAAACAGAGAAAGAATACCGGAGAAAGTTGTTCATGCCAGGGGTTTTGGTTTATATGGTGAATTTGAATTGCTTAAATCAATGAAAAAATACACAAGGGCACATTTTCTTCAAGAACCTGGTTCAAAAACTCCTGTCTTTACACGATTCTCAAATTTCATTGGCAGTAAGGGATCAAAGGATACAGCTGTAGATATACGTGGGTTTGCAGTAAAGTTTTATACTCAAGAAGGTAATTATGATATGCTATCTTTGCAGTTTCCTATCTTTATATTGATGGATGCTATCAAATTCGCTGATGTAACCCATGCAGTAAAGCCCAGCCCTATTACAGACGTTCCCCAAGCCACCGTTGCTCATGAAAGATTTTGGGATTATGTGATAAAAAACCAGGAGTCAGCTCATATGGTAATGTGGTTAATGTCTCTACGCGGGCGCCCAAGGAGCTGGCGTATGATGGAAGGTTGGCCTATAAATACTTTTAGATTCATTAATAAAGAAGGCAAATCTACTTTTGTAAGATTTGTATGGAAGCCCAAGCTTGGAGTCCATTCTTTGTTACTAGATGAAGCAAATACACTTGGAGGAATTGATCCTGATTTTCATCGAAATGATATTATAGAAGCAGTTAAAAAATGTGCATATCCGGAGTATGATTTAGGTGTTCAGCTAATTCCAGAAGAGGATGAATTTAAGTATAATTTTGATGTTTTGGATGCAACTAAACTATGGCCTGAAGAAGTGATACCCGTTGATATTATAGGCAAATTGACACTTAACCGCTTGGTTGATAATTTTTTTGCAGAAGAAGAGCAGTCCTCCTTTGACCCTTCTACTCTTGTCCCGGGAATTGATTTCTCCAATGACCCGGTTCTGCAAGGAAGAACTTTTGCTTATCGTGATACCGATTATCATAGGCTTGGAACTACGGGCAATATTAATGAAATACCAATTAATAGACCTATTGTAGAAGTGAATACTAATTCAAGGGACAGTTACTCTAAATATAGAATTGATACTGATTTTATCACCTATCATGAAAACTCCTTGGCAAATAATACTCCAGCGGAGACTCCGGTAAAGGATGGAGGTTTTGATCATTACCCTACAAAGGTAGAAGGCCATGTAACAAGAGACCGTCCAAGCGAATCATTTTTTGACTTTTTTTCTCAGGCAAGACTATTTTGGAACAGTTTAGCAGCATTTGAAAAAAGGGATTTAACTAATACTTTTATCTATCATTTACAGTTTGTTAAGAATAAATCTATAAGAGAAGGAAATGTGGAAATGTGGGCAAATGTAGATAAGGAAATGGCAAATATTATAGCAGATAATATTGGAGTTCCCAGGCCTAAAAATGATAATGTAAATGTAACAGAAAGCTCACCAGCACTTAGCATGGCTAATACACCTTCCTATGCTTATACACAAAAAGTTGGTGTTTTAATAGGCAATGGATTTAACGGTAGGGAAGTAAGGCATGTTCTCAATGTTTTAGAAAAGAATGGCGTATTTACCGAAATAATTAGCCATAAAATAGGCCTTGTTTCTGGGGATGACGGTACTCAGTTCCAAGTAGATGGCACTTTTAAAACAAGGGTATCGGCTCAGTATGATTCCCTTTATATTGTAGGCGGAAATGTAGAGAATCAAAAGCAATTTAACCAAAATATCCTAGAATTCTACTATGAGGCGTACAAACAATACAAAGCTATCGGTATTGCAACTACCGGCCAGCCTTGTATGAAGACATCAGGTATAAGCAATTTTGAGGGCATTGTATTTGCAAGCAATAACCCGAATTTTGCAAATGAGTTTCTAGCAGCAGTAGCAAAACAACGTTTTTGGAATAGAAAGTAAAAGAATTAAGGCCAGTTTGAATATAGTTGCTTTATTCCAACTGGCCCTTACCACCTGCATTCCCCTTTAATATAGTGCCAAATCCAGTGGCACAAATTTCAAATGACTATATGCTTTGAATTGAATTAGAAGCTATACCGTTTCAAATCTGGTACATTGAATCTCTTCTCCGGTATTTACAAAATATTTATCCTCTAAACATTCTAGATGATTAAAAATATGTGCTAGGTCTTCTCCAAATCCTAGCAAAGAATAGCCCGTGCCGCTTCCTTCAGTATTTTTCTCAACTACTTTTTTATCTATAAGAGTAGTTAACTTTCTATTTAATTCCGTATTGCTTATATAAGGAATACTATTTAATATTTCATTATAGCGCTGATTCCCTAGCTGAATGGATTTAATTATCTCAGGTACCCACCTTAATTTAATTAAATCCTGTACAATTTGAAATCCATTGTAAATTTTCTTTTCCATTTTGTCACTCCTACTAACATATTTGTGTCTTTTTGTTTCTAACATTATATCATATAATCTAAATATAGTAAGATAATAAATAAGAAAGTTAAATAATAAGAGGAGGAAATATAATGAAACATGAAAACTTATTACAAAAATATCTTGCCAACCTGGGGGTACTTATTGTAAAACTACACAACGTTCATTGGAATGTGGTAGGAAAACAATTTATGAGAGTTCACACATTTACGGAAGAAATTTATGATGAAATGTTTGAAAACTATGATGCAGTAGCAGAATTATTAAAAATGAAAAATGTGATGCCTCTATCAACTATGGCAGAATATTTGGAAGAAGCAAGCATTAAGGAAATTAAGGCTAAAGATTTTGGGGTAAAAGAATCCCTTGAAATAGTAAAAGAAGATTTGAAAATTATGAAAGCTCTAGCAACAGATGTCAGAAATACAGCTGATGAAGAAGGTGATTTCGAAACTGTCGCCATGTTTGAAGACTATGTTGGATATTATAGTAAGAATATATGGTTTGTAGAAGCTATGTTGAAATAATATCAAATCATATAATTGTATCAAAAAACATTCTTAGGAAACTAAGAATGTTTTTTATTTTTCTAAAACATGTACACATATTTAATGAAGCTGCATATTATACAGTGAAAACAGGTACAAGTATTAACCTGTCAACAAACAAATTTCATTATAAAGGAGGTAAAACATGGCTGAGGATTTAATTATTATCCAACAAGAACCTGTCCCACCAGCAACAGAAATCGATTGCATTGAAACTAATAAAGTCTTTGATGAGTGTTTGGTTAGAGATTGTTTTGTTGCACCTACAATAGTCGGTGTCGATGTAGATCCAATTTGTGTTACTGATATAACATGTTCGGATTTCACAATAACTGTTGATGCACCTATTGTACCGACAAGAAGGGCCTCAGATGAGCCGGGTTTTGTGCGAATTAGTTTTCCATTTACAATTAATTATAATTTGAACATTGCCACAAGCACTGAGTGTGCACCAATAACTATAGAAGGTACCCCTATTACACGTAATGTATCCAATGTACAACTTTATTGTCCTGAAGCTATATCGTATATCCTTACGCAACAAGGAACTGCCGATGCTCCAGCCCATCTCGAAAATACAACTATTAAGCTTGAATTTATCGGTGAGTGCGTAGATATAGACTTTGTAACAGCAGTACCTCGTACTGCAATTGATATTACACTGATACTAGGATACTATATGGTTATCAAATGTGAGCAAGTAGTACAAATTCAAGTACTAAGCAGGGGTTATTGCGAAGCACCAATATGCACAACACCTTCAACTGATCCTTGTGATAGCTTTATTGCACGGCCTATACCCGCTTTTTTTCCAGCCCAAAGAGCCCCATTTTAGGTGAATATAAGCTATCAATGGTAATCAGGAACTTGGGATTACCCACTCAAGTTCCTGATTCTTTTATTTTTTTATTAACTTCTTAAAAAAGTTGCTTATATTTTTAGCTGCCGGACTATTTTTTAAAGTATCCAACTCCGCTTCCAGTATTTCTTTTTCTTTTAATAATACTTTATATTTCTCTTCTATTTGAGCTTTTTCGCGAGTAAGTTTTAATTGACTGCGTAAAGCCTCCTTATTCCATCCACTTTCTTTTTCTAATTCCGGAAATCTTATTTTTAATGATTCAAGTTTATCCTTTTTGCTGTTATAATTATAATCAGTTTTACCTTCTACTATATAACTTGCTTCCTTCTGGTGTTCTTTAAGTTTTCCTTTATCCTTACCATCTATTATTCTTCTATTACCATATCTATCTTGTTTATGCTCTCTTATATCAAAATTTTTTATCATATATTTTTGATTACCCTGTCCATCGACTGAATGTGAATAAGGCTTAGATGGCAAGATTAATTTTATATCCGGTGAAACAGTTCCAAGTACCCTTTGTGTTTTCCTTCTATGGCTTTCTTCAATATAGTAATAGATATTTATTTCCTCCATAGATCCTGTCTTAAACTCCTCAACTTTTAACCAATTACCCTTTTTTATAGTATAAAATACTCTATTTCCAATCATCCAAAAAGCCCATATTATCTCCTTATCTTTTATAAGGATTGGATTTTTTATCATAGAGCCACACTTAAAAATGTTATTAATGGCAATGCTTCCCTTGCTATCCACATTAATATAGTCTAGGCTATAATTTTGATAATCTTCTGATATATTTAAAAAACCTACTCCTTCACTGTGTTTTATTAAAGTAAAATCTATGGTATTTCCGGGCAGGGAAAATTTTAAATCCCTTGCTTTAAAAATTCCGCCTATATATTTAAAATTTCTAATTCTTCCGCCTTCTTCTACATTGTCAATCAAAAATAATGAAATATCTTTTTGCCCAAGTCTTTCTATATAATAATGGGCAGAAGTATTCGGGAGTAGTCTAATATCAGAGATGATGCTATTCGAACATTCTTCCCCATCCCATTTGTTATAATATAGGCTTGCCAAATAATTCGAGTTTTCATTTAATAATATATAAAACATATTAACACATTCATCTGTAACGGATAAAGAAAGCTCCCTAACCCTATGAAATTTATTTGATAAAGTACAAATGGTCCTTATAGTCCAGAAATTATCACTTAGCAGGCAATATTTAAATTCTCCTTTTCTATTTATATAAATAAGATGTAGACCTGTTTTATCAATATCTATAGAAAATTCCAAAGCATCAGCGTTAAAAGTATTTTTTTCTTTGCGGGCCCCGTCCTCTGATATTATGCTATATAATATATGGCCGTTTTCATTTAAATAAAAGTCCCAGGTATTGGATTCCCCATCCTTAATAATTAAATGATTTTTGCAATCCATTTAATAATTCCCCCCAAAATATTTTATTAGCTCTACTATTTTTATATGCAAGAAGATCATATTTTGCTTACTGTTGATAGGGGGAATTAATTAGCATATATTCAAAATAATTAAGGAGGCCCATAGCAATGATTAATTCGCTGCTACAAAGCTTATTGCTTATTCAATTTCTATCTGGATAATATTCTAGCCAATTCATATATATTATTATCAAATTTCTTTTTCATACTTAGTGCCTCACAAAGTTCTTTATCAATTATTTTATTGTTTTTAATACCTACAACATTACCAGCTTTACCGGACATCAGTAGTTCCACAGCTTTGGCTCCAAATCTGCTTGCTAATATCCTATCAAAAGCTGTGGGAGCTCCACCTCTTTGAAGATAACCCAATATAGTAATTCTTACTTCCATTCCAATTTTATTTTCTATATCTTCTGCCAGTTTTATTGCGTTGCCTACACCCTCTGCAAGCATAATTATACTATGTAATTTTCCTCTATTTTTTCCCTGTAAAAGTTTTTTACATATATCATCGAAAGACATTTCAATCTCAGGTACAATAATGCTTTCGGCACCGCCTGCCAGGCCGGAATATAAGGCTATATCCCCTGCTTTTCTACCCATGACTTCTATAATACTCACTCTTTCATGGGATGTAGTTGTATCTCTTATTTTATTAACAGCATCTAATACGGTATTTAATGCCGTATCAAAGCCTATGGAGTAATCTGTAAAGGGCAAATCATTATCTATGGTGGCAGGAATACCGATACAAGGAATGCCCTTATCTACAAGGCTTTTAGCTCCCCTAAGGGTGCCATCGCCTCCTATAATTACCAAACCATCAAAGTTAAATATATTTACTATATTTAATGCCTTTACTAAACCTTCTTCCGTCTCAAATTCTTCACATCTAGCCGTCCTCAGTATAGTCCCGCCTCTTTGGATAATATCCGCTACGGAAGATATGTTCATTTCGATTACATCACCATATATTAATCCATTAAATCCTTTTTGGATTCCATAAGCTTTTAAATTATTATAAATAGCTGTCCTTACAACTGCCCTAATAGCAGCATTCATTCCCGGTGAGTCACCCCCACTGGTTAATACGGCTATACTTTTCATTTGTGTCCTCCTCCCTATGTTCAGACTTAGTATCCAACCTCATATAAGATGCTTTGAGCTTCTTCAACTTCTGCTTCCGGTACGGAAATCTCAAAGCTCCCATCTTCTTTTTCTATTTTTTTACTCATTGCTTGGACCTTAACCAACATTCCTTCTTTTGTTAATAGTCCTTCTATTTTTTTTGCCATTTTTTTGCTTCGTGCAATATATATAACTGTCCACATTAAAGAATCCTCCATTTTAAATAATATATTTTGACGAAAGCAATCCTTAATATTAAGTTTATTGTAAAGGAAAACTTACTTTAAGGCAATACATTCATTTCCGCAAGTTCTTTTTAAGTCGGATATTAAATTATCATTAATATTGACCCATATGCTTTTATCTGCTTTCATTACAGTGGACTTACCCGAAGACCTTTTTGATTCATCTACAACATATACAGGCTGCTCCCCACGATTTTTTTCAAGAATATTTTTTACTGTTTGTAATATTTCAGGATTTTCCCTAGTATTTACTTTAATATATAATTTAGCATTTTTTATTTTTTCTAATTCTTCTTTTGTTTTCGCCTTATTTAAGGGTTTGATTTTTTCGCATATAATCTTAGGATTTTCTTCTTCCTTAATACTAATTTTCCCTTCAACAATAATAATATTATCGTTTTTTAATAAATACTCGTATTCATTATAGGTTCTTGGAAATACTATCATTTCTATTATTCCGAAAAGATCTTCTATTTCAACAAAAGCCATTATATTATTATTTTTCGTAGATTTAGGCTTAACAGATACAATGATGCCGCCCATAATAACCTTTTTTCCATCGTAATTATATGAGTAAAAGTCGGAGTTTTCATTTTCAGAAACTACCTTTGTTAGTTCAGCAGTATTTATTGAAGTTTTATTTTTTATATCCCTTTCATACTCGAAAAGAGGGTGTCCGCTTATATATAGGCCCAGCATTTCTTTTTCCATAGAAAGCATAGCATTATTTGGGTATTCACTTAGCTCCGGATAGCTCTCACTATATTTAGGGAGACCATTATCATCTCCTGTAAATAAAGATAATTGACCATCTACATTTGTTTTCCTTTGATCATTAATGCAGTCGATAAACTTCTCATATACAGCCATCATCTTACTTCTATAAACATTAAAGCAATCAAAAGCCCCAGATTTTATCAAGCTTTCTACTGTTCTTTTGTTTACTGTGCCTAAATCGACCTTATTTAAAAAGTCATATAGACTTTTGAATTCACCTTTATTTTCCCTTGCCTTTATTATGGAATTTATGGCATTAGTGCCTACATTTTTTATGGCTGCAAGACCAAATCTAATTTTATTTCCTTTTACAGCAAAATTAATATTGCTTTCGTTAATATCCGGAGGCAAAACTTCAATACCTATGTTTTTACTGTCTAATATATATTCAGCCACCTTACTGCTATTATCCATAACGCTGGTAATTAATGCTGCAGTAAATTGTACTTTGTAGTAATATTTTAAGTAGGCAGTTTGATATGCTATAACTGCATAGGCTGCAGCATGGGATTTGTTAAAGCCATATTTAGCAAATTCCGACATATCTTCATATATTTTTTCAGCGGTTTTACTGTCTATTCCATTTCTTAAACAGCCGGGGACTACAATATTTCCGTCTTTATCATAGGCACCGTTAATAAAGATTTCCTTTTCTTTAGCCATAATATCTGCTTTTTTCTTGGACATAGCTCGTCTTACCAAATCGGATCTTCCTAAGGAATATCCGGCAAGTTCCCGGAAAACTTGCATTACCTGCTCTTGATAAACTACACAGCCGTATGTAACACCAAGAATATCCTTCAGTTTTTCATGTAAGTATTTTATTTTATCTGGGTTCTTTTTGTTTTTTATATACCTTGGTATCTGATCCATAGGGCCCGGTCTAAAAAGTGATACACCGGCTATAATATCTTCTAGGGAACTTGGTTTTAATTCTTTAATAAACCGGGTCATGCCTGTGCCTTCCAATTGGAATACACCATAGGTTTCCCCATTGGATATCATATTAAATACGTTTTTATCATCATATACATTTTTAGAGAAGTCGGGTATTTCAAGTCCCTGTTCTTTTATTATTTCCAATGTATCTTTTATAACTGTAAGGGTCCTTAGGCCAAGGAAATCCATCTTAAGAAGCCCTAATTCTTCCAAGGTTCCCATAGAAAATTGCGTAGTAACTACATTTTCATTCATTTGCAGTGGTACATAATCTGCAATGGGCTCCTTAGATATTACAACTCCAGCGGCATGTGTTGATGCATGTCTTGGGATACCTTCCAGGCTCCTAGCCATATCTATTAGTTCTTTTATTTCAGGGCTTCTTTCGTAGTCATCCTTTAAACTATGATTTATATCTAAAGCCCTATCTATTGTTATCCCAATTTCCATGGGAATCTTTTTTGCAATAATATCCACTTCTCCGTAAGCTATATCCAGGGCCCTACCAACATCTCGAATTGCTGCCCTAGCGGCCATGGTGCCAAAAGTAATGATTTGGGCAACCCTTTCCTTTCCATACTTTTCTATTACATAATCTATTACCTCTTGTCTTCTTTCATAGCAAAAATCTATATCAAAATCCGGCATACTAATTCTTTCCGGATTTAAAAACCTTTCGAATATTAAGTTGTATTTTATTGGGTCTATATCCGTTATATCTACAGCATAAGCCACTATGCTACCGGCTCCAGAACCCCTACCGGGGCCCACCATTATATTGCTTTCTTTAGCAAACTTTACATAATCCCAAACAATTAAAAAGTAATCAGCATACCCCATTCTTTCTATAACAGAAAGTTCGTAATCCATTCTTTCCATCAATTCATCAGTAAGAATACCATACTTTTTCTCCAGTCCCTTAATACAAAGATGTTTTAAGTAGCTATCTGAGGAGTAGCCGCTAGGCACATCAAACTTTGGTAAATGTATCTCACCAAAAGTAAAATTTACATTGCATCTATCAGCAATTTTAACGGTGTTTTCTATGGCCTCCGGAACATATTTAAAAAGCTGGTACATCTCTTCTGGTGATTTAATATAAAATTCATCGCTTTCAAAACTCATTCTTTTTTCATCATTCACTGTTTTACCTGTTTGGATACAAAGCAAGACATCATGGGCTCTGGCATCCTTTTTGTCCACATAGTGGACATCATTTGTTGCTACTAAAGGTATTCCAGTCTCTTTGGACATTTTATATAATTCCTGGTTTACATAGGCTTGCTCCTTTATACCATGATCTTGTAATTCTAAGAAAAAATTGTTATCACCAAATATCTCTAAGTATTTCAGTGCCTCATCTTTTGCTTTTATATAATTTCCTTTTATAATTAATTGTTGTATGGCCCCTGCCAAGCAAGCGCTCAGCCCAATTATGCCCTCAGAATGTTTTTTTAATAAATCCATGTCTATTCTTGGCTTGTAGTAAAATCCTTTTATAAATCCTTGTGATACTAAATATATTAAATTCTTATATCCTATCTCATTTTCCGCAAGCAAAACTAGATGATATTGTTCCCCATCATGCTTAGGATCCCTATCTATCATGCCTCTAGTTGCCATATAGACCTCGCAACCTATTATGGGCTTTATCCCGTTTTTTATAGCCTTTTTATAAAAATCCACCACACCATACATAGTACCATGATCCGTTATAGCTACAGAGCGCATGCCTAGTTCTTTCACTTTTTTTATTACGCTGTCCAGTCTTCCCGCTCCATCTAAAAGGCTATATTCCGTATGTAAGTGCAAATGCACAAAATCCATTATTCTATCATCCTCTCAGCAATCTATGAATATTCCTTTTATACATTTCAACACCGGGCTGATCAAATGGGTTTACATCTATAAGATACCCACTTACAGCACAGGCTTTTTGAAAGAAATATGCCAAGTAGCCAAAATAATAGGGTGTTATTTCAGGTATGTCAATTGTCACTACAGGTACGCCTCCACTTTCGTGGGCTTCCTTTACACCCTTATATGCAATTTTATTAATGTAATTTAAAGTTTTTCCCCCTAAATAGTTTAAACCGTCAATATTATCGGAAACAAAAGGTATTTCAACATCGTCCCTGCTGTTTTTAAAGTATAGGATAGTCTCGAAAATATTTTTTTGCCCCTCTTGTAGGTATTGCCCCATTGAATGCAAGTCCCTTGTAAATTGTAGAGTTGCGGGAAAAATGCCTCTTCCTTCTTTGCCTTCACTTTCGCCAAATAATTGTTTCCACCATTCTGAAAGAAATAACATAGCCGGTTCATAACTAACTAACACTTCTATGGTTTTTCCCATTTCATAGAAAACATTCCTTAAAACTGCATATTTATAGGCAGGATTTTTTTCTACATCGTTTATACTGCATATGGAATATGCTTCTTTGGCACCTTCCATTATCTCATAAATATCAATACCTGCCGCTGCTATAGTTAAAAGCCCTGCCGGTGTCAGTACCGAATACCTGCCACCTATGTTATCCGGAATTCCAAAGCTTTCATAGCCTTCTTTTTCGCTAATATCTCTCAGTATCCCTTTTGATTTACCAGTTATAGCTACTATTCTTTCTTTTCCTGCTTCTTTGCCATATTTGCTTATTAATATATCCTTTAGAATTCTAAAGGATATAGCTGTTTCCAAGGTAGTACCTGATTTTGATATCACTATCAAACTAAAATCTAAATCTTTTACTTTTTCAATTATATTTTTTAAGTAAGCACCGCTAATATTATTACCGGCAAAAATTACCTTGTAAGTGCCTGTATCTAGCATTTCAATAGCCGCTTTAGCGCCTAAATAGGAGCCTCCTATTCCTAAAGAAATAATAATATCCGAAATATTTCTAAGCCTATTTGCAGCTTCTTCAATATTTCTTAGCATATTCTTGTTAGTATTTATAGGCACATCCAGCCAACCTAAAGGCATTTTTTCGTATTCTTCTTCGCTATGAATCTTATTATGAATACAGCTGATTTTTCCTTTTGCTGCATCTAGATATTCTTGATTTGTAAATTTCTTATTCCATTTTATTTTAAGGCCATCCATATAAGTACCTCCCTATCGCCTTTCATTTATAAAAAAACCCGGGATTTATTGCGTAAGTCATCAGCAATTCTATCCAGTTTTCTTAGCCTGTGATTTATTCCTGATTTGCCTACCGGGGGATTCATCATTTCTCCCAGTTCTGCAAGACTAGCAGATTGGTGCAGTAACCTAAGCTCCGCTATATCTCTTAAATTTTTCGGCAATTTGTTTAGACCTATATTTTCTTTTATATATGTTATATTTCTTATTTGCCTCATAGCAGCATTTACAGTTTTGCTTAAATTCGCCGTTTCACAATTTACTAATCTATTCACATTGTTTCTCATTTCTTTAAAAATCCTTATATTTTCTAATTTAAAAAGAGCATTATGGGCTCCAATAATATTTAAAAAATCTACAATATTCTCTCCTTCTTTTAAATATACCACATAGCTATTTTTTCTATTAACTACCTTTGCATTTAATCCATAAGAGTTAATTAGCCCCTTTATCTCCTCTGCATAAGTAGAATTATTGGTAACTATCTCCAAATGGTATGTTTTTTCTGGATCGCTAATAGAACCACCGCCTAAAAAAACACCTCTTAAATACGCCTTTTTGCAACATGCGTTTTTAATTATATTTTTGGGTATCCTTTGATTAATTTTTATGCCGGTTTTAGACGCCAAAATGCCAAGGGATAAAAGTAGCCTATCGGAAGAGTCTTCAGGCCCTATAAGAAGAGTATAACTATACTTTTTCTTTAGTTGTCTATTTTTTGTCATTACAACCTTTGTGTGTATGCCATAATTCAATTTTAACAGTTTAAATATTCGTCTGGCTATTGCAGCATTCTCCGTAGTTAATCTGATTCCAATATTATTGCCTATTTGAATTGTCCCAGTCATTTTAATAAGGGCGGATAATTCCCCTTTTTGGCAGCATAGATTATCCGTTTTTATTTTTGCTATTTCATTTTTTACACTTGCTGAAAAAGTCATAAAAGCACTCCCTTATTTAAGTACTCCTATTTTGTTTAAAGGCCAAAGTCTAAAAACTCCTCTTCCTATTATATTCTTTCTTTTGACAAATCCCAAAGTATTTGATCTGCTGTCTCTACTCTCTACTCTATTATCCCCCAAGACAAAATACTCATCTTCCATGGTTTTGGATTTTTCAAAACCGTTTTCATAAGTAGGTACAAGGGTATAGTCTGGTGAAAGAATTTCATCATCTATATATATATGGCCTTCTTTGATTTCCAAAACTTCATTAGGCATACCTATAACTCTTTTTATTAAATCCTTATTTTCCAATTTGTCATTAATTACAACAATTTCTCCTCTTTTAGGATCTCCAATTCTATAGCTTAATTTTGATACAATCAAAATCTGTCCTTGATATAAGGTAGGTTCCATAGATGGCCCTTTAACAAAAGCTATTTGAAATATAAAAGTTTTTAGCAAAAATGCCAATATAAAAGCTGTAACAATAAGTTTTATCCATGATAAAATCTCTGCCTTAATATTCTCACTCAAGTTTAACTCTCCCTTTTTTTATTTTATGTTCTCTTAGTTTTCTTATTATCTTCTTCTCTGATATCTCTATGGTCTGTTATAATTCTATGTTCTTTATTTTTTAAAGTTTGGCTAAGCATATTTGCTATGGTAACAGATCTATGTCTGCCACCGGTACAACCGATTGCAATTACTAACTGTGTTTTTCCCTCTTTTATATAATAAGGTATTAAATATTCTACCATATTGATAAGTTTATCCAAAAATATTGTTGCTTCAGGCCATTTCATAACGTAATCGCTGACCTTTCTATCATTACCACTTAATTTCTTTAGGTTTTCCACATAATATGGATTTGGAAGGAATCTAACATCAAAAACTAAATCCGCATCTAAGGGAAGACCATATTTAAAACCAAAGGAAATTATATGGGTAATAAGCCTTTCAGTTTTACCCCCCTCTATAAAAAGGTGTATTATTTCTTCCTTTAGTTGAGCTGTGCTCATATTTGTAGTATCTATTATATAGGTGGACTTTTCCTTTATATCCTTAAGCCTTGTCCTTTCGGCATTTATCCCTCTAATAATTCTGCCATCTATAGCTAATGGATGCATTCGCCTGCTGGTTTTAAATCTTTTAATAAGCGTTTCATCTGAAGCCTCTAAAAACAGAATCTTATAGTTAAAACCTTCCTTTTGCAATTCATCAAGGCTGGACTGTAATTGATCAAAAAATTTCCCACCGCGAATATCGGTAACTATCGCAATCTTATCAATAGAGCCTCGGCTTTGGCTACATATTTCCGCGAATTTAAGAATCAAAGCAGGGGGAAGATTATCAACACAGAAATAACCCAAATCCTCCAAAAATTTAACTGCTTGGCTCTTTCCTGCCCCCGAAAGACCCGTTACTATTATAAAATTCATCTTCTATACCTCCTACAGCAGTTTCAAGATATCCGGCTGCATTTATTATTTGTTTATCCTTTAATCCGGCTTCTTTTGCTAATAGCAAAGCATCTTTAAAATTTCCTATGTCAGATGGCCTATGTGCATCACTATTTATTACGAATTTTGCTCCAAGTTTTGCAGCTGTTTTTATATCTTCCACAGTCATAATATTGCTATTGGCGTTTATTTCCAAAGCCGTATTTGTTCTTGAAGCTTCATAGGAAAGCTTTCTAATGTCCATGGGTATTCTAGCTCCAGGATGGGTAATAAAATCAATATCATAATTATTTATAGCCTTTATCATAATATCCGTGTTATATTGAGTCATCCTTTTTGCCATAGTTTTATTAAGTTTTGAAAAGTAATTTTTTAGATATATATGATAATAATCTAAAAAACCATGGGCTAGCACAAGCATATGGTAACCAAGTGCCACTATATCTAAGTATTTTAGAGAGTCTTCATCTACATCAATTTTTCCGTCTTTACTTATTATATTACATTCCAAGCCCAATAACACTTTTATATCGGCATACTTTTCATTTATACTATCTATTTCTTGCCGCATTTTCTTTATTTTTCTCTTTTTTACTCCAAAAGCGAAATGTCTAAAACTATGGTCAGTGATTGCGATTTCCTTTAAACCCTTATCTTTAGCTGCCAGAACATTATCTAAAATAGTCCCCTTACCATGACTATATAATGTATGAGTATGATAGTCGGCTATAAGATTAATCAAGTATTACACCTCTTAAATTGTAATTGTTTTTTAAATTTAGTCATTTGCTATAAGAATCTACAATTCATACTTAGCTATCTATGAAGGCAAAGATTATATCTACAAACTTATTCAAATTTACCTATTAGCTTAATTTCCGGCTCTAGTTTTACTCCAAATCTTTCATATATGGTTTTTTGAATATAAATAATGAGATTATATATATCTTTTGCAGTAGCATTGCCTTTATTTATTATAAAGCCGCAATGCTTATTGGATATTTGTGCATCACCTATGGTCATTCCTTTTAAGCCTGCATCCTCAATGAGCTTTCCTGCGTAATAGCCCTCCGGCCTCTTAAATACACTACCGGCACTGGGATGTTCAACTGGCTGTTTTGATTGTCTTTTTTCATTCAACTCCGACATTAGTTTTTTAATTTCGAGTATGTTGCCTTTTTTTAGTTTGAATGCTACTTTAGTTACTATATAGGATTCCTTGCCTATTATGCTTTGTCTATAGCCAAATTCCATTTGTTTATTATTTAAAACTTTTATGTTTAAATCCTTATCCAGTAGCTCTACTTTTTCAACAATATCTTTTGTTTCCATGCCATAAGCTCCGGCATTCATGTATATTGCCCCACCCAAAGAGCCGGGTATCCCATTTGCAAATTCCAATCCAGAAAAGGAGTTCTCTGCGGCATATTTTGATAAAGAACTAAACAAAGCTCCGCTTTCCGCTATTATACCATTATCATCTAATTGTATATTTGCAATCTTTTCTCCTATTTTAATAACCGCTCCTCTTATACCATCATCAGATACCAGTAAGTTAGTACAGTTACCAAAAATATAATATGGTATATTTTTCTCTCTCAGCACTTTTATAAATCTAATTAAATCATCTATGCTTTCAGGTTCAAAATATATATCCGCATTCCCTCCAACTTTCATTGAAGTATGTGCTTTCATAGCTTCATCATACTTTATATTGGCAAACTCATAATTAAATAACAAATTAAATCCTCCTCTATTGGTCTTTAATTTTCCATAATTCTTATTATTCCAATAGGAGTCTGTTCCGAGCATTGACCTAATGGATTATCCCTTAAAACTCCCAAAATCATTTTTCTATCCAATTTATTATTTGAAGTTCCTAAAATATTCCCTCCAAAATCATTCATATCAACTACAGCTACCTCTGCTTTAACTATATCGCTAACTTCCTTTGCCACCTTGTCAGGATTGTTGGGTCCTAAAACCACATATTTATTATAAGGAGGCAATGTGTTTGCAGTGGGTCCGTCAATTGACGAAGCCTTGTAACCGGCAACTCTATAAAAATCACCTTTTCTGCCGAATAATTTGCTAATAGCACTAACGGCAGCAGCAAAAAGTATTCGAAGAACTCCGCATTCCCTAAGTGCCATTTCCATTGTTTCTGGCATACCTAAGCCTATGCCTATGGGTGTTTTTGTTACAAACTTTGATAAAAAGACAGCTAAAGGCCTGGGCTTAATTTCATTTAAAAAAAAGGCTCTCCCTTGGGTTATGGCTACTACTTTTTCACTTATAAATACAATATCATCATTTTTAACTATTTCCTTGGTATATTCTTTAACTACATCAATAATATTATCGTCTTTCCTAATAACATGAGTCTTTACGGGAATCCTAAGATATCTCTTATTATTATATTCAATAACCGCTTGCTTCTCTCCCATTTTCTTTCCTCCGAATTTGTTATTTAATAAAGTTATTATACAGCATATTAGTTTACTTTTTCCATATAATTATCAAAGTATTTATTTGTAAGCTCTTTAGCTTCGCGTAATGCTTCCTCTGGTGTTTTTTTATCCGTCAAAACATCTATTATGGAACTTCTAAGAATTTCATCTGTCTCCCACCAGTTCTTATGGTTGGAAATATGCCTCGCACCATCAAGCCCCCTTTGTATAGCATACATCTCTTTATCATTTTGATATATATAGTTAGAGGATTTTCGCACGGGAAAATAGCCAAAATTTCTTAAATCCACTTGAAACTCTTTATCCGATAAATATTTAATAAACTCTACACACATTTCTTTCTTTTTTATATCATCTTGCTTAAATACCCCATAAGAATAGTATACCTCATTTGCGTATAAAGAAAATTTTAATTTTTCATTTGGATAATTTGCAGTTGTAAAATTTACACCATGCTTATTGCCTATATTCCTTAAATAGGCTACCATCCAAGCATCCCCTAAAAATACTGCTGCATTGCCTTCTATAAAATTATTAAAGGCTTGATTTTGGCTTAAACTTTCCATTCCCGGATATATGAGTTTATATTTATTGTTTAATTCATAAAGTTTTCTTATTCCCGATAATGCTTCTAAAGAATCAAAAGCATATTTGTCTAATTTTTTATCATAGATTACTCCCCCATCAATCATAAGTATGCCAAAAATATTATAAGCCCCAGTTTCCATAGAACTTACTAATCCGTATCTATCTACTTCACCCCTGCCCCTACTGGCAAAGGTGAGCTTTTCTAAACTTTTAAAAAATTCTTCGTAAGACCAAAATCCGTCCCTAGGTAGCTCTACTTCTCTTTCTTGGAAAGTGTCTTTATTTAATAAGAGAGTATAAGCTTTCTTTGCCCAAGGTATACCATATAATTTTTCTTTATATATGCAGGATGATAGAGCATCTTGTAAAAAATCCTTTAATTCTTTTTCCGCAATGTATTCATCCAATGGTTCTAAAAGTCCCGATGAAAGAAAATAGATGTCGCTTCCCACTGGAGCAATATCAGGCATTGCATTTATTTTTGCTGCTGCTCTTAAGGTAATCTTTCCATTGATGGAATCAATGGTTTTATATTCTATATAAGTTCCAGGATGAAGTTTTTCAAATTCTTTAATTTTTTTATTAATCCAAGAGTGCTTACTGCCTGTTAGGGTATCCAGTTTTGGATAGTCCCAAAGTGTTATAACGCCTTTCCATTCTATTATACTTCCATTTGATTCGTAACTCTTTTTATAATCAACCCAGTATTTTTCAAAGAATAAAGGGCCTGTAATTATTGCAGTTATAATCACCAGTATTAAAACAATATTAAAAATCTTCTTTGCCATGTTACTCCCCCCTAGTAAATTCTAACCTTATCACTACAATATTTATATTCAAAAGTGCTAATTTGCATACTGGATAAAGGAGTGAACTTTAGGCAAAAAAAAAGGCTTTCGCCTATTTTTCTTTTTAATTTTTAAAATGCTTTATTATATTCTCTGCCGCTTTTATATTAATGTTTTTAACGGCAAGCAAATCTTCTAGGGAAGCGTTTTTTATCATATCTATATTCTTAAAATGTTTTAATAGTGCACTTTTCCTAGCCTTACCAATACCCGGAATATCATCCAATACAGACTTTTTTATAGCTTTTTCCCTTAGGCTCCGATGATAAGTTATTGCAAATCTATGGGCTTCATCTTGTATTCTTGTAATAAGCTTAAAGACTTCATCCCTTGATGGTATTAATATTTCTTTTTCGTTATAAATAAGGCCCCGGGTTCTATGTTTTTTATCTTTTACAATACCGGCAATAGCTATATCCAGTTCTAACTCTTCCATTATACTTTTAACTGCATTTACCTGTCCTAAACCACCATCAATTAAAATTAAATCCGGTAAAAGAGCAAATTTGCTATCTGCGTAATCCCTGCCTTGATAATCTAATACTTTCCTCTCTTCCATAGCTCGAAGAAACCTTCTTTTTGTTATTTCCCTCAATGCTTCATAATCATCTTGCCCTTGAAATCCCTTTATTTTAAATCGCCTATAATGTTTTTTGATAGGCTTGCCATCTTCAAATACTATCATGGAACCAACATTATCTACGCCTTGCAAATTAGAAATATCAAAGGCCTCTACCCTATAAATTTTATCTTCTATAGCAAGGTAATCCGCCAATTTTTTAAATAGTTCCGAGGTTTTATCCTTATTTTTATTTATTCTTTCTAATTCCATCCTTAAGGAGTCCTTGGCATTATTTTTAGCCATTTCAAGTAATTTTCTCTTATCTCCCCTATAAGGCACATTTAACTTTACCCTAAATCCCCTTTTTTCGCTTAGCCATTTTTCTAGTAGCCCTTTCTCGTCCAATTCAATGGGCAAAAGTATATTCTTTGGTACAAACACTGCTTTATTGTAATATTGTTTTATAAAGCTAGCAACAATTTCTTCTTCATCACTATTGCCTATATCAGTTAAAAAGAAGTTTTCCCTACCTATAAGCTTACCTATCCTTACAAAAAATACCTGAACACTGACAAGACTTTCCTTTATGCTATAGGCAATAACATCTATATCCTCCATTCTTGGAGAAATAATAATTTGCTCTTCATTTATTTTATTTATTGCATCCAATTGATTTCTTATTTCTGCAGCCCTTTCAAATTCGAGATTCCCTGCAAATCTTTTCATTTTTTCCTCTAATTCGCTGATTATTTTTGTTTGCTTGCCTTCCAAGAAAGCACAAGTATCTTTAATGATTTCACCATATTCTTCCTGACTAATTTTTCCTGTGCATGGTGCGATACACCTTTCTATATGAGCATTAAGGCAGGGTCTTGTTTTACCCGCAATTTTTTCAATATCCTTCTTACAACTTCTTAGCGGAAATATACTGTGAACTAAGTCTATAGTTTGCTTTACTGCTTTGCTATCAGCATAAGGTCCGAAATACTTAGCCCTATCTTTTTTAATTTCTCTAACAATAATTACCCTTGGGTATTTTTCATTTAAAGTTACCTTGATATATGGATAATGCTTATCGTCTTTAAGTGTTACATTGTATCTAGGCCTATATTTCTTTATTAAATTGCTTTCTAATATCAAAGCTTCCAATTCGTTTTTAGTGATTATATATTCAAAGTCCTTAATATTTTCAACCATTACAAGGATCTTTGCTAGCTGGCTCTTGGATGACTGAAAATATTGCCTTACCCGATGCTTAAGATTAATAGCTTTGCCGACATAAATAATTTGCCTATGCTCATTCTTCATTAAATAAACACCGGGTTTTTCAGGTAGATTTTTTAATTTTTCCTCCAAAGCCAACATAGATATTACTCCTTGCATAGATCAACCCAAATGCCTTTTGTTACTTGAGCAAGATAGTTTACATCTATCTTTACTGCTGTATTTGCACCACCACCGGCAGGGTAAACATGGTCAAAAACTTTTAGTGATTCATCTAGATATATATCCAAAGGTTTTATAAGTCCAAAAGGACATACACCGCCTATGGGATGTCCCGTGGCTTCTTCTAAATCATCAACACTTATAAATTTCGCTTTTTCTTTGAAGTAACCTTTGAATTTTCTATTATCTACTTTTACATCGCCCTTTGTCAGTAATAAAATATCTCTTTCTTTAAGCCTAAAGGCCATAGTTTTAGCTATTCTAGCAGCCTCTACGCCTAATGCCGCTGCAGCTAATTCAACTGTTGCCGTACTTGTGTCCATTTCTATTACTTCAAGAGGCAAATTTTCTTCTTTAAATTGTTTTTTAACACTTTCTATACTCATTGTAAACCTCCAAGTTATTATTCTTCAAAATCACTTTTCTCTAATCTACCTTTTTCACCTATAGTGACCTTAGTCATCTTGATAAGCTTATTTCCCTCATCTGTTTTGGCACATTCAAGTATATGGATGGCTTTTTGTATTGGCCCATGGTTTTTATAAATATCCTTCAAGATTTTGAATATTGAATAGGGATGGTCCGGATCTTTTAAACTTATAAAGGCCGCATCAGCTACCAGTATTGCTTTTTCTACTAGTTTTCCATAATCAATATTTTTAAGGTCGGCAATTAGCAAAAAATCTGTTTCGGATTCCAAGTCTTCAAAGCTTTTTACTTGTTTTATTTTAAATTTGCTCTTGGCTGCCCCACTGATTGTAGCCATTAAAGGCAATATGCCCCAGCCTTTATGACCTGAAATAATAAAGCTTTCTTTTTCGTTAAGGGCAGCTACGATATATTGTCCTTGACCGTCAGTCATAAACCCTTGATCAATTAATTTTTTTAAAAAAACTTTCATCAAATCACTCCTTTTATGTAATTATAATATATATTCTAGCAATTTCAAAGCACAGGGGCAAAGCACAGGGGAAGCACAGGGGGACGGTTCTCTTTTATCAATTAAGCACCTTTTTTAGATACATGCCTGTATAGGATTTGGGGTTTTCGGATACTTCTTCCGGTGTTCCTACAGCTACCACATTTCCGCCTCTATCTCCACCATCTGGTCCCAAATCAATAATATAATCCGCTCTTTTGATTACATCAAGATTATGCTCTATTACTATTACGGTGTTTCCTCCTTCTACCAGCCTATCAAGGATCTTTAACAATTTAGATATATCTGCCGTATGAAGTCCCGTTGTAGGCTCATCCAATATATACAAGGTTCTACCGGTACTTCTTTTAGATAGCTCAAAAGCCAATTTGATTCTTTGGGCTTCTCCCCCAGATAATTGTGTAGACGGCTGTCCCAATCTAATATACCCTAAGCCTACATCAAATAATGTTTGAAGTTTCTTTTTTATCTTGGGAATATTCTCAAAAAATATTAAAGCATCCTCTACAGTCATATCCAAAATCTCTGAGATGTTCTTTCCTTTATATTTCACTTCCATGGTTTCTCTATTATATCTTTTTCCTTTGCACACTTCACAAGGTACATATACATCGGGTAAGAATTGCATCTCTATTTTTATTATACCGTCACCGCGACAGGCTTCACATCTACCTCCCCTGACATTAAAACTAAAACGTCCTTTTTTATATCCTCTCATTCTTGCTTCTGTTGTAGATGCATAAACATCCCTAATAAAATCAAAAACACCAGTATAAGTGGCAGGATTGGATCTAGGAGTGCGCCCTATAGGTGATTGGTCTATTTCGATGATTTTATCTAAATACTCATATCCTTGTATTTCTTTATGCTTTCCCGGTCTATTCCTAGAATCATATATTTGTTTTGCTAAAGCCTTATATAGTATTTCATTTACCAATGTACTTTTACCTGAACCTGAAACACCGGTAACACAATTAAAGACACCTAAGGGGATATCAATATCTATGTTTTTTAAGTTGTTTTCCTCTGCTCCCTTTATAATTATTCGATTGCCGTTGGATTCTCTCCTTATTTCCGGTACGGAAATAAATTTTTTCCCCGATAGATACTGTCCTGTTATGGACTTATCGCTTTCTTTAATATCGTCTATTGTACCTTTTGCTACAATAAAACCTCCATGAATTCCTGCCCCGGGCCCTATGTCTATAATGTGATCGGCGGCACACATAGTTTCTTCATCATGCTCAACAACTATTACTGTATTGCCTAAGTCAGTCAAGTCTCTCAATGTTTTAAGAAGTTTGCCGTTGTCTTTTTGGTGAAGTCCTATACTTGGCTCATCCAAAATATATAAAACCCCTACCAAACTTGAGCCTATTTGCGTAGCCAATCTTATCCTTTGAGATTCTCCGCCGGATAAAGTACCTGCTGTTCTTGATAAAGTCAAATAATCCAAACCTACATTGATCAAAAACCCAAGTCTGGCCTTTATTTCCTTTATTACTTGTTTTGATATTATCTCTTGCTTTTCCGTTAGTTTTAGGGTCTCAAAGAATTCTTTAATCTTATGCACTGGCATACTGCTTACTTCTGCAATGGATGTTTTATTAATAAAAACAGATAAGCTTTCCTTTTTTAACCTTGTCCCTCCGCAAGTTGGGCAAGGCGTAGATGACATGTATTTTTCTATTTCATTTCTTATATAATCGGATTTAGTCTGCTTATATCTCCTTTTAAGATTATTGACCACGCCTTCAAAAGCAATCATTACCTCGCCTTTGCCAAATTCCCTGTCGTATCTCATTTTAAACTTTTCACCTTTTGAGCCATAAAGGAGTAAATCTATAACACTATTATCCAATTTAGAAATAGGAGTATTAACACTAAAGCCAAAGTGTTTTGAAGCTGCTTCAACTATGTTATAGTACCAAGAATCTCCATTGTTGTTTTTCCATGGTGCTAAAGCACCCTCTCTAATACTTTTGCTTTTATCAGGTATTATTAAGTCCCCATCAAAATGCTTTAATTCTCCCAAGCCATCACAATTAGAACATTTGCCAAAAGGACTATTAAAAGAAAACATTCTAGGCGATAATTCTTCAATGGCAATATTACAATCAGCACATGCATAATTTTGGCTAAACAATTTTTCTTCTATATCAATTATATCTGCCAATGCTAAACCGCCTGTAAGTTTTAGAACGGTTTCTAGCGAGTCAGATAATCTAGCTTCTATGCCGGCTTTTATTACTATCCTATCCACTACAACTTCAATAGTATGTTTTTTATTTTTTTCTAGTTTTATTTCTTCCCCAATATCAATTACTGAGCCATCAACCCTAACCCTCATAAAACCTGATTTTTTGATTTCTTGTAAAACTTTTTGATGCTCACCTTTTTTGCCCCGAATCATAGGAGCCAGTAATTGGATTTTTGTGCCCTCTTCCAAGCCCATGAGATAATCAACCATCTGATCCACTGTTTGCTGAGATATTTCCTTGCCACATTGCGGGCAATGGGGTGTACCTATTCTTGCATATAATAATCTTAAATAGTCATATATTTCCGTCACAGTTCCTACGGTAGACCTGGGATTTCTACTTGTACTTTTTTGATCAATAGATATGGCAGGGGATAATCCTCCAATATAATCAACATCAGGCTTATCCATTTGTCCTAAAAATTGCCTAGCATAAGCAGACAAGGATTCCACATAGCGCCTTTGGCCTTCGGCATATATGGTATCGAATGCTAATGATGATTTTCCTGACCCGGATAAACCCGTAACAACAATGAATTTATCCCTCGGTATTTCTAAATCAATATTTTTTAAATTATGTTCTCTGGCACCCTTAATTATTATTTTATCTTTTGACATAATTACACCTCGAAGTATTTTTCTTTAAGTTCAGCTATTCTATCTCTTAACTCTGCTGCTCTTTCATATTGCAAATTTTTTGCACAGTCTTTCATTTCTTCTTCTAGTGCAGATATAATCTTTTCCAAGTCTTTTTTATTAACTTTTCCTTTTTTGCGCCCACTTCTGTATTTTACTTCATCTTCCGCAGCAGTTGTTGCCTCGATTATATCTCGTATTCCTTTGTCAATTGTTTTTGGAATAATATTATGCTTTTTGTTGTATTCCATTTGTATATATCTTCTGCGATTTGTTTCATTAATAGCCTTTTTCATTGAATCCGTCATCTTATCCGCATACATTATAACCTTACCTTCTACATTTCTGGCGGCTCTGCCTATTGTTTGAATAAGGGATGTTTCTGATCTTAAAAAGCCCTCTTTATCCGCATCCAAAATAGCAACCAGAGATACTTCAGGTAAATCCAAGCCTTCCCTTAGAAGGTTTATACCTACCAATACATCAAATACGCCAAGGCGCAAATCTCTTATTATTTCCATTCTCTCTATTGTATCAATATCCGAATGAAGATACCTAACCTTTATATCTAAATCCTTTAAATACGTAGTTAAATCTTCCGCCATTTTTTTAGTTAATGTAGTTACTAAGACCCTATGCTCTTTTTCTACCCTGTTTCTTATCTGGCCTATTAAATGATCTATTTGTCCCTTAATAGGGCACACTTGGATTTCCGGGTCAATAAGGCCTGTAGGTCTTATTATCTGTTCAACAACTTTACTGCTTTTTTCTATTTCATAATTTGCCGGAGTTGCGCTAAGAAATATTACATTATTTAATTTTGATTCAAACTCCCCAAAATTCAACGGTCTATTGTCCATGGCAGAGGGTAATCTAAAACCATACTCTACCAAATTTTCTTTTCTTGACCTATCACCAAAATACATACCCCTCACTTGTGGTATTGTAACATGGGATTCATCAATTATCATTAAAAAGTCCTTGGGAAAGAAATCCAAAAGTGTATATGGTGAGCTGCCGGCTTCTCTTCCGCTTATATGCCTTGAATAATTCTCTATTCCCGAACAATAACCTAATTCCTTCATCATTTCTATATCATAATTAGTCCTTTGTTGTAACCTTTGAGCTTCTAATAACTTGTCCTCTTCCTTCAATATTTTTAATCTTTCAAGCAATTCAATTTCTATATTAGCAATGGCTTTCATTAGTTTTTCATAGCTAGTTGCATAATGAGAAGCTGGATATATATAAACATGCTGCCTTTCCCCTATAATATTGCCTGTCAAAGAGTCAAACTCCAGTATCCTATCTATTTCATCTCCGAAAAAATCTATCCTTATTGCCTTATCCGAAGAAGCTGCAGGAAAAATTTCCACTACATCTCCCCGCACTCTAAAAGTTCCCCTAATAAAATTAATATCGTTTCTTTCATATTGTATATCTACTAGTTTCCTTAATACTTCATCTCTGTCCTTTAACATCCCCTTTCTTAATGAAAACATCAAATCTCTATAATCCTCTGGGTCTCCCAGACCGTAGATACATGAAACACTTGCTACAATTATTACATCCCGGCGCTCAAACAAAGCAGCTGTTGCTGAGTGCCGTAATTTATCTATCTCATCATTGATTTGTGAATCCTTTTCGATATAAGTATCCGTATGAGCTATATAGGCTTCTGGTTGGTAATAATCATAATAACTTACAAAGTATTCTACGCAGTTTTCTGGAAAAAACTCCTTAAATTCGCTGCATAATTGAGCCGCTAAGGTTTTATTATGTGCCAAAACCAAGGTGGGCACCTGTAGCTTTTCAATAACATTAGCCATAGTAAAAGTCTTACCGGAACCGGTAACACCCTTTAAAGTAAGAAATTTTTCCCCTTTTTGGACACTCTTGATTAGTGAATTTATAGCCTCCGGTTGATCTCCCGTGGGCTTATAGTTTGATACTATTTTAAATTTATGCAATTCCTTCCCTCCATAGGATTTAAAACAATTAACTTGGAACAAATGTTCGCAAAAAAATTATATACCTTTGCTTTTAAATTGTCAAACTTAAAAATGTTTAAATATACGGTGGTTTATGAATAAATTTTCACAAAATAATTGAAAAAACCTTGCATAAATTTAAATTATATTGTAATATTATTAATAAATAATAAATATAAATATTATATAGTGTGTTCTCCATTAATTGTATATTAAACTTTGCTTGGTAAGTTTATGCTTTTCTAAAAACTTATAATATTTTATAACAAGATTGAGAGGTATTATTATGATTAAAAATTTCAATTATTATTCCAATTATTCTAAAAACAATGGTGATAAGTTTTGGAGAGTATACAGATATTCTGAAAGTATAAGCTATAAAGAAAATTCCGCTTTGCAGGAACTGTTGGACTTTACCATTAAGTGCAAGACAGAGAATAAAGAAAAAAAAAGTTAAGAATTTGATAATGAATTATTGGGTGGGCCGAGGTCCACCCAAGTTTTGTTTGTTTATTCATAAAGCATAGTCTATATCTTCTAAAAAACTTCACTTGGATTATTCCATCATCAAAAGAAGTTCTTCTATGGCACGTTCCAGCTGTGCATCTATAGTTGCCTCATTTTGCTCTTCAGCTCCAACCGGTTTATCAATTTTAATATCTGGTTCTATTCCAACCTTATTTATACTTATACCATTTGGCGTATAATATTTTTGTGTCGTAAGTTTAAATCCAGAACCATCAAATAATTTTTCTACTGTTTGCACTAGGCCTTTTCCAAAGGTCTTTTCTCCTATTATTAAGCCAGCTTTTCTATCTTTCACCGCTCCAGCTACAATTTCCGAAGCAGACGCACTACCACCATCAACTAAAAGAATATAAGGTATATTTACTTTCTTTTCTTTAGAGTAAGTTATTTCTTTGTTTTTATTTCTATCTTCCGTATAAAATATAATACCCTTATCGAGAAGTTCATCAGCTACAATTACACATTGATTTACATATCCTCCTGGATTTTGGCGTAAATCAATTATTAAACCCCCCGCAGCTTTTGATTCTATTTCTTTGATTGCTTTTTTAAACTCCTTTCCCGTATCTTGATCAAACATACTTATTCTTATATAGGCAATATTATTATCCAAGATTTCCGCTTTTACTGTCTTTAGCACTATTTCTTCTCTTTTAATTTCAATATTAAAAGGTGATTTTGTATCATCTCTCATTATGGTTAACACTACTACTGTACCTTTATTCCCTTTCATCATGGAAGTAGCCTTCTCTAAGCTCAACCCTGCTATCTCAATATCATCTACTTTTATAATCTTATCCCCTGTTTTTAGTCCGGCTTTCTCTCCAGGGGTATCTTCAATAGGCGCAACTACAGTCACGTATCCATCTAATTCAGTTACAATAACACCTATTCCACCATATATCCCTGATGTGGATTCACTAAAATCTTTAAATTCTTCTGCACTCATATATACAGAATAAGGGTCATCCAAGGAGTAGAACAAACCTTTTGCCGCACCTTCCAAAAGCACATTATTATCAACAGGCTCAAGGTAATTATTATCTATATATTTTTTTAAAGTAAGAAGTTTTTTGCTATCTTGTAGTATTTTATAATCGCTTTTAGTAATTATCACTCTATTTCCCAGTGTTAAAGATGCATAATTAGCTAGGGTAAAGGTTAATAATCCGGTAATTAAAATTGTAAATATTATGAAAAAAATAAAATGTTTTTTCTTAATCATATATCCACCTCAAAATCTTTCGACTTAACTTATATTCTATTAATATTCTATTACCCAATTATATCATTAATACTGTTTAATAAATAAAATATAAAATTATGATTTTTTATTCTTGCATTTGCTACATAATCCATATATCTCAAATTTATGTTCTATTGCCTGGAAGCCTATATCTTCTAGTTTATCCTTTTCCATTTCTTTAAATGGGCATAAATCTATCTTTCGAATATAGCCGCATAATTTGCATATAATATGATGCTGTGCTTCTCCCGTAGATAATTCATAATGATTTATGCCTTCTTCTATATTAATTTTATCTATAATACCAAGATTGGTCAAAAGCTCAAGATTCCTGTAAATCGTCGAGAAATTTATCCTTGGTAATTTCTCCGCAACCCCATTGAATATTTCAATAGCCTTATAAGGGCCTTTCTGCTCACTTATGATATCAAGTATAGCCTTTCTTTGTAAAGTACATTTATACCCTTTTTCTTTTAATATATCAATGGCATTTTTTTTATCCATATCTTCACCGCCATTTAATTTATTGCTCTTTTCCTTTATTAATCATCAAAACAATTACCAGCATGAACACTGAAAGTAAAACGATGGCACCACCAGATGCAATATCTAAATAATAAGATAATACTAAACCTAGTATAACAGCTATTAAAGCAAAAAACATAGATAGAAACATTGACTTTTTAAAACCTTTTCCTATTTGCATTGCTGTAGCCACCGGTAGAACAAGTAAAGATGAGACCATAAAGATTCCTACAATTCTCATTGAGACAACTATTGTAAATGATGTAAGCAAAGTAATATAAAGATTTAAAAAAGAGACTGGTAATCCGGAGATCATCGCACTTTCTTCATCAAAGGCTATGTAAAACAATTTATGATAAAAAAATGCAACAGATATAATAATTATAAAGGATAGCACAAGCATAATATATATATCCTGAACACTTACAGCGGCTATACTACCAAACAAGTATCCCATTAAATCAGCATTATATCCTTTTGCCAGGCCTATAAATACTACAGCTATTGCTATTCCAGTTGACAATATTATCGAATTTGAAATTTCCTCATAGCCTGCAAAGGATTTCCTTAATTTCTCGATTGCATAGGCAGCAATTATCGAAAATACTAAAGCACCCCAGAAAGGATAAAACCCCCATAGCATTCCGGCTGCTATTCCAGCTAAGGATGCATGGGATAGTGTATCTCCAATCATTGATAATCTTTTTAAAACTATAAATATACCAATCAAAGGGCAGGTTACAGCTACCATAATTCCTGCCAAAAAAGCTCTTTGCATAAATCCGTATTTTAGAACCTCAATCAATTCTTCTTGCCCCCTCCCTTAAATCCGTACATTGTTCTTCCATGCTGCCATCATTTAAAGAATACACTTTATTGGCCATGGTTTTAATATCCGCATAGTCATGAGTTACCATTATTATGCTTATAGCCGAATCCTTGTTTAGCTTTTTTAATAAATCATAAAACTCCTTTTCTGTTTTATTGTCAATACCGGCTGTCGGTTCATCTAAAAAAAGCATGGTTGGACTGCTAATAAGGGCCTTGGCTATAAAAACTCTTTGTTGCTGGCCTACGGATAGTTTTCCTATAAGCGAAGTACGGTAACCCTCCATCCCTACTGAATAAAGTGCATTATTTATAGTCTCATTTATCTTTGTTTTTTTTCTTTTTATAAAGCAGGAGTTCGAATAAATCGGTGCCCTAACTACTTCCTCTACGGTAGCGGGGAATCCTTTATTAAAAGCTGTTATTCTTTGAGGAACATAAGCTATTTTTCTCCATTCGCTAAACTCCTTTAAGGCTTTACCGTAAAGTCTTATAATGCCATTATTGGGCTTTAATAAGCCCAAACATATTTTAAGTAGTGTGCTTTTGCCGGAACCGTTAGGCCCGATTATAATTGAGAAGTCCCCCTTATTTACGCTAAAATTACAATTATGCAGTATATGCCTATCGCCATATTTAAAAGATATATCCTTTCCTTCTAAAACAGTTTCATTCATTAATTCAACTTCTTTCAAAAAGTTTCGCAAATTTGTTTAATGCAAATCATTTGCATTTACATTTTATAATATTATCCTTTATTATGCAATGGATAAAAAATGTGCAACCCTATCGACACAGGGGGACGGCAGGTTGCGTAATTTCAGCTTGTCGTAGCCCCACTTTTGT
>CAYMVQ010000025.1:0-28861 GCA_964394355.1 uncultured Clostridiaceae bacterium
AAATTACAAGGTAATTTCATACAAAAGTGGGGCTACGACAAGCTGAAATTACGCAGTCTGCCGTCCCTTTGTGCTATGCAAGTCCCATACACTAAAATTTCATTTTTTTGATTTCTAAAATTGACATTGCCTATAAACTTTAATATACTTAGAGATGACAATTTGTTAAATTTTAAATTATTATAGGGGGTTATTCAATGGCAAAAAATATGAAAAGTATGGATGGTAATACAGCGGCCTCATATGTAGCATATGCTTTTACTGATGTTGCTGCTATTTACCCCATAACGCCATCATCCAATATGGCTGAGCTAATTGATGAATGGGCAGCTCATGGTCAAAAGAATATATTTGGCCAGGAAGTAAAAGTTGTCGAAATGCAGTCAGAGGCAGGTGCTGCTGGAGCAGTGCATGGTTCATTGACAGCTGGTGCATTGACTTCCACATTTACAGCATCTCAAGGATTGCTTTTAATGGTACCGAATATGTATAAGATAGCAGGAGAATTGTTGCCAGGTGTATTCCATGTAACAGGGCGTGCTATAGCGGGACATGCACTTTCCATATTTGGAGATCATTCAGACGTAATGGCTACGAGACAGACGGGATTCGCAATACTTGCAGCAGGACCAGTGCAAGAAGTTATGGATTTGGCTGGTGTTGCTCACTTAGCTGCTATAAAATCAAAGGTTCCATTCTTACACTTCTTTGATGGATTTAGAACATCTCATGAAATCCAAAAAATAGAGGTAATAGAGTATGAGGATTTTGCAAAACTTGTTGATTTTAAAGCTATTGAGGAATTTAGAAATAATGCTTTAAATCCTGAGCATCCAGTAATTAAGGGAACTGCTCAAAATCCGGATATTTTCTTCCAAGCAAAAGAAGCTGCTAACAAATACTACGATAATGTTCCGGACATTGTAGCTTCCTACATGGAGGATATAAGCAAACTCACCGGTAGAACTTACAAGCCCTTTGTTTATTACGGCCATCCAGAAGCTGAAAATATTATTATCGCTATGGGATCCGTTACTGCCACAATTGAAGAAACTATTGACTATTTAAATGCAAGGGGAGAAAAAGTTGGACTATTAAAAGTACACTTATATAGACCTTTCGCACCGAAATATTTCTTTGATGAAATGCCAAAGTCTGTTAAAAGAATATCAGTTCTTGACAGAACTAAGGAACCTGGTGCAATAGGAGAGCCTTTATATCTAGATGTAAGATCTTTGTATTATGAAGAAGAGAACCCACCATTAATTGTAGGTGGTAGATATGGCTTAGGATCCAAGGATACAACTCCTGCACAGATTATAGCAGTATATGAAAATTTAAAACAGGATAAACCAAAGAACTTCTTTACTGTAGGTATAGTCGATGATGTTACTCATACAAGCTTAGAGGTAAAAGAAAATATTAATACTGCTCCTGAAGGCACAATCAGATGCAAATTCTGGGGTTTAGGTTCAGATGGGACTGTTGGAGCAAATAAGAGTGCTATAACTATTATAGGAGACAAAACCGACCTTTATGCGCAAGGATATTTTGCATATGATTCCAAAAAATCAGGTGGCGTAACAATATCACACTTAAGGTTTGGTAAAAAACCTATTAAATCCACATATTTAATAGATGAAGCTGATTTCGTGGCTTGCCATAATCAAGCGTATGTATACCAATACGATTTGCTTAAAGGCCTAAAAAAAGGCGGAACTTTTGTATTAAACTGTATGTGGGATAAAGATGACCTCGATGAGAACCTACCGGGATCTATGAAAAAGTATTTAGCTGAAAATGATATTAATTTTTACACTATAAATGCTACGGCCATTGCTGAAGGAATTGGTCTAGGAAGCAGGATAAATATGATAATGCAATCTGCATTCTTTAAACTAGCCAATGTTATACCTTTAGATGATGCTATAAAATATCTAAAAGAGGCCATTGTTGATAGCTATGGTAGACAAGGCCAAAAAGTAATAGATATGAACTATGAAGCTGTTGAAAAAGGCATAAACGCCCTTACCAAGGTAGAAGTACCTTCTTCATGGAAGGAAGCGGTAGAGGAAGAGGCAGCTGTAGATACAGACCTACCAGATTTCATTAAGAATGTTTTGGTACCCATGGTGAGACAAGAAGGAGATTCCTTACCTGTAAGCATGTTTGTAGGTAGAGAAGATGGACATTTTCCAATGGGGACTTCTGCTTACGAAAAACGTGGTGTTGCAGTAAGTGTGCCTGAATGGCAGATAGATAATTGTATCCAATGTAATCAGTGCTCTTATGTATGTCCCCATGCGGCAATAAGACCTATACTTGTTACAGATGAAGAGCTTAAAGATGCACCTGAAAGCTTTAAAACAAAAAAGGCTATTGGCAAAGAGCTTGCAGGGCTAAATTATAGAATGCAAGTAAGCACATTGGATTGTACTGGTTGCGGTAATTGTGCAGATATTTGCCCATCAAAAAACAAAGCATTAATAATGCAACATCTTGATACACAGGCTAAAGATCAAGTTCCAAATTGGGATTTTGCTATGAAGGTTCCCGTTAAAGACAACTTAATGCCAGCAACAACTATCAAAGGCAGTCAATTTGTCCAGCCATTATTGGAGTTCTCAGGGGCTTGTGCAGGTTGCGGTGAAACACCTTATGCAAAACTTATAACCCAATTATTTGGCGACAGAATGATGATAGCAAATGCAACTGGATGTTCTTCAATTTGGGGTGGTTCAGCTCCGTCTATGCCATATTGCACAAATGCAGAAGGCAAGGGACCTGCTTGGGCTAATTCACTATTTGAAGATAATGCTGAGTATGGATTTGGTATGGCAGTCGCAGTAAAACAAATTAGAAACAAAATAGCAGATTTAATGGAAGAAGCTATAAACTTAGATATACCACAAAACTATAAAGAAGCATTTAAAGCTTGGTTAGAAGGAAAAGACGATGCTGATGAAAGCAAAAAAGCTACCTTAACTATATTACCACTGCTTGAAGCAGAGGGAATAAACGATGCAAAGGCCAAAGAACTAATTAGCGAAATAGATAAAAACAAGGACTTCTTAATTAAAAAATCTGTTTGGGTATTTGGTGGAGATGGTTGGGCTTATGATATCGGTTATGGTGGATTAGACCATGTTTTAGCTTCTGGAGAGAATATAAATGTATTGGTATTAGATACTGAAGTATATTCCAACACAGGCGGACAATCTTCTAAGGCTACTCCTATTGGGGCAGTTGCAAAGTTTGCAGCTTCTGGAAAGAGAGTTGCTAAAAAGGATTTGGGTCTAATTGCAACGACTTATGGCTATGTTTATGTAGCACAAGTGGCTATGGGTGCTAACATGAATCAATTATTAAAGGCCTTAATTGAGGCTGAAAAATATGATGGTCCATCACTGATTATTGCATACGCACCTTGCATCAATCATGGAATTAAAGAAGGAATGGGCAGAACAATTGCTAACGAAAAGCAAGCCGTGGATGCAGGTTACTGGCACCTATATAGACATAATCCTGAGCTTAAGAAGGAAGGTAAAAACCCATTTATTTTGGATTCCAAAGAACCTAAAGAAAGCTTTAGAGGCTTTTTAGACGGTCAAGTAAGATACAGTTCTCTTGTAGGCTCTTTCCCTGAGGTAGCAGAAGAATTATTTACAAAGGCGGAAGAGATAGCCAAGAAGAAGTATGAAACTTACAAGAAAATGGCTGAAGATAAATAATTATTAATAATAAATAAAAAAAGCAGCTTAGGCTGCTTTTTTTGTTTAAGAAAGTTTAATTTTTAAATTATAAACTAAAAATTAAATCTATTTTTGAACTTATTAGGTCTGGGTAATAGTATTTAATACATAAATGCAAACACCGACTAATCCAGGACCTGTATGCACACCCAAGGCAGGCCCTATTTGGCCGAAAAGCATTTCCTTTATATTAGGAAGCTCCGATAGGATTTCCTTAATACGAAGGGCCTCCTTTTCAGCGTAACCGTGCATTACCGCCATATTAACCGTATGCCCCTCGGATAATTCTTTAGCTATTTTAACAAGTCTATCTATGGAACGCTTTCTTCCCCTGACCTTTGCATAACTAAAATATTTGCCTTCATCATTTACGGAAATAATAGGTTTAATATCAATAATATCTCCTATAGTCGCAGCTACGGTATTTATTCTTCCACCTTTTTTTAAGTATTCTAAAATAGGCAGGCAATAAAATATTCTTATTTTTTTTCTTAAGGATAAAATCTTTTCCTTGATTTCATCAATACATAATCCTTGGGCAATCATTTTCGCTGCTTCATAAACCATAAAGCCCAACCCTATGGATAGTGTCCTGGAATCAATAGTTACAATGTTTAGATCAGGAAAATCCTTGCTAGCTAGATTAACCATATTAAAGGTTCCGCTTAAGCCGCTGGAAATATTAATAGATAGAATGTTTTTGATTCCCTTTTTTCTTATTTTTTCAAAAACTTCTATAGCATCTGAGACAGAAGCCATGGAGGTTTTAGGGATCTCATCAGGCATTCTTTTGTATATTTCCTCTGGGGTAATATCAATATTATCTCTATACTCTTTGTCTCCATATATGACTCTTAAAGGTAAAGTGAAAATCGAATATCTTTGTATTAGCTCTTGAGGCAAATCACAGCTGCTATCCGTGACTAAGGCAATTTTATCTTTATTGTTCTCCATGTTCCCATCCCTCTTCCTAGCGAATTTTGAATTAGACAAACAAACATTGTACACATAAACGTAATTATCTTATGCATAATACAATTATACTATAAAACATAAGAAGGTTGCACCTGCAACCTTTTTATAAAAATAATCTATAAATTGATTTTATCTATGGTTTTTTTAATTATTGCCGGGACAATTTTGCACTTTTCTTCGGAAACAGCGCATACAGCAAACCTTAGACCTAATTCCAAGGGTATTATAAATAGGTTTTCTTTAATCATTTCTTCACTTATAGTTTTAGAGTTTTTACAAGGAATGCTTATAAAAAAACCATCCCTATAGGGCAATATATTTAGTCCTACTTTTTCTGCAGCACTAACAAAAGCATTTGCTCTTCTTTGGAGCATAGTTTTATATTTATTCACTTCTGCCTCATATGCCCTTAATTTGTTTCCATCATTGCTTATTCTTGCCATAACCTCCATCGCACCCCTATTGCAATTTGACCAATTTGCCCTACTTGAGTGGGAACAGGAATAATAGAATTCTTCCGCAATATCTTCATTAGCTGATATGCATATGGCTGCTCCGATTCTCATCCCGTACATAGTGTGACTTTTTGACAAGCTATAGGCAATTACGACTAGAACGTTATCAGGTAAATTAGAAAACGATTGGAAGAACTTTCTTCTTTCATCACCTTTACCGGCATAATCCATATAAGCGGCATCTATTAATAAAGTTATTTTATTTTCTTTGTTTTTAGCATTTTCCTCCATTATGCCTAAGACTTGCTTCCATTCTTCATCACTTAGGCTATATCCTGTAGGATTATGTGCCGGACTATTTATAATAGCCACTATCCTTTTTTGTTTGTTTAAAAGTCTTTCAAAGTTATTTTTAAAAGAGCTAATATTAAACTCATCATTATCGTTTAGTAATTGATGATATTCTACTTTTCTTCCGTATTCTTCCGAAATGGTAGCATAGGGTTTCCAGCACCAATCGGAAACAAGGATTGAATCATTGGGATTGCTATAATTATATATAGTATGTCTTATGGAACCGGCACCACCAGGGGTTGCGACAACCCTAATATATGCATCAGGCTTATAGTTTTTGAAGCACCTATCTATTACCGCTTCTTTGAAAGCCGGTTGTCCAGCAACCAATGCATATGCTGCTATAGCGGAATTTGGCAAGGATTTTAGCTCATTATAAACGGTTTCCAAGCAAACGATTTGACCATCATCGTCCATTAATGATCCCAGTGTTGAGTCTATAACCTTATTGATACCAAATTTTTTAGTTGCATCTTGAGCCCTAGCCGCCAATGCAAAGATAAGATCATCTTCTTTTGGCCATTTTGCATGGTTGGCAACCATACTATTTATCATAATATCACCTCACATTTTACTATTAAGTTCAAAATTAAAATAAAGCTAATTAATAATTTTCCTTTTATCATAACCTTTTACTGTGATTTCGTCAATAAATAGACTTTTTGATTTTCATCTTTACATTTATATTACTAATGGATAGAATTATATTACGGAATTATTTTTAAAATGATTAAATATAGTATATACTTATTAAGTAGGCTAAAGGTCAAACTATTCCATTCAAATATAACAAACTAGGGGGAATTTATTATGAAAGACTATAAAACGGAAAACTTAAGGAATGTTGCATTAATAGGCCATGGAAGTTCCGGAAAAACTTCCATAGTAGAAGCTATGCTTTATAATACCGGTGTACTTGATAGATTTGGAAAAGTAGATGATGGAAATACAACAACAGATTATGACCCTGAAGAAATCAGACGAAGAATATCAATTGGCTCTACTACAGCACCTTGTGTTTGGAAAGATATAAGAATAAATTTTGTTGACACTCCCGGATATTTTGATTTTGTCGGCGAGCTTGTAGCAGGACTTAGTGTATGTGACAGTGCGATAATAGCGGTGGATAGTGTTTCCGGAATAGAAGTGGGAACGGAAAAGGCTTGGGATTTAGTAGAAGAAAGGGGAGTACCCCATCTATTCTTTATAAATAAAATGGACAGAGAAAACGCAAACTTTTCTAAAGTTGAATCTGAACTAAGAGAGGTTTTTGGAAATAAGGTTGTTCCGGTACAGATTCCTATAGGATCCGAATCGGATTTTAAGGGGATAATTGATTTAATTGATATGAAAGCAAGAATCTCCGATGGTAAAAAAATAATTGAAAGCGAAATTCCCGCAGGCTATGAAGAGAAGATTGAAGAATTTAGGAATATGATTATTGAAGCAGCAGCACAATCAGATGAAGAACTGATGGAAAAATATTTTGACGGTGAGGAATTAACTAAAGATGAGATAATAAAAGGGCTAAAAATTGGAGTAATGAATGATGAAATAATACCTGTGCTTTGTGGTTCTGCGTTAAATAATATTGGTGTAGACAGTATAATGGATACAATTGTAAGACTATTTCCATCTCCCTTGGATGTTAAAGAATATGAACTAAAGAATGTAAAAACCGGTGAAATGGAAAAGAGAGGCTTCGATAAATCACTTCCCTTCAGTGCTCATGTGTTCAAAACATTGGCGGATCCTTTTGTGGGAAAAATTTCTATGTTTAGAGTTATGTCCGGATCTATAAGCTCTGACTCTGAAACATTCAATATAAACAATGACAAAAAGGAAAGGTTAAGCGGGCTATTTTTACTAAGGGGGAAAAAGCAATTACCTGTGTCTGAGTTAATAGCCGGTGACATTGGTGCAGTTGCAAAACTACAATATACAACTACTGGAGATACATTATGCGACCCAAACAACCCAGTGATTTTTGAAGATATTAAATTTCCAGAACCAAATATATCTATGGCAGTAGAGCCTAAATCAAAAGGCGATGAGGAAAAAATAAGTAGCGGATTACAAAGATTACTTGAAGAGGATCCGACTATGAAAGTTGATAAAAATACGGAAACTAGGCAAACCCTTATTTCGGGTATTGGTGAGCAACATTTAGAAGTAATTATAAGAAAATTGGCAAACAAATTTGGTGTAGACGTTATACTTAAGGATCCAAAAGTCCCTTATAGAGAGACAATCAAAAGATCTGCAAAAGCGGAAGGTAAACATAAAAAGCAATCTGGTGGACATGGTCAATACGGTCATGTTTGGGTTGAATTTGAACCGGGTACAAATGATGAAACGGATTTTGAATTTGTTGATAAAATTGTAGGCGGTGTTGTACCAAGACAATATATACCAGCAGTAGAAAAGGGCTTGAGGGAAAGTTTGGAAGAGGGAGTATTGGCAGGATACCCTGTTGTAAATATTAAATGCACCTTATATGACGGTTCTTTTCACCCTGTAGATTCAGCTGAGTTACCTTTTAAAATAGCTGCATCTTTGGCCTATAGAAAAGGTATGGCTGAGGCAGAACCAGTCTTATTGGAGCCAATATACTATGTAGAAGTGTCAGTTCCTGATCAGTATATGGGAGATATAATTGGTGATTTAAATAAAAAAAGAGGAAGGGTACTTGGCATGGAACCCGATGGACGCCTTCAAAAAGTAACAGCTGAGGTACCGTTAGCGGAGATGTTTAAATATGCGACGGATTTAAGATCCATGACGCAAGCCAGAGGCGAGTTTACTATGAAATTTGTTAGATATGAAGAAGTACCAGCTCAGATTGCCCAAAAAGTAATTGAAGCTGCAAATGCAGAAAAAGAAAACTAATGGTTTTAGATTAAATATTTAAAAACTTAACAGATGTTTAAATTATAAAAAGTACGGCAAATATATATTTGCTGTACTTTTTTAAAATTCGTAAAAACTCTTGTGTTTTAGTAAAAAATAAACTATAATAATATTAAAGGTCAAGGAAGGTCAAAATACAGAAAGAGGGATTTTATGTCGAGGATTAGTGATATAATAGAAGATTTTATCAATAATTTGATTGAGGAAGCAGAAGGTACAATTGAATTTGGTCGTAACGATCTTGCAAGCTATTTTAATTGTGCTCCTTCTCAAATAAACTACGTTTTAACTACCAGATTTACATCTGAAAGGGGATACTGCATAGAGTCTAGGCGTGGCGGGGGAGGCTATATAAAAATATCAAAAATTGATATTGATAAGCATGATTACCTTAAAAGCATTTTATCAAATGAATTAGGAGATAATCTAAACAAAGAGAGCGCCTTTCGTTTTATTGAATCAATGTTTAAGGAAGATTTAATTGATGAAAGAATAATGAATATTATTAAATCCGCCGTAGATGATAGTACACTTTCTTTGATCCCTAAACCATTAAGGGACAATATAAGATTTGAGATTTTTAAAGCTGCTATTGTCTCAGCCCTTATTTGATATTTGTAAGGAGGAGTATAAAATATGTTATGTGATGACTGTGGTAAAAGAGTTGCTACTGTTCACATTACCAAAATTCAAAACGGAAAAAAAACTGATTTCCATTTATGTGAGCAATGCGCAATGTCTAAAAACCCAATTTCCATAAGCACCAGTTTTTCAATAAACGATATATTAACCGGAATACTTAATAATGCAGATTATTTTCCTATGAAATTTGATTTTGCAGAAGAGTTAAAATGTTCCGTTTGTGGTTTGACTTATAGCCGCTTCAGGGAGACAGGGAGATTTGGTTGTGGTAATTGTTACAAAACTTTCGGAGATAAACTTAATCCTTTATTTCGCAGATTACATGGCAACATAAGTCATTTTGGAAAAATTCCTGTAAGAACAGGCAGTAAAATGAAACAGGCTAGAGAAATAGAAAAATTAAAAGCAGCTCTTTCTAATGCCGTAAAAAATGAAGAGTATGAAAAAGCTGCGGATATTAGGGATAGGATTAGGGAATTAGATAGAATAAGTAAGGAGGAGGGAATAAAGTGAATGGATGGATAATGGCTGACGGCCCTCTAAATGAAATAGTACTAAGCAGTCGAATAAGACTAGCGAGAAATATCAAAGATACACCCTTTCCAACGTATTTAGGCAAAGAGCAATCGACAAATATCATCAAAGTTGTTGAGGACATCTTTACCAATCAACACAAGGATAAGTACCTGTTCCTTAGCATGGATGATTTGGCTTCTCAAGACAAACAAGTTCTTGTAGAAAAACATTTAATAAGTCCGGAACTGGCGAAAGGAAATAAAGGAGCAGCTATTATTAGTAAAGATGAATTTGCCAGTATTATGATTAATGAAGAGGACCATATTAGAATTCAGGCAATATTACCCGGACTGCAAATAATAGAAGCTTGGAAATTAGCTGATGGGATAGATGACTTATTAGAAGAAAACCTAGATTATGCATATGATGAAAAACTAGGTTATTTGACCTGCTGTCCCACTAATGTGGGAACAGGTATGAGGGCTTCTGCAATGGTACACCTACCTGCCCTTAACTTGACAGGTAACATACAAAATATTTTACAAACTGTAACTAAGATAGGTTTAACAATAAGAGGGCTATATGGTGAAGGCTCGGATGTTTTGGGAAATCTATTTCAAATATCCAATCAAGTTACACTAGGACCGGGAGAGGAAGAAATTACTGATAATACAAGTGGCGTGACCAATCAAATTGTTGAAAAAGAAAAAGAGGCAAGAAATATATTATTAAATCGTAATAAAGTTCATTTAGAAGATAAAATATGGAGATCTTGGGGGCTCTTGAAGAATGCTCGAGTTATTACAAGACAAGAGTGCATGAATCTATTATCTGATATAAGATTAGGCATTGATTTGGATATAATAAAGGAGATAAGTGTCTCAACAATAAATGAGATTATGATAGGAACCCAATCTGCAAATATAAGCAAATATGCAGAAAGAAAGTTAACTGATGAAGCCGAAAATATACTAAGGGCTCAAATCGTTAGAGAAAAATTATAATTTATAAGAAATAGGAGGTAATTTATGAGCATTTTTGATAGATTTACTGAAAAAGCACAAAAAGTTTTAGTATTTGCCCAGGAAGAAGCATTGAGATTGAAGCACAATTATATAGGCACAGAGCATATTTTGCTAGGACTTTTGAGAGAAGGAGAAGGGATTGCAGCGCAAATATTGACTAACAAAGGAGCAAACCTTGGAGATATAAGAAAAAAAGTAATTGATGCTGTGGGCGTAGGAAAAGAACCTGTTAAACAAGTAATAGGATATACGGCAAGGACAAAGAATGTAATAGAAACAAGTGTTAATGAGGCCAGGGTTCTAGGCCATAGCTATGTGGGAACAGAGCATTTGTTACTAGCATTGCTAAGAGAAAAGGATGGCATTGCAGGACAAATATTATCAAGCATAGGTATAAATTTTAATAATAGCAAAGGTGAAATTATTAAACAAATAGGTGGCCAAGAAAGTATAGGTGCCAAACAAGGGAAAAAACACTCTTCTAGCGGAGGGAAAACACCAAACCTGGATAAGTACGGTAGAGACTTAACTGAATTGGCCTTAGAAGGCAAGCTTGACCCAATAATAGGGAGAGACAAGGAAACACAAAGAGTTATACAAATTTTGAGTCGAAGACGTAAAAACAATCCTGTTTTAATAGGTGATCCCGGCGTAGGAAAAACTGCTATTGCCGAGGGGCTTGCTCAAAAAATAGGCGAAGGAAATGTGCCGGAAATACTAAAAAACAAAAGAGTTGTCACACTTGATTTATCTTCAATGGTAGCAGGCTCAAAATACAGGGGTGAATTTGAAGAAAGACTAAAAAATGTAATGAATGAAATAATTGAAGACAAGAATATAATACTTTTTATTGACGAAATGCATACAATTATTGGCGCAGGCGCAGCCGAGGGCGCTATTGATGCCTCAAATATATTAAAACCCGCACTGGCCAGGGGGGAGATACAAACAATTGGAGCAACAACAATAGACGAATATAGGAAGTATGTAGAAAAGGATGCGGCTTTGGAAAGAAGATTTCAACCAGTAATGGTGGAGGAGCCTACTAAAGAAGAAACATTATTAATTTTGAAAGGTCTAAGGGATAAATACGAGGCTCATCATAAAGTTAAAATAACTGATGAATCATTAGAAGCCGCTGTTGACTTGTCAGATAGATATATTGCAGATAGATTTTTACCGGATAAAGCTATAGACCTTATTGACGAAGCAGCATCTAGAGTTAGAATAATGACATTTACAGCCCCGCCTAACGTAAAAAAGATAGAAGATAAAATACAAGACTTGGGAAAAGAAAAAGAAGAGGCCATTAACTGCCAAAATTTTGAAAAGGCTGCACAAGTACGTGATAAGGAGCAAGAGCTAAAAAAAGAATTAGAAGAAGTTAAAAAAGAATGGAATGAAAAAGCTAACCAACAGGAACCGCTTGTAGGAAAAGAAGAAATTGCTCGAATTGCTTCAGACTGGACTGGAGTCCCGGTAACAAGGCTGGCAGAGGAAGAATCGGAAAGGCTTCTTAATTTGGAAGATGTATTGCATAGGCGGGTCGTAGGGCAAGACGAAGCTGTTTCAGTCCTTTCAAAGGCTATAAAAAGAGCTAGGGTAGGCTTAAAGGACCCCAAAAGACCGGTAGGTTCATTTATTTTCCTTGGGCCAACGGGCGTAGGCAAGACTGAACTTTCTAGAGCATTGGCAGAAGTATTATTTGATGATGAAAATTCAATGATTAGAGTGGATATGTCTGAATACATGGAAAAGCATACTGTTTCAAAGCTTATAGGTTCTCCTCCAGGTTATGTAGGTTATGATGAAGGCGGTCAATTAACTGATAAGGTAAGAAGCAAACCATATTCCGTAGTACTTTTTGATGAAATAGAAAAAGCCCATCAAGATGTATTTAATATATTATTGCAAATCTTGGAAGATGGGCGACTTACTGATGCCAAAGGAAGAACTGTAGACTTTAAAAATACTGTAATAATAATGACATCCAATGTAGGTGCGAACACAATAAAAAAACAAAAAGTAATGGGATTTACACCTGCAACTGACGTAAAGGAAAGGGCTCACGAAAGAATGAAAGAAAATCTTTTAGAAGAATTGAAAAAAGCCTTTAGGCCTGAATTTATTAATAGAGTCGATGATATTGTTGTTTTTCATGAACTTGAAAAGGAGCATTTAAAAGGTATTGTTGATTTAATGCTAAAGGATTTATCAAAAAGAATTGAGGAATTAAATATAGGAATTGACGTAAGTGATAGGGCTAAAGAAATTTTAATAGAAGAAGGTTTTGATCCTGAATACGGTGCTAGGCCTTTAAGAAGGGCAATACAAAAAATGATAGAAGATAAACTTTCTGAAGAACTTTTAGCTGGCCATGTAAAATCCGGAGATAAAGTAATGATAGATGCGGAAGAAAAAAAATTGGTATTTACTAAGTAAAAAAGGGAAAAATATAGTATAATTGTCTTAAATGGATATAGGGAGATGGCGGGCTTGACAAAACTAAAGTCGAAATTTGTTTGTATGGAATGCGGATATGAATCAATAAAATGGATGGGCAAATGCCCGGAATGCAATAAATGGAATAGCTTAGTCGAAGAAGTAACACAAAAAGCCACCGCTAGAAATGCTATTTCCTCACCTTTATCTAAACCTCAAAGGATACAGGATATATCAATAGAAGAAGATCACAGGCTAAAAACAGGTATAGGTGAGTTGGACAGGGTACTAGGTGGGGGAATAGTAAAGGGTTCTATGATTTTAGTAGGCGGGGACCCTGGCATAGGGAAGTCCACTTTACTATTGCAAATTTCTAATAATATAGGCAAAGGTGATTTAATAGTATTATATGTATCCGGAGAAGAATCTGTTAAGCAGATAAAAGTTAGAGCCAAGAGAATGGGTATAATATCTGAAAATATTTATATCCTTTCTGAAAATAATATGGAGTATATCGAAAAGACTATATTTGACATTCAACCGGATATTTTAATTATTGATTCCATTCAAACGGTATATAATCCTACAGTGCTATCTGCGCCTGGGAGTGTAAGTCAAGTTAGGGACTCCACCGGGAATCTAATGCGCATTGCTAAAAGTGAAAATATTGCTATTTTTATAGCTGGTCATGTTACAAAAGCAGGATCTTTAGCGGGGCCAAGGGTTCTAGAGCATATGGTTGATACCGTCCTCTACTTTGAAGGCGATTCTCATATGTCCTATAGGATATTGCGAGGGGTTAAAAATAGGTTTGGATCCACCAACGAAATTGGCATATTCGAAATGGGGGACCGAGGGCTTGTTGAAGTACTGAACCCTTCTAAAATGTTCTTATCTGGGAGAATGGTTGGTGCAACAGGATCTGCAGTCATAGCTTCTATAGAAGGTACTAGACCCATGTTGGTGGAAGTACAAGCATTGCTTAGCTATACAAGCTTTGGCGTTCCCAGGAGAATGGCCACGGGAATAGATTACAATCGGGTGGTATTACTAATGGCTGTACTTGAAAAAAGAGTAGGTTATCAGCTTCAAAATTATGACTCTTATGTTAATGTGGTAGGAGGCATAAAGCTTAATGAACCTGCCTCAGATCTAGGTGTAATAGCTGCCATAGCTTCAAATTACAAAGAAAAGGAAATAGAAAGCAATATTATAATAATTGGTGAAGTCGGTTTAGCTGGTGAGGTTAGAGCTGTAAACTTTATAGAAAAAAGGATTAACGAGGCTTATAAATTAGGCTTTACAAAATGCATAATACCTTATAATAACTATAAAAATTTAAAAAAACGTATAGACTTAGAAATTTACGGGGTAAAAAGTGTTGAAAAAATGCTGGAGATAATTACCTAAACACTCAGCTGCAAGAAAAAATTGAAGCATAAAACACCTATGCTTCAATTATCATAAAAGTCTCCCTAAACAACTAAAAGTAGTTATAAATACCCAAAGTATTAAGCTTTTCGATTTCTTTGACTAAAACATTATGAAGACTTATATCCAAAACATTGCAAAGCGAAGTAATGTAAAATAAAGTATTACCTATTTCTTTTTCAATTACATCCTTGCAATTTTCACATAATATTCCTTCAATATGAGTGTCCATACATTCTTTTAGATCCTCAATAGTGCCGTCTATTTGGATACATTGCTTTTTAGCATTGACCTGAATACAGCCGCAAGAGGTAACTGATTTGGCTACTGCTCTGTTTATTCTTGCTTGTGCCTCGGCTACCTTACTTAAAATATCAAGCACACTTTTATGCCTAATTAATAACTCCGACACATTACTTTGAAATTCGTCACATTTTATATCCTTCACTAAGTATCACTCCTAAGCTCTAGTATACATAAAATGTACTATAATTTAATTATAGATTTTGCTTAATTAGTTGTCAATGCTAAAAAGTGCTTGACGAGCCTTAATATTAAAGCCATTATTCAACTAAAAACGACAAAATCTTATAATAAAGCTTAGGAGGTATCATATGTTTTTGGTTGGAGCAAAAATCGTGTATCCAATGCATGGTGCAGGTATAATAGATTCAATAGAAGATAAGAAGGTTTTTGGACAAATTAAAAAGTGTTATATAATTAAACTGATCAAAGGCGATATTAAGATAATAATTCCAATTAATGAGATAGAATCCATTGGACTTAGATTGATAAGCGAATATTGGGAATATGAAAAAGCATTAGATATATTAGGCGGACCACCTATAGAAATGCATGAAAAATGGAATATAAGATATAGGGAAAACCAAATAAAGATAAAAAAGGGAGAAATATTGGATTTAGCTATAATAGTTAATTATCTTTCCAATATGGAAAAGATAAAAAGGATTTCCACTTGGGAAAAAAAGATGCTAGATGAGGCCATGGAAATATTGGTAAGTGAATTATCTCTAATTGCAAATATTAAATTTACTGAAATGAAAAAAACTGTAGACGAAATATTAAATGTTTGTTAACATTGAAAATTGGAGTCATTTGTTTTATAGAAAATACGCTATGAAATTCATAAATTACTTCGGTTTAAAAATGTAGGCATTGGATATACTTGTATAAGGAGGTGAAAAATAGTGTTAAAAAAAATACTTAAATGTTTTTTGGCACTTTTAGGAGCAATATTTGGTTCGGAGATTGCATTCCTAACAATTAAATTTTTTAAATTTAATTATATTTTCGGATATGAACTAACAAGTTTTAGGCAGATAATAGTGATTGTTTTATCAGGTATTATATTTGGAATCATATTTTTTATCTTATCACCGTGGATTATAAAAAAAGGTTCTTATGCAACGGAACAGGTTGAAAAAATGTTGCAAGGAGTTCCCACTAACGAAATAATACTTGGCGCAATAGGCCTTATTATAGGCTTGATAATTGCCAGCTTAATTAGTGGTCCCTTAAAACTTATACCAATTTTTTGGTTAGGAGGAATTATTTCCGGTGCTCTTTATATACTGATGGGGTATTTAGGTATAAGTATTGCTACAAAAAAAAGAGAAGATTTATATAATATTTTTTCTTTTATGAAAAGGATCGGCCTAAAGGATAAAGACAAAATCATAAAGGGAGACAATAAAGTACAGCCTAAAGTATTGGATACCAGTGTAATAATAGACGGAAGAATTGCTGATATAGTAAAAACCGGCTTTGTGGAAGGCCCTCTTATTATCCCTACTTTTATTTTAGAAGAATTAAGACACATTGCTGATTCTTCTGATGGTCTAAAAAGAAACAGAGGAAGAAGGGGTCTTGATATTTTAAATAAAATCCAGAACGATATGGATATATCTGTAGAGATAATAGAAAAAGACTTTGAAGATGTAAGCGAAGTAGATACCAAATTACTTAAAGTAGCTCAAATGCTTGATGGCAAAGTAGTAACTAATGATTACAACTTAAATAAAGTAGCAGAATTTCAAAGGGTCCCAGTATTAAATATCAATGAATTGGCAAATGCCGTAAAACCCGTTGTGCTGCCAGGCGAAGAAATGACGGTTACGGTTATAAAAGATGGCAAAGAATCAGGCCAAGGTATTGCTTACCTTGATGATGGTACCATGATAGTTGTTGATAATGGTAGAAAGTATATTGGAGAAACAATTACCGTTGTTGTGACTTCGGTGTTGCAAACTGCTGCAGGAAGGATGATATTTGCTAAACTGAAGTCTGCTGCGGACAAAGTTTCATAAGCCTAAGGAGGATAATGGATAATATGAATACAGCAATTATACTGGCGGCGGGCAAGGCTACCAGAATGAAAGCCGGTATTAATAAACAATATCTGAATCTCAAGGGTAAACCGCTACTTTCCTATGCCCTTGAGGTTTTTTTTACTTCTAAACTGATAGATGAGATTATATTAGTAATAAATGAAAAAGAACAAGACATATGCCATAGCAAAGTTTTGAATCATATTAATATAGAAAAACCTTTTAAGCTTGTGTTCGGTGGAGAAGAAAGAAAAGTATCGGTATATAATGGATTAAAAAATATTGATATTAAGACAAATATAATAGTAATACATGATGGTGCTAGGCCTTTTATTACTGAAGAAATGATAGAGACATGTGTTGCTGGGGCAAAAAAGTACAAGGCTGTGTCTTTTGGTGTACCAATCAAAGATACTGTTAAAACAATAAATGATAAAGGATTTGTACTCAATACCCTTGATAGAAAAAAAACCTGGCTAGCACAAACGCCACAAGGATTTGAACACGAATTGATACTAAAGGCCCATGAAAAAGTATTAAATTGTGAGAAAGTAGTTACAGATGATGCAATGCTAGTTGAAAATTTGCCCTTTAATGTTAAAATGATATTAGGAGAATATAGAAACATAAAAATAACAACAATCGAAGACTTAGCAATTGCTGAGGCATTAATTAGCGGAGGAATAAATGTTTAGGATAGGGAATGGTTATGATGCCCACCCATTGGCTAAGGGGAGAAAACTTATGCTTGCTGGCGTAGATATACCTTTTAACAAAGGACTTCTTGGACATTCTGATGCTGATGTATTAACTCATGCAATAATTGATTCTTTATTGGGGGCATGCGGGAAGCGGGATATAGGTAGTTTATTTCCGGATTCTGATGAAAGATATAAAGATATATCAAGCATTTTATTACTAAAAAAAACAGGAGAAATAGTTAAAGAGGCTGGATATGAAATCGGGAACATTGATAGCATAATTATTGCACAGGCACCCAAGCTTTCCAAGTATATTGACTCAATGAAGTATAATATAGCCTTAGCTTTAGATTTAAGCTTAAATAAAGTCAATATAAAAGCTACAACAACGGAAGGTATGGGGTTTACAGGAAAGGGAGAAGGGATTTCTTCTTATGCTGTATCTTGTATATATAAAAAATATAAATGAGCAGAAGGTAATAAAATGAGAAAAGGAAAGTTTTTTTCTGGTGGTAAGGCTACAATACTAGGTGTTTTTATTATTATACTGATGGCTTTTATATCAAGGGGCATGACTCCTGTAAATAATAGCCCTCTTATGGAACAGATACATTTTGCAGGATTTGATTATATATATGAAGAGACAATTAAGGCCTCTCCTTTTTCTTTTAAGCGTGCCAAGTTTGGAAGCAGCGAGGGCTTTAGAGTGCTTCTTTTAAGAAAAGATAGTAAAGTAGAAGCACCCTACAATATATATATTTTTATAGGCAAAAAAACTTACTTAAAGTATAAAAAAACCCCTTAGCAAAAAAGCGGAAAATATGCCGCCTCTCCATCGGGGGTGGCTTAAATTATTCATATTGGAGGTTTAAGAATGAAAGTATTTAACACAATTACGAGAAAAAAAGAAGAGTTAATACCCCTTGTACCGGGAGAAATAAAAATGTATTCATGCGGGCCTACCGTATACAATTATTTTCATATTGGTAATGCAAGACCTTTTATTATATTTGATGTTTTAAGAAGGTATTTAGAATATAAGGGCTATAAAGTTACCTTTGTACAGAATTTTACAGATGTAGACGATAAAATAATTAATAAAGCCAAAGAAGAGGGGGTATCTGAGGCTCAAGTTGCAAACAGATATATAAATGAGTATTTTAGGGATGCGGAAGCTTTGGGTATCAAAAAGGCAGATTATCACCCGAGGGTAACAGAGAATATAGATGAAATAATAAATTTAATAAAAAGAATCGAAGAAAACGGACTTACTTATACAATAGACGGTAATGTTTATTATGACACTACAAAGTTTTCTGATTATGGTAAATTATCAAAGCAAAATCTAGAGGAGCTTGAAGCCGGGGCCAGAGTAAAAAGAGAAGAAGAGAAGAAAAATCCTATGGATTTTGTCTTATGGAAAAACCACAAAGCTGGAGAACCTGCTTGGGAAAGTCCATGGGGTTTGGGCAGGCCTGGATGGCATATTGAATGCTCGGCTATGTCTATGAAATATTTAGGTGAAACCATGGATATACATTCTGGCGGTCAGGACCTAATATTTCCCCATCATGAAAATGAAATTGCACAAAGCGAAGGTGCCACCGGAAAACCCTTTGCAAGATATTGGATGCACAATGGATTTATTAATGTTGATAATGAAAAGATGTCCAAGTCTTTAGGCAATTTTTTTACCGTTAGAGAAATAGGGGAGCTATATGATTTAGAGATAGTAAGATTATTTATGATTTCATCCCATTATAGAAGTCCGATAAATTTTAGCAATGAATTATTAGACAGTATAAAAAGCAGCTTGGAAAGACTCTATATTGCTAAGAATAATCTGCATTATCTTTTGGAAAAGGCTGAGGATAGAGATGAAAAGGAAGAAGAAAGAATAATCAAAGAAAAACTTTTAAAATATCGGGGCAAATTTATAGAAGCAATGGATGATGATTTAAATACGGCAGACGGTGTATCAGTTATATTTGACTTGGTAAGAGATATAAACACTACTATAGACGAGAACTTTCCAAAATCAGTTATTGAATGTGCCTATAAGTTGTATATGGAGCTTGCCAGTGTATTGGGCTTACTTGAAAAAGAGGAAAAGAATTTGGAAGAAGAAATAGAAAATCTTATTGAAGAACGGCAAAAAGCTAGATCTGATAAAAACTGGGCTTTAGCTGACAAGATAAGAGATGACTTAAAAGATAGAGGAATAATATTAGAGGACACCCCGTCTGGAGTAAAATGGAGAAGAGCCTAATGTTAATAGGTGGTTTTAATGAATAAAGATAAAGAATTTAAAAATTACAATAAGCTTATAAAAAGCTTGAGTGTAGAAGTGCCTGAAAATATTAAAGCATCGGATATCAAAATGCTTAACCCTCAATTACTAGCTTATATAGGGGATGCCGTATATGAACTTTTTATAAGAACTTTTTTAGCTACCAAAGGTCATGCTACTGCAGGAGAGCTTCACAAAAATGCTATCCTATTCGTAGAAGCAAAAGCTCAAGCACATATAATTAATAAGCTTTATGAATGTTTAAACCATGAGGAAAAACAAATTGTAAAAAGAGGAAGAAACACAAAAACAACTTCAATGCCCAAAAACGCTAAATTAATAGACTACAAATATGCCACAGGCTTTGAATCTTTGCTTGGCTCCTTATATCTAAACAATAACATAGAAAGATTGCTTGAGATTTTGGATTATGCTGTAGAGATTATGGCTGGTGCAATATAAGATATAATTTAAATATCCCATAGTCTAAAACTTTTAAACAATTAAAATAATAATATAAAAAAAGATGAGGGGGTTTATTACATACAATGAAAGTTGAATTAATACGCTATACTCCGGAGCCAGAAAAAGTAATTGCAGCTGCAGCAAAACTTTGTTATTCAAAAACCGGTATAGATGAAATATTGGAAGACCTAGATGGAGAAAGAACAGAAAATTTTTTAAATATTCTTATGGACTTAGGTCACGAAAGTCCAATAGAACATGTTTACTTTACCTTTGCTGTAGAGGGCGTAAGCCGGGTTCTAACCCACCAATTGGTAAGGCATAGAATAGGATGCTCATACTCCCAGCAATCTCAGAGGTATGTTAAATTAGATCAATTTGAATATATTATACCTCCACAAATTGAAAAAATAGAAGAAGCAAAAAACATATTTATAAAGGCTATGGAAGAAGATCAAAAACATTACGATAGAATTACCGAAATCCTTTATGAAGATAATTATAATAGGCTACTCAAAGAAGGCAAAAGTGAAAAAACCGCAAAAACCTCAGCAGAGAAAATTTCCATAGAAGATGCTAGATATGTATTTCCTAATGCTTGTGAAAGCAAAATTGTATTTACTATGTCCGCTAGGGCGTTACTTCACTTTTTTCGATTAAGGTCTTGCGAAAGGGCTCAATGGGAAATACGCGATTTATCTATTGAAATGCTTAAAAAACTAAAAGTTGTAGCTCCTATTTTATTTAAACATGCTGGCCCCGCTTGTCTTCTCGGTGATTGTCCAGAAGGTAAGATGAGCTGTGGGAAGACAAAGGATATTAGAAAGAAATTTAAAAATTTATAGCACCATTATGGATACTTTTAATTAGATAAAAGAAGGAAGATGTGTATGTCTGAAAGAAAGAAATATAATAGAAAAAACAAGGACAGAAGTTTTGAACCTAGGAAAGAAGAAAAATCTTTTGAAAACTATGACGAAAACCTTATTGAAGGTAGAAACCCAGTGATAGAAGCATTAAAGTCAGGTAGGGCTATTGATGTTTTATTTATCCAAAGAGGCCAGGTAGAGGGATCAATAAGGCAAATTATTGCAAAGGCCAGAGAAAAAAACATTTTGATTAAAGAAGTAGACAAAGCCAAGTTGGATAGAATTTCTGTAACAAAAAGACACCAAGGCGTAATTGCTTCTGCTGCAATGTATAAATACTACGATTTAGATGAATTGTTACAAATAGCAAAGGATAAGGGCGAAGATCCATTTATTGTAATATTAGATGAAATAACGGATCCACAAAACTTAGGCTCGATTTTAAGAAGCTGCGACGGTGCTGGTGTTCACGGTGTAATTATACAAAAAAGAAGGTCAGCCGGCTTAACACCCATAGTAGGGAAAACTTCTGCAGGTGCGGTAGAGTATGTTCCGGTTTCAAAAGTAAACAATATAAATCAGGCCATATTATACTTAAAAGACAAAGGCTTGTGGATTGCCGGTGCACATACTGAAGGAAAACCATATTATAAAACGGATTTAACAGGTCCTCTGGGACTAGTTATTGGCAGTGAAGGCAAAGGCCTAAGCCGTTTAGTGAAAGAAAATTGCGATTACACTGTAAATATACCCATGCTAGGTAGAATATCATCATTAAACGCAGCAGTGTCAGCTGCTATATTAATGTTTGAAATTCAAAAGCAAAGGACGGAAAACCTGGAGCTACCCGGCATACATTAATAAAAGGCTATAAGGTGAATAAATTGGATGAGTATATAGTTGTAGACGGCTATAATATCATTAATAACTGGGAAAATTTAAAACGTGAAAGTATCTATAGCCTTGATAGTGCAAGGATAAAATTGTTGGATATTATGTCTAACTATCAATCTTATAAAGGCAATAAAGTAATAGTAGTTTTTGATGCCCATTATGTAAAAAACAGTTCTGAAAAACATGAGATAGTTAATGAAGTTCATGTGGTTTATACAAAAGAAAATGAAAGTGCCGATAATTATATCGAAAGGTTTGTTGCGGAAAATGCTGATAAAAATATTATTATTAGAGTTGCCACATCTGATTTTTTAGAGCAAAGGGTGGTTTTAGGGCTTGGCGGTTCGAGAATGTCAGCTAGGGAGCTAGAAAAAGAAATTTTAGACACTGAGAAAAAGATGGACAAGGCATATATTAATAAGCTAAATCATAGTGGAAATCCTTTGGTAGACCATCTTGATTCCGAAGCCTTTATAAAACTAGAAAAGATTAGAAGAAGAAAGAAATTCTAAGGCAGGATTTGTCAATATCTTTACTTGAAATAAGAATTTAATAAATGTATAATATAACGAGGACAAGGGTTGCTTTAGCAAACAATATGAGCTATGACTTGGAGGAGATAAGGTGGACGCAAATACTAAAGTGGATTACTTACAGTACTATGAGAATATGCTTGATGAAGAACTAGTTATTACTGCTAGGAATGGAGACAAAGAGGCCTTGGAATATGTAATAAATAAATATAAGAATTTTGTTAGAGCTAAAGCCAGGTCTTATTTTTTAATTGGTGCAGATAAAGAGGATATAGTTCAAGAAGGAATGATTGGTTTATACAAAGCCATACGCGATTTTAAAACTGATAAACTATCTTCTTTTAGGGCATTTGCCGAGCTATGTATCACAAGGCAGATAATAACTGCTATTAAAACAGCAACAAGACAAAAGCATATTCCTTTAAACTCATACATTTCACTTAATAAACCTATTTATGATGAAGAATCCGATAGAACATTGTTGGACATTTTGACATCCGTTAAGATTACCAATCCTGAAGAGTTAGTTATAAATCAAGAGGAACTAAGCTCTATTGAACTAAAAATAAGTGAAATACTAAGTGATTTGGAACTAGAAGTATTATCATCTTATTTACAAGGAAAATCATACCAAGAAATAGCGGCGGACTTGGACAGGCATGTAAAATCCATAGACAATGCCTTGCAAAGAGTTAAGAGGAAGCTAGAAAGATACCTAGAAGTAAAGGAAATATAAGCCTTATCTATATTTAGATTAACTGTTGTAGTTTATTTTTAATTGACAAATTAAAAATGCCATATTATAATAACATATTAGTTGCGATTGGTATAATTATGGGGAAATACCCAAGAGGCCAAAGGGGGCAGACTGTAAATCTGTTGTCTCAGACTTCGGTGGTTCGAATCCGCCTTTCCCCACCACTAATTGCGGGCATAGTTCAGTGGCAGAATTCCAGCTTCCCAAGCTGGCCGTGCGGGTTCGATTCCCGTTGCCCGCTCCAAAAAAGTAGGCCCATGTAGCTCAGTAGGTAGAGCACCGCCTTGGTAAGGCGGAGGTTCACCGGTTCAAGCCCGGTCGTGGGCTCCATACTTTATGATACACCCGGTAGCGTTTACATAATGACATTATTTTATAATTTTATATTTTAGTGAAAATCTAAAGGAGGAGGAAAAATGGCAAAAGCAAAATTTGAAAGAACCAAACCCCATGTGAATATAGGAACTATAGGACACGTAGATCACGGTAAGACTACATTGACGGCAGCAATAACATCAGTGCTATCAAAATTTGGTGGAGCAACAATGACCAAATATGACGAAATAGACAAGGCCCCTGAAGAAAAAGAAAGAGGCATAACCATAAGCACAGCTCACGTAGAATACGAAACAGAAAACAGACACTATGCCCACGTTGATTGCCCAGGCCACGCAGACTATGTAAAGAACATGATCACGGGAGCAGCCCAAATGGATGGAGCAATACTAGTAGTATCAGCAGCAGACGGACCTATGCCGCAAACAAGAGAGCATATATTACTATCCAGGCAAGTAGGGGTACCATATATAATAGTATTTTTAAACAAAGTAGACATGGTTGATGACGAAGAACTAATTGAGCTTGTAGAAATGGAAGTAAGAGAATTACTAAGCGAATATGAATTTCCAGGAGATGACACTCCAATAGTAGCGGGTTCAGCGCTAAAAGCATTGGAATGCGGATGTGGACAGGAAGACTGTCAATGGTGTGGACCTATCCATAAACTAATGGCTGAAGTAGATGCATACATTCCCACTCCTGAAAGAGCAACTGATAAGCCTTTCCTAATGCCTGTAGAAGACGTGTTCTCAATAACAGGCCGAGGAACTGTAGCAACAGGAAGAGTAGAAAGAGGAATGGTAAAAGTACAAGATAACGTAGAAATAGTAGGACTAAGCGATGAAACAAGAAGTGTAGTAGTCACGGGAGTTGAAATGTTTAGAAAGCTTCTAGACCAAGCACAAGCAGGAGACAATATAGGAGTACTTTTAAGAGGAGTCCAAAGAACAGAAATAGAAAGAGGCCAAGTATTAGCTAAGCCCGGATCAATAAAACCTCATACACATTTTAAAGCAAGAGTATACGTATTGACAAAAGAAGAAGGCGGAAGACACACCCCATTCTTTAACGGATATAGACCACAATTCTACTTTAGAACAACAGACGTAACTGGAGTAATAGAACTAGAGGAAGGCGTAGAAATGTGTATGCCTGGAGACCATATAGAAATGACAATTAAGCTAATAACGCCCATAGCTATAGAAGAGGGCTTGAGATTTGCAATAAGGGAAGGCGGAAGAACAGTAGGAGCCGGTGCAGTTTCCTCAATTATAGAATAAAAAGTAATATCTGTGTCGCTTTGCTAGCATATTTTAATTATACGATAATCAAAAGGACCGGGAATTCCTGGTCCTTTTAAAAAGTATTAAATAGTAATAAAAAGGCAATACTTTAAAAAATACCTATATTAAACAATCGAAGTAGCTCTTGCAAAAGCACAGCTCTATATCATAGATTAACACTAACGAGGATACGGTTGTGCACAGAAAGAGTATTTATATAAACTATGTTAATATATTACACAGCATCCTGATGAGTTTCATAAAAAGCTTATATTGACATAATAATAAAATTGTGATAAGTTTTTAAAGTAGTTTAAAACTAAGCTATACATAGTTAAAATAGCCTATGAATTGCCGAAATTGGGAGGTGCCTGGAATGAGAGTTATAGTAACTCTAGCATGCAATGAATGTAAACAAAGAAATTATAGTACAATGAAGAACAAAAAAAATAACACTGACAGATTGGAAATGAATAAATACTGCAAATTTTGCAAGAAACATACTTCTCATAAAGAGACAAAATAAGCTGTTAAGGAAGTGATAAAGTGACGGATACAGCTAAGAAACGAAGCATAAGAAAACACTTTAGAGAAACAAAAGCTGAGATGAAAAAAGTAAGCTGGCCAAGCAAGAAGGAAGTACTAAAACATACACAAGTTGTACTAATAGCCATATCAATTATAGGCATAGGGCTATGGCTTGTGGATTTAGCTTTTGGTACTGTGCTTAATTTTTTCCTAATGAAATAGTAAAGGAGGTAAGACCTGATTTATAAAGAACATAGGTCTGCTATTTATGGAAGATAGAGGCAAGTGGTACGTAGTTCACACATATTCCGGTTACGAAAATAAAGTTATGGCAAATATCGAAAAAATTGTAGAAAACAGAAATATGCAAGATACAATTTTTGAGGTAAAGGTTCCCATAGAGGAACTAGTTGAAATAAAAAATGGTAAAAGGAAAATTACGCAGAAAAAGATTTTCCCCGGCTATGTGCTTGTAAAAATGATAATAACGGATGAATCTTGGTACGTTGTCAGGAATACCAGGGGTGTAACAGGTTTTGTCGGCCCTGGTTCAAAACCCGTGCCTCTCACTGAAGCTGAAATTAAGAATTTAGGTGTTGAAAGAATTCCTATTAAGCTTGATGCAAAGGTTGGCAATAGTGTCAAAGTTATTTCTGGCCCATTTGAGAACTTTATAGGAACCATCCAAGAAATAAATAATGAAAAGCAAAAAATCAAGGTAATGATTTCAATGTTTGGCAGGGAAACACCTGTTGAACTTGAATTTGTGCAAATAGAAGTATTATAGAAGAAAACATACAAATTAGAAAATAAAAACTAATATTTCTAAAGAATGTGAGAGGAGGTGCAAGATGGCAAAAAAAGTTACTGCAATTGTTAAATTGCAAGTTCCAGCAGGAAAGGCGACACCAGCTCCACCAATTGGACCGGCATTAGGACAACATGGTGTAAATATAATGGGGTTTTGTAAAGAATTCAATGAAAAAACTGCAAAGCAAGCTGGACTGATAATACCTGTTGTTATATCAATTTATCAGGACAGATCTTTTTCTTTTATTTTAAAAACTCCACCGGCTTCAGTTTTGTTAAAAAAAGCTGCGGCTATTGAAAGTGGGTCAGGTGAGCCAAATATAACTAAAGTAGCTAAGGTATCCAAGGCAAAAGTTAAAGAAATTGCCGAACTTAAAATGCCAGATTTAAATGCAGCAAGTATTGAAACTGCTATGAAAATGGTAGAAGGTACAGCAAGAAGTATGGGAATAGTAATCGAAGAATAAAAATAGTGGGAGAAAAAAATTTCGTTTACCACAAGGAGGATTTTTAATGTTTCGAGGAAAAAAATATAAAGAGAGCCTGAAGTTATTGGAGCCAGGTAAATTATACGATCCTAATGAAGCTATAGAGCTAGTACAAAAAACCGCGAAAGCCAAATTCGATGAATCTGTCGAAGTACACATAAGACTTGGAGTGGATTCAAGACATGCGGATCAGCAAGTAAGAGGGGTTGTAGTCTTACCACATGGGACTGGTAAAACCTTGAAGGTTTTAGTTTTTGCCAAGGGCGATAAAGCTAAGGAAGCAGAAGAAGCCGGTGCCGACTTTGTGGGTGCAGAAGAGCTTGCAACAAAAATACAAAGTGAAAGCTGGTTTGATTACGATGCAGTTGTAGCAACACCTGATATGATGAGTGTTGTTGGTAGACTAGGTAAACTTTTGGGACCTAAAGGACTTATGCCAAATCCAAAGTCCGGTACAGTAACATTTGATGTTGCAAAAGCGGTGGCTGATATTAAGGCCGGAAAAGTGGAATATAGGGTTGATAAAACAAATATTGTACACGTTTCCATAGGTAAAATATCTTTTGGCACAGAAAAACTAACTGAAAACTTTAGAACTTTAATGGATGCCATAGTTAAGGCAAAACCTGCGGCATCGAAGGGAACATATCTAAGGAGTATAACTTTGGTAAGCACAATGGGGCCAGGAATAAAGGTTAATCCTACACGCATAATGGATTCTAAATAGCAATGGCTAGCATTGTTAAAATTGAATATAAACCGTAGACAGTAGGTGCAATAGCTTAATATCCTACCGAGGCTTTAAATAGATTTAATAACCTCTTCTGTCTATGGAGAGGTTTTTGAACGTTGAAAAGCCGGTAGCCTATAACATAAGGAGGTGGAAATATGTCGAGATTTCTTGAAGAAAAGAAAAAGATTGTAAGCGAAGTAAAAGAAAAACTTGAGAACTCAGATTCAGTTGTATTAGTAGATTATAAAGGAATAAATGTAGAGCTTGTAACTGAACTCAGAAAAAGATTTAGAGAAGCTGGAGTAGACTATAAGGTATATAAGAATACTTTATTCAAAAGAGCAGCAAAAGACCTAGGTATTGAAAGTCTAAACGAGCATTTAGTCGGTACAACGGCTTTTGCTTTTGGGCATGAAGATGCTGTTGCTCCTGCTAGGACTATAAATAGATTTCTAAAGGATTACCCGAAGGCACCTATAACAATTAAGGCAGGCATAATAGAAGACAATTTTATGGATTCACAATCTATAAAGGCCTTAGGTGACCTACCATCTAGAGAAGTACTATTAGCTATGCTACTCGGTGGCTTACAGGGCACCATGAGAAACCTGGCATACATGTTAAATACAATTAAAGAAAATAAAGAGGCGGAAGCTTAAAAATAATTAGGAGGTATATTAAATGGCAAGTGAAAAGATTTCAAATTTTATTGAAGAAATAAAGAATATGACAGTTTTAGAATTATCAGAACTAGTAAAAGCTATTGAAGAAGAATTTGGAGTAACCGCGGCAGCGCCTGTAGCAGCTGCAGCAGGTGCAGTAGCGGCTGATGCGCCAGCAGAAGAACAAACAGAATTTAATGTAGTATTGGCTAATATAGGTGCACAAAAGATTAAGGTAATTAAAGTTGTTAGGGAAATTACCGGTCTTGGATTAAAAGAAGCAAAAGACCTGGTAGACGGGGCTCCTAATACGGTTAAAGAAGGAGTCAGCAAAGAAGAAGCAGATGAAATTAAAGCTAAGCTAGAAGAAGTAGGAGCAGAAATAGAAATAAAATAAAAAAGCCGCATTTGCGGTTTTTTTATTAAACATATTTATTTCCTGGGCAATATGATTTTTTAACACAGATTAAAAGACAACTTGCAAAAAAACCTTAAAGGAATACCCTAGCTCTTAGCTCTTAGCTCTTAATTCTTAGTTAGTTAATAAGAATTACTTCTATAGGAAACATGAGAAATTTCTCAGCCACTTTACTTTACAACTAGGGTAAGTGGAAATAACTAAATTTTCATTGACAGTTGATAAGCCCTGTGTTATTATA
>CAYMVQ010000026.1:0-15105 GCA_964394355.1 uncultured Clostridiaceae bacterium
TTCTTTTTCATATATAAGAACTGGCTGGTTTCATCGGAAAGCAATCAATTCATCATCCACATAAAATGCAATAATTAGTGAAATAGAGGCGAATTCATTCGCCTCTATTCCTCATTCTCCCATGCTTCTAGTTTTTCCATAATCCTATCATAAGTCTGCCTCGATATATCCGGAAGTTTACCTAGGACCCTTTCAGCTTCTTTAAATCCTTTATCTATGGCATTTTTCATTTCTTCCAGCTTTGATTTATCACCGCCGGATGCGGCTATTGCAAAATCAACTATTCGTTGGCTTACTTTTTCTACCCCAAGCTCTCCATCAGGGCCTATTAATTCCTGAGCTTCCAAACGAGCCTTCTCATCAACTTGAATTATGGCATCCGCTTTTAAAAGGCCTAGAGTTTTACCTTGTCGGGTAAGCAGTTCCTCTACAATTCTTCTTAAACTATTATAGGATTTTTGACTTTCGGCTTTTAATTTTAAAATCATATTTTTATCATATATTTGATTGGTATTTATATTTTTGCTTTTCTCATAAACGACTGCTGGCTCATTTTTCCTTTCTTTTTTGTCTATATCCTTTTTTGTTACTTTCGTCTTATCTATTTTAGCTACAGCTTCCACTGTTTTTATATTTTCTATTCTCACAAGTATTCACCTCCATCTACTATTTATATCGGCATTATTCAATAATTTGTTAATTGTTTATGACAGAATCTTAAAAAAATATGGGCATTGTAGAAATACATCATATTTAGTAGAATAAACTTATAATATCTTATAAATTTGTCTATAGTTTTATCTGACTTCATTAATTTATTTTTACAACCCGAAATTCCAACTTTGGACAATGAATTAGGGGGTTTTTATTTGAATAAGAATGGTTTATTTAAAAAAATTTTAGATGCACTGCCGGATCCTGTTTTTGCAATAGACAAAGATGGCAGAGTAATTATATGGAATAAAGAGATAGAAAAGTTTACTGGGGTTAAGGAAGAGGAGATACTAGGCAAAGGTGATTTTGCTTATTCAAAGGTGTTTTTTGGCGAGGCCAGGCCTTGTCTTGTTGATTTGGTGTTGAAACCAGATAAAGAAGTAGAAGATAAATATTATATTAATTTTTATAGAGATGAAAACGGAGCTGTTGAAGGTGAAACCTACAATTCCCAATTGGATTATTACGATTGGGGGAAAGCGGTGCCCTTGCGTAATCAAGCAGGAGAACTGGAAGCCGTTGTTATTACTTCCAGGGACATGAGTAGAATTAAAAAATATCAAAGACGGCAGGAAGAATTGCTTAAAAGATATGAAACCTTGTTTTCGAATAGCCCTGATAGCATTGTTTGTTTTGATAAAAACCATATGATATTCGATGTAAATGAAAGTTTTATAAATAAATTTGCTTATACAAGAGAGGAATGTATAGGCAAAAGCCCTGATGATTTGGTCATGCCAACAAAATTTAGGCAGTCAGCGGTAGAAAAAACCGAGGAGCTATTTGACAAGGGCATAGTGGATTTCATAGATACCAGATATGCAAAGGATGGCACACCCATTATTACAAGTATTAGAGGAGCATTAATAATTATAGCTGGCGAGGTGGCTGGGGGTTTTGTTATATATACGGATATTACAGAAAAAGAAAATTACAAAGAGGAGCTGGAGTCTGCTAATACTGAGCTGGCAGCTACTGTAGAACAGCTTATTTCCAGTGAAGAAGAACTTAGAGCCCAATACGATGAAATACAGCAGTATTCAGAAAACAATGAAGAACTGATGCAAAAATATGAAATAGCAATAGGAGCTACGGATAGTTATATATGGGAAATCAATATTTCCGATAAAACCATGGAGTTTTCTAAAAACTTTATTGACTTGGTAGGCCGGCGGATTTATAAAAAGACTGATATGTACGATATAATAAATAAGATTGTATATGAGGAAGACAGGGATTTATTAAAAACCGAGATTTTAAATTGTATCAATAATCCTAAATGCGATATTGATATTCAAGTTAGAATTATTGATAAACACGATAATATCCATTGGTATTTAATAAGGGGCAAAATCCTAAAAAGCAAGAGCAGGGAGACAATATACGGTGTAATGATTGATATTAGTGATATAAAGCAAAAGGAAGAGCAAATAGAATATCTAGCCAATCATGATCCTCTTACCAAACTTTGCAATAGAAGAAAGCTTTCGGCAACCTTGTCAAGAGAGTTAAAAAGCGGACGCAAGGGTGCATTAATGCTTTTGGATTTGGATAATTTTAAAAAAATAAATGATGTACTTGGTCATACTTATGGTGATAAATTACTAAGGCGTATTGCCAATATGATAAAAGATCTAGCTCCCAAGGATTCCATTACTTTTAGGTATGGAGGAGATGAGTTTCTGATTTTAGTAAGGGAAGATAATAAGCCCAAGATTAAAGCTTACATACAAAATATCAGGGATGGTTTTAAAAAAGGGATTCTTGTAGAAAATTTTGAAAGCAATATCACGGTAACTATGGGTATAGTGAGGTATCCCAAAGACGGAAATTGTGGGGATGAGCTTTTAATAAAAGCAGATATTGCCCTCTATACAGCAAAAAAATCCGGCAAAGACAAATACTTGTTTTTTTCCGAGAGTATGGAAGGAAAGTTTGATATAGGATTGTGGAAATAGAGCATATTTGGTAGAATAAGGTCATAAGTGCTTGAGGAATGACTTTTAAGCTATATGCTATAGGACATCTTGCTTTATATATTAAAAATACTAGGAAAAGGTGATTTAGTTGCCTTGTGCTATCTCTGAATAAAATGTAAGAATATTTGAGGGCACAAAAAAATGGGGGTTGGGGTAGTTGAAAAAAGATGAATTTTCAAAGATAGTGATAGAAATGTTACCGGATCCTTTCTTTGCCATAGATAAGGATGGAAGAGTAATATTATGGAATAGTGCTATGGAAAGGCTTACAAATATAAAAAAGGAAGAAATACTAGGAAAAGGTGATTTTGCACACTCAATGGCATTTTATGGCCAAAAGCGAGGTACCCTAGCTGAATTGGTATTGAGTCCGAATAAAGAAACGGAAAAGCATTATTATAGGTTTGAAAGATTTAAAGATGGTTCCGTTGAGGGTGAGACCTATAGCAAAAAGTTGGATTATTATGATTGGGGCAAGGCAGTACCAATTTTAAATAACGATGGAGAAATAGAGGCCGTCGTTTCTTTATCAAGAGATATTACGGATTTAAAAAAGTATGAAAGACAACAGGAAGAATTGCTAAAAAGGTACGAAACTCTGTTTTCCAGCAGTCCTGATGGCATAGTTTGTTTTGATAAAAACCACATAATATACGATGTGAACCAGAGTTTTACAAGGATATTCGGCTATACAAAAGAGGAATGCATAGGTCGGAGTCCAGATGATTTGGTCACTATAAAGAACTTAAGAAAAGATGCTATTGATATAACAAATAAATTGTTTGAAAGAGGTATTGTTGATTATGAAGATACCAGGTACACGAAGGATGGGGAAGCTGTAGTAGTAAATATAAGAGGTGCCCTGATAGAGATAGGAGATGAAATCGTTGGCGGATATGGCATTTATACAGATATAACGGAAAAGTACAAGTACAGGGGAGAACTGGAATCTACAAATCTTGAGCTTGAAGCTACCGTAGAGCAATTAACATCAAGTGAAGAGGAACTTAGAGCCCAATATGATGAGATTCAAATTTACTCAGAAAAAAATGACGAGCTTATGCAAAAATATGAGATAGCCATAGAAGCTACAGGAAGCTTTATTTGGGAGATAAATATCATCGAAAAAACCATGATGTTTACAAAAAACTTTATTGATTTGGTAGGACAAAGAATATTTAAAAAGCAAAATATATATGAAATAATTGATGGAGCTGTACATAAAGATGATAGAGATATACTAGTAAATGAAATTAAGGCTTGTATCAATAAAAGCAAAGAAACCATTGATGTACAGATTAGAATAATTGATAAAGAGAGTCATATTAATTGGTATTTGATAAGGGGTAAATTTATAAGAACTAAAGGTCGAGAGTTAATTCATGGAGTTTTAATTGATATAAATGATATAAAAGAAAAAGAGGAGCAGATTAAATTTCTAGCGGATCACGACCCCCTTACTAAGCTATGTAACAGGCGGAAACTTACAGAAACTTTGGATATAGAATTAGGAAAGGAAAATAAAGGCGCATTGGTGCTGCTGGATTTGGATAATTTTAAAAAAGTAAATGATGTACTTGGTCATTCCTACGGCGATAAATTGTTAAAATACATTGCCAATATGATAAAAAATTTGGCTCCGGAAAATTCCGTAACTTTTAGATACGGAGGAGATGAATTTCTGATTTTGATAAGAGAGGAAAACGATTTAAAAATTGAAAGGCATGTGCAAACTATAAGAAAAGCTTTTGAAAAAGCAATTATAGTAGATAATCTTGAAAACAATATAACCGTATCTATGGGTATAGTCCAGTATCCAAGGAATGGGAATTATGCTGACGAGCTTTTGTTAAAAGCTGATATTGCACTTTATACAGCAAAAAAACTCGGTAAAAATAGATTTTTATTTTACACTGAAGAAATGAAAGAAGAATTTAATGCCAATTTATAAAATATAAAGCAATTTTACTAAAGAAAATCCTACTTTATTACGATATATAATAAAGAAAGGATTTTATTATTTATCCAAGGAGGGATTTAAAATGAGAGTCGAATCTTTGAATAATGTGACAGCTATGTTTCCATCGGAGACATCTGTCAGCGAATCAAATATTACAAGTAAAAGTACTCAAAACATTGCAGAAAGTGGTAGCAAGCCCTCCCCAAAAGCTGATTATAGTTTTAAGGAGTTAGCCCAAAAATCTAGATATGAATTATCTGTTGATGAAGCCACTTGGGTGGATATGGTTAATCGCACAAACAAAGCTATAAAGGGAGCTACTTGCAGTTTTGAATATTCAATCCATGAGGAGACAAAAGAAATAATGATAAAGGTAATAGACAGAGAGACAAAAGAAGTAATAAGAGAAATACCACCTGAGAAGATTTTGGACTTAGTGGCAAAATTATGGGAGATAGCTGGTATTTTAGTAGATGAGAGGAGGTAGTCTAAATGATAAACAACATAAATAATGTTTTAAACTCCAGATTAAGATTCACCGGCCTTGCATCAGGTCTTGACACAGATACCATAATAAAACAAATGATGATGATTGATAGCATGAAGGTGGATAGGGCCAGACAAGACAAGCAGATACTGGAGTGGAGAAGGGATGACTACAGATCAATAACAAATGCACTCCGGGGCTTTAAGGATGAATTTTTTGATATATTAAAGCCTGATACTTATATGCGCTCAGCAAATTCATATTTTTCATATAAAGTTACTTCAAGTGATGAGTCCATAGTTACGGCATCAGGAAACTCCCAAGTATCCATGTTAGAACACAAAATAAAAGTAAGCCAATTAGCGGAAACAGCCACTTTGGAGACGGCTAATGATATTTTTGGGGAAACAGGACTTAGCATAAACAGTAAAATTTCCAAAGTTGCCGAAGAATACGACTTGGAATTGGAAAATAACAAATTGACCTTTACCATTAATGATAAAATTATTGAGATAAGCGGAGACAAAAAAATCAGTGATTTAGTGGGTGAAATAAATAATAGCCATGCCAATGTAAAGATGGCCTATAGTTCCTTCCTGGATAAGTTTACAATAAATACGAAAGCCACAGGGGCAGAGGCTAAAATCAATATCAGTGATGAGACTGGATTCTTTGAAAAAATAGGATTTGATATTTCAAATGAAGTTAAGGGCAAAGATGCCCAATTTGAATTAGATGGCAAGCCGGCAAGTAGAAATTCAAATATATTTACCATAGACGGAGTTACTTATACTTTAAAAGCTGTAAGTAAAGAAGATGATGAGCCGATAAAAATAAGTTTAAGCCAAGATACGGATGCAATATTTGATAAGATAAAGTCTTTTGTTGATAAATATAATGAGCTTATAGATAAAATTTCTTCCAAGATAAATGAGGAAAGACCGAAAGCCGGGGGCAGATACGGTTCATATTACTTACCTTTGACGGAAGAACAAAAAGATTCTATGAAAGATACGGAAATTGAAAAATGGGAAGAAAATGCGAAAAAAGGTCTTATAAAAGGGGACAGTATATTAAGCGGCATCCTATTTGATTTAAGAAGGGCCATGGGGGATATTACCGAATCCGGCACCCTTTCTTCTATAGGGATTTCAACAGGGGATTGGAGAGATGGGGCAAAGCTCTTTATAGACGAAGAAAAGCTTAAAAAAGCTATAAACGATAACCCAGACAAGATTAAGGATATATTTGCAAAACAATCAGATATATCATATAGTCCGGATGCAACTGCTGCAGAAAGAAAACAAAGATATGCAGAAAGCGGTGTTGTAGATAGGATTTTTGATATACTCCAGGATAATATAAGGACAACCAGAAACAAAAACGGCAAAAAAGGCGTCCTACTGGAAAAAGCCGGCATAGTGGGAGATTTAACTGAATTTCAAAGCACCCTAGTAGAAGAAATAAACAAAAAAGATTTATTGATAGAAGATATGATGAATAAATTATTTAGCAAAGAAGAAAGCCTCTACCGTAAATTTGCCTCACTGGAGACGGCATTAGGCAGAATGTCAGCACAATCGGCTTGGATGGCTCAAGCTTTTGGAGGCGTACAGCAATAAAATGGAGGAGATATAAATGGCTATAGCAAATCCCTACCAACAGTATAAAAAAAATGTGGTAAATACATCAACACCCCAAGAACTGGCACTTATGCTTTACAATGGACTGATAAAGCACTTGAAGCTAGCGGCAATGTCCATTGATGAGAATAATAGGGAGAAGACTAATAACGATCTTGTCAGGGCACAAAATATATTGGAAGAGTTTATGGCTAGCCTGGATATGAATTATGAGCTATCCGCTGGTCTTTATTCATTGTACGATTATATGTATTGGAGGCTGGTGGATGCCAATATACATAAGGACAAGCCCATAATAGAAGAAGTAATAAATCTAGCAGAAGAATTAAGAGACACCTGGCACCAAGCTATGAAATTAGCCAAGGGTCAGCAGGTAGTGAATCAATAAGGCATGCTTGCATGCCTTTTATGTTTTAAGAGCTTATTGATAGCGTAGAGTCGGGTTCATTGGTGGGTTTGAGCCTATTAATAATTATCGGGGGGAATTTTATGAATCCACAATGTGATGATAATGTTGTAAAAATGCAAGAATTATTAAATAAAAAAAAAGAAGCATTAAAAATTATTTACAATCTTACGTTAAAACAAAAAAATGATATAGATACAAATGAAGGAGCCAATCTGGAAAAATACATAGACGATAAACAAATAGAAATTGATAAGATAGATAATATTGATAAAGGATTTAGCATGATCTTTGAGGACCTTAAAAAACGCTTAAATATAGAAAGTATGGAAGAATTGGATACAGGAAATTATTCGGATTTTAAGATTATAAAAGAACAAATTAAGGGCCTAATGGAAATTGCTCATAAAACCATGGCTTTAGAAAGAGAAAATAAAGATGCACTAGAAATTTTAATTGACAATGTGAAGAATGATATTAAGCAAGTGAGTCTCGGGAAAAAATCCATAAGCGCCTATGAGAAACAAAGCACCAATACCGATGGCATCTATATAGATAAGAAAAAGTAAAAGCAGCCTGGCGATTCTTTTTGTTTATTTCCTTAGCGTAGCGAATGAATTTGCTGCTACAGGGCTAGGGGGAGCAAAATTTCCTATAATTTGATGAAGATAGCTACGTGTAAGCAACAATGCTTAATATTTGTAAAGAAAATTAATAAAATTTCTTTTCTTGTATATTATAATAAATAGGTATATAATATTTATATTGGTAGCGCGTCAGGTCTGTGATTGTAAGTCGATGCCGGTCGCAGGCGAAACGACCCACGTAAGCAAAACAATGTTTTGTGAGCATGGTGCGGCTTAGGTGTAAGCCCGTCCGGGGTAATCCGAGAGAAGTATTAGTGAGGAGCGTAATAGCTTGAGCGAGGCTTCCAGGCGGCGAGTGTGGGGGCAAAGATCAGGTCAGCTGACGTAGGCCATATTATCAGGGTATAGGTGTTTGGTTGAGAACGTTTTTTCCAGGAACGAAAATCCGTTTCTTTTGCCCTACCTAACCTAAGTTTAAAAGAAAGAGGGATTTTTCATGTACGAGGACAAAACGTTAGTATGTAAGGAGTGCGGACAGGATTTCACTTTTACTGCTGGAGAACAAGAATTCTACGCAGAAAAAGGATTCCAAAACGAACCTGCAAGATGCAGAGACTGCAGAATGGCTAGAAAAGCCGCTAACAGCGGTAGAAGAGAAAGAGTTATGTATGATGCAGTGTGTGCAGAATGCGGCAAAGATACTCAAATTCCATTTAACCCAACCAATGACAGACCCGTATATTGCAGAGAATGCTTTGAAGCAAGAAGAGAACAAGGACTCTAAACTAAAACCAACAAAAATAGCCACCTAGGTGGCTATTTTTATTTTAATGATTAAGCTTAGAAGAAGCATAAAGAGGTGCTTTAATATCAACTTGTATATATATTCCCTATAATGAATGATAATTAATAGCCTATTCGACAAAAATCTTTATCCAAAATCTTTTAACAAGAAATCAACAAGCTTTCAACATTTTCAAGCTAGTAAAATCAACTTATCAACAGACTTATGCACATTATCCACAGAAAAAGCATATTTTTATCTAAGAAACTCCTATTCTTGTCCACAGGCTTTGGATATAAACCCTTATGTCCCATAGATTAAGTATATCAGCATTTGTCGAAGTTTTTCCAAGCCTTAATAAGTATACAGGAGGGGCCTGCCTATTATGGAATACTTTCACATTGTCTTTATCACCTAGCATCGAATTAACTCGAAGCATGCATCATCTAATACAGTAAGAAATACAAATCTTCATATTATTTATTGCAGGATTATTTATCCTAATGTAGAATAAACTATATATACGGTAGCATAATAGTTGCGAAAGGAGATGTTGTTATGCGTATAAATGTTAGCGGTAAGAACATTGTTGTGACGGAGGCCTTGAGAGAGAGGGTCGAAAAGAAGTTATCAAAGTTCGAAAAGTTTTTTAACCCCGGTACCGTGGCACATGCAACTCTGACAGTTGAAAAGAACAGACACATCATTGAAGTGACAATCCCGTTTAACGGAGTGATTCTTAGAGGTGAAGTAGCTACCGATGACATGTATACATCTATTGACAGTGTGGCGGAGAAGCTGGAAAGGCAAATTGCCAGACACAGGACAAAGCTGGAGAAAAGAATCAAAGACGGAAGTCTCAGGTTCGAAAGCTTCTCATTCGATGTAGATGAGGATGAGAGCGGCGAACCAAAGATTGTCAGAACTAAAAGATTTGCAATGAAGCCTATGCCCGTGGAAGAAGCCGTGTTGCAAATGGAGCTTTTAGGCCACGTCTTCTTTATGTTTTTTAATGCAGAAACGGAAGAGGTTAATGTGGTATACAAGAGGAAAGACGGAAATTACGGTTTAATAGAACCAACCTTTTAATAGCAATGGAAGCCGGACTTCATAGTCCGGCTGAATCATTTTTTGATAATTTAAAGGATTTACTAAATATTGGTCGAATAAGTAATGGATTAGGCTTTTGAGGGGGAGTTTTGTGGAAGAATTGGATATTATAAATGAAAAAGATTTAAAATCCCTTATTTGTATGATGCCAGATGTTCTATCTTGTAAAATAGTGATGGAAGAAGAGAATTTACAAGAGATTCATGTCCTTTGTCCTACAGGAAAGAATATAAAACAAATAGTCAGGGATATTCAATCTGCCATAAATGCAAAATTCGATATAGTTATAGATTATAAAATTATATCCGTTGCCCAAATTGATATAGATGAATTTAAAGACAATAGAATAAAAATTTCCGGCATTACAGTAATGAATATAGATAATACTTTTAAAGCAATTGTAAATTTGGAAAGCGAAAATAAAAACTACCAAGGACATTCAGTTAAAATTAAATCTACTACAAATAAATATAAAGCCATTGCGGAAGCAACTATTTTAGCCGTTGAAGAGTATATACATACTAAGGATATATTTTATCTAGAGGGAATAGAAAAGAAAAAAATAGCCGGTGAAGAAGTATTTCTAGCTTTAATCGGCTGTGCATATAAAAATAGTAATAATTTGTTTTCTGGTTGCTGCTTGATAAAAAATGACGAAAATGATGCAATTGCAAAATCAGTTTTAGACGCTATAAATAGAAAAATAACAGCAATAGATTAGTTTTGGCCGACATTTTTTAAGCGGAGAGGTTTGCCTGTTCTACTAGCGAAGGGACAGAGCCTGATAATAAAGGAGGCAAACCATGAAGAAGCTGGCAGGAATATTAATAACTATTTTATCACTTATACTAGCCGGAGGAGCTCATTCAAGCTGGTTTTAAAATTTAGTTTATGTCGGCCAATTCTTATACAGAGGTGGGACCATGCCAAAAAAATTAAAATACTATGTTTCTTTTGTAATCGGACTAGGATTATTGTTTCTCTTATATACTTTAACAAAAATCCATACTATTGATTATAAACAATTTATATTTTTCTTGCTTTTATCCATAGCAGCAGAATCTTTAACCATCGAAGCTCCCAATGATAGAGGTTTATCCGTGGGCTTCGCCATTGGTCTTACCCTAATACTTATTCTTGGAATACCCCAGGCATGTTGGATTTCTAGCCTTGGTATAATGTTTCGGATAGCAAAAAAAGATGACAAATATCATCATATATTAAACACACCCATATATAAGACTCTTTTTAATGGCTCTAATATAATACTATCATCCGGCTTGGCTTGTGTTGTTTACGAGGGCACAGGAGGAATTTCTGGTAACTTTGAAGTTAGCAATATCTTCCCTATGATATTGGGCATTGCAGTATATATAATGGTCAACAATCTTTTGACTACTTTTTTAATGTCCATATTAACGGAGGAAAAACCTTCAAGGCTTTTTAAAAACAATGTTTTTTGGGTTATAAGAGATAATTTGGCCCTAGCACCCTTAGCCATTATTATCGGTATAGCATATTTCAATTACGGTATATTTGGTGTTTTACTATTCTTTGGTCCTCTTTTATTAGCCAGGTATTCTTTTAAAATGTATATAGATATGAAAAACATCTATGTAGACACGGTTAAAGCTTTGTGTACCGCTGTAGAGGCCAAAGATCCTTACACAGAAGGACATTCAAAAAGGACCTGTGATTTATCTTATAAGTTAGGCAAAAGGATGGGACTTAGCGGCAAAAGCTTAGAAAACCTCAGGATTGCAGCTATGTTACATGATATTGGAAAAATTGGTATTGATGAAAGAATACTCAATAAACCCGGGTCACTTACAAAAGAAGAATTTAATAAAATTAAAGAACACCCAGTTATCGGTGCAAATATTATTAGTGAAATAGATTTTCTAAAAGATGTTGCAAATATTGTTTTATCCCACCATGAAAGATACGATGGGACAGGCTATCCCAATAATAAAACATATAGGGAAATACCCATAGAGTCTAGCATAATCTGTATTGTAGATGTTTTCGATGCATTGACTTCTGATAGGCCTTATAGAAAAGCCATGAGCTTTGAAAAATCCATAAAGATAATAGAAGATGAAACGGGATTTTTCTTTGAACCAAAATTAGCCGGGGAATTTGTAAAGATGATGTGGGAAGAAAAGAGGATGTTAAAAGTTGTTAGTTGAAAGTCTTGGGATTTCGCTAATTGTAGGGAAAATAAGAGGTGGGCGTTTTTATAATATAGGCACCGAAGTGATAAAGGGTTGGGCATTTATCGTGGCCTCCTTTCTTTTACAATATATATGTATTTTTTTAGCCCGTAGGGGTTACAATTTTATAAAGGCCAATATATTATATATTCATTTTCTATCCTATGTGCTTTTAATAATAGGCATAATATTAAATATAAAAAAACTACCCTTTAAGATCATACTTATAGGGGTATTATTAAATTTTTTGGTGATCTTTTCCAATGATGGACAAATGCCGGTTTCCAAGGATGCTCTAGTCAATGTTGGACTTTTAAAAAATATTGGACTTATAGAAAATGGTTCAAATATAAGCCACAAGCTTATAGACCCTAAGACCAATTTATGGTTCTTAGCGGATATCTTTACCATGGGCAAAAAGCCATTTTTCCCGTCTGTATTCAGTATAGGTGATGTTTTCATATCTGTAGGCGCATTTATATATATACAAATTTTAATGCTGAGAAAAAGTCCCCAAGAAAATTAAATAGCTTAATTGTTATAAAAGGTACAATATGATAAAATTAATAATGCAAATTATGAAGGAAATATATTAGGAGTGAGGAATATATGTCTTTTTTTGGTAGACTATTTGGTAATGAAAATGACAGAGAAATAAAAAAGATTGAAAAAATAGTTGATGAAATAGAGGCCTTAGAAGGCCAAATGGAAAAACTATCAGATGAGGAGTTAAAAGCCAAAACCGATGAATTTAGAAAAAGGCTGGAAGAAGGAGAAACTCTGGATGATTTACTACCGGAAGCATTTGCCGTAGTTAGAGAGGCTTCCAAAAGAGTTTTGGCTATGCGCCATTTCCGTGTTCAACTTATAGGCGGAGTGGTGCTTCATCAAGGTAGAATCGCCGAGATGAAAACCGGTGAAGGCAAAACCTTGGTGGCTACTTTGCCCGTATACTTAAATGCCCTGGAGGGTAAGGGTGTTCATGTAATAACCGTTAATGATTATCTAGCAAGACGTGACAGCCAATGGATGGGCAAAGTATACGAGTTTTTAGGCCTAAGCGTTGGCCTTATCGTTCATGGGCTGGATAGTGAAGAAAGGCAGCGTTCCTATAGTTGTGATGTTACTTACGGCACCAATAATGAATTTGGTTTTGATTACCTTAGAGACAATATGGTTATATATAGGGAGCAGATGGTTCAAAAAGAGCTCAATTATGCCATAGTTGACGAGGTGGACAGTATCTTGGTGGACGAAGCCCGTACCCCTCTTATTATTTCTGGTGCTGGGGACAAATCCACAAATCTATATTTTGCAGCAAATAGCTTTGTAAAAACTTTAAAAAGGGGAGAAGACAGCAAAGAGGAAAGTCGTTCTGAGCTACTAACTCAATATTGGGAAGGCACGGAAGAAGACGAGGAAGAAAAAAAGAAAAAAGGCGATTATACTGTCGACCCAAAAGCCAAAACTGTTTTATTGACGGACGCGGGAATAAAGAAAGCAGAAAGCTTTTTTAGTATAGAGAATTTAGCAGACCCAGATAATATGGAAATCCAACACCATATAAATCAGGCCTTAAAGGCCAGGGCTATTATGAAAAGGGATATTGACTATGTAGTTAAAGATGGAGAAGTGATTATAGTCGATGAATTTACTGGCAGGTTGATGATGGGCAGGCGCTATAGTGAAGGACTTCACCAGGCCATTGAAGCTAAAGAAGGGGTAAAAATCGAAAGGGAAAGCCTTACTTTGGCTACTATTACCTTTCAAAACTATTTCAGAATGTATAAAAAACTAGCAGGCATGACTGGAACGGCAAAAACTGAAGAAGACGAGTTCAGGGCCATCTACAATTTGGATGTTGTGGTTATTCCCACCAATATGCCTATGATTAGAGAAGATTTTCCTGATGCAGTTTATAAAAATGAAAGAGGCAAATTCAATGCAGTAGTTGAAGAGATAAAGGAGCTTCACGGGACGGGGCAGCCGATTTTAGTAGGCACTATATCTATAGAAAAGTCAGAGCTTTTAAGCTCTATGCTAAAGAAAAGGGGTATAGGCCATGAGGTTTTAAATGCAAAATACCACGACAAAGAAGCTGAAATAATTGCCAAAGCAGGAGAAAAAAATTCTGTTACCATTTCCACCAATATGGCAGGTAGAGGGACAGATATTGTCCTGGGTGAAGGAGTTAAGGAGCTGGGAGGCTTGCATGTTATAGGAACTGAAAGGCATGAATCAAGGCGTATTGATAACCAATTGCGTGGGCGTTCCGGTAGGCAGGGAGATATGGGTAGTAGTAGATTTTATATATCTTTAGAAGACGATTTGATGAAGCTCTTTGGCTCAGAAAAACTTATGGGTCTAGTAGAGACTTTGGGCATGGAGGAAGATATGCCTATAGAGCATAGCCTGCTTACAAGGTCCATTGAAAATGCCCAGAAGAAGGTAGAGAGTAGGAACTTTGATATAAGAAAGCATGTATTGCAATATGATAATGTTATGAATAAACAAAGAGAGGTTATATATGCTCAAAGGCGCCAAGTGCTTATGGGCGAGGATATAAAGGCCTCTATTATGGATATGCTGACGGAAGTTATATCCGATGCAGTGGATAACTATACCGTAGGAAGTCAATACCCGGAAGAATGGGATATTGCCGGACTTTTAGAATATTTGCAAAACATATTTTTACCCAAAAGAGCTATAAAACCGGAAGATATTATGCAGATGGATAGGGAAGAACTAAAAGAAGCCCTTCAGAATATAGGACTTAAGGTTTATGAAGCAAAAGAAGCGGAAATAGGCAGCGAAGATATGCGGGAGCTAGAAAGAGTTATACTACTCAGAGTTGTCGATACCAAGTGGATGGATCATTTGGACGCTATGGATCAATTAAGAGAAGGTATAAATTTAAGGGCTTACGGCCAGCAGGATCCGGTGCAAGCCTATCAAGTAGAGGGCTACGATATGTTTTTGGATTTGGTAAAAAGCATTAAAGAAGATACGGTTAAATATATATACAATGTTAGTGTAAACAGGATTCCACGAAGAGAAAAGGTGGCAGAGCCCGTAGCCACTAGCAGCGATGGGACCGGCGGCGCAAGAAAACCAGTGGTAAAGGATGTAAAGATAGGCAGAAATGATCCCTGTCCCTGTGGTAGTGGAAAAAAATACAAACGCTGCTGCGGGAAATAAGAACTAAGAACTAAGAGCTAAGAG
>CAYMVQ010000026.1:15205-26398 GCA_964394355.1 uncultured Clostridiaceae bacterium
AAAAAAATACAAACGCTGCTGCGGGAAATAAGAACTAAGAACTAAGAGCTAAGAGCTAAGAGTTAAGAGTTAAGAGATATATCTAGCAAAGTTGTAGGAGGAAAACAATGATAGAACTTGAAAAGTATAAATTTCAATTACCGGAGATGGAAACATCCATAAATGATATTGAGGTGTCCCTTTGACCCAGCAGGGCTAAAAAAGCAAATAAATAAAATACAAGAAAAAATGCAGGAAGAAGGCTTTTGGGATGACTCCGATAAGGCAGCTAAAATATTGCAAGCATCAAAAAGATTAAAAGAAAAGCTAGAAAGAATAGAAAATCTAAAAAGCCTTTTTGAAGATATACAAATAATGATTGGCCTATGTGAAGAAGAGGATGATAAGTCTTTGCTGGGGGAAATCCATAAGGAGTTTTCGATTTTAAGCAAAGAAATAGATAGATTCAAAATTGAAACATTGCTTGACGGTGAGCACGATAAAAACAATGCAATTTTTACAATACATGCCGGAGCCGGAGGCACGGAAGCCCAGGATTGGGCCATAATGCTTTTTAGAATGTATTCTCGGTGGGCAGAGCAAAAGAGCTATACGATTACGGTTTTGGACATGTTGAAAGACACGGAGGCCGGCATAAAAAGTGCTAGCCTTTTAATAGAAGGGGAAAATGCATACGGCTACTTAAAAGCTGAAAAAGGTGTCCATAGATTAGTCCGAATATCTCCCTTTGATGCGGCGGGTAAACGCCACACATCCTTTGCCTCTATTGATGTAATGCCAGAACTGGCCGATATTGCAGAAATAGATATAAATCCGGAGGATTTAAGGGTAGATACTTATAGGGCCAGCGGGGCCGGCGGCCAACATGTAAATAAAACAGACTCAGCAGTAAGGATTACCCATATACCTACGGGTGTAACAGTCCAATGCCAAAATGAAAGATCCCAGCATTATAATAAAGAAATGGCCATGAAAATGCTCTATGGAAAGCTTTTGGAAATCAAAGAACAGGAACAAAAGGACAAAATAGAGGATATAAAGGGAGAATACAGGGAAATTGCTTGGGGCAACCAAATCAGATCCTACGTCTTCCATCCCTATAGCATGGTAAAGGATCACAGAACTGGCGAAGAAGTAGGCAATATAAACGCTGTAATGGATGGAGACTTAGACGGCTTTATCAATGCCTATTTAATATGGAGAAAATAAACTGCAACAATAACGCTGCAAAGCTTTCATAAAATTAATGTTTTTTTGACAAATATCTGCTAATATATACATATAATTAAAAAATATATATAATAATGTAATACGCAGGATCGGGGGTATTTTATTGAAAGTGAAAAAACAAATAAAAGGTTTATCACTAAAATTTAGAATCATTTCAATAGTTACTATTTTTACACTATTACCGCTATTCGCAGCACTTTATATAGATTTTAAATCATCTACAGATCAAATCATGTGTAATACAAAAGCCCTTAATGAATCTATCAACAGCAGCACAAATGAAAAGATTAACAGTTACATAAACACTATTGTAAAAACAATGGGCCTATTGCCGCGTTCAATAAATCTTTTGGATTTGGAACATGGGGAGCAAAAAAGAATTATAGGAAAACTTTTAGTATCTGATGATAGTATTAACCAAGTCTTTTTAGCAGACTCAGAAGGAAATATTGTATGTGCTACTGACATATTTACTGAAGGAACAAATATTTTAAATGAAAGCTTGTTCATTGATGCCTATGCAGGCAAGCACTACATTTCCGATTCAAGCTTTGATAAATTCAGTAGGATTCCTATTTTTTTAGTATCTGTTCCTATTATGGATATTGATGAAAGCCCCGTGGGTGTCTTAGGTGTACAAGTAAGCTTTAGCAGCATACAAGATATAATTCAAAACGCAAATGTGGGAGAGACCGGCTATACATACGTTATAGATAGAAATGGTATTGTACTAGCACACCATAGGGTAGAAGAAATGGTATTAAAAGAATACGATACGGTAGCCAATGAAATAGAAGGTGCAGTAAAAGTTGTAAATGGTGAAGAAGACACAAGCTCCTATACCAATGAAAAGGGAAAAGAAGTATTGGGTACATATGCCAAAATACCCTCCACGGCTTGGGGTGTTATTACGGAGATTGAGCTAGGAGAAGTTATGGCACCAGTGGAGGAAGAGAACACAAAATATATAATTATAACTGCTTTATCCTTACTAATAGCTCTTATAGCTAGTTTTTTCTTTGCTAATATAATTGTTGGCCCAATTAAAAAAATGACCGATATAGCAAAGGAATTTGAAGGCGGAGTTTTAACCAACAGAATTAAAATAAAATCCAAAGATGAAATCGGTATACTACAAGAATCCTTCAATGCCATGGCTGATTCTTTAGCGAATATATTAAAAAAGGTAAGTAATGCTGTCACAGATATAAATGAGCACGCAGGCTCACTTAGTGACAACTCTACCACCAGCGCTGCTTCTTTAGAAGAAATATCGGCAATAACTCAGTCTACGGCTGAAGGCTCCATAGCCCAGATAGGCTCAATACAAGACACCGATATTATAGCCAAGGAATTATCGGATAATGTGGAGAAGGTTTCCAATGATACAAAGGAAGCTGCTGATACAGCAAGAAATGCTGCCGCTATTGCACAAGAAGGCACGGATAATATAAATATTATCAATGAAAGAATGGAGCTAATTAAAAATAATGTAGACAATTCAAGAAAAATGGTAAGGGTATTAAGCGAAAAATCAGAAGAAGTAACAAATATAGTAACCCTTATAAGGAATATAGCAGAAAGCACCAACATGCTTGCGCTTAATGCAGCCATAGAAGCTGCTAGGGCTGGGGAAGCAGGAAGAGGCTTTGCCGTGGTTGCAGATGAAGTAAGAAAACTTGCTGATCAAACAAAAGATGCATCCATAGATATAGAAAATCTTTTGCAGGAAATTCAAGACGAAACTGTAAAGACAGTAGAAGTGATGGATATAGGTCTTTCTGATGTGGAACAAAGCACGGAAGAAATAAAATCCGCTTACGGAACTTTTGAAAGCATTATATCCCAAGCGGAAAATGTTGCCTCCAATGTAATAAATGTTTCTAACTCCATTTACTCCCTAAGGAATCATATGGAAAGGATTACCTTGGCTTTAAGTAAAGTAAGTGAAATATCTTATTCAACATCCGAAGGAACCCAAAGCATATTGGCAAGTACCGAAGAACAGGCTTCTGCACTACAGGAAATCAACGAGTCTTCAAAGCAGCTTAATGAAATGGCAGAGCTTTTGCAGGAGATTGTAAATGAATTTGAGCTATAGGAGGTAAAAACTATGGAAAAAGCCTTGGATATTAAATGGACCTTCAACAACTATTCAGCAAATACAAAAAGCAATATTGACCATCTAAGTGAATCAAAAGCCAAAGAAATCCATAACTATCACAAAAGCTTTCCCATGTATAAAGAAACACCTTTGCTCTCTCTAAATAATTTAGCTTCCGAACTATCGCTGGGAAATATCTTTATAAAAGACGAATCAAAAAGATTTGGCTTAAATGCTTTTAAAGTCCTAGGTGGTTCCTATGCCGCTGCAGTTTATTTAGCTCAAAAGCATTCAAAGGATATAGAAAAAATAAGCTATCATATGCTAAAAAGCAATGAATTCAAAGATAAAAACATGACATTCGTAACGGCTACTGATGGAAATCATGGCCGAGGAATAGCCTGGACGGCCAGGGAACTAGGTTACAAATCCCTAGTATTTATGCCAAAAGGCTCATCCACACACAGAATAGAAAGCATTGAAAAAGAGGGCGGAGCAGTTATAGTACTGGATTCCAATTATGATGATGCCGTAAGATATGCTCAAAAATACGCAGAAGATAAGCAAGCTTTATTGATGCAGGATACTTCACTAGAAGGCTATACTGATATTCCTCTGTGGATAATGCAAGGCTATATGACTATAGCCCATGAGATAGGAACACAATTGGACAAGATAAAAGAAAAGCCTAGCCATATATTTTTGCAAGCCGGAGTTGGTTCTTTTGCTGCTGCCATTTTAGGCTATTTTAAAAACAAACTAGGAGACGGTATAAAAACAATAATTGTAGAGCCGAAAAATGCCGCACCCTTTTATAAATCAGCAATTATAAACGATGGTAATCCCCATGCCGTCAGCGGTGATTTAAAAACCATAATGGCTGGACTTTCCTGCGGTGAACCAAATCCCATAGCCTGGCCAACAATCAGAGATTATGCGGATCTATTCTTTTCTTGTCCTGATTATATTGCAGAAAAAGGCATGAGACTTATGGCCAAACCCCTAGGGGCAGATAAAAGGATTGTTTCCGGGGAATCCGGTGCTCCCGGATTAGGCTTGTTAGATATGATAATGCGGAATGAAAAGCTAGTGGAAATTAAAGAAAAACTTCAATTAAATGAAAATTCAAATATAATTATAATAAGCACTGAGGGAGATACTGACCCTGTAAGCTATAAAAATATAGTAGTGGATTAATAAAAAGTATAATATACACCTTCTTTTAATATCTATTATTGAAGATATTCCATAGGGGGTGTTATTATTTTAATAATTATTAATAGAAAGAAAATTGGTTTAGCCTTGATTTTAATTGCCCTAGCTCTTCTATTACCGTCTGTATTTAACATCTTTCACAAAAATGTCACAGTGAGCTATATATTTCCCATGAAAAATAAAACAATTGTAATTGATCCTGGCCATGGCGGAATTGATCCGGGGGCATCAAGTAAAAGCGGCGTTAGAGAAGATAAGATTAACCTGCAAATCTCTATTAAGTTAAAAAAGCTTATAGAACAATCTGGAGGAAGAGCTATACTAACGCGAGAAAATGACAAAGGTCTTTATACTGAAGGCCAGGGTAAGATAAAGGATAAAAAAAATGAAGATTTTAAAAATAGAAATGAAATAATCAACAATTCAAAGGCGGATATATTTCTTACAATACATTTAAACCATTTTTCCCAATCAAAATATTACGGTGCTCAGACTTTTTATCAAAAAGGTGAAGAAGAAAGCAAAAAGCTGGCAGAGTTTATTCAGGAAGAGCTAAAAGCTACTATTGATAATAAAAATCATAGAATGGCCAAAAGCACTGATTCCATTTTTATTTTAAAAAACAAAACTATGCCCGGTGCCCTTGTGGAATGTGGCTTTTTATCCAATCCGGAGGAGGAAAAACTTCTGCAAGATGACAAGTATCAGGATAAAATCGCCTGGGGCATTTTTATGGGCATAGTAAAGTATTTAGGGCAAGAGCCATAAAAGATGGGGTGGACGACCTGTCCACCCAGCTAACCATTATAACTTTCTTATAGTAAAATTGTCCCCTAACAAGGTCCAGTTTTGTGGGAAGGGGTAACCCAAGGCCCAGTAGCTTATACCGGCTAGGTCGTATTCCTTGACTGTATCGAATTTTGCCTGTGCGCTTCTAGCATCTTCAAACCATACCTCATGCATTTGCCCTGCTTCGTTCCTATAACGGAAAAAGGGTGACTGGGCGGTGTAATCGTATTCTATTGTAGCTCCGTATCTTACTCCTATTCTTATGGCCTCCTGTACACTAAAGGTTCTTGCTTCTTGCCCCTGCACATGAGGCAAAGCCCAATCTCTGGCATAGAGCTGGAATCCAAAGAAAATTTTATCCCTAGGGATAACCGTAACGGCGTAATCCAACACCTGCCTTATCAGGTTTAGCGGCGATATAGCCCTTGGCGGGCCAAGCCTGAACCCCCATTCATAGGTCATTAATACAACAAAATCCGCTATCCTGCCGTGGGCTGCATAATCATGTGCTTCATAAAGTAAACCGGGTTGATCAGCACTGGTTTTCGGTGCCAAAGATGAAGAGACAAAGTATCCTAGTGGATGGAGTTTATCAACGGTTTTTTGCATAAAATCATTATAAGGCTCTTTATCTACGGGCAGTACATTTTCAAAATCCACATTAAGCCCTTGGTAGCCTTTTTCCTTCATTATGCTTACAATGTTTGTTAAAAGTATATCCTGTATATCAGTATTGTTAAGTACTACATGTGCCAGGTTTTCGCCTAATTGGGTGGATGTAAAATTAGTAATGGCCATCATTGGAAGTGCATTATTTTCATAAGTAGCGTTTATTGCAGCAGCATCATCTATGGGCTCCATAGTCCCGTCTTCCCTAATCAAATATGCAAAAGGGCTTACATAAGTCAAATATTTTCCTACATCATTTATTATAGGTCCTGCATCAGGCCCCAATTGATAGATAAATCCGTTTACAGAAAGTTGTGGCCTTGCCGCTACAGGTATTGTCAGGATCATTCCCGGAAATATTAGATCTGGATTAGTAATATTGTTGGTCCTTATAAGGCTTTCAAGGCTAACACCATACCTAGCCGCAATTTGCGATAGGCTTTCACCGGATACCACTCGGTGGCTTGTGGCGGGAATAAATATTCTTAAACCCGGATAAATAACATTAGGATTGCTAATATTATTAACCCTTGTAATTGCCTCTACCGTTGTATTATGGTTTTGGGCAATACTCCACAATGAATCACCGGCCCTTACCGTATAATAAACACCTTCTATGGGTACAATTATAGCCTGCCCTACTAAAAGCTGATTTGGATTTGGAAGTTTGTTTGCGCTTATGGTTTCATTTATTGGCACTCCGTAGAAGTTTGAAATCTGCCAAAGGCTTTCTCCCGGTTTTACTACATGAATAATCATATAATCCTTCCTTTATAAGCATATATATATAGTTTATGCCTAGGACTATAATAAGGTGAATTAATATTTATATTAAATTTGACGGCTTGCAAAAACCTAAAATAGTGCTATTATTTAATCTATACAGAAAGGGAAAGCGGAGGTTATTATGAAAATAATTATAATAGGGGCTGGTAAAGTAGGTTATAACCTGGCTCTTAATCTTTCCAAAGAAGAGCATGATGTAATAATAATAGATAATGATCAAGAAGTAATTGATAGGGCGGAGGAAAACTTGGATGTCCTCTGCATTAAAGGCAATGGTGTGTCCACTAAAGCCCTACAAAATGCGGATATATATAATACAGATTTATTAATGGCAGTTACCAATAGTGATGAAGTCAATATGGTTTGCTGCCTTACAGGAAAAAAACTAGGGGCTAAGCGTACAATAGCCAGGATTAGGGATCCAGAATACGCTCAAGAGCTTAGCATGCTAAAAGAAGAAATAGGTCTAGATATGGTTATAAACCCAGAGCAGGCTGCTGCAGAAGAAATAGCAAGAGACCTTACTTATCCAGCTTCCGTCAATGTTGAAAGCTTTGCAAAGGGTAGGGTCAAAATGGTGGAGTTAAAAGTCGCCAAAGATATGCCCATGGCTAATGAAAAGCTAAAGGATTTATCAAGCAAAATATCTCACACAGTGCTTATCGGTGCTGTAATAAGGAATGGGGAAGTTATTATACCAAATGGGGAATTTAGGATTCTCGTTGGGGATGTTATTTATATATTAGGCAATAGCCTCGATATAATGAACTTTTTTAAAGGATGGAATCACTACTCAAAAAAAATAGGCAATGTGGTAATAACCGGAGCCGGTAGGATCACTTTTTATTTAACAAGGCTTCTTTTAGATTTAGGTGCAAAAATAAAGATTATAGAGATAAGCCTGGACAAATGTACGGAATTTGCAGAATTGCTGCCCCGAGCCCTTATTATAAATGGTGATGGAACTGATGAAGAATTCCTGCTATCGGAAAATATCGGGGAGGCGGATGTATTTATTTCGCTAACCGGCGTAGATGAGGAAAACCTTATATCTGCACTAATTGCAAAACAAAACGGTGCTAAGAGAGTTGTATCAAAAATAAGTCGTATTAATTATATGAATGTAATAAGCAAATTGGGCATTGACAATGTAATATGTCCCAAAATAATTACTACTAATCAGATTTTAAGATATGTAAGAGGCAGTAATATTGAAACTCTATATAAAATAGTAGAAGGCCAAGCAGAAGTATTGGAGTTTATAGTAAAAGAAGATAGTGAAATACTTAATATACCGCTAAAAAGATTGGCTCTACCAAAAGACCTTTTAATTGCAACTATTATAAGAAAAAATGAAACAATTATACCTAGGGGCCAGGATTCTATTTTAAAGGGTGACAGCGTAATAGTAATAGCAAAGAATAACAAGATTAGCCATATTGATGAGCTACTAAAAGCACCGCTAGGGGGAATTCACGTTGAATTACAAAATGGTATTAAAAAGCTTGGGAATTTTATTAGCTTGTGAAGCTGCTACAATGGTTCCTTCTTTAGTTGTAGCATTTATTTATAAGGATGTAGGCATCAGTGGATTTTTATATACAATTATGATTATTTTTTTAATAAGCCTACCACTAATAAGCCTAAAACCTCTTTCTAGCAATATATATGCAAGGGATGGCTTTGCTATTGTTGCTTTGGGTTGGGTTCTTATATCCTTTTTAGGTGCCCTTCCCTTTTACTTTAGTAAAGCGATACCATCTTTAATAGACGGATTTTTTGAAACTGTATCCGGCTTTACAACTACAGGAGCCAGCATATTAACATCCGTAGAAGACCTACCCCAAAGCCTTATATTTTGGCGTAGCTTCACCCATTGGATAGGTGGCATGGGAGTATTGGTGCTGACCTTGGCAATACTACCTACCGTAGGAGCAACATCCTTAAATATTATGAAGGCAGAAAGCCCGGGGCCTAGTCCTGGTAAACTAGTGCCAAAAGTGGGTAAAACAGCAAAAATTTTATATAGCATATACCTAGTTATTACAATAACCCAAGTAATAGCCCTTCTAATATCCGGCATGCCCTTATTTGACTCGCTAGTTCATACTTTTGCTACTGTAGGGACAGGAGGCTTTTCCAGTAAGAACCTGAGCATAGGAGCCTATAATAATTTTTCTTCTGAAATCATTATAAGCATTTTTATGCTGATTTGTGGTGTAAATTTTTCTCTTTATTATCAATTGACTAAAGGCAATTTCAGCGCCTTATTTAAAGACGAGGAATTTAGATTTTATATATCTGTTGTAGGAGTATCTATTTTACTTATTGGAGTAAATATATATGGCCCAATATTTTCTACTTTAGGAGAATCTTTTAGGCATTCTTCATTTCAAGTGGCCTCTATAATAACTACCACTGGATATAGCTCCGTTGATTTTGATAAATGGCCGGTATTTAGCAAGCTAATCCTATTCCTTCTTATGTTTATCGGGGCATGTGCCGGTTCCACTGGGGGCGGTATTAAAAATATTAGAATTTTACTATTAATAAAATCCGCCAAGGCCCAAGCGATGAAAGTAATACACCCCAGAGGTGTTTACCCTGTAAGGCTTGGCGGTAAGATTCTTGACGAAAAGAATATTTACGAAATAATGAATTTTTTCTTTTTATATATATTTATATTTGTAATAGCGGCAATCTTTGTATCTTTAGAAGGTTACGACATAAGTACAACACTGACTTCGGTGGCAGCCACCCTTGGCAATATAGGACCCGGCCTTTCCCTAGTAGGCCCTATGGGCAATTATTCCATTATGTCTCCTTTTACAAAGATGATATTATCCATCACTATGCTTATAGGAAGACTAGAAATCTACCCGATTTTGCTTTTGCTAGCGCCGACTTTTTGGGAAAAGAACTAATAAATAAGCTCGTAATCTTCAGAGCCCATCCCCAATTGGGCCCCGTAGGATAACTGCAGTTCCCCCTTTGTCTTTGGATACATAGCCTTAAACTTATCCTCACCGCTCTTTAGACCCCTCGCACAATCTCCTATTTTGCTAAATGGATTTCCAGCTTGTTGATTTACCAAATCATAACTGGCTCTATCTATAGCCACCGGGTCATAAGAAGCCAAAATACCTATATCCGGAACTATGGGAGCATCACTCCAAGGAGCACAATCACATAAGGGAGTTACATTTATAACAAAATTGATAAATCCAATCCTATCTTCCTTCATTTTCCAAGCCCCATATGCATATTCCGCCATCCTTTCAATAAATGCATCCATCTCTGTGCCCCAATTAGGCCTTATCACATTATATACACACATAGACACACACTCACCGCAGCCTATGCATTTCTCCGAATCTATATAGGCGGAACCGTCAACCATGGTAATGGCATCCGTGGGGCAATTCTTTAAGCACATTTGACAAGCCCTACAATCCTCGCCTACTACAGGTTTTGAAGTGGAATGTTGCTGCTGCTTACCGGCAGCGGGGGCACAGCCCATAGCTAAGTTTTTTATAGCACCACCAAAGCCGGCAGTTTCGTGCCCCTTAAAATGGGAAAGTACCACCATGGAATCCGCCCTGTAAATATTGGATGAAATCTTTACCTTATCAAAATGCTTCTTATCAATAGGCACATCTATAGAATCCTTACTATAAATACCATCGGAAATTATTATAGGTGCATTTACCACAGAATAAGCAAAACCGTTTTCAACGGCTGTTATTAAGTGATCTACACCATTGGATCTTGAGCCTTTATAAAGAGTGTTGGAATCCGTTAAAAATGGCTTGCCTCCGACTTCTTTTATTTTATCTACAATTTGCCTTACATAAATGGGATTTATAAAAGCGTTATTGCCCTTCTCTCCAAAATGAATCTTGATAGCAGTTAGCTTATCCGGAGTAATAATATCGCTAAAACCGGCTTTGACAAAAAGCCTACTCACCTTTTTAGAAAGACTTTCCGATGCTTTCCCCGCTCTTATGTTTAAAAAATAAACTTTTGATTTCAAATTAAAACCTCCTGAGAATTAATATTGTTAATTCATTATACAATATTAATCAAATAAAAAAAATCCATTTTGCAGCGAATTCAACTCGCTGCATGCCTCAACATACACTGCCCTGACTGCTCATGCTCATACCTAATACAATAATCTACTTTCAATAAGTAATTATATCAGATGATCTAATTATATTTAAACGAAATAAATAAATTACAGTTTGGTTACATTTTCCAAAGTTTATTGAACTTATTTACTATTTGTGGTATCATTCAACTACATTACATATATACATAAAGAGGGGACGATGATTTTGTCGCCCGCTCGTTTGACAGCCACTTTGCCCTAAAAATAAATCAAAAGCTCCCATATACGC
>CAYMVQ010000027.1:0-25543 GCA_964394355.1 uncultured Clostridiaceae bacterium
TCTAAAATGAAAGGGTGAATAAAAATGACAAGACAACTGGCCATGGTGAATAGCATATTCGCCATGATAGGAACAGTATTAGCACAAGCATTGGGAGGATGGGACCTGGCATTAAGAGTATTGGTGGCAATCATTGTCCTGGATTACATGACTGGGGTACTGATTGCCATTTTAAACAAAACACTTGATTCAAACATTGGCTTCCGGGGCCTATGCAAAAAAATGATGATATTTGCATTAGTTTTCCTTGCTGTATTAGTGGACAAGGCTACCGGCACCAACATAATCAGAACCTTTACTATTATGTTTTACATTGCAAACGAGGGTATAAGTGTATTAGAAAATGCCGGCAAGTTAGGTGTACCATATCCGGCGCCACTAAAAAATATATTAATTCAGCTAAAAGCTAAAAACGATGGAGAAGAGCCCGGTGGTGAGCACCTGTGAAAACTAACTTAGGACTTGTTGAATATGCAAAGAAAGCTTTAAACGAGAAATGGGGTTATGTGTGGGGAACCTATGGCTTGGTGCTTTCAGAAACACTTCTCCAGGCCAAAATAAAGCAGTACCCGGACATGGTAGGGAAGTACCAAAGCCTGATTCGACAGAAATGGATGAATAGGAGGACAGTGGATTGCATAGGACTGATCAAGGCATATCTTTGGGACTCCGGCAGTGGGATAACATACGATCCGAAAACTGATGTGAATGTGGGCGGCATGGTTAATGCGGCCAAAGAAAAAGGCTCAATTGATACATTGCCGGAAATAGCGGGGGTTTGCGTCTACAAACAAGGTCATATAGGTGTTTATGTTGGAGGCGGTCAGGTAATAGAGGCTTACAGTACAAGCCTGGGTGCGATAAAAACTCAACTCAGGGGTGGAGGATGGACGGGCTGGCTTAAAGTGCCATATATAACATATGCAGAAGAAAAGAAGGAACCGACACTCGAAGAGGCGGTTGATTTCTTGGCTCAAGGCAAATATATGGATAGCCCGGACTATTGGAAGCAGAATGCACAAAAGGGCAAATCAGTTCCGGGGGATATAGCAGCTTTTGTAATAGTTAAATGGGCAAAGAGTTTAATGGGGTAGCTTAGGCTGCCCTTATTTTATTTTTTGTAATGATGGACATAATACTCATGAGGTGATTTTATGGGTTATGTGGCATTGGGTATTACCGGCATAATATTATATGTTGTAGAGTACATCAGACGGCGTAGACGGGGACTCCCGACCAATGCAATAGAATTATACCTTTACATCGTGGAAAACTATAGCAGAGGTGAAATAAACGCCCTGAGACGGATGCCATACAGAGATTATTTACAAACTGACCATTGGCAACTTCTAAGGAATGCAGTTTTTAAACGCTACGGGAAAAGATGTTTTGACTGCGGCATCAGCCACTGGTGGAAGCACATGGAAGCACATCACTTGACATATAAAAATAGGGGACATGAAAATATAGAGGATCTAATACCGTTATGTCGGGACTGCCATAGAAAAAGGCATGACAGATAAAAAAGGATTTTTGAATTAAATATAGAATAACTACCCCAAGAAGGTGATATTATGGGGTGAAAAACAGACTCAGGGAAATAAGGATGAAAAGCTATATGATGAGTCAGAAGGAATTTGCGGGAATGCTTGAACTGAATTATCGGCAATATAATAGATACGAAAACGGAATTACTCCAGAAGGAGAAACCATGTTGCGAGTGGCAAAAAAACTTAATATGAAAGTTGAAGATATATTTTACCTGGATGATTAACCAGGTATTTTTTTAATTATAAAATCTATCCTGACAAGCAACAAATCCACTCTAATGACATATACATTAGTATATACGCTACTATATACGGACGGAATGTATACCTATAAGCTCTAAATCTATTGAATTGACTAAACTTAAGAAGTAGAAAAGGTAACCTTAAGAGCAGAGCGGACCGCCGGAAGGCGGGAGGTGAAGCGAAGGGGGGCGGGGCCCGTCCAAAATAGTGACTGAAAGGGGTTGTATGGATGATAATGGATATGATGTTTGAGATTGGCACCGAACTGGCCAAATGGGGATTAGCGCTCGGCCTGCCAGTATTATTACTATGCAAGGGCGATAAGGCCGAAAAAATATTCCGAGCCTGTGGATTAAAAACAAGCAATGATAAAATACCATTGGTTTATGCAAAACATAAAAGAGAGTATGGCACAGAATATACTCTACATGTCCCGGATGGGTTATCCCCGAAGGATTTAGAGGACAAAAAAGAAAAACTTGAACATAGTTTTGGATCCCGGGTGGAGATACTGCCAAGCACAAATAGAAAAGTGATGCTTAAAGTCTATAAAAACAAAATAAAAACGGAAGAATATAAACCCATATTTTTAAAAGGTTTAAGTCTGCTTATCGGCAACACTTATGATGGACTCCTAACTGTAAAATTGGATAGGGAATATGTGCACATGGTGATTGGCGGTACCACTGGCAGCGGAAAAAGTGTATTGCTCAGGACTATGATCCTCAATCTGCTGCTCAATAATGACAATATAGACATCCATTTATGCGATCTAAAAAAGGTGGAGTTTAAGGTTTTTGCCAAATGTAAACAGGTAGTGAGCTATGCCGACACCCTTGAAGATACCTTAGAAGCGTTAAAAGGCTTAAGGGGCATAGTGTATAGAAGGCTTGACATGTTCAAAGATGCCGATGTTGAAAACATAGACGAATACAACAAAAAACACAGAAAACTAAACAGGCACATCCTGTTTATTGATGAGCTTGCAAATCTTACATTAAACTCCAAGGAAGCGGTTGCAATATTGATTGAATTGCTCATGATCGCCCGTTGCGTTGGTATCCATATTGTTATGGCAACGCAGAGGCCGGATAAAGATATTTTAGATGGCAAAATAAAGGCTAATGTGCAGATCACGGCTGCCATGAGAGTGAGAAACGATGTAAATAGCAAAATATTACTTGATCATGCCGGGGCAGAGCACCTTAGAGATTATCACGGCATTCTGCAAACTGACGGGGAAATCGAATTCAAAGGCTTCAACATCTCAGTGGCTGAAGCAAGGGAGCTTATAAAACATCTGTACATGGAAAAGAAAAAAAAGGAGAAAGTTAATACGTCTGGGGTGATGCAAATTGGTTTTACAAAATAGAGATAGAAAAATCCTGGACTTCATAGATCGGATAGGGGCTGCTACCACAAGCCAAATTACAAGGATGTTTTTCAAGGGTCTAAGCCAAGGACCCAGGATAGCCCAAAGAAGGCTGGCACTTTTGTATAAAGAAAAGCTACTGAAACGGACCAAGGCTAACATAAATGCAGAATATTGCTATTATACAAAAGGCAGCCAACAACAGCATCAAATATTAATCTCAGAATTTTACGTCAGGCTCATGGAGTTTGGGGGAGCTATAAGAGAATTTGATGTACAGAAGAAGATTGAAAATGTTATCCCGGACGCATATATAGAATATGATTATAATGGTTACAGGCATTTCATATTTTTAGAAGTAGAGAGGAGCAATAACAGATTTAACCAAGAAAAATATGAAGAGTTATTGGCCAAAAATATAATGACAATTTTCCCGAAGGTAGCTATAATATCTGACAGAAAAATAAAATTATATACATCTAAGATTAACTATTATATACTTAATTCCAAAATGAAAAATTTATATAGTATATTTAATAATATTTAGCCAATATTTAGCCAGTTAGTTTTCAATGATAGTCGATTATAATAAACTAGAAAAAACGCAATACGTTGAAATTACTACATTATATTACTTAGCTTTACTAGAAGAAACGCCTTTTTGCAAATCAGTTGGTCGGGGGTTCGAATCCCTCTGGGCGCACCATTTTTGAATAAAACCCAGGTCATAAGACCTGGGTTTTTATTCACCTTGTTTGATTCCTTCGTTGAAGTTATAATAGGAAGTATCTAGTAAATAATATAATTTGTATTAGACAGAAAAAGGAGCTTGTAATGAAGGTAGATCAATATATAAATAGGGTTAATAATATAATTAAGCCAAATAAAATTATTGCTGATAAGATAATCAAAAAAAATGTTAATAGGATTTTTTACTTATCGATTATATCTATTCCTTCAAGGATTATAAGTATTATAACTTTCTTAAAAAAGAATCAAATAGCTGATAAAAGAGAGCTGCTATGGAGAAACGGAATCATTATATCGCATATAATATATCTCACATTATTTTTACTGATAGGAATTTTATCACTTAAAACTAGAAAGAGAAAGGGAGTCAATGCACTTATGATAGTGTTAACTTACGCTATGGTAAGCACAATTCTATTGATGAGTGCAATAATAGCTTCCGTAGATCAGCTTGTGACACCAAGTATTACTCCATTTTTAACAGGTTGTATTGCTATGGGAATTTTATTTTTAGTCAATCCTTTATATAGCACATTAATATTTGCTTTTTCTTATATAGCATTTGCCTATACTCTAAGCTTTTTTCAAATAGATGCAGCCATACTATTATCCAATAGAATCAACGGACTGACAGCTGCATTTTTAGGCCTTTTCTTATCAATTATATTATGGGTTAATAATATCATAAACCTTCAACAAAAAGAATATATAAACAAACAGCACAAAGAATTAGAAGAAAAAAATAAAGAACTTGAATTTCTTGCGACTTACGATCATTTAACAGGACTTTTAAATAGAAGGAATTTTGAGGAAAGAGCGATGGAAGAATTATCGCGTATAAAAAGGTATGATACTGAAGCATGCCTTTTAATAATTGATATAGATGATTTTAAGAAAGTTAATGATGCATTTGGACATCCAGGCGGAGATAGGCTTCTTTGTAAATTTGCTAGTAAGTTAAAAACCCAATTAAGGGAATCAGATATTGTATCACGCGTTGGTGGTGATGAATTTGCCATAATATTGATAAATGTAGGTGAAATAAAAGGGAAGAAAATTGCAAATAAAATTAGGACTACAATAGAACAAGAGATGTTCAATATTTATGGTGATAAAATTAATATATCAGTGAGCATTGGATTAACAGTCCTAGATAAAAATGTTGACTCTTATGAAAAAGCTAACAAATGTGCTGATAAAGCACTTTATAAGGCAAAAATAGAAGGCAAGAATAGAATTGCTACAAAATTGTATCCAGATAAAGATTAATGCTTGATAATAATCAATTAAATTAGCCATATGTGAACAATAATGATTGGCACCTTAAACCAATTGATTATGTGTTTTTTCACTTGTTAGCTCCTATTATTAAGCTTATAATTATAATGGACATAAGTGATAGTCAAAATTAATTTCTAATAATCAAAAGGAGTTGAGCAATATGGATCCAAGATTTGAACCCTTGTTTACCCCTTGGAAAGTAGGCAATGTGGAGATAAAAAACCGTATTGTGCTTTGTCCTATGGGGGGTACTTCTTTATTTGGCTGGATGGAGCCAAACCACTTTGATAAAGAAGCCGCCAACTTTTTTTTAGAAAGAGCTAAAAATAATGTAGGCCTTATTATTCCAGGCATAGCACCTATAAGGGATACCATTGGAGGACGCTGGCTTTGGAAAAATAAAAAAATGTTCCAGGACTTAAAGCCCTTTATGGAGGAAATACACAAAACAGGGGCAAAACTATTTGTACAAATAACCGCAGGTATGGGTCGTTCCTGGGCTATTACTGATCATCTTGTTATGCTTCATAATAACCCATTGCTACGCACATTAGCAAAACCAATTATTGATGTAACTTACCAATCTGCCAGCCCCAGCGAACTGCCTTCCCGTTGGTCAGACAAAGTTATGTGCCGGGAAATAACTTTAGAGGAGATCTATGAAATTATTGATGGATTTGCCAAAACTGCAAAGCTATGTATGGATGCAGGTGTTGATGGGGTAGAGGTGCACGCAGTCCATGAAGGTTATCTATTAGACCAATTTACTATGGAATACACAAATAGGCGTAAGGATAAGTATGGAGGTTCCTTTGAAAATAGGTATCGCTTCCCAGTGGAAATAGTGCAAGCCATTAAAAAGGCTTGTGGCAAGGATTTTCCGGTTTCCTTAAGGTACTCTGCTGTTTCTAAAATGAAAGAATTTCGTTATGGCGCCCTTCCTGGAGAAGAATACGATGAAGTCGGCAGAGATTTGGAGGAAAGTGAAAAAGCTGCTAAGTATTTGCAAGATGCAGGCTACGATATGCTAAATGCCGATAACGGCACCTATGATTCATGGTATTGGGCCCATCCGCCTATGTATATGCCAAAGAATTGTAATCTTGACGATGTATCTCATATCAAGAAGTTTGTGGATATCCCTGTTGTTTGCGCTGGTCGTATGGAGCCGGAAGTAGGTGCGAAAGCTGTGGCAGAAGGTCTCATAGACGCCATGGGTGTTGCGCGGCAGTTCTTAGCTGATGGGCAATGGCTTACAAAGCTTATTGAAGATAGATTGGAAGATATTCGCCCTTGCATTTGCTGTCATAATGCTTGCTTTAACTTCGCTCACTACAAGGGCGTTGCCAATGACCAATCCATTTACGATGCAGCCCATATAGCTCGCTGTGTATTGGATCCTAGGACTATGCAGAGCAGAAAATATAAGATTCTTCCTGCTCAAAGGAGCAAAAGGATTGCCGTTATCGGTGGGGGCATTGGTGGCATGGAAACAGCTATAGTAGCAGCAAAACGCGGTCACACCGTTACATTATATGAAAAGACTGGAGAACTAGGTGGAGTATTTAATTGGGCAGCAGCTCCATCTTTTAAAGAAAAAGACAGGGAGCTTTTAACTTGGTATAGAAGGGAGATTGCAAAATATCCTGAAATAGAGATAAAGCTAAATGAAGAAATAAAAGATATAAGCACACTTGATACCGATGAAATTGTTGTAGCTACTGGGGCTATGCCAAATCGCTTACCTGTGAAAGGTTTTGAATTAGGTATTGAAGCCATAGACTATTTATCTGGAGAAAAAGAAGTAGGAGAAAATGTTATTGTCATTGGTGGTGGTCTTACTGGCTGTGAGATTGCTTACGAACTATATCTAAAGGGCAAAAAGCCTACTATAGTAGAAATGAAGCAAGATCTTATTGCGGTAAGCGGTGTATGTTTAGCTAACTCCAGTTATCTTAGGGACTTCTTTAAAACTTACGAAGTTCCCGTACATTTGGATACAAAACTAAAAGAAATACTTCCAGATGGAGTGGTGGTCACAAATAAAGACGGGAAAGAATTTAAAATTGAAGGAGATAGTGTAATACTATCCATAGGCTATAAGCCTATGCCCCTTGCAAGCAGTGGGAAAGTTCATATTGTAGGAGATGCTGTAAAAGTAGGTAATTTACGAACTGTTATTTGGAGAGCATGGGATGTAGGCATGAAACTATAAAGGAAGGAGTGAAGGTGGATATGGATCTGACTATAGAGCAAGAAGCCATATTAAAGGGTAGCCAGGGTGAGACCTTAGCCAAGGTAATGAAAACCTTAGTAATGTATGGGGAAACCTTTGGAGCAGAAAAAATGATTCCTGTTACAAGTGAAAAAGGTCATCTAGTCACCAGCTTTGGACTATCAGTAATGAAGCCGGTTTATGAGCTTATGGATCAGCTCATCGAAGCAGCTGCCATTTCCAAACAGCCCTTTTCCGTAGACCCTTGGCCTCTTGACAAAAACGTACCGGCTAATTTTTTACAAAATATATTTTTTAAAGTTATGTATAGTAAGCAGAAAGATTATGATGAGCAATTAAAAAAACTAGGCATTATGTCCGAGGATGCTTATACTTGCACCTGCTATATGGATCAAGTAGGGAATATTCCTAAGTACGGAGAAGTTTTGTCTTGGGCAGAGTCCAGTGCAGTAGTGTATGCAAATAGTGTGTGTGGTGCCAGGTGCAATCGTAATTCCGGTATATTAGAGCTTTTTGGCAGTATAGTGGGATATGTACCTTATTTTGGTTTATTGACTGATGAAGGCCGCCGTGCCACTTGGATAATAGAAGTAAAGACCAGTAAAAGACCTGAAGCTCAGGTACTGGGGAGTGCCATCGGCATGAAGGTTATGGAAGATGTTCCATATGTAAAAGGCCTAGATACTTGGCTAGGAAATGAGCTTACACAGGAAGTTAAAGACTATTTAAAGGATTTTGGTGCTGCTACTGCCAGTAATGGTGCCGTAGGCCTTTATCATATAGAAAACCTTACTCCGGAAGCAGTGGAACATGGCGAAAAGCTCATAAAAGAAGATGCAAAAGTCTATGTTATAGATGATGCAGAGCTAGAAAAAGTAAAGAACAGTTATCCAGTAATATGGAAGGATAAAAATGCAAGGCCCAAATTGTGCTTTATAGGCTGTCCTCATCTTTCATTAAAACAACTAAAAGATTGGACCCTAGGATTAAAAGAATCCCTTGAGCAGCATGGACTTAGCAAGGTAGCCATAGCTACAGTATTTACAGCGGCCCCGGCTGTAGCAAAAGCTTTTGAAAAAACTTCAGAGGCTGATATGCTTAAGAGCTTTGGCGTTGTAGTTAGCAGCATATGCCCCCTAATGTATATGAATAATCCCTTGTGTGGTAAAATGCCTGTAATAACCAATTCAAATAAATTGCGGACCTATACTACTGCCAGATATTATACCGACGAAGAAATTTTGAAAAAGCTTTCTGGGGAGGTGTGCTAGGATGAAAAAGTTTCAGGGGCGTGTTGTAGTTCCAGGGACAGTGGAGGCTGAAGCCTTGGTATCCCAAGGTGGCTTTAACACACTAGCCAGCTTTCAAAAAAGTTTGATGTTTGGAGATAAAAAGGCCACTTGTTCAGATCAAAACAACCCTGATTTATATGGAAAGGCTATGCATGGCAAAGCCCTATGTTTGCCACAAACCATTGGCTCTACAACAGGGGGAATGGTAATCTATTGCGCAGCGGCCCTTTCGCGACAACCTGCCTGCTTGCTTTTTAGCAAACCTATTGATTCTCTGGCAGCAGCAGGAGTGATTTTAGCTGATGTTTGGACAGATGCTTCAATGCCTACAGTAGATAGTTTAGGTGATGAGTTTTTGCAAGCTGTAAAAACAGGCATGACAGTTACTATAGAGGAAGATGGCCTTGTAATTATAAAATAATTCATATATTGAGAATATAAAAGAGACTGGCCATTATGGCTCAGTCTCTTTTAAAGTGATGGGAAATTATATTGCTAAATACGCAGCTTTTCGATTGCATTATTTTCGTAAATATACTATGTTTTTAAGCACCCTTATAGGCCAATATATTACCGCTGCCAATATACTCCTTTATCTTTAAACCATGTCCCCATTTCATTGCATATTCATCTGTTACTTCATCTAGCTTTATATTTATATTTTCAAAACCAATATCTATTAATATTTCTTTTATCTTTTCCAAAGATATGGCACCGCCAACTCAAGTTCCATACATTTTAGGATCTTTTTTTATTGATTCAGGCAAATCCTTCTTTAATATAATATCAGAAATACTTATTCGTCCTTTTGGCTTTAGCACCCTATATATTTCCTTGTATACTTGCTTTTTATTAGTAGATAGATTTATAACACAATTGGAAATTAGTAAATCCAAAGTATTATCGGCAATAGGTAGATACTCAATCTCACCTAATCTAAATTCGGTATTTATAAAAGCTTTTTTAGAGGCTATTTCTCGCGCCTTCTCAATCATACGATAATTACTATCAATTCCTATTACCAGCCCTAAATCACCAACTGCTTTTGATGCTAAGAATACATCCATACCCCTGCCAGAACCAAGATCAGCAACAATTTCACCTTGCTTTGGCTTTCCTGCTTCACTAGGATTACCGCAACCTAAACCCATTTGGGCCTCCTCAGGAATGTTTTTCAAATCTTCTTTAGTATATCCTAGGGATTTATTTAAATTGTCTATATCGACGTTCACCTTTATTTCTTCTTGGGCAATATCATCATAAAATTTATAAACACTTTTTCTTATTTCATCTTTTTTCAAATGAATTACCTCCATATATGAATATAAATACATTGTAAGAGCTTTTATATTATAATACCACAAAATAGACCTTATTTATGCCTTGTTAATAATTACACTATGTTATTTTATATTTATTTTCTCTTAAAAATATAATAGAGAAGATATATTTTAAATAAAATTGATTATAGGGAAGAAAACTTGAAAGCGTTGACAAAATAATGTAGGATTATGGTTTTATTTGATAAAAGTATTAAAGTGAAGGTCATATATTAGAAAACACGGATATAGATTGGGAGTGAGTAAATACTGTAGAAATTGTGGGAGTAAACTAGACTCAGCTGCAAAATTTTGTAGATCTTAAAGTTATTGAATAAGTTGGAAAAGCTAGGAAAGTATTGTATACTTTATATACTTAAATCAAAAAATAAATACAGCCTATGCATTAATGAAAGGCAGGTGAAATGATGGGAGTATAGCACTCACCGTCTGTTATTAAATGAGAGAAGAAGATAAATTTAGAAAAATGTTATCAAAGGTTATTAGTTTAGACACTATAGACGAAAGAGTAATCGAAAGAATCATTAAGAAATATAGATACTTTCCTTTTTTCAATTATCCGCAGTTTTTACGAGAAATAGGTTTATCTCATAATGAAGCAAATGAATTAATCTTATCTAATGGTTATGAAAGTTTTACCGAATTGCAATCTAAAGTGGCAGAAATAATATTAGAACAATTTAATGATACTGATAAACAAAGCATAGAAGAAGAGGTGATTTCCGATGAAGAAATAACAAGAATTATTGAAGATCTTGCTGAGTTGGAAATTAATAATATTAATCACATGAAAGCTACCTTTTCCATTGAAAATATCAAAAGATTGATAAAGGATTTAGCTAGTTCTCCGGAAATCATCATAATAGCTAATCGAATCTCTGTTCCCGTAGCCACCTATGCTTCAAATATTTTGAATCGTATTGGTATCAATGTAAAGGCAATTACTTCAGCAGATACATGTTCCTTTGACACCATACCAAATTATGATCGTTCTTCATTGGTTCTTGCAATAGGTTTTTGGCGTTACCCAAAAGATACCCTAAAACTTATGAATTATTTTAAAAGAAAAAACTTTAAAATAGTTGCTATAACTGATAATAAAGAATCTCCACTTATTCATTTAGCTGAATATTCCCTTTTTGTTAGGGGAGCCTCACTTGCTTATACTGATTCTTTTACAAATGTTTTAATTTTATTTAATACTATCGCCATTGCCTTATATGAGGCAGATAAAAGTAAGGTTTTAAAAAGGCTCTATGAGTATGAGGATACTGCAAAGAATCTTGATTATTACTTTTAATTAGTATTATACAAGTAGGAATAGCGAGGTGAGCTTTTCTATGATTGATGAAATATGTTATTTAGAAAATGGATATGTTGAAATCAAAGAACATATGAAAAAATATCTATCCAGCGAAATCGTTACATGTAATAGTATTATGCTAAAACAAATTGAGCGTATAAATAGAATAATTAATACAGATGTTACTGTTCTAATCAACGGTGAAACAGGTACTGGTAAAGAAGTTTTTGCAGAATATATTCATAGGAACAGTAATAGAAAAAATAAAAGATATGTTAAGCTAAACTGCTCTACTATTCCCGATACCCTATTTGAATCCGAAATGTTTGGTTATAGCGCTGGAGCCTTTACTGGTGCTTCAAAGACTGGAAAAAAAGGAGTTTTTGAACTAGCTGATAATGGAACACTTTTCTTAGATGAAATTGCTGATATGCCTTTTGATATGCAGTCAAAACTTCTTCGAGTTATTCAAGATAAAAACTTTTTAAAGGTTGGCGGTGATAATGAGATTTCAGTTAGCATAAGATTTATTGCAGCCAGCAATAAGAATTTGTCCTATCTTATAAAAGAAAAAAAATTTAGAAAAGATTTATACTACAGAATAAATGTCATACCTATTAATCTTGTACCTCTTAGAGATCGTCCTGAGGATATTATCCTTATGTCTTTTTATTTTTTAAGTAAAAGTAATCATAAATACGGCTATAATAAAAAATGGGGAATTGAATCTTTAAAAACTTTTCTTCAGTATAACTGGCCCGGCAATATACGAGAGATAAAGAACGTTATAGAAAGATTAGTTTTACTTACAACTGGTGAAATAATAGAAAAAAGCGATATTGCTTTTGAGCAATCTTCGAGTAAACTTGATAATGAAAACTCTTATACAAGCCTATCAAGTATTATAAAAAGCATAAGAAACGATAATATATCTTTAAAAGAAATAATCTCCGATTATGAGATAAGCATAATTAAGGAAAGTATAAAGCTTTGTGGCTCTCTTAGAAAAGCCGCAGAACTTTTGCAAACATCTCCTGCCACACTATCACGTAAAATGAATCTGCATAAGAAAAGAATGTTTTAATAATAAAACAGTTGTTGCATTATTAAAACACAAAGACCTTATAATTTTCAACAAACATAAGATTTACATTATATTAATACAATCATTGACTTCTTTTCAAGTTGGCATAGTACTTGCAACTATAAATTACAAGAGATATGTTTATTTGTAATTTGATATTGATAAGGAGGATGTGCATGTTAATAAAAACCTTAGGGTTTCCCAATATAACTAACTTTGCTGGTGATATTCGGGAATTTTTACCCTCTCTTTTTGATTACTTACAACAATATGAAGAATGTGAGATTTATCTGGAAGAGGGCTATGGAAGTGGATATAATCTAAAAGCATCGGATTATCTAGAAGCGAATAATAGGATTAAATTCGTTTCTACAGACGAAGTTTTTAAAAAGGATCTTGTTACGATTCTTAAAATGCCTGATTTAGAAAAGCTGATGCTATTAAAGAATGGTAACAGCTTCTTTTCTATGTGCCATTTTACAACACGACCAAAAAACATTGATTTATTTAAAAATAAAAAAACATTGGCATTCTCCATGGATGGAATTACAGATGATTATGGCAATCGACTGTTTGTTGATTATTTTAGAACTTCTTTTAATGCTTGCCAAATGGCTTTTAAGGAACTAGAAAAAACAATGACGGATATATATTCAAAAGATCGAAGGCCTATAAATGCAACAATTATAGGTGTGGGGGGAGCTGCTCAAAGTGCTGCAAAGGCCCTAGAAATTATCGGGGATGGCGCATTTCTAGGAAAAAATATCCCTGGCATTGTGATAAAAATGCTATCGCGAACCATTACTTATAGCAAGGAGCTTATGATTCCCATTTTAACGGATACAGATATTCTCGTTGATGCCTCAAGAAGGACGGGGGATGATTTAAAAAAATCAATTATTGAAAACAAACTATTAGGTTACTTACCAGAACACACAATTATCTGTGATATTTCTTTAGATTGTTATTCGGATGATGGGCAGCTTAAGCCCTTTGAAGGAACTGTCTGTGGATCCCTTTCCAAACCTGTGATATACCCTGACGATGAAAGATACGATATTCAACTCCCGGAAGGTATTGATAGCACCAATCGGCGCATTACAGTAGGTTGTGATGCATGGCCCGGCATCACTCCCAAAGAGTCTATTTTACATTATGAAAATATTATCAAAGATTATTTTGCAATTCTTCTTAGCAAAGATATTAGTAAATTAGAAAAAGATAGTGACAATCCTTTCGAAAGAGCACTATATCGTTCAAGTTTAAAAAACTATCTTGAAAGAAAAATATAATGCATTTAAATTAAAGGCAAAACTGGGAGGCAAACTTGCACTCCAGTTTTCCGATATAAGGATAATTTTAGGAGGGGAGAAAATGAAAAAATCTAAAATCATTGCTTTATTACTTTCTATCACTTTAGTAATGGCTATGATCACGGCTTGTGGTCAAAAAACAGAACCGGTGCTTACGCCCGAAGAAAATGGTGATGAGGGACCAAAGTACAAGGAAGAAATCATAATCGCCCTAGATGATGAATTTACAACTATTGACCCTATGGAAACTACAGCAGAGTCAAATCAAATAGTGCAAGATTGCACCCACGATCTACTCACTGATACTAATCTTGATGAGATGAAAAATGCAGGTGAATTGGTAGACTCCTGGGAAATGATTGAGCCTGATTATTGGAAATTTAAGCTTAAAGAAGGGGTTAAATTTCATAATGGTGAAATTTTAAGTGTTGATGATGTGGAATTTACCTTTGAAAGAGGTGCAGAAAAGTCTACTACTTCAGCGTATATAGCAAAAATCGAAGAATTTAAAAAAGTTGATGACCTGACTTTTGAAGTAAAGCTTCATGATGGTGATGTTGACTTTAACTATGCATTTGCCGCGAATTCTTTAGCGATTTTATCAAAAAAGGCTTTTGAAACTATGCCTGAAGAAGAAGCAGTTAAAATTGGAACTGGACCTTGGATGTTTGAAGAGTTTGTTCCTGGGGACTATGTTTCCCTTGTTAGATTTGAGGAATCTACTCTTTATGATGTTCCAAATACAAAACGTTTGGTGTTTAAAATGATACCAGAAGCTTCAGCCCGTATGATTGCATTGGAAAATGGCGAAGTGGATGCAATAATGTCACCAAATGCAACTGATTTTAAACGTTTGGAGGATAGTGACGATCTACAACTTATCACAGTAACAGGTAGGGGCCAACATTTTATAGGATTTAATAGCTCCAATAAAAACTCCATAGTTTCCAATCCGAAGTTTCGCCAAGCTCTAGCCCATGCTGTTGACAAAGAAGAAATGATATTAGCGGCTTGGGATGGCTTCGCACAAGCTTCTGTTAGCATTATGTGTCGTGATATGGAATATTATAAGGATATTGACGGAATACCTTATGATCCTGATAAGGCAAAGGAAATGCTTGATGAACTAGGTGTGAAAGACCTAAAGCTCCACTTAGTTACATCTGATGCTTCGCATCGTGTAAAAATGGCAGAAAACCTACAAGCACAACTAGCCAAGTATGGAATAAACGTTTCAGTAGAATTTATGCAACAAGCAGCCTTTATTGATAAACTAGAAAATGACAAAAATGTAGAAATATTTGTTTTATCTTGGACTCCGGGGATGAATGCAGACTATATGTACAGGAACCCCATTTACTCCAAAGGCGGCAGGTATTATTACTCAAGTCTAGATATACCAGCTATAGACGATTTGATTGATGCTGCTGCTTCTGAAGTTGACCCAGTAAAACGAGCTGAAATGTACGAAGACCTTCAAATTCAATTAACCACTGAAATAGTAAACTGGATACCTGTTGCCCAAGCAACCTTAACTATGGGTGCTGCAAAAGGTGTCACAGGTTTAAAACTTCACCCAGCCCTTGTACACCAATTTAAAACAGTAGAAAAACTAATAGATTAGCTGGTATTAATAATAGTAAAAGTTTGATCTAAATTATTAATCCCCCAATTTTATCAAAGGGATTGGGGGATTACATAATTATTTTTAAGGAGGAGCTATTTTGATTCGATATATTTTAAAACGAATTTTACTTATGATTCCCGTTTTTTTAGCTGTTTCCTTTGTAGTATATTTTCTTATGGACCTAGCACCTGGAGATATAATCACAATGATGGCACCCCAAGATGCAACTGAGGTAGAAATCGAAATGATGCGTAAAGAGTTGGGTATGGACGGTACATTAATCCAGCGCTACATTCGCTATATAGGTGGCCTATTAAAAGGAGATCTGGGAATGTCTCTTTCTATGAAACGGCCTGTTATTGATGTTTTCTTTGAAAGATTTCCCGCAACTTTAAAACTGGCCTTCGGTAGCATATTAGTTGCTTTGCTAATATCTGTTCCCTTAGGTATTGCTGCAGCAATAAATCATAGATCTTGGCTCGATGGTTTTAGTATGGTAACGGCAATGCTAGGTTTATCTATGCCAAACTTCTGGCTAGGCTTGCTACTTATTATCGCATTTTCGTTAAAATTAGGATTATTTCCATCCGGTGGTAGCACCGGCTTTATTTCAATTATACTTCCAGCTATAACACTAGGTGCGGGGCAGGCAGGGAACCTTACCCGTATTACTCGCTCTTCCATGCTTGAAGTGGTCCGCCAGGATTACCTTCGCACAGCAAGGGCAAAAGGTGTCAGTGAAAACAAAGTAATATATAAGCATGCACTAAAAAACGCTCTTATCCCTATTATAACCATATTTGGTTCTACATTAGGTAATGCCCTTGGAGGTGTAGTAGCTATCGAAACGGTTTTCGCTTGGCCGGGGGTAGGGCGTCTTACTGTCTCGGCTATAAATACCCGCGATATTACGTTGGCAACAGGCTGTATTATTATGTTTACTATTTTTTTGACATTAACGATGCTTTTAGTTGACATTGCCTATGCCTATGTTGATCCTCGGATTAAAGCACGTTATATGAATTGAGGTGAATTGTATGCAAGTAGAAAGAAAGTACACTGTTGAGGAATTAAAACAATATAAAAAACGTAGTATTTATAATGAAACTTGGCGTAATTATAAAAAAAGCCCTAGTGCTATGATCGGGCTTTTCATAGTAATAGCCATTGTAATAATAGCTATTATTGCTCAAATGACTTTTGTCTATGATAAAGATATAGTTCAACAAGATGTAAAAAACAGATTGCAAAAACCCTCTCGTGAGCATTGGTTTGGTACAGATCAATATGGTCGTGATGTGCTAACCCGTGTACTTTATGGTGCTAAATACTCCTTATCTGTTGGCATCATATCAGTGGCTATATCCTGTTTTTTGGGAAGCACACTAGGTTTGATTGCGGGTTATTATGGAGGTGTCATCGAAAATATCATATTAAGGGTCGCTGAAATTTTCATGGGTATTCCCTCTGTTTTACTTGGTATAGCAATAATGTCAGCATTTGGACAAAGCCTTTTAGTCCTGATGTTTGCTATAGGTTTAGTGTATGTTCCTATGTTTGCCCGTACTGCTAGAGCCGCTGTTTTGCCAGTGAGGGACCAAGAATACATAGAGGCAGCTGTAGTTTCAGGCGTCAGTGATTTGAAAATTATATTTACTCATGTACTACCAAATTCTATGGCACCAATAATCGTTCAAGTTACAATGGGTGTAGCAACGGGGATATTAACCGCGTCCCATTTAAGTTTTTTAGGTCTTGGTGTGCCAGTACCTGCGCCGGAATGGGGAGCAATGCTCTCGGGAGGCAGAGAATTCATCCGTGATTACAGCTATTTAACTTTCTTCCCCGGCCTTGCCATAATGATTACTGTTTTATCTTTTAATCTTATGGGGGATGGCTTACGGGATGCTTTAGATCCTAAATTGAAACAGTAGGTGATGGGATTATGAAAGAAAAAAATTTAATTCTGGATTTAAAAAATCTAATTGTCCGATATGAAACGGAAGATGGGATTGTAGAAGCCGTTAATGGTTTGGACTTGAAAATTACCCGTGGCACCGCCTTAGGCTTAGTGGGCGAGACAGGTGCAGGCAAAACAACAACAGCATTAGCTTTATTGCGCTTAGTCCCTGACCCTCCTGGTGTTGTTGAATGTGAAAAGATGGAACTGGATAATCGCGACATGCTAAACTTATCTGTAAAAGATTTAGAAAAAGTAAGGGGCAAAGATATTTCAATGATTTTTCAAGACCCTATGACAGCTTTGAATCCTGTCTTTACTGTAGGTGATCAGATTGCAGAAAGTATCCATCTTCATGAGAATGTTACTCATTTGGAAGCACAAAAGCGTGCTATAGATATGCTTGAGCTTGTGGGCATACCCGGTGAAAGGGCTAGTGAATACCCCCATCAATTCTCCGGTGGTATGAAGCAAAGGGTTGTAATTGCAATTGCTCTTGCTTGTCGTCCCAAGCTTCTTATTGCTGATGAGCCAACTACTGCATTGGATGTGACCATACAGGCACAGGTACTCGAACTTATGAATAATTTGCGAACTAAGTATAATACTTCTTTCATTATGATAACCCATGATTTGGGCATAGTTGCAGAAATATGTGATGAAGTTGCAGTTATGTATTCAGGAAACATTGTGGAAAAGGGAAGTTTAGAAGATGTCTTTAGCAGAACGAAACATCCATATACGGAGGGCTTGTTTAATTCCATTCCTAATATATATAATCGAAAATCAATGCTTACGCCTATAAAGGGCCTTATGCCTGATCCTACAGAACTACCAAAAGGATGCCCCTTTCGACCACGCTGCCCTTATGTAGATGTTGATTGTGCAAGAACCCAAGAAATTACAAGTATTTCGGAAACCCATTTTGTTCGATGTAGTGCATATAACAGACCCGGCTTTCATATCAAAAGGAAGGAGAAATAGTTATGTCAGATATAATCCTTGAAGTAAGAAACCTGGCCAAATATTTTAAAACAAAAAGGGGTATGCTCCATGCAGTGGACGGTATTGACTTTGCAGTGGAAAGGGGAACAACTCTAGGATTGGTGGGTGAGTCTGGTTGCGGCAAATCCACAGTGGGCCGTACTATTTTGCGCCTTATAGAGCCTACTGCCGGCCAAATAATATTTGAAGGAAAAAATATTAATAATATTAGCCGACGTAAGTTAAGACAAGTGCGTAAAGATATGCAGCTTATTTTTCAAGATCCCTATTCGTCTTTGGACCCTCGTAAAACCGTAAGCCAGATAATAGGCGAGCCCATAATAGCTAATAAGATATTAAAATCAAAGGCTGATATTCATGAACGCATTGCACAACTTATGTCAACTGTAGGACTTGCACCTAGACTTTTTAATACCTATCCCCATGAGCTAGATGGTGGCCGTCGCCAGCGTATAGGGATTGCCAGGGCATTGGCAATGGAACCGAAATTTATTGTATGCGATGAGCCTGTTTCCGCTCTTGATGTTTCTATTCAAGCGCAAATTCTAAATTTGCTTAAGGAACTACAAAACAAACTTAATTTATCCTATATTTTTATAACTCATGATTTATCCGTTGTTAATCATTTTTCTAATGAAATTGCCGTAATGTATTTAGGAAAAATTGTTGAAAAGGCACCAGCGGAAGAGCTATTCGAAAATCCCTTGCACCCGTATACTAAAGCACTTTTATCGGCTATACCTATACCTGAACTAGGAGTAAAAAAAGAGAGGCTTTTAATCAAAGGTGAAATTTCTTCGCCTATTAATCCACCGGATGAATGTAGGTTTGTGAAAAGATGCGCCTATGCATATGAAAAATGCAGTAAGATGCCGGAGCTTAAAGAAATATCAGCAAATCATTTAGTTGCTTGTCATTTGACTGATGAATAGTAGTGCTAATAAAAGCATATTTATTTTAATGTATTGGAGGATTTATTATGATTTTTGGAGTTTTAAAAGATATTAAAGTTGGTGAAAACCGGGTTATTTGTACGCCAGTAGAAGTTGCATCCATTGTCACTTATGGTCATAAAGTTTTAGTTGAAAACAACTGCGGAAAAGCTTCTGGCTTTCCCAATGATGCATATGCTAAAGCTGGTGCCGAAATAGTTGAAAGCCCTGCTGAAATATATAAACGCAGTGATATGGTAGCAAAAGTAAAGGAATTTGAGAAAAGTGAATTTTCTTTAATCCGTAAGAATCAAATTATTTTGGGCTGCATCCACCCGGCAGGAAATAAAGAAGAAGTGGATGCTATACTTAAAAGTAAGTGCATAGCGTTTACAGCAGAAGATAGCCATAGATACGGCTCACCTAATTGTGAAGCAGCAGGTAAGCAAGGAGCACTATTTGGACTTGAATCTATGCTAACTATAAACGGTGGGAAAGGCAAATATGTGGGGGGTCTTGCTGGCGCGCCCGGTATGAATGTCCTTATTTTAGGCGGAGGCATTGTAGGACAAAATTCATTATCTGTTCTTTATGCCTTAGGTGCATCCGTCACTTTAATGGATATTAATTACAAAGTGTTAAAATCCTTGAAAAATGATTATAAACAAAAAATAACTACAATGTTTTGCACAAAAGAAGCAATTGCATCAGTCTTACCAAAAACTGATATGGTTATAAATGCAGTAAAATGGCCTAAACATAGAAAAGATTTTTTAATAGATAAGGAAATGCTAAAACTTATGGAGCCCGGCTCAGTTCTTGTAGATATCAGTAACGATAATCCCGGAGCAATTGAATCATCTAGGGAAACCTATCATGATAATCCGCGATACACAGTAAATGGCATTGTGCATTATTGTGTAAGCAATATTCCAGGAGCTATTGCCAATTCCATTTCTATTGCCTATGCAGCTGAAATGTTACCGGCAATTTTAAGTATTTTGAACCATGGTGTTATAGAAGCTTGTGTTAAAGACGGGTTTATAAGACGCAGCTTAACTGCATATAAAGGTTACTTGACTCACGAAGAAACCAGTGCTATACAAAACAGACCTTGGATTCGTCCGGAAGAGATTTTAGGAATTACAGATAGAAAGCTTGACTTAGCACCGGCAGCTACGACAAGCAAATCTGATTTTTTTTATAAAGAATAAGTATTTAGCACGCGCCATAAGAGCATTAGATATATACGCACTTGAGAATGTAGTTAAATATTTCTGTGCGTATCTACCTATGATTAAAGAAATATGTCTAAAACTTTTTTAGATTGTTCTTCGCATACCTAAAAGTGTTATTGTTTATATGATCCAGGTGAATCAAATATTTACTTTATTCTTTTTAGAATAAAGTCATCATGCTTTGATACTTCCTTTTCAATCCTATCAAGTTTATCGGAATTTTGCTTATATCCATCAAAAAGAGCATCTATTTTATTTCCATGGTCATTTTCAATTCTAATTACTGCTTTATTTATATCAGAAAGTTCTTTTTCAACTTTTTCAAATCTTTTATTAACTTTCCCAAACTCATCTTTTACACTTTTTTCAAAACTATCAAATCTTTTGTCGATACCATCAAATCTTTTATCTACGCCGTCAAGTCTAACATCAATACCATCAAGTCTTTTATCGACTTTATTAAATCCGTCCTTCATTTCTCCATACATTTTAGTCATAAATTCTAGTATTTTCTCATTATCCACACATATCATCCCCTCATACTTTTCTTCTTTGGATTTTACACAAGTCGCAATTGGCAAGAATTTTTTATTTTGAAATTTCTTTAATCTTTAATATAATATTAGTACAAAAAACATCAATTGTGAACCTTAAAAGTAAAAATAATTTGCCCTTAAAAAAATGCTAATATCAAAACTTCAAAGATATTATGTTCCACAGAAGGTCACATAAGGCTTATCTGTAGGCTTAGGCAATGATATATATTCTTCCTGCTCCAGGGAGTAGGCATAAGGACTTTTTAATACTTGCAAAAACTTCTCCATAATATAATAATTGCCTTCTTCTTCGGCTTCCCTCAAAGCCTCTTCAACCCTATGGTTGCGGGGTATAATGCTAGGGTTATTCATTTTCATAAGCTCCTTACAATTTACTTCGGAAGCCTGATTTCTTTCTAATCTTTCCAACCACTGTTTCTGCCAGGATTTAAATTCATCACTATTGAACATAGCTTTTTCAGAATTCAAATTAAGAGTTAAGTCCCTAAAAGTGTTTGTGTAATCAGCCTTGTTTTTTTCCATAAGTAAAAGTAGCTTGTCAACTAAAGCTTCATCTTCTGCTTCTTCGTTATTTATACCAAGTTTATTTCTCATACCTTTAAGCCAATCTTTCTTATAAAAACCCCCAAATTTATTAACTTCATTTTGTGCTATTTCTATAGCTTTATCTTGGCTTTCATGTATTAGGGGCAACAGTGTTTCGGCAAAACGAGATAGATTCCAAGAAGCAATATGGGCTTGGTTACCGTATGCATACCTGCCATAGGTGTCTATTGAAGAAAAAACTGTTTCAGGGTTATAAATATCCATAAAAGCACATGGCCCATAATCGATGCTTTCACCACTTATAGTCATATTATCGGTATTCATAACTCCGTGAATAAAGCCAACTAATTGCCATTTTGCAATTAAAGAAGCTTGGCCTTTAATTACTTCTCTAAGAAAGGCTACATACTTATTTCCATCCTTTTCTATATGGGAATAGTGCCTTTTTATTGCATAGTCTGTCAGTATGCTTAGGTCTTTATCACTTCCCCATCTTGAAACATACTCAAAAGTGCCTACTCGTATATGGCTAGTGGCAACCCGTGTAAGAATAGCACCTAGCCGTGGCCTTTCACGCATTACTTTCTCCCCAGTAGTTACAACCGCTAGGCTTCTACTGCTAGGAATACCAAGACCATGCATTGCTTCACTTATAATATATTCCCTTAACATTGGTCCCAGTACAGCCCTGCCATCTCCGCCTCTAGAATATGGAGTCTTACCGGAGCCTTTAAATTGGATATCAAACCTGTCGCCACTAGGAGTAATGTGCTCCCCCAAGAGAACTGCCCGGCCATCACCCAACATGGTAAAGTATCCAAATTGGTGACCGGCATAAGCCTGCGCAAGGGGCTCAGAGCCATCAGGTATCTTGTTACCTGCCAAGATGTCTATACCTTCTTTTTCTTTTAAAGCGTCAGAACTTAAACCCAGTGACTCTGCCAAAGATTGATTTAAAACTACTAAGCTAGGGGAGCTTACGGCCACTGGTTTTATTTTCGTGTAAAATAATTGGGGTAATCTAGCATAGCTGTTATCAAAATTCCAAGCTATTTTTGAATTTGTATCAGACTCTATCATGCCTTCTCCTTGTATAGATTATTTTATTATTATAATTTCTCTTAGTTTCTGCTTATGATAATATACTATACTTTAAAAAAAACACCCTTTATAAGATAATTTAATCTTTATATAAAACAACATAAGAATCTCTATTCCATCTATAATTTTCGGCATGGTGCTTGTCCTAGGAATCCCCCTAGAATTTATAGATTTATTTTTATTACTTATACAGGCTTTACTCCATTAATAACTCAGCAAGCTTATCAAGTCCCTTTCTTAGCTCCTTTGAATCAAAAGCATAGCCTATTCTAACACAGCCCTCCATATCAAAAGCTGCACCGGGAGTGACAAGAACCTTCTTTTCTTTTATAAGCCTAATACTTAAATCATAGGAAGCTATATCTTTATCATAATAAAGTAAAGCTGTGGTACCAGCTACAGGTTTTACATAGTGGACACCCTTTGTTTCACCAACCCAATCATCAAGAATCTTCCTATTTTTATTGAGTATCGCCCTATTTCTATGGAATATCTTTTCCTTGTTTGCTAAAGCTAGGCTGGAAAACAAATCATTTAAAGTGCCACAACTAATGGTATCATAGTCCCGTCTTGTTCTGCATTGTTTTATAACATCTTCATTTTTTGAAGCTATCCAACCAAGCCTAAGACCTGCAAGGGAAAAGATTTTGGACATACTACCTGTTGAAATACCCTTATCATAAATATCCACTATGGAATGCATATAGCTTCCATCTTCTGATATACCTCTATAGACCTCATCTGCCAATATATAGGCACCGACTCTTTTTGCAATATCTACAATTTCCTCTAGCACATCCAGTGTCATCCAGGAACCTGTGGGATTATTAGGATTTGTAAATACTATCATTTTTGTATTTTTGTCAACCATACTTTTCAACTGGTCCATATTGGGAATAAAATTATCCTCCGGCTTTAAGTGAAGTATTCTTGTATCTGCACCTATAGCCCTTGGTATAGAATAATGCTGTTGATATGTGGGTAGAAAAGACACCACATTATCACTGGGCCTAACAGTGGAAATTATAGCTTGATGATTGGCACCAATGGCACCATGTGTAGGAATTATATTTGCTGGCAAAAGGTCTTTATACAAGCTAGCTATACCTTTTAATAACTCCGGGGAACCAAAAATATGTCCGTATGTCAATCTTAAGTCCTTCAGGCTTGCTAAATATTCCTCAGGGTTTTCACCAGCCAATTCAAGAAGATCATTTAAAGTAAAGGAGTCAACACATGTTTCGCCAAGATTATAGACTGCATCATTTTCATATTCATTCATCCATTCCTCTACTTTAAAATGTTCAATATTCAAATAATCACTCATTAATACTTTCCCTCCTTGCTAATATTGATACCATTATATCATGGATTTATTATGGCAGTTTACACTTTCCTTTTATGGCGGATATAATATATATGAAAGGGAATAAAGACAGTCTAGGGGGATAAACTCGCTTCTATTATTTGAAAAGGAGAGGATTAATATGAAAAAGAGATTTAGTACAAGAAAATGGTTTAAAAATTTAACGCCCAAAATAGCCTGGGACCAATATGTAGATATGAGCGAAAGGATATTTATTTCAAATTTTTACTTAGATGGAGTATATGAGATAAAAGAAATGTGTAGAATCTATGCAGGAGAAGTTCCAGATCTTGTAAGCGGTAGAGTATTATTTACAATAGATGATATCAAGCTAATAGGAGATTTATTAGAAGAACATCTGGAGGGATACTTGGAGAAAATAGGAGGTATGAAGAATATGGAATTGTATACAGAGGAAGAACTGGAAGAAATGTTTCAAGAAGACACTGAAATAATTCTAAAATATTTGGCAGAAATGGAAAGGCAAAAGAAAAGAAAGCCAAGGCTAAAAGTTGTGCCCAAAAACTGAAGCAAACCACATCACAAAGCCCATGATAGGCTTTTTTATTTTGCCCAAATTGCCAAGAACTGACCAGGTCCTATGATACTATTAAATGAAGGGAATGAAATGTTTAAGATAAATTTCACAAGATAAGCAAGCATATTTTGTCGAAAATTGCGAATAGATATTAACATTATTAGAAGTTATTAGAAGGGTTTATAGTAAATTAAATAGAAATATAAATAGACGTGAAAAATTAATAAATCAAGTTTAGAAATGGTGGTGAAAATAAATGAATGCCAAGGAAGCTAAAGCAAGAATCAAGATAAACAAACTTTTAGAAGAGGCAGGCTGGCGTTTCTTTGAGGAAAGCGGAAAACCTGCTAATATCCAAGTAGAGCCGAATATTAAAATAACGAAAAAGCAAGTCGATGAAATGGGCCTAAACTTTGACAAAGTAAAGAATGGATTTGTTGACTTCTTATTACTTGACAACAAGGGGCATCCATTTATTGTACTTGAAGCCAAATCAGAAGACAAAGACCCCTTAGTAGGTAAAGAACAAGCAAGAGAATATGCCAAATCTTTATATATAAAATATGTTATTCTATCAAATGGGAACCAACATTACTTTTGGAACATATACAAGGGTAATCCACAGATAATTACCAGCTTTCCGGATTGTGAAAGCATTAGAGAGAATAAGGCTTTTAATGCAGACCCTGCAAGATTATATAATGAGGAAATAAAAGAAGATTATATAGCAGTGGTAAGGAATGCCAGATATGCCGAAGCACCGGAATATCAAAATCCAGAAAGCAGGGATAAATTTCTTTTAGAAAATGGACTTAGACTTTTAAGATATTATCAAATTAATGCAGTAAAGGCACTTCAAAAGGCAGTTAAAAGAGGCGACCAAAGATTTTTATTTGAAATGGCAACAGG
>CAYMVQ010000028.1:0-23667 GCA_964394355.1 uncultured Clostridiaceae bacterium
TTCTATTGTAAACCCTATAATATAGGATCTAATTGCTTGCATTCGTGCAAAGTACATTCCTTTGCCGTCATAAAAAGGATAGTGGGAAGCAATTATTATATTTTTGCCTTTTATTCTTTTGCCAGTACTTGTAAGTACTTCAGATATTTTGCCTTCCTTTATATCTACGGCTCTTGTTCCTTCGTAAATACTATGACCGCTATTTATAAGACTATCTGCTATAGCTAATGCAAATTTTCTTGGGTGAAATTGAGCCTGACCCATAAAACGTAAAGCTGCCAATACAGAAAAAGGCAAAGGAATTTGATCCAAATATTCGGCTTTGATCCCCGCAGAAACTGCCGCCTCCGCTTCTTTTTGAATTTTTGGAATATACTTCTCGTCTTCAGTATATATATAAGCATCCCTCCATTGGAAATCACAATCAATATTCTCACTGGAGACTATATCGGATATAAGCTTTATAGCGGATTCATTTGCATCAGCATACTGTTTAGCCCCATCTGCGCCCATGGATTTTTTTATTTTGTCATAAATAAGATTATGCTGCGAGGTTATTTTTGCCGTGGTGTGCCCTGTAGTCCCCTTGGCTATCTTGCCTGCATCTATTAATGCAATATTGATACCCTCATCTTTCAAAAAATATGCTGACATTATGCCTACCAAGCCACCGCCCACAATTGCTACGTCAACTTCAATGTCAGTGTCTAAAATGGGATAATTCGTGTCTCCTGTTGAAGTAATCCAATAGGGTATTGTATATTCATTCAACTTTTATCACTCCTATGTTTTCTTTTTTTTTTAGCTTTTGCTAGCTAAAATTATTTATACATGAGTAAATAATTTATACCCTAGCAATAATATTTCTGCTATAGTTACAGTTCAAACATTGTAGAATTTTGTACTTTTTTAAGATTATAATATTTGATAAAGATTGCCTTGTGGAAAGCATTATAAATTCAAAAAATAATTTGCTTTTCAAAAGGACATATACTATAATTATTTACAAGCTTGTTACATACATATGACGATCCTGTAACAATTGGTACAAGTTTTATGTATCATGTACTATAGGAGGGTTAATTTTGAGGAAAATAGTTTTTTGTGTATTGATTTTCATCTTAGTCTTGTCTGTAAGTGTTAATGCAGATATTGGAGACAGAGTTTTAAAAAAAGGTATGAGTGGCTATGATGTTAATACACTTCAAAGGTATTTAAGCGAATTCGGATTTTTTAATGAAGAATTTACAAACTATTTTGGGCCTGTTACGGAAAAAGCCGTAATGGATTTTCAAAAGGAATACGGCCTGGAAGTAGACGGATCTGTAGGTGAAGAAACATCTAAATACATAAATGCGAAAATGAATCAGATAAAACTGATAAAAGAAAAAGAAAAAAGAATTAGAGAAGCTCAAGAAGATCTGAAAAAATTAGAATATTATGGTGGAGAAATTACGGGAGTAGCTGATGAAGCAACAATCAAAGCAATAAAAGCATTTCAAGTAAAAGAAGGATTTGAAGTAACGGGCGAACTAGACAAAACCACAATAGATAAATTAGATGAATTATTTCCCAAGAAAATTGAAGATGAAAACGCTATCTCAAGTCGTGCATTAGTAAGCTATATGAGAAAATATTTAGGCAAACCCTATGTGTATGGTGCCTCATCAGGCAATGCCTTTGATTGTTCAGGCTTTAGTACTTTCGTTATGAAGAACTACGGCATAAGCTTAAAAAGGAGAGCATCAGAGCAATTTAGAGAAGGTATCCCAGTAAAAAGAAGTGAACTAAAAGCTGGAGACTTGCTTTTCTTTTCCCAAAATGGTAAAAACATCAGTCATGTCGGAATTTATATAGGAGATAATAATTTTATACATGCCAGCTCATCCAAAAGAAGCATTGTAATTACCAGTTTAGCAACATATCCCACAAAATATATGGGAGCTAGAAGATACTTAAAGGTAAAAGAAGATGAATAATTTGAGGGGGAAGAAAAGGCGGTGCTTTTGCATCGCTTTTTCTTTTTGATTAGATTAGCTATTAGTGTTATTATTGCTTTATAATAAAGACCATGACAACGGAATAGCCCTAATACAAATAAATATTTTAGGAGGATAAAATGCTTAAAAATTACTTTGAAACAGAGGACTTTAATAATATATGGCATAAGGAAAGAGAAAATAAGCATTTAAATGTTAATTATAGGCTTAAGAAAATTATTTATGATGAAAACTCACCTTTTCAGCATATTGTAGTTGCTGATTCCTATGATTTTGGTAGAATGCTTATTTTGGATAGTGCAGTTCAAACAACAACAGTTGATGGTTTTATATATAATGAAATGATAACTCATATTCCCATCTGCTCACACCCAAATCCGGAAAGCGTTCTTATTATTGGGGGAGGGGATTGTGGTGCGGTAAATGAAGTTGCAAAGTATCCTAATATTAAAAGGATAGATATGGTTGAAATCGATGAAATGGTGGTTAAAGTATCAAAAAAATATTTAAAAGAAATTTCTGGGGAAAAAAGTGACGAAAGAGTTAATTTTATCTTTACTGACGGAATAAAGTACGCAAAAGAATGTAAAGAACAATATGATATTGTAATAATTGATTCTTCTGACCCTGTGGGTCCGGCGGTAGAACTTTTTTCCCAAGAATTTTATAAGAATATTTATAAGATTTTAAAAGAAGACGGCATATTTACATGTCAAAGCGAGTCTCCAATTTTTTATGGTGATTTTACAAAAAGAATATATAAAAGTCTAAAAAATATATATAAAGACATAAAGCCCTATACCGCAGTAGTACCAACTTACACCGGCGGACTATTTAGTTTTACCATGGCCTCGGAAAAAGGATTAAATACTAATACAAAAAGACTTAAAGGTGACAATCAATACGTTAATGAAGATATACTAAAATCTTGTTTCGCATTACCAGAATATATAAGAAAAACGCTTGTGTAACTTTCTTTAGGAAGTTTCCCGTAATTTAAATTTATATTAACTTATAGGATAGTAAGGTGGATTTTCGCTATTAGCTGTCTTTTTAAAATTAATGGCCCCCGCTATAAAAGTTATAATTGGATTAATATAACAAAGTACGGCATAGGGTCCATAGGATAAGGCGGAAATCCCTACCACACCATAAATAATCAAGGCATTAACATTCCAAGGTAAAAGCGGCGAAAAGATTGTGCTTGTATCAGATATAGTTCTTGCCAATACAGCCCTTTTTAACCCTGCTTTTTCAAATCTTTCACCTGCAAGCTTGGTAGGTATCAAAATCCCTACAGTTTGATCGCAAGTCATGGTCATAAGGAGCATACTGAGGAGACCTGTCTTTCCTATAAGTTTAAACTTACCATCATTCTTTTTATAAATGATATTGACCAATGGTTTTAGTAAGCCCCCACCCTGAAAAAGAGAACTAAGGGCAACAGATCCCGTTACTATCAGCACTACATTTACCATTGTCAAGGCACCACCACCGGAAATCAGAGTATCCAAAGATTCTATGCCTGTATTGGCCTTATAGCCCCATAGTATGGCCTTAACTGTATTCATTACTCCTTGTCTTTGAATGAAAATTGTAATAAGTGAAGCGGCTAGTACACTAATGGACATATTATAAACTATATTCAAACCGACAAAGGCAAGTATAATAATAATAATGGGAAATATAAAGAAATATGGTGATATAACAAAGCTCTGCCTTATAAAATCTTGATATTGAGATATTATATTGCTATCGATGCTTCCTGAGTACCTGATTCCTATAATATAATATATAAACGAAGAAATAAAAATAGTAGGAACTAGTGTCAGAAGGGAAGTTTTTAAATACTCCCCATAGCTTACCTCAGTCATTTGAATAGTTAAATTGGTAAGAGAAGAAATTGGAGCAATTTTATCTGATATAAATGATCCTGAGATAATGGCACCTAAAAGTACGGGGGGGGGAATATTAAGACCGGCACCTATAGCTAAAAGAGCAATACCTACAGTGCTTAAGGTCCCCACAGCAGTCCCCATAACATAAGATATTATCACTGTTCCTAGAAAGGATGCCAAGACAAGATTAACATTTCTTAAGTAATTAAAGCCATAAAATATAAGACTAGGAACTATTCCCGAAGATAGCCATACGGAAATAGTAGCTCCCATTAAAAATATTACCAAAAAAATTGATTTGCACTCAAGGAGCCCATCAACTATCATTTCAAATAAAGTTTTTAAATTATGCCCTTTTTTTAATAAAAACAAAATTGTTATTAAGTTAGCAAAGACAAAAGCCGTTAAAAACATTTAGTCACCTCTTGCACTATTGTAAGATTAATTTTTTATGTTTTTTAAGCGAAACCAATAACAATTATACTATTAATTAGTGTTAATTATAAGGGGAATAGTAAATGTTTTATAAATACTAATAATAGGTGTTGTAGTCTAGAAATTGTACGATTTTATGTTTTTTAAGATTGTTAATATTTGATAAAGACGCTGTTGTAGAAGGCTTTACAGCCTGTCAGTAAAACAAAAAAGCCGCCTTAAATGCTTTTGTAAATTTTACAAAAACTTTACAAAAATAATTTTATAAGATATGTTGACTTTAAATGGCATATCTGTTAACATTTTATCTGTAAGATATGTCGAATTTTGTACTTTAACGAAAGGAGGGATAAAATGAAATCAACAGGAATAGTAAGAAAAGTAGATGAGCTTGGTAGAATAGTTATACCCAAGGAATTAAGAAATGTACTAAATATAGAAGAAAAAAATTCCCTTGAAATATACGTAGACGGAGAGCATATCATACTTAAGAAATATGAACCGGCATGCATTTTCTGTGGTAATGCAAAAGATGCTAAATTGTATAAAGGTAGAATTATTTGTCCTGTGTGTATTGAAGAATTAAAAAATCAATAATTCTTCTTAAAAAAGCAATTAACAAACATTATAAAAAGGTTAGATTTCTCTAACCTTTTTATAATTAAACTATTTATGTCTAATTATAGACTAATCTTCCACATTGTTTAGGTCTGCTAAAATCTTCTCCCATTTAAAGCCATGGACCATAGCTGCTTGTTCAATTGTTTCCCCTGTAGCACCGGGACAAGTTAAACAATGCATACCATAAGACATAAAAACCTGTGCTGTTTTCGGATTGGCCCTTAAAACTTGCGCAACTGTCATATCTTTTGTAAATTCCATAAAATCACTCCTTTATCCAAGATTATATTAGATAAATTCTTAAATATCAATGGATATTTTATATACTTCGTTTTTTGATAGCTTACGTAATTTTGCTACCTCTGAGACTGCATCCTTTTTTGTAAGCCCTTTGTCAATTAAATAATTTATATGTTCCTTTGCACTTAAATATTTCCAATAATCATCTTCCCTATTATCCGTTTCACTTAATTTACCCTGAATAACTAAAACAAATTCTCCTTTAATATCTCTTTCGCTAAACTCGCTTATTGCTTCTTCTATATTAAATCTTAAGGTTTCTTCAAATTTTTTTGTAAGTTCTCTTGAAATTGAAATCCTTCTGTCTCCCAGAAACTTTGCCAGGTCTTCTAATGTGGTGATCAATCTATGTGGGGCCTCGTAAAGTATTATAGTTTTTTCTTCCTTTGCCATATCTTCAAGCCTTTTTTTCCTTTCCCTACCCTTTCTAGGTAAGAAGCCTTCAAAAACAAATCTTTCCGTGCTTAATCCCGATATGGACAGGGCCGTCAATGATGCAGTGGCACCAGGAATCGCTATAATGCTAATTCCTTTTTTTACACAAAGTTTAACTAAATCTTCACCGGGATCGGATATAGTTGGCATGCCCGCATCCGTAACTAATGCAATATTTTTTCCTTTAAGCAGTAGATCTATAATTTCTTCGCCTTTCGATTTTTTATTATGCTCATGATAGCTGATTAAAGAATTAGTTATATTATAATGGTTCAAAAGCTTAACGGTACGTCTTGTATCCTCCGCTGCAATAGCATCTACTTCCTTTAAAACTTTTAGGCACCGCAAGGTAATATCCTCCAGATTACCTATAGGAGTGGCACAGATATACAGGCTAGCCATTATTTTACCCTCCCATAAATATCATTAATCTCATCAGTATAGTTTCCCTTATCATCATATATATATAAAGGTTCCATAAACTTAAGTTCCGGTCTGCCTCCCTTTAAGCCTTCAATTAGAAGTAAATGAGGCCTTTTATTATAAGCTGAATGAACAAAACGAATCTTTTTTGGTTCTATTCCTAAATTTCTCATGGTATATACAATATCTACCAGTCTATCAGTTCTATGTACCATGTAAAACCTTCCATTGGGTAATAGTAGCTGGTGGGCAGTATTTATTATATCCCTTAATGTGCAAGAAACTTCAATGCGAGCTATAGCTTGTTTTGAATCCTTATTAACTATACCGCTTCCTTTTTTTAAATAAGGCGGATTAGTCACCACTGTATCAAATTTACCCTTGCCTAGCTTTTTGTGAGCTACTTTTAAATCCATTGCAATTATTTCTATTTTATCTTGAAGATTATTATATCTTACACTACGTTGTGCCATTTCAGCCATATCTGCATCTATCTCAATACCAATTATTTTTTTTACTTGCCTTTTTGCATAAATAAGTATAGGTATTATGCCGCTTCCACTTCCCAAGTCTACTGCTTGGCTAATCCTACCTTTACTTGCAAAGTCCGATAATAAAACTGCATCCACACCAAATCTAAAGGATTTTTCTTTTTGAATTATATAATAATTGTTTTGTAAGTCATCCAAGGTTTCCCCAGCTTTTAACAGGCTATTCATTAAATCAACTCCGTTACTAACTAATTCATATTATTAAAAAAAAGACCGTATCAGGTCTTTTTTTTAATAGCATGAATTAGTCCTCAGGTACAGGGGCATCAACGGGACATACATCTGCACAAGCCCCACACTCAATACACTCATCAGGATTTATAACATACTTATCGTCCCCGGGGCTGATACAATTAACGGGACACTCCGATTCACAGGCTCCACAGCTTATACAATCATCTGTTATTACATATGCCATAAATGACACCTCCTTAAATCTCTTTTTCTATTTTACCACTATAAAGCAATAATGCAAGTCCCTAAATATATACTTATTCTTCTAAGTTTTTTAATCCAATTAAAGTTTCATCGTCTATATCTTCGTCTTTGGCTTTACCTGGAATTATCTCCTTTACATCATGCATGGCAAAAGTTTTTATTGTCTTTGTGTTATTATCGGGGCAATCCATTTTTACTTTTACACTTTCATACAAAACACTGGCTTCTACAACTTCACCCTTGCCTTCAACAGTTTCAACTAAGGCACCAACCTTTGGAAGATGCTTGCCTACCTCTTCATAAATATCCTGTTCATATTTTAGGCAGCACATTAATCTGCCGCATATACCAGATATTTTTGCAGGATTCAATGATAAGCTTTGCTCCTTTGCCATTTTTATTGAAACTGGCTCAAAATCCCCTAAAAATGTAGAGCAACACAGCTCCTTGCCACAAGGCCCTATGCCAGATATCATTTTGGCCTCATCCCGAACCCCTATTTGCCTGAGCTCTATCCTAGTTTTAAAAACCGAAGCAAGGTCTTTAACTAGCTCCCTAAAATCAACCCTGCCATCAGCGGTAAAATAAAAAATAACCTTATTATTATCAAAAGTATATTCAACATCAATAAGCTTCATTTCTAGCTTATGATCCCTTATTTTTTCTTGACATATCCTTAGTGCATCTTCTTCTTTTGCTATATTTTCTGCATATTGAATCGCATCCTCTTTTGTTGCAACCCTAATAACTTTTTTCAGTGGTGCCACTATATCTTCTTCCGCTACATCCCTAATGCCTACTACGGCATTTCCGTATTCTACTCCTCTAACAGTTTCTACAATTACATTATCCCCCTGATTTATATCCATATTATTAGGATCAAAGTAATATATTTTTCCCGCTTTTTTAAAGCGAACTCCAACTACCCTAACCATTAAATACCTCCAAAATCTTTAAAAAAATACTGTCTATTGTATTTTTAATACTAACATTGAAATCCAAAAATCTTATTTTTTCCTTTATCATATCAATAATAAGAAATATATCTTCTTCTTTCATTCTTTCATCATATATCTGTACAAGTTCTTTTTCTTTTTTAAAATCAGCTATCAGCCCTTCATCCTTGCTGCTTTTTAATAATAGAACATTCTTAAAGAAATTTAACAAAAATTCCAAAAGTCTTATACCTTCCTCTTTGGTTTTTATAAAATCATCATATATACTTAGGGCGAAAACCCTCTTGCCCTTTAAAAGATCAGAGAGCAAAGCATAATAGATTTCATCTGTAAAAAAATCTTCAGATTTAAGTATTTCAATAGCTCTTCCCATTATACCATTGGACTTTCCTATTGCAAATTCCACTTTATCCCTATCATAATTAAGTTTGTTTGTTAGATAATCCCTCATTATATTATTATTTATAGCTTGAAGATTAAATACCTGGCAACGGGATATAATAGTCTTATGAAGGGAATTATAATTTTCCGTAAGTATAATAAATACATTGTTTCCTTCTGGTTCTTCCAGTGTCTTTAAAAAAGCGTCTTGTGCTAAATGATTCATTTTGTCACCATTTTCAATTATTACAACTCTATATGGATTTTCATAGGGTTTAACTGAAGTAACTGAAATCAGTTCTCTTATTTGATCTATTTTTATTGATTTACCATCCGCTTGTATATACACTATATCAGGATTTGCATTTAGCCTTATCTTTTTGCAGGAATTGCATATACCACAAGGACCCTTATTAAAATTAGCACAATTAATACTTGCGGCAAAAATACGGGCTGCGGTCTTTTTGCCGCAGCCTTTTGCTCCGTTAAAAATATAAGCATTTGAAATTTTCCTGGCTTTTACAGCATTTATTATACTTTGCATAAGTACTTCTTGTCCAAGTAAATCTCCAAAGGTCATAAATTGTCACTTCCCTAAACTTTTTCAAAACGATCTATATCTAACACAAATATAGTAGCTCCACCTACCATTACTTCTATAGGATATGGTATAAATACGCTGGCAGAACCGGTAGGGGGCACAGGGGCTGTAAAGGTCTGCTTCCTGCTTTGGCAAACATCTTTAATAATTTCTATAACTTCCTCAACCTGATCTTTTGCTACACCAACCATTAACGTTGTATTACCTTCTTTTAGAAAACCTCCCGTAGAAGCAAGCTTCGTAGTACTGAACCTGCTTTGCACTAGCCTTTCGATTAAATCGCTTGCATCATCATCCTGTACAACGGCTATAACAAGTTTCATCGACACCTTTCTCATCTCCTTTTTTACTTTATTATTTTTATTTTATTCAAATCCGGATCCGAAACACCACTGATAATTACTCCTGTTTCTTTACATAATAATAAATAATCTATAATATCTTTATTAATCCTTTCACCTGGCATAATAATAGGTATGCCTGGTGGATAGGGCATTAGCATCTCTGCACTGATAAATCCTGCACTTTCTCTAAAATCAATTATTTCTGTATCTTTATATATTGCTTCAAAAGGGGAAATTTCACCTTTTGGTAAATCCTTCGGAAGCCTTATAAAGATTTTTTCTTTATCTTTATTTTTCGCCAATTCCCATAAAGCAAATATGCCTTCCAAAAACCTTTCGTAAACCTCCGAGCCATCAGCCACCGTTGTAATAGCTGCAATATTATTAAAGTCACTTAGCTCTACCTGTATATTATATTTTTCTCTAAGTAATCTATCTGCTTCAATGCCTCCAAGACCCCCAGCTTTCATACAAATTGCCAGCCTAGTAGGATCTATATCATATATTCCCTTTTTATTTATTTTATCATAAGATAGACAATAAAAACTGGTTTTTTTATTTATCTCCTCCCTAAGCGCGTTGCTATTTTTTATGCCTTCATCAAGGAGTATATATCCGTACTTATCCATTATATACCTTGAAGCGTCTAGTGTTGCCAGTGCAACATGCGAGGGACTGGTAGTTTGGACTAGCTGAAGAAAGAATTTTACTTTTTCTATATCAACTTTATTGCCTTTAATATGAAGCATAGAAGAACCAGTCATTGATAATAAAGTTTTATGTGTGCTTTGAGCTACCATGTCTGCACCTGAAGACAGTGCACTCTTTGGTAAACCCTTGTGAAATGCGAAATGTGAGCCATGGGCTTCGTCTACTAGTAAGATTTTATTATAGCTATGGACTATTTGGGCAATTTCCTCCAAGTTCGAGCTCACCCCGTAATATGTAGGGCTAGTAATAAGCACCGCTTTTGCATCCCTATTGTTCTTTATAGCTGTTTCAACGGTCTTGCTTGTTATACCCATAGCTATATTCATTTGCTCGTCTATTTCCGGCAAAATATATATAGGGTGCAACTTCCCCAAAATTGCGGCACTTATTGCAGAGCGGTGAGCATTTCTGGGAATAATAATCTTATCCCCGGGATTTGTTACTGACATTATCATAGCATATATACCAGCAGTTGTACCATTAACAAGGAAAAAGCTACAATCCGCTCCAAAACTTTTGGCTGCAAGGTTTTGGGCTTTTATAAGTGGGCCCTCAGGGGAAAATAAATTATCTACACCGGGCACCTCTGTGGTGTCCATCTCCATTATATTGTCCAATAGCTTCTCTAAATGTAACTTTTTATAGATACTAGCCCTTTTATGCCCTGGCATATGTAAAGGCAGTATATTTGAATTTGCATATTCTTTTATTGATTTTAATACCGGCATCTCATCATATAACACTTTGCTCCACCTTTCATTTTCCACTTCAGCTATAAGAAAAGTTCTTAGCTCTTAGTTCTTGATTATATTATACAAGTAAACTTGGTTTATATAAAGAATTTGTTATTTAATAGTAAGAAATTAAATTTTTATTGAAATTCTTAGTAAACTTCTCTATTATGTATATTAAAAGCCTGGTAAAAAGGATATAATTAAATGAGGGGGGAAGGATCTTGAAAGACGATAATACCACATATTTAAATTATATAATAAAAAACACTGCACTTTTTATTAAAATTTTAAAAAATATAGCTTTTTTAATAATAATAATAGCAGCCGTAAAAATTGCATTTCGATATTTTTCTCCTTTTATTTTTGCCTTGCTAATTTCTTTTTTAATAAGGCCAATTGCATCATTCTTCCACTCGTTTAAAATAAATAAAGGCATTTCTGTTGCTTTATCAATACTTCTAGTGTATGGAGCCCTTGTTTATTTTTTTATACTTATAACCACACGGGGCCTAGCAGAATTAATAGAATTAGCCAATGTGTTTTCTGTTTATATAAATAATGCTTATGATTATTTTGTCAATATTTTTGAAAAAGCCGAGGCTCTTTATATACAGCTTCCCCCGGATGTTATTTCAATATTTGCTGATGTAGCAAAGAGCGTTTTTGATAAGCTCAGTATGTTTCTGACTAAAAGCACCAAAACTCTGATAAATATGTTAACCCTATTGCCTAGATTTGGGATATCTTTTCTTATATCTACAATAGCAAGCTTTTTCATTATAAAGGATGAAGATAGTATTTTTTCCTTTTTACTTAGGCAGTTTCCTCTTCCTGTGCAGCAAAAATTTATAAGTTTAAAGCAAAATCTCTTTAAAGCATTAACGGGTTATATAAAGGCAATGATGCTGATTTTGGTAATTACATTTGTGGAATCCCTTATAGGATTGTCCATTATCGGCATAAAATATGCGTTTATAATCTCCCTATTTATAGCCATAGTAGATATATTGCCTGTTCTTGGTACAGGAAGTATATATATACCTTGGGGATTTATATCTATAATAAATGGGAATTTAAAAATTGGAGTCTCTCTTTTTATACTATACGGTATCATTACTGTAGTGAGGTATTTAATAGAACCAAAAATAGTTGGCCATCACTTAGGAATCCATCCTTTAATAACCTTAATATCAATGTTTGTTGGAGCCAAAGTCTTCGGTGTTGGTGGAATACTACTAGGACCTATTATTGTAGTAATTTTGGTGGCTACGCAGAAATCCGGGATTCTACCGGAATTTAGATAATGTATAAGATTTTTCTAATATAGCTAAGTCAATTTAAAAAAGAAAAGTAATAGGCAGTGATGTTCTAGCGCCTATTGCTTTATTTAATTGCATGTTATATTTATATTCTACTTGCTTGGTTTTGGCAAAAAGGGTAAAAGTGATTTTGCAAATCCGGGAAGATTCATTGTTTGTAGCCATACTTTACCGGGGCCTGTCAATGTAGTTAAAAATAGCCCTTCCCCACCAAACAAAACATTTTTGAAACCTTTTACCATCTCAACTTGATAATCAACGCTTTCTTCAAATGCTGCTACACTTCCTGTATCTACTTTTAATGTCTGCCCTGCTTGTAAATCCTTTTCCACAACACTTCCATCCAGCTCTAAAAAAACAAGGCCTGAGCCAGACATTTTCTGCAATACAAATCCTTCCCCACCAAAGAAACCTGCCTTTAGGCCTTTAACAATATAGGCGCTTAATTCGACACTTGGTTCTGCACATAAAAAAGCCCCTTTTTGACCTATAATAGTTTTTTGCCCTACATCTACACTGATAATATGCCCTGGAAATGTACTAGCAATTACTATTTCTTGATTTTGTGCATTTGAAGTGTATGTGGCCATAAACAAGGATTCACCGCTGAACATACGTCCCAGTCCTCTTTTAAAACCACCCTGCATACTGGTTTCCATAGTAATTCCGCTATCCATCCAAGCCATTCCACCTGATTGCGTATAAATGCTTTCACCTGGGCTGAGTTTAATTGATACTGCCGGTAAATTCTCCCCAAATATTGTATAATCCAGCGCCATATAATATGCCCCCTTTTTTTAAGTATTTATTTTCTTCTTTAACTATATCAATTCCCTAATCATTTGCATATAACCCTAAATGGCTATTTTTTAAATTTTTAAGAATTATAAAAAATATTGTAATAATAAAAGTAAAACAACACCGGGTATACCTAGAAACCCGGCGACCAAAGCTGTTATAGGATTGATAGCAACTGAAATGCCTACAATATTTCCAAAAATATTTATAATAAAGAGCAGAAAGGCGCCTATAAGTCCATTAACAATAAATTTTATAATTATTCTTATTGGCAAAACCAAAAGCATACCTATTATATAAATGGCACCAATAGCGATAAAAACCGCAAGGACAGTAAAAATATCTACTTGGGGCATTTTTAAGCCTCCCTTTTTACAATATTATCAGAATATATATATTAATGATTATACATTTTTAGAACAAGAGTCAGAGTTAAAGCATTTCTTTTACAATGCCATTTTCTTTTGCTAGCTTTAGTAAATAGATATACTTTGATTTGGCTGCCTCAATTCTATGGATTGCATGATCTATTAAATCTGCATCATTTACATTTTCAAAAAAATTTTGAGCATCCATCCATTCTTGATGTGCTATTGAAACTGCATTGCAGATATCATCATGATAGTTATGGGTATTTGTTTTGATTTTAAAGCCGGGAATCAGATTTATAAGTTGTTTTATTTCCGTATTTGGAATCAAATAGAACACCTCCATTTTTCTAATAATATAACCATTAATTAGAAATATTATACGGAGGTTTGTACTTATTCCTTTTTTTTAAATTTCTCTTCTTCCTTCTAGTGCTTTCATTAATGTAACTTCATCAGTATATTCCAAATCCCCACCTACAGGCACCCCATGGGCAATCCTACTTGCCTTTACACCCAGTGGTTTTATAATTTTTGAAATATACATAGCAGTAGCTTCACCTTCTATATTCGGATTTGTAGCCAAAATAATTTCATTAATTTTACCGCTTCTTATTCTATTCAAAAGCTCCTTTATCCTAATATCGTCAGGGCCTAAGCCATCCATAGGGGATATAGCCCCATGGAGTACATGATATAAGCCCTTGTATTCTTTAGTTCTTTCCATAGCAACAACATCCCTAGGATCTTCAACAACACAAATTATGCTTCCATCTCTTTTGCTATCGGAGCAAATATTGCATTTTGACTTATCCGTAATATTGCAACATATTTCACAATATCTTACATTTTTTTTTGCATTTATTATAGCATAGGCTAGTTCTTCGGCTTCCCTATCTGAAATATCCAAAAGATAAAATGCAAGTCTTTGGGCAGTTTTATTACCTATGCCCGGTAATTTTGCAAAAGCTTCTATTAGTTTTGCAACAGGGGCCGCATAATAGCTCATCAGAATAATCCCCCAGGTAAGTTCAACCCACCTGTTAGCTTGCTCATCTCATTTGCTACCATTTCATCAGCTTTTCTAATGGCCTCATTAATGGCTGCCATTATTAAATCTTCTAACATTTCAACATCTTCGGGATCTACAACTTCTGCTTGAATTGAAATGGATTTAATATCCTTCTTCCCCGATATTTCTACTTTGACTGCTCCGCCACCGGAACTTGCTTCAACAGTTCTTTGTTCTATTTCCTCTTGCAATTTCATCATTTCTTTTTGCATCTTTTGGGCCTGCTTCATCATATTGCCCATATTTCCCATTCCGCCGGGAAATCCACCTCTTGCCATTATAATTCCTCCTCTTAATATTAGATCTTAAAGCTCGAACTGGAGCTGGAATATTAGATAGTTTTACTGCTCTTTAACCACTTGAACTACGTTCTCACCAAATACTTCTATAGCTTTATCAATAACATATTGCTCATCTATAGTGTCCGGCATTTCTTCTTTAATTTTATTTTTAGGGTCTGGCTTTGCTATATATTTAATTTCTTTTGTTTTTTCTATTTCCTCTTCTAACATAGGTTTTATTTTTATAGGAATACCAAAGTATTCTTCTGCCATATCTTCAGCTTCTTTTTTATTTTTTCTGTCACATAGGGATTCCATTAAAAACTTATCATCTTTTTCAAAATATAAAGAAACTTCGTTTGCTGAGGATAACATGGGTTTGCAGGATGCCAAGCATGACATTATTATCATTCTTTTCCTTTTCCCCAATTCTTTAATAAATCCAGGCCAGGAGTCTATAACAATATTTATGCTTGCTTCTTTTTTTATAGAATCTTCTTTTTGTTCTGTTTTTAGTTTTTTGCCCTCGTCCTTCCTTGTTACCACTCCGACTACTTCTTCCTTTTTACTCTCTGCTTTGCTTTTTGTCTCTTTTATACCTTTAGGCATAGCTATTGATATTTCACCTTGAGAAATCATTTTCTCAAGCCTCGCCAGCCTAGCCAATAGCCCATCGTTGCTTATATCCTTCTCCGGCCTGCCCATTTTAACTATTGCCACTTCAAGAAGCAATAGTGGCTGGGAGGACCATTTTATATCAGCTGATAAAGTCGATAAAATATTTATACAGCGTATTATGTTTTCTTTTGTATATTTTTTGCTTTGCTTATTCAATAAGTCTATTTTTTCTGCAGATAAGTCAATAATACTCCCTGCTTCGGAAACAATTTTGGCCATCAATAGATTGCGATAATGGACTTGCAAATCTTGTGCTAGTTGTTGCATATCCTTGCCTTCGTCGGATATTTCCTTTAAAAGCCCTATGGACTTTTTAATGTTTTCATCTGTTATGGCTTCAGCTATATCAAAAAGATAAGTGTCATTAACTATTCCCAATACTGCTGTAACATGGTCAATATTTACATCCTTATTACTATAAACAGAACATTGATCAATAGTATTAATGGCATCTCTCATAGCACCATCGGAGTTTCTTATAATAAGCTGCAAGGCTTCTTGCTCTATTTTTATTTCTTCTTCCTTGCAAATATGTTTTAATCTTTTTTCCATATCCTTTTGATTTATTCTTTTGAAATCAAAACGTTGGCATCTTGATAATATGGTGGCCGGAAGTTTATGGGGCTCTGTTGTAGCAAGAACAAATATTACGTATGCCGGTGGTTCTTCCAGTGTTTTTAAAAGTGCATTAAAGGCTTCATTTGTTAGCATATGAACTTCATCAATAATATATAACTTGTACTTGCCAACGGGAGTAAATTTTACAGCATCTCTAAGGTCCCTAATACTATCTATTCCTCTATTTGAAGCTGCATCTATCTCAAATACATCAATGGAATTACCTTCATTAATTGAATTGCAACTATTGCAATTTTCACATGGGTTGCCATCCTGTAAGTCCAGGCAATTAACAGCCTTTGCTAAAATCTTTGCCGTGCTGGTTTTCCCTGTGCCTCTTGTGCCGCAAAATAAATAGGCATGGGATATTCTTTTTGCTTTTATTTGATTTTTCAATGAAAGCGTTATATGCTCTTGGCCACATATATCTTCAAATTTACGTGGTCTCCATTTTCTATATAGTGCAATATACATTATAGTTACCTCAAAACTCTCAAATTATATATTAGTTCATAAATCACCATTTCAATATCTATATTATCATATAATAGATATATAAAAAAGAAAAAATCCTTGGCAAATGCCTAGGATGATATTAAAGGCCGTGCACCTTCCTTCGACATCGATAACCTCCAAGCGTAACTCTGACAGTTAACTCCAATCAGGCACCCCTACGGCACACGAAAGGTTTTACTTACCGCTGCTTCCTTCCGGACCTGACGGGGTTCATAAATTTCCGTTGCGTAGGACCCAATTATCAACATCACTTATCAAAGGCAGACCTCACAGGCATCGGCCTTAGCAAAGGAATTCAATCCTGCTATTGCGGATTGCAGGTTATAGGGCACCGCAAACTCCCCATCTAGCACGGCCAAGCTTTAATCTGTTTTCGTATTAAATTATATATTTCTTCCTTAATTGTGTCAACGGATAGTTTTGTCATTATTTCCCCGATACTGAGATTTCCTTTATTAAAACCGCCGGGCTTCCGAAACAGCCACCTGCAGGAATGCCGAATTTTAAATCTGAAGCAATATTAATAATATCTAATAATAAATTATAAAAGTTTCCCGCAATAGTAATCTGCTCTACAGGTTTAGACTTCTTCCCGTTCTTTATCATAAAGCCTTTTGCCGCCAAAGAAAAATCTCCGGTCACGGAATTGGCACCGGAATGAAGGCCCTGGACTTCTGTAATAAATAAGCCATCTTCTAATTGTTCCATTAAATCTTCCAAAGATTTATCCCCGGACTTTATGTAAAAATTAGAAGGTGATGTACCAATCGGTGATGCATAAGATGCCTTTGAGCCATTTCCCGTTGATTTTACTCCATCCTTTTTCGCTGTCTTTAAATTATAAAGATAGTTCTTTAGAAGGCCTTCTTCTATTACATTTTTTGTATAAGTTGCTACCCCTTCATCGTCAAAGGCTATAGAGCATAGCCCTTTCTCCATTAAAGGATCATCTATCACTGTTACAAGCTTTGATGCAATTTGGGTATTCAGCCTTCCCTTTAGTAAGGACATTCCTTTTTGCACACTATAAGCTGAGAATATAGCCCAAAAAGTACCAAGAATATCTGCCATTACATCATTTTTTATTATTGCCCCATATTTTCCAGAAGGGACGCTTTCTGCCCCTATATAGGATAAAGCGTTTCTGACAGCCTCCTCCGCTAGTTTTTTGCTTTCTATTTCTTTAATATCATAGCTTGCTTTAAAAGAGTAGGCGGTATTCACTTTTCCTTTGTCTTCAACCACAGCCGAGACAAGAGCATAAATCATATTTGAACTATGCCTTAAATCCAGGCCCTTAGAATTGGAAATATACCTTTCCCCTTTTCCCGTAGCTACAATACAATCATCAATATTTTTTACTTTTTTATCCTCGTCTTTTGCCTGCTTTTCTAATTGTAAAGCAAGTTGTATCTTTTCATGGGTTTCTACTTTTTCTAAATCTTCATTAAAGCTATTAACTATAGGATATGTATCACCACTCCCATATATAATTTCCATGTCCTCATCTTCAATAGCCTTTGCATTGTCCTTTGCATTATTTATCAGCATTTCCAAGGCCTCATCATCAAGTATTTCCGTATATGAATAACCCATTTTATCATTATATAAACCCCTAAAACCAAGTCCTATATCAGAGTTAACGCTATATTGATCTATTTCACCTTCATAAACGGTAACTTTAAAGCTGTCACCATTAATGTAGTAAATTTCATAATCAGAGAACCCCTCTTCTTTTGCCCGTTGAAATAATCTATCTCTAAAATCTTTTATATCCAAATCGTCACCTCCCTATTTCCTTCCTCCAACTGTAACTTTTGATACCCTTATCATAGGTTGCCCTACATTGGTAGCTATACTTCCGCTTATAGAGCCGCACATACCTGCAGCCATGTCCAATTCCTTGCCTACCATATCTATCTTTAATAGTATCTCAGAACCCTTGCCTATTAAAGTTGCACCCCTTACAGGCTTATCAATCTTACCATTTCTAATTATATAGCCTTCCAGTACGGCAAAGTTGAATTCTCCAGTAACAGGATTTACTGAACCACCACCCATTTTTTTTGCATATAGTCCATAGTCCATGGTAGATATTATGGCATCATTATCATCTTCACCGGCTGCTATATAGGTGTTTGTCATTCTTGATGTAGGAGCGTATTTATAGGATTGCCTTCTGGAATTCCCTGTTGCTTCCATGCCCATTCTTTTACCGTTTAATCTATCAATCATATATCCTTTTAAAATTCCTTTTTCTATAAGAATATTCCTTCTCGTTGGGTTTCCCTCATCATCAATATTTATAGAGCCCCAAGCATTAGGGATTGTGCCATCATCTATTGCAGTAATTTTTTCTGAAGCTATTTTTTCTCCTATTCTATTGGCAAACTCAGAATTTCCTTTTGCCACGGAAGTGGCTTCCAAAGAGTGGCCACAAGCTTCATGGAATATGACTCCACCGAAACCATTGTCAATGGCTACAGGCATTTCTCCAGAAGGACATAAGGGTGCATGCAACATAGTGACGGCTACTTCAGCTGACCTTAGGCCGCATTTGATTACATCTATCTCATTAAACAATTCAAAGCCCATGCTTCTGCCAGGGGCTTCATAGCCTATCTGATTTTCTTTACCATCTCCTGCAATGGATTGGATCATAAAACGTGACCTTATTCTTCTATCTCTAGTTAATAACCCCTCAGTGTTTGCTATTAAAATCCTTTGATCAACATCAGCATAAGAAGAAACCACTTGTATAATTTCTTTACTATAGTTTTTTGCTGATTTATAAGCTTCTTTAAGTTTAAGGACTTTTCTATTAATATCTATATCTTTCGGTACATATATTATAGGATGGACATTTTTATTTATCCTTTCTGTAAGGTCAAGTGGTATATCGTCTTTTATTTGTCCCAAGGCAAGAGCCGCATCTCCAGTGGTTTTTAATAAGCCTTCTTTTGAAGAATCATTGCTATATGCATATACACTTGCAAGGCCTTTGATAATTCTAATTCCGATGCCGAAATCTCTGCCAGAAACTGCAGATTCAATTACCCCGTCTATTAATTTTAAAGATGACCTATGGGTGTCCTCTACAAATACTTCCGCAAAATCCCCTCCTGAACTTAATGCCTTGCCCAATATATCATTTATAATGTGTTTATCAATCAATTATCTCCCTCCAATTTAAAGCTTTATCTAAGCTGGTATTAACTAATTATAGCATAATTAATTTATCCATTAAATAGTATATGGAAAAGCATAAGAATTATTTATAAGATGATTTAAAATGTGACATAGTAACATTTTTGGCTCTGGGTACTAGGCCGCTTGTCAGCTGGGTTAAGACTAGACTCTATGGCTAAGGGTGCGGAAACCACGGATTAACACGGATATTGTGTATAAACAAAAGAAAAAGAGCATAATGAAATAAGCGATAGTTCTAAATTTGCTAATTAGGGGAATAATATTGGTATATGGGTGTTTTCCCATACATATGCTATTTGAGTTTTATAAAAAAGTATTCTATAATAGCGTAAGATTTAAAAATGAGAGGTGTTATTAATGTCTGCAACAACTTCCGACGATGAGGACAGTAGTGATAATTTACTTAAATTATGGAGATACAAAAAGGAAATAGATATCAACATCGTCGAAAATGGAGTAAAAATCGGTTATATCAGCGGTATATTATTAAATGTTAATAATATACTTAAGGAGTTGAAAAATGAAGAAGCACTAAAAATTCTTGAATTTTCGGATAAAGAACAGGAAGAAGAAATGAAAAGCTTTTATATCCAAGTTCTATCCAAGAGTTCAAATGCGGAAAAGGTTTTTTACATCACGGAGTTATTTATTGAAAAAGAATTTAGAGGCAAGGGTACAGGAAGCATGATATTTAGGGTGCTGCCACAATTTCTTAAAAACATTGACTCGGATATATCATATATCTATTTAATGCCAGGCCCCTTAGAAAGGATTGACGGGCAAGTTAGATATATTATGAACCCAAAAGATCAACAGATTCTTGCATTAAAGAATAAACTAATAAAATTCTATGAGTCTGCTGGGTTTAAGAGGATTGGACAAACTGATTTCTATACTGAAAAAATTTCCTAATTTATGACTTAAGAGCCTGCAATTGAATTGCAGGCTTTTTGCTGCTTAATATTACATAAAATGACTTTTACCTTATCTCTTAATATGATATACTGAAAAAAATGTAATTTTTGCAAAAACCCTCTTATTCATTGATACAATAAAAATTCTCGATAGATAACCCCAGCTGAAACAACTTTAGGGAGGGATATATATGACACATGCACCTTTTTTATTTTCTTTGCTATTCTTTATTGTTTTTATTATTTATTTATTTTTTGGAATACATATTATTAACATGAATCCTAAATCTGCTTTAAACCGTTTATTTTTATTGCTTTGTATTTCCTTGAGTTTTTGGGCTTTTGGATTTGCTATGGCTAATTCCGCCCCAGATATGGACACCTGCCTTTTTTGGCGTCGTTTTTCCGCCATTGGCTGGGCTACTGTTTATAGTTTGCTTTTACATTTTCTCCTATTACTTACGGATAATAAGCTTGTTGAAAGCAATTTTCTTTTCACTATATATATACCTGCAATTATATCCCTTTATGCTTTTTCTTTCTCAAATAGAATTACATCCACTCAATTTAATTTTATAAAGAATCCCTATGGATGGACAAATATAACAGTTCAAAATAATTGGACTTTATTCTTTAATAGCTATTATATAGCTTTTGCCTGTCTTTATCTTATCATTCTTTGGCTATGGAAAATAAAATCTACTGATGAAAGCATTCGCAAACAGGCAAATTTAATTTCATTTTCTATTATAGCTTCTTTTTCACTTGGTACCATTACCGATGTAGTTCTAAATGCTTTTTTTTCTACTCCCTTGCCACAAATGGCACCAATAGTAAGTCTGATTTTTATTGCTGCTATGTATCTTTCTATGAAACGCTATAACTTAATGAAAGTAACTGTAGAAAGCAAAGACGAAACAATACTAAGCCATGAGACACTTGCAAAATTGTATTACTATTTATCCATAGCTTTACTAATAGGTGGATTATTGGGTTTTCTATCCAAGTTCTTGCCTAATATGATAAGCGATGAAGAAAATATGAAAATAACTTTAACAGCTAGTGCATTACTCTTTGCAATGGGACTTTCGATCTTTCTCTTTCGTTTTATAAAATCTGATAATATAAAAAATACTTTGATAATGGTATCAATTCTATTTAGTATTCCCATAATAACTCTTATGTTCTTAGAATATGCAAGCATTACCATATGGGTTTACCCCATTGTTCTAATGATCTTTTTTCTTGTTTTCAATACAAGAACCCCAATAGTTTTAATCATGTCAACTTCAGTAATAACACAAATAGCATTGTGGAAACTATCTCCGAGAGGACCTATACATATGGAGGAATTTGACTTTATTTTAAGAATAGGCATACTCTTATTGGCTTTTTGGATTGGCACCATTGTTAACAGGATATACATAAGCAGACTAAAAGAAAATATTCTTCAAGCTGATTTTCAAAAACTTGTATCTGAAATTTCTTCTGATTTTGTAAGTAGTAATCAAATAAATTTCGATGAAAAAATCAATGGGCTTTTAGGCCGCATAGGACAGTTTTTTCAGATTGATCGAAGCTATATATTTTTAATAGATAATGAAAGTAATATGTTATCTCTGACCCACGAATGGCGCTTAAATGGGATAGAAAAAGAAAATGATTATATAAAAAGCTTCTCCTGGGATTCAGATTTATGGTTTATAAATCAATTAAAAACTAAAAAATTAGTTTTTATAGCAGATGTAAATAAATTGCCCGAAGAAGCAGAAACAGAGAAGAATATTATGAATAAACACGGTATCAAATCAAATTTGATAATCCCTGTAGAAGAAGAAGGAGAATCCTTGGGTTTTATAGGTTTGGATAGTATATTATCATATAAATCATGGTCTGAATACCATGTTAATATGTTAAAGATATTATCGAATGTTTTGGCAGATGGCCTTATAAAAATCAGAGCCGAAAAAAATATAGAGTATCTCGCCTATTATGATCATTTAACGGGACTGGCAAACCGTAATCTATTCTCCGATAGACTTAATCAAGCTATTCAACTGGCCAAGCGAACTGAAAACTTTTTAGCTGTAGTATTTTTGGACCTAGATAGCTTTAAAATAATAAATGACATTATGGGACACAGTGGCGGGGACATTGTTATTAAAAAAGTAGGGGATGGACTTGTACAGCGCCTGCGTAAAATAGATACGGTAGCTAGATTTGGTGGAGATGAATTTCTTGTTTTAATAAACAATATATACAATATGAAAGATGTTTCCAAAGTAGCTGATAATATTATGAAACTATTTGATAAACCATTTTTAGTGGACGGGCAAGAATTTTTTATAAGTTGTAGTGCCGGCATAGCTATTTACCCCATTGACGGAGAGGATACGGAAATTTTAATTCAAAATGCTGATATAGCGATGTATAGTGCAAAATCAAGGGGAAAGAATCAGTATGTCTTATGTACTGAAGATATGAAAGAAGAAGTAAAGAAAAATATGATGCTTTCCAATAATTTATATCGAGCCCTTGAAAGAAACGAATTTACCATTCACTATCAGCCTCAGATTAACCTTGACACTGATGATATAATAGGCTTGGAAGCTTTGCTTCGTTGGAATCATCCGCAACTAGGCATGATACCTCCTAATGTTTTTATTCCATTAGCGGAGAAAAATGGTTTAATAAACAATATAGGAGAATGGGTTTTACAAACTGCTAGCCGTCAAAATAAAGAGTGGCAAGAAATAGGACTTCCTCATATGCGTATGGCTGTTAATTTATCAATAATTCAATTTAATAATCCTCGGATTGTAGATATAGTAAACAGGACTCTTACGGAAACAGGCTTAGACCCCAAGTACCTGGAGTTGGAAATTACGGAGAGCATAGCCATTGGTGAAAGCACAGATACTATTAATATTTTAAACAATTTGAAAAATTTAGGAGTAACTATCTCCATAGATGATTTTGGCACTGAGTACTCTTCGCTTAATCGTCTTAAGATGCTACCCATAGATCGCATAAAAATAGATATGCAATTTATACAAGCATTGGAA
>CAYMVQ010000029.1:0-9265 GCA_964394355.1 uncultured Clostridiaceae bacterium
GACTTGAAAATAGATGTTCTGGTATAATATTTGTCTTCAGTTTGACACATTCTATAATATATGTTAAAATATAAAATGTTGGGAAGGTAGGTGATGTTTATGGCTTCAAGAAACACCCTGTCCCTCATTAAAAGGAATGTGGATAATCATGTTGGCGAAAGAGTAGTTCTTAAAGCAAATAAGGGTCGCAAAAGAATATCCATTAGAGAGGGAATTATCGAAAAGACATATCCAAGTATTTTCGTTGTTAGGATAGATGGAGATGTAATGGAGGATGCCGGTAGAGCGGTTTCTTATAGTTATTGCGATATTTTAACCAATACCATAGAAGTGTTTTTGCATAAGGATAACGTAAAAATAGGTTGCATGTAAAAAGCAATATTAAAAAAGAGAATCTTTAGTTGTAATACTTTAACCTCCGGTTGTTTAGTATTTTGCACATAAGATTCTTTTCTATTTTTTTAAACATTTACAAAATATTTGATATAATATACAATATACAGGGTATAAAATATTAGTTATTTATGCAAGCGAAGTTAGGAGTTGGTTAAGTGATACATAAGACGCTTAAGGATCATGTATATGATTATATCTCAAAAAAAATAAATGATGGGTCCTTAAAGCCTAATAAAAGAATAAATGAAAATATAATTTGTAACGATTTAGAAATAAGTAGGACCCCTGTTAGGGAAGCTTTAATGCAATTAGCTAGCGAAGGTTATCTTGAAAAAGCCCCTAGGAAAGGCTTTATAGTTAAAGAACTAAACCTGGAAAGAGTTAAGAATTTATATGAGATAATAGGCTGTCTTGAAGCCTTGGCGGCATCCCTATCAGTAGATAAGCTCACAAAAAAGGACTTAGAAGACATGGAGGATATTTTAAAAAAGGCGGATGAAGCCATATCCGGCAGGGATTATTCAAAATATTACAAATTGCAGACGGAATTCCATAGTATTTTTATTAAGTCAACGGATAATAAAGAGCTAATACTTTTATTGACTACTTTAAAAAGAAATTTTATAAGACAGACCTACATTACGGACAAAGAGCAGGTTGATACTCTTCTTGATGTAGTAAAGGATACACATTCACAGCACTGGGAAATCTTAAAACTTTTTAAAGAAAAGGACAAAGCCAAATTGGAAGACTATTTGCGAAATGTCCATTGGAATATTAAATTCGCAGAGTATGACACAATAACTTAATAAAGCGAGGAATAATAGCTACTAAAATTTAATAAATGAATAATAAAAAAGTTTCTATAAAGAATATTTATAGGAACTTTTTGTTTTTATACAAAAAGATTAATTTTTGTATATTAAAAGACAATTATACAAAAATTAATATAACTAATAAAAAGACAAGGAGAAAAAAGCTATGAAAAAGGTTTATGACTATGTAGACAATAATATGGATAAATTTATAAACGAATTGTTACCTTTTCTCGCCCAGCCTAGTATAAGCACAAGAGGCGTTGGGCTGCAGGAGTGTGCCGATATGTTGGAAGAAATAATGAAAGAAATAGGAATTGAAACAGAGCAAATACCCTGCACACATGCACCTTTTGTCTATGGGAATATCCAAGTTGATCCTAAAAAGCCCAGGCTACTAATTTATGGACACTATGATGTACAACCGCCTGAACCTTTGGAAGATTGGGATAACCCACCTTTTGAACCAATAATAAAAGATAATAGAATTTATGCCCGCGGTGCCGGCGATAATAAAGGCCAATTATTTACTTCTTTAAAAGCCGTTGAAGCATATAGAAAAACTAAAGGTGAGTTACCGGTAAATGTATCATTTATTATTGATGGTGCCGAAGAAATAGGTTCTCCAGATTTCTTTGATGAGCTAATGGAAAAAAGGCCCGATATCTTTGACGTAGATGCATTTATATTTGCGGATGGTTCCACTTTGGAACATTGGCATCCTCTAATATTTTATGCCGGTAGGGGCCTCTTGTATCTGGAGTTAACCGCTAAGGGTTCTCCCCTAGAATGGCACTCTGGGACCTATGGCAATACAATTATAAATCCTGCATTATACTTATCCCATGCCCTTGCATCAATGCGAGATAGAGATGGAAAAATACTGGTTGAAGGATTTTATGATGGTGCACTGCCTATCGAAGATATAGATAGGGAGGTAATGAATAAAATACCTTTTGATGCTGAAAAGAAATTAAAGGAACTAGGCATAAAGGAATTTTGGGGTGATCCAAGTTTATCCTACTATGAAAAGGTTTTTTTCCATCCTAGCTTAACTGTATGCGGATTAGTGAGCGGATACACGGAAGAGGGGGCAAAAACTGTTGTGCCCCGGGAGGCTAAGGCAAAACTAGATATAACTTTGGTGCCCTTCCAAGATCCTAAAACTATAGCTGCAAGGGTAAGAGAACATTTAAATCATCATGGCTATAATGATATAGAAATGGAAATATTAATTTCCTGCCCGCCAACCAAATCCGATTATGACATACCCTTTGGCAAGATAATGGCCAATGCCATAAAAAAAGTGTGGGGAAAAGAACCCATAATATATCCTTCTATAGGTGGTGGCGGTGCTTCCGTCTTCCATTTAGGAATAGCTGAGCTAGGTGTGCCCTTTGCTCAACCTGATTTACATGAACATTCACCTAATGAAAACTTGCATTTGGATTGGTTTAATAAAGGGATTAAAGTATTTGCTACACTTTTTGAAGAATTTCAGGCACATCCCGTAGCTAAAAGAAAATACGTAAAGAGCAAATAAATATAATCAATTAAATTCAGAAAGGACTGATTATAACATGGAGAAAAGTTTGGATTTAAAAAGCCCAGAATTAATGCCCGCAAAAGAAGAAGAAAAGGACCTAAACCTATTTGATTTAACGGTTTTATGGGCAGGAATGGCCGTTGAATTGGCTGGATTTATGACTGCAGCCCAACTATACCCCGGCTCCGCCCCTGGTATAATACTGGCTGGCATTGGAATAGGTGTCTTAATTGTAATAGCAGCCTTTGTTCTTATAGGTGATATTGGAATTACCTATGGAATACCCTTTATCGTCTACATGAGGGGATGTTTTGGATATAAAGGTTCTAACATAGCTGGCATTGTAAGAGTGCTACCTTGCATGTTTTGGTTTGGTTTTCAAACATTTATAGCGGCGGAGGCCTTAGATATAATAGCGCAGGTTACTTTGGGACGCTCAAATTTCTATGTAATGCTTATAGTCTTTGCTGCCTTGCAGATAATTAATGCAGCATATGGAATAAAGGCTATGGCCAAGTTTGACTGGGTGGCAGCACCGGCATTGGCTTTTGCTTTTGCGGCAGCCATAGTCTGGCTTTTTAATGTAAAAAATATGACTTTGACTGCTGTTTTGGCTGCCCCATCAGATAATACTATTCTTATAACAGCAGGAATATTAGCAACTGCCGGAGGCTTGCTGTCTTTTGCCATGAATAGCCCGGATTTTACAAGAAAAATTAAAATTAGTGATGAAGATAAAGAAGCAAGTTTTATCAAAAGAAATAAGAATGTAATTATAGGGCAATTGATTGGTATAGGAATAACCACTTTGTTACTTAGTTTTATCGGTTTGGCATTTGGAATTTTGACGGGAATGTGGGACCCCGTAGAGATTATGGTTGAACTTTTCGGTGTCTCTAATAAGTTGGTAATAATACCGTCTTTTCTAATTATAATTTTTTCTCAATGGTCCACTAACACAGCTGCAAACCTTATGCCCCCTGCTTATATTCTAGTAAATATGTTTCCAAAATTAAATTATGCGAAGTCTACAGTAATAACGGGTGTTTTGGGAATGTTACTTATGCCGTGGAAATTTGGGAATTTTCTAGTGCCAATTCAAGTAGCTTTTTCCGGTTTTATGGGCCCGGTAGTTGGAATAACTATTGCAGATTATTATTTTATAAGAAAGCGTAAGCTTAATATAAAAGATTTGTATGAATCAGATGGCCAGTATAAGTATAAGGGCAATTATAATCCAGCGGCCATTTGGACCCTAATCGTATCTAGTATAATCGGAATGATTTTTTTGGATAATGCCTTCTTCGTAAGTTTTATATTAAGCCTAATACTATATGTTATTTTAATGAAAATGATGGTGCTTGAAAAATATGAACAAAACTTAGGGCAAGTTATACTATTAGATAGGGAAGATTAGCGTTAGAAAAACAAAACGAATAATAAAAAGCTAATTGTTGAGGTAGGCAATTAAGCTTAAGAAAGTTTTAAAGGGCGTTAATATTTTAATAAGGAATGGGAAAATTAAAAATATAAATAGGGATAATATATATTTTGTATAAGAAATCATATTAAGTCAAAACAGAATTAGGGGACTATGGGAGGTATCCCATTAGCTTACTAGTGGGGAAATTACATTAGCTTTGATTTTAGCAAAAGGATTATAAAAGATAATCTGACCCAAAAGCTTGTAGCTTAACTTTTGATAATACAGCTAAGATCTTTGATTTAATACAATCAAAAAAGATTGAAGATAGGAGGAAAACTAATGTATGACTTATGTATAAAAAATGGTTTGATAGTAAACGCGGAATCCTGTTTTAAGGGTAATATTTATATCAAGGATGGAAAGATCATTGCTATAAGCGAGGCTGCTAAAATATATGAGGCAAAAGAAAATATTGATGCTCTGGGCAAACTTGTAATGCCTGGCTTTATAGATTCCCACTCCCATTTAAATGAGCCTGGTTATACCAATAGCGAGGATTTTTATACTGGCACATGTTCTGCTGCTGCAGGTGGTATTACAACAGTTTTGGAACATCCTTTAACATTCCCTTTGCCCAATACCTTGGAATTATTTTTAGAGAAGAAGGAATTAGGGGAAAAAAAGGCCATTGTAGATTTTTGTCTATTCGGTGCTTGCACTAAAGATAATTATGAAGAAGCAAATAAAATGATAGAAAATGGTGCTATAGCATTTAAGGCCTTTATTCCGGCTTCTCCGGCCTCACCTCAACTAAATGATGGTGATATTCTTAAATATATGAATTTCCTCTCCCAAAAAGATGCCGTCCTTTGTATTCATTGCGAGAATGACGGGATTACAAAAGAGTATTCAAGGGACTTAGAAAAGTCGGGAAGAACGGCTGCAACAGACTATGAAAAGGGTAGACCTGAGATTGCTGAATTGGAATCCATAAGCCGTATGGCTTTTTTTGCAAAGGAAAGCGATGCCAAAGTTCATATTGTCCATTGCAGTATAGGAGAGGGTGTAGATGTCGTAAATGGCTTTAAGGCATTAGGTGCAAATATTACAGTAGAGACCTGCCCTCATTTTCTATATTTAAATGAAAGTCATGTGGAAAAATGGGGCGTATTTGCAATATGTAATCCTCCCATCCGTAAAAAAGACACAGTTAATAAACTTTGGGATAGGGTTTTGTTAGGGACAGTGGATTTTATAGGCTCTGATCATGCAACTTATACTTTTGAAGAAAAAGAAGCGGGAAAAGATAATATATTTGAAACGCCTGCAGGTGTAACCAGTATACAAACTTGTTTCCCCTTATTTTTTGATGAAGGGGTAAATAAAAGAAATATGAGCTTAGGCCAGTTTGTTAAAATGAGCAGCACAGAAACGGCTAAGCGTTATGGAATATATCCCCAAAAAGGAATAATCAAGGTAGGTTCTGATGGGGATATAGTTATTTTTGATCCGGATAAGGAGTGGCTAGTAGAAGAGAAAAACCTATTCTATATGCAAAAATGGACTCCTTTTATGGGTGCTAAAATTCGGGGCAAAGTTGAAGAAACCATTGTGCGAGGCAATGTGGTCTATAGGGATAACAAAATATTGGCGGAAGCGGGTTATGGAAAGTATATTAAGCCGGCTAAAAATATATGTGCAAGGGGCGAAAAGTAATGAAAATACTATTTTTTAACCCTAATACTTCTGATCCCATAACTAAGAGAATTGAAAAAGAAGCCAAGAAACACGAAAGCAAAGATTTAGCCATAGATATAAAACGCGCTCCTGAAGGTCCTGAAGGCATAGAAACATACTATGATGAAGTAGTTTCTGCATATATTGCCGTAAAAGAGCTTAAGCGAATGGGAAGTCAATATGATGGATATATAATTGGCTGTTTTGGTGACCCAGGGCTTCTAGCTGCTAGATATATGCTTGATGTGCCTGTTGTGGGGTTATTTGAAGCCTCTTTGTATTCTGCATGCCTTTTAGGTGAGCATTTTTCCTTTGTAACTTCTTGCGGAAGTGAGGAAAAATCAATATTTATAGAAACAACAAAGCGCTATGGGCTAAGGGAACGCCTTGCATCTGTAAGAAACCTGGGCGTAGGAGTTACTGGGGTTACCGAAGATATTATGGAAAAAGCCAAAGAAGAAGCCCAAAAATGTGTAAGTGAAGATGGGGCTAGTGTTGTTATAATGGGCTGTGCTGCCTTTGCAGGTTTTGGAGACTCAATGACTAAAGAACTGGGATTCCCAGTAATTGATGGCGTTAAGCATTCCATTTATTTTGCAAAGATGATGGCAGAGTGGAGCAAATCCCAAAGTTGCAATACTAAAGAATGTGCAAAATATGAATAAAGTTAGGGCAAATATTTAAAAGTATTTTTTTATAAAAGGGAAGGTGGAGGAAATAAGAACAGATTTCCATAGAATAAAAAAAGATATTGAAAGTATTTCCGAATTTACATCTACCCCCACAGAGGGTGTTACAAGATTACCTTTTACAAAAGAAGATAAAATGGCCAAAAGTTATTTAAAAGAAAGAATGGAGGAGGCTGGATTATCTATACGGGAAGATGGAGTAGGTACCCTTATAGGTAAGTACCAAGGAACTTTAAAAAATGCACCATCAATAATTATAGGCTCTCATTTGGATTCCGTAAAAAACGGTGGGGCCTTTGATGGAGTTGCAGGTATAGTTGCAGCTTTAGAAGTCGCGAGATTTTTAAATAGTGAAGCTATAAAAACCAAGTATCCTATAGAAATAGTAATAATGAATGATGAGGAAGGAGTACGTTTTAAAAGCGGCATGCTCAGCAGTAGAGCTATTACCGGTAAAATAACGGAGGAAGAGTTAGATAAGTACTTGGATGAGAATGGAATTAGTATTAGACAAGCAATGATTGATTTTGGGATAGAGCCGAATTTAAAGAATGCTAAGTATAAAGAAGGCTCAATAAAAGCCTATTTAGAGCTCCATATAGAGCAAGGACCTATATTGGAATCATATAAAAAGAAGATTGGCATTGTAAAAACCATAGTGGGTCTTGCCGTTTATAAAGTTACCATTAGTGGCAAAGCAGGCCATGCCGGCACGACTCCTATGGATTTAAGGGCTGATGCACTACTTACAGCTGCCAAGGCAATTGATAAGCTTAATTCAATTGTAGAAGAAGTAGCTGGGGATACAGTTGGGACAGTGGGTGAATTATATGTTTACCCCGGTGTGGCTAATGTTATTCCAGGCAATGTAGACTTTTTTGTAGATTTAAGATCATCTAATGAAGAAAATATAAAAACCGTATTAGCCAAATTTAAGAAAGAGTTAAAAGTACTGGAAAATGAAATAGGTGTTAAGACTAGAACAAAAGAAACATTTTATGCCCAACCTGTCGAGTTATCCAATAGTATAGCAAAAGAAATAGAAAAGCAAACTAAACTCCTTGGATATGAGTATATGGTCATGAATAGTGGTGCAGGCCATGATGCAATGATAATGGCGGAATTTACAGATGTCGGTATGATTTTTGTCCCCAGTAAAAATGGAATCAGTCACACACCTAATGAATGGACGGATTACGAAAGAATACAAGAGGGTGTAGAGCTACTAATAAATACTGTAATTGCTTTAAACAAATTTTAACATATAAGATTGCTTGATTTTGGTAATAGGATGATTTATAATATATAATATATAATATATTATAATTTTAGGAGGTGAACAGATGAAGGTTGGAAGTCAATCTATGGTCAATAGTATACAATCCATAATCCTAAAACATGCAAGGGATGCCTATATAAGCCAAGAATACTTGGAAGAGAATTGGGAAAAATGGGGCTTCTTTTCTTGTCCCGATTATGAAAAATGTGTAAAAGAATATGATGAATTTGAAAAAATTATAAAAAAATTAGTCCCCCAAGTAAAATATATGCCTATAGACGAAGAGGCAGGCTTAGACTCAATTTATAGCCATGACAGTGTGAAGTTCACAAAAAAAGGAGCCATAATACTTAATATGGGTAAAAAGGTAAGAAAAAATGAACCTAAGGCTATGAAAGCCTATTTGCAAAGCATTGGTGTAGCTATACTAGGTGAAATTACAGGACATGGCACCGTAGAAGGAGGAGATGTCCTATGGCTTGAGGATAATAGGCTGGCAATAGGCAGAGGCTACCGCACCAATGATGAGGGAATAAGGCAATTTGCCTCCCTTGTAAAGGATATAGTAGATGAAGTTATAGTCGTCCCCATGCCCCATGGAAACAATGAAGAAGAGTGCTTGCATTTAATGTCAGTAATAAGTCCCATAGATAAAGATTTGGCAGTAGTTTACTCCAGATATATGCCGGTCTTCTTTAGACAAATGCTTATAGAAAAAGGTATCAAGCTAATTGAGGTTATAGACGAAGAGTATATGCCCTTAGGCACAAATGTACTTACAGTAGCACCAAGAAAAGTAGTACTGATTAAAGGTAATCCGGATATAAAGGAAAAGCTAATCAAAGAAGGCGTTGAAGTCCATGAATATACAGGCCAACATATTTCCTTACCGGGAAATGGCGGTGCCACATGTATGACAGCGCCTATGTATAGGGTTTAGGAATTTAAGAAGGAGGTAGAAAAATGTCTTTTATTGAATGGGTTGAAGTGATTGTTTGGGACTACATGTGGGGAACTCCCATGGTAGTAATAATACTTGCAATAGGAGCATTTATAACTATAAGATCTGGATTTTTTCAATTCCGCCACCTGGGTTACTCACTAAAAGAAGCTTTCGGAAGGATTTTTGATAAGGATAGCAAGGGTGCTGGAATCGTATCATCTTTTGAGGCCTTAAGTATAGCAATAGGCACCACTGTGGGAGTAGGTAATATAGGCGGTGTGGCAACGGCTATTGCAGTAGGCGGACCTGGGTCCATATTCTGGATGTGGATAGCAGGGATACTTGGTCAAGTTATAAAGATGTCTGAAATCGCTTTAGCAGTGCACTACAGATCAGAAAGTGATGATGGAAGCACCTATGGGGGCCCCAACTAC
>CAYMVQ010000029.1:9365-22233 GCA_964394355.1 uncultured Clostridiaceae bacterium
AGTGCACTACAGATCAGAAAGTGATGATGGAAGCACCTATGGGGGCCCCAACTACCCCATGCCTTAGGACTTATATTTGGAACGGCTTTTTCAGGCACAGCAGCTTTCGGTGGCTTTGTAGGCGCTAGTTTTTCCCAAGCTATAAAAGTAGGTATGGCCCGTTCTGTATTTAGTAACGAAGCAGGTTGGGGTACCTCGCCTATGATTTATGCATCATCAAAAACAGATCATCCTGTGAAACCAGCTGTCTTGGGAATATTTGAAGTATTTATTGATACTATAGTCATATGTTCCATAACAGCTTTAATTATAATTATAACCGGAGAATGGTCATCAGGCTTGGATGGAGCCACATTGACTTTAAGTGCTTTTGAAGCTGGCCTAGGCAGAGTTGGCAGGATAATACTTGCTGTTGGAATATTTTTGTTCGGTGTTACCACATCTTCTGGACTATTTGTTCAAATGGAAGTTATAGTTAGATACTTAATAGGTGACAATCCTAAAAAAGATTTAATACTTACTTTATATAAATGGCTTTATCCTATTCCACAGTTAGGACTTGTACTAATAGCTGTTTACTATCAATATCCCGGCACTTTGGTATGGTTATTTTCAGATATATCCACGGCCCTTCCCATATTTGCCAACCTTTTGGCCCTGCTTATATTAGCACCTAGATTTATTGAACTTTTACGGGATTACAAGGCAAGATATATGGGCATAGGCCAAGTTGACCCGGATTTTAAAGCTTTTTATCAAGATAGGATAAAAAAATAATATAAATAAGGCTCTTAAAAACAGAAAAACGGAGGTAAGAACATGTTTACAAATGTAATTGTAAGAAAACCCGGGAAATCTTTAGTTAATGGAATAGCTTCTGAGGATTTAGGGAAACCGGATTATGAAAAAGCATTAAAACAGCATGAGGCCTATATTGAAGCTCTAAAAGAATGTGGTGTTGAAGTGACCATCTTGGAAGCTGACGAAAGATATCCTGATTCTTGCTTTGTAGAGGATACAGCCATAGTAACAAAAAAATGTGCCATAATTACAAACCCAGGAGCTAAGTCAAGGAAGGGCGAAGAAGTTGAAATAAAGGAAGTTCTTAAAAAGTTCTATAAAAACATTGAAGAAATAAAGGATCCCGGTACCATAGAAGGCGGAGATGTAATGATGGTAGGCGACCATTTTTACGTGGGCTTATCCGCTAGGACAAACAAAGATGGTGCCAAGCAGTTTATAGATATACTAAGAAAATACGGTTACGATGGCACTATGGTCCCACTTAGAAAAGTTCTTCACCTAAAAACCGGCCTAGCTTACTTAGAAAACAATAATTTACTAGTTGCTGGTGAATTTGTAGAAGATCCTATATTTAAAGATTTTAATAAAGTTATAATTGATGAAAGAGAAGGATATTCGGCTAATTGTATCTGGGTAAACGGTAGGGTAATCGTACCTGAAGGTTATGCTAAAACAAAAAAAGCAGTAGAAGACCTTGGCTACAAGATTATAGAAGTAGATACATCAGAATACAGAAAAGTCGATGGTGGTCTTAGCTGCCTATCCTTAAGATTTTAAAATAAGAAAAGCCAAGCAAGCTTTCTTATATAAGACTCTTAGTATTTAACAAAGATTATATTCTGATAAGGCTTAAAGTCTGTTAATCTACAGACTTTAGCCTTGTAATTCTGACAAATAGTATATTTCAATATGTAGTAAATCTAAAAAAGCATATGCTAGAAATATCAGCAAGGGGGGAGATAATGAAAAAAATTACAAGTAAATGCAATAAGCTAATAGATAGAGACAATAAAGTTATAGGCAAGGCATCAAGAGCTCCTTATTTTCCTTTAGCAATTAAAAAGGGAAAAGGAGCTATTTTTGAAGATTTGGATGGCAAAAAGTATATAGATTTTTTTAGCAGTGCAGCTGTACTCAACACTGGCCATGCTCATCCAAAAATTATTGAGGCAATAAAAGAGCAAATGGAAAACTACCTACACTTTACATCAGATTGTTTATATACAGAAGCCCAGGTAGACCTGGCAGAAAAACTTATAGAAATTAGCCCGGGAAGTTTTGAAAAAAGGGTAATCTTCGGTTTATCAGGTTCCGATGCCAATGACGGTGCCATAAAACTTGCCAGATCTTATACAGGCAGAAGTAAAATTCTATCTTTTATCGGTGCATACCACGGAGCTACCTATGGGGCTATTTCACTAACAGCAATAAACCTAGATATGCGGAGAAAAATTGGCCCTCTTTTACCCGATATTCATCATATTCCTTATCCTAATTGCTACCGCTGCATCTTTGGGGAAAAAGCAGATGATTGCTCCTTAAAATGTCTTGAATATATGAAACATATGCTAAAAACTTATATACCGCCGGAAGAAGTGGCTGCCATAATAATAGAGCCTATCCTGGGAGACCTTGGTTTTATAGTCCCTTCTGCAAATTACATGCAAGAATTATACAAGTTTTGCAAAGAAAAGGGAATACTCTTTATAGTGGATGAAGTGCAACAAGGCTTTGGCCGTACAGGTAGGTGGTTTTCCATAGAGCATTTTGATATAAGCCCCGATATTATTTTGATGGGAAAATCCATAGCTTCCGGCCTACCCTTAAGTGCTATAGTAGGGAAAGAGGAAGTAATCAATTCCCTGGAAATGTCCCACATTTTTACACTCCAAGGTAATGCAGTTTGTGCAAAAGCAGCTTTGGCTACAATAAAAATAATTGAAGAAGAAAACTTAATTAATAATAGCAAGATAATGGGAGAATATATAAAGGCAAGATTTTCAACTTTAAAGGAAAAATATAAACTTATTGGGGACGTTAGGGGCAAGGGACTTTCTATGGGCATAGACCTTGTAAAAGATAGAATTACAAAAGAAAAGGATAAAGAGGCCGCAGCAAAAATAAGCTATAGCTGTTGGCAAAAAGGTTTATTACTAATTTTTCTTGCTGAAAATGTTTTAAGAATACAGCCTCCTTTGATTATAAAAAAAGCTGAAATTGAAAAAGCAATTGATATAATAGAAAAGTCCATCCAAGAATACATGGATGGGTTAATCCCCGATAGTGTTTTAGATAAGGTAAAAGGCTGGTAAAGTAAAAAAAATTAAATAAATTTTTATGCATAGAGTGTATATGTGTTGAAAACTCGGTATTAGCAATTGCATACAAAGATAATGCTTTGATGAAAATAATTTTTTTGCCATAAGGATAAAAAGGGCATTTTTGAATTAATATGCATAAAAGATGAATATAATGTCATCATTTTTGCCTTGTAAAAATATCGTATACTTGTAATAAATAGTGCCAAGTTATATAATAATATAGGATTGTATAGGTTTTTAAATAACAAATGGAAAGGAGCATATTAATGAAAAAATGTCTAAATGAAGGCTTTTTAAATATTACTTCGGAAATAGGAAAGCTTAAAACAGTTTTGTTACACAAACCCGGGAAAGAACTAGAAAGGCTGACCCCCGAATACCTAAGAGAACTGTTATTTGATGATATACCTTGGCTTAAACGAATGAGGGAAGAACATGATGAATTTGCAAGTGTTCTTAAGGCCAGGGGAACGAAGGTTTGTTATATCGAGGGATTACTGGCAGAGGTATTGGCAGAAGAAGAAATAAAGACAGATTTCATAAAACAACTTCTAGATCAATGTGGCATTGAAAATCAAGGATTAAATAGGACCCTTTATGAATATATGGCAGCCAAAAGCCCTGAGGAAGTTGTGCAAATAGCAATCAGCGGTTTGAATAAAAAGGACGTGCCCGATAACAATAGAGAATTGGGTCTTGTGGATTATATTTACGCCGATTACCCCTTATATATAAACCCATTGCCTAATTTATACTTTATGAGGGACCCGGCAGCTGTAATGGGTAAGGGTATAAGCATAAACTCAATGCATACTAATGCTAGAAGAAGAGAACCCATTTTAATAGAATATTTATATAAATATCATCCTTTGTTTAAAAAAGAGTCTACCCCTCTTTGGTATGACTATAATATCCCCTACAGTATGGAAGGCGGGGATATGCTAGTGCTTTCCAAAGAAATAGTTGCCATAGGTTGTAGTGAAAGAACATCAGCCCAGGGGATTGAAATTTTGGCAAAGAATTTATTTAGTGGCAGCGAAGAAATAAAAGAAGTAGTTGTTGTAAGAATACCCGCTTTAAGAGCATTTATGCATCTTGATACAGTATTCACCATGATTGACTATGATAAATTCACAATCTATCCGGGTATACAGGATAAGGTGGAAGTATTTAGACTTGTTAGAGGAAAGGATAACAGTATAGTCGTAAAACATGAAGAAGACTTGGTTGAAACTTTAAGAAAAACCCTTAAGATTCCTACAATCAGACTTATAGAAAGCGGTGGTGGGGATCCTGTAACTGCAGCTAGGGAACAATGGAATGACAGCACAAACACTTTGGCAATAGCACCAGGTGTGGTTGTTACTTATAGTAGGAATGAAATATCTAATGAAGTACTGAGACAAAATGGCATCGAAGTAGTTGAGATAGATGGCTCCGAATTAGTAAGAGGCCGTGGTGGCCCTAGATGCATGAGCATGCCCCTTGTAAGAGAAGAAATATAGCACAGTAGCACAGGGGTAGCACAGGGGGACGGTTCTTCTGTGTCATTTCCCTGTTGCTCATGTGCCCCCAAGTGTCATTTGTGGCAACAAAGTAATTTAAAATAAATAATATTTTCTAAGGAGGAAATTCAATGGCAGTAAACTTAAAAGGAAGAAGCTTTCTAACATTAATGGATTTTACCCCTGGTGAGATAAGGTATCTATTGGATCTTGCTCACGATTTAAAATCAAAGAAAAGAGCAGGGATTTACAATTATGTTCTAAAGGGTAAAAATATTTTATTATTATTCGAAAAAACATCTACCAGAACACGATGTGCATTCGAAATCGCAGCCCTTGAAGAAGGCGCTCACGTTACATTTTTAGACTCTGATAGCTCCCAAATGGGTAAAAAAGAATCATTGGAAGACAGTGCAAAGGTATTAGGCAGATTTTTCGATGGTATTGAATATAGGGGCTTCAAGCAATCAGTAGTTGAAGACTTGGCTAAATATTCAGGAGTTCCTGTGTGGAACGGTCTTACTGACGATGACCATCCCACCCAAATATTGGCAGATATGCTGACTATAGAAGAACATGTAGCAAAACCATTAAACAAAGTAAAAGTAGTATTTGTCGGAGACACTAGGAATAATATGTCTTATGCCTGGATGTACGGCTGTGCCAAAATGGGAATGCATTTTGTTGCCTTAGGTCCAAAAGAACTATGGCCAGAAGAATCCATTTTGGACAAAGTCAATGAAGTTGCCAAGGAAACCGGAGCAAAGATTGAAGTATCCGATGATGTTGATATAGCAGTAAAAGATGCAGACGTTATTTATACCGACGTTTGGGCATCCATGGGCGAGGAAGATAAGATTCCCGAAAGAGTAAAACAATTATCGGACTACCAAGTTACCATGGAAATGCTTGAAAAGACCGGAAATCCTGATGTTAAGTTCTTACATTGCTTGCCTGCATTCCACGATTTTGAAACAAATATGGCCAAGGAAATGATGGATAAAGGCTATGACATGAGAGAAGTTACAGACGAAGTCTTTAGAAGCAGACACTCTGTAGTATTTGATGAAGCAGAAAATAGGATGCATTCTATTAAAGCTATAATAGTGGCTACACTATAAAAATAGGCAGACCACGCAGTCTGCCTATTTTTATGTAAAGAGACAAAAATACAGGAAAATAGGAGAGATGAAATGAGCTCAAGCAAAGTAGTGATAGCGCTTGGTGGAAATGCCCTCCAAGAGTCAGGCACACCGGCTACGGCAGAAGCCCAATTAGAAGTAGTAAAAAAGACTTCCGAGTATATTGCACAGATTAGTGAAAATGGATACGATATAGCCATAGCTCACGGAAACGGCCCCCAGGTGGGAAGGATTCTTTTGGCTTCAGAAGCCGCGTCCCATATAACACCTGCAATGCCTTTTGATGTTTGCGGTGCTATGAGCCAAGGCTATATAGGATATCATATTCAACAAGCTCTAAAATTTGAACTAAAAAAGAAAAATAAAGATATTCCTGTGGTCACCATTGTAACCCAGGTAGTAGTAGATAAAGACGATCCTGCATTTACAAATCTTACAAAGCCTATAGGACCTTTTTATACAGAAGACGAAGCCAAGGCAATAGAAAAAGAAAAAGGCTATGTAATGAAAGAAGATGCTGGAAGAGGCTGGAGGAGAGTGGTAGCCTCACCAAAACCGGTCAAAATTGTAGAAATTGATTCTGTTAAAAGGCTAATGGACTCCACCATTGTGATTACCGTAGGTGGCGGGGGAATTCCTGTTATAGAAAATGATGATGGCTCATTAGAAGGTATTGCAGCAGTTATTGATAAGGATTTGGCCGCAGAAAGGCTTGCCCAAGATATTGATGCAGATGTCCTTGTTATACTTACAGAAGTTGAAAGGGTATCTATAAACTACAAAAAGCCTAATCAGGAAGACCTGGAGATGATTACCGTAGAAGAAGCGGAAAAATATATAGAAGAAGGTCATTTCGCCCCAGGCAGCATGCTACCAAAAATAGAAGCGGCAGTGGATTTTGCAAAATCAAAGCCTGGTAGAAGGGCTATAATAACTTCCCTTTATAAGGCCGTAGATGCCTTAGACGGAAAAGCAGGAACAACAATAAAATTATAAATTAATGAAACTTATAGGGTGGGCAAAGGCTCACCCTTATTAGGAATACCTCAAAACCATTAAAATAATTGGTAAAATTACCGAAAAGATTGCTAAAATCCCTGCACCCCAAGCGGCTAATTTATTGTTGCTTTTCCAGCTATATTTTGCGAAGCTTAAAGTATAATATACAAGGAATAAAATTAAAGTAACTAATATCCATTTTATCATCTATCTTTTTCATCTCCTTTTGATGATATAATAGGAGAACTGCTTATCATGGTGCCCGTGCGTTTTAATTGGAATTCCACTGTTGTGTTAATATCAGCGTTTTTAAAATGTTTATTCCAATTGTATTCCTCCCATTCTTGAATTGTACTAAAATGCCTTGCTGCAAAAAGTCCAAAATCAAAAACATCTGTCTCTAGATCTATTATTTTTCTTGAGGTCCTATCTAATTCTCCCTTTATAAATTCTTCAACGGCCTTTTCCAAGACAGGTATTAACTTGGGATCCTCATAATCAATTGTACTTTGTATAGCCAGTATATCCCCTTTAAGTTTTAATTTTAAATCTATTATGGGTTCCTCGCCTTCAAAGCTTATTTTTACTTTTGGTTTTCCTATAGGCCTAATTTCCATAGGCACAATTAAATCCGGCTTTTTAGGGTCTGGCACAGAGAACACGGCTTTTTTTAATTTGCCCTTAGATAGCAAGACCATGCGCGTTTCTTGGCCCGAAAGTTTTCCTACCATAATATCACCATTAATTACAGCAGATCCGCCTAATTCAATTTTCCCTCCGCCTTTTCTAGGAATACTACCGGCATAAATATCTTTTGTATTAAAATAGGGCTTCTTTTCTTCCCTGCCGTAATTCGTTGCACCGTATATAGCTAAAGTTTGATGGTATGAGGATTTAATACCATTATTTAAATCATTAAGATCTGTTTTAGGATAATAGCCTGAAAAAGTAGAACCCTTTATCAAATCTTCCATTTCTTTAGTAATAGAAGTCTCCAAATCCAAACTAGCAGCTTCAAGAAAGCTTTTAGCACTATTCTTTGAAACAACCACAAATTCTGTTCGGCGAATTTCCCTATTTCTAACCAAAGGGGATATAAATTCTGCAATTTTACCATTCCTAGCCAGGGCCTCTGAAAAAACAATAATATTGGCATGCATAAAGATAACTTTCTTTGAGATAAATGTATTTAGCATGGATACTCCCTCAAAAAAAGTGGGAGCCTCAAATGTATATAAGTTATATTGGGTTGTATCTTTACTTTCTTCATCTCCTCCGCTGCCTCCAGGATCCTTGTTCCCGAAGAATGGGATAAGAAAGGAAATTTGCCATACATCCCCTATACCTTCATCTATTCCAAGCATTGCTACATAGGCAGTATCACTAATTTCCCTAGAATCATAGCAACCAGTAAGAACAATTAATAATATAGATAAAATAATAAGAATTGCCTTCTTATGCACTTTCGGCATCCCCCTTTTTGCCCTTGATTATAGCTATTAATAATGCAAAAGTAGGGGGGAGGAAAAAGAAAACCCAACCGTAGGTTCTTAACAACTGCAGGTATACTGTTATAAGTCTGCTTATATTTTCCACCATTAAAGTGAGACTAAATAAGATTATTGCGAGGGGTACTATCATGGGCCTTTTATCTTTAATATTAAACATATGGCTATATACCATCAATAGCATATAAAATAATGCCGAAGAAGAAATCATAAGGCTTATATTCCAAATATAGAGAAATATAGACTCCAACCTTTGAAAAAAAGGTCCGTAATTTATTAATGTAGTCATTAGATACATAGGAGCAGTAACTTCCCTGCCCGTATCATATGGAAAGGATAGGGAAAAGGCAAGAATTACAATGGGGATGATCGCAGCAGTTATAATAAGGCTTAAAGATCCCGCTTTTTTAACATGACTTATCCCTTGTAGGGATTTAACTATTATGCTTATGATAATAAGATCACCATAAGCAGAGCTTCTTAAAAATCCATTTGACAATATAGCTTTGACTCCATAACCATAGAAGGGAAAAAGGTGATTAATATCATAATTCTGCATTGTCAGTAATAGAACTGCCATCAAACCTAATAGTAAGATTCCTCCAAATAGTTTTGAAAGCCGGGCAATTGTCTCTAGGCCTAAATAGGCGGCAAGAATTATTACTACGAACAGCAATGTTATTAGGTACTGGGGTGGGCTTAAAGGGAAAATGTAAACTACCAATACTTCTGTATATTCCCGAATATTGGCTGTCAATGTTGCTAATATTAATAAAAAAAGTACCAATGAAAAAATAAAGCCCCCGATCCTGCCTAGTACAATATCATATATGTCCATAATATTTTTGTTAGGAAAACGCTTTAATAAAAACCATAAGGGAATAAAACCAATACCTGCCACCATAGCTGATACTAAAGTCATATACCATCCAGCAGTACCTGCGACTTTCATAACCATAGCAGGGCTGGTGTAAAAAACCTTTGCCACTGATGTTATTACCAAAAGGGAGACAGCTTCTTGAACTCCAAACTTACCTTCCTTTATCATTTCTATCGCCGCCTTTATCTTTTTTCCAGCCCCTTGCCTTAGGCCCTTGCCTGCTGCGATCTAAAGTATTTAAAAAATCAGGGCGGATCTTGTGTTTCCATATAGGCTGCCTAAAAATCACATCAGGATTTACCATAGTCTTAGGGGCAATAGGAGAAAGAAAAGGCACACCAAAGGATTTCATATTTGAAGCAATTAAAGCTAATCCAACAATAGCCAAAGATACACCAAAAAAACCCGCAATTGCTCCAAAGATTACAATAATAAATCGGGCTATTCTAATTCCTATAGACAAAGAATAATTGGGAATTGTAAAACTGCCTATACCTGTAACAGCAACAATAATAATAAGAATGGGGCTTACCAATCCGGCGGCAACAGCAGCCTGACCTAGAATCAAAGCACCCACGATGCCCAGGGTATTGCCAATGACCCCCGGTACCCTTATGCCACCCTCTCTTATTAATTCAAAAGAAACTTCCAACATTATCATTTCCACTATAACGGGAAAGGGAACATTTTTCTCAGTCCTAATAATAGAAAGCAAAAGCTGAGTCGGTATCATTTCTTGATGGTATAATGTCAAGGCAATATAGATACCAGGTAACAATAACGCTATTAATACACCTATATAACGTATAAACCTTAAAAAGGAACCATACTGCCATCGTAAAAAGGCATCTTCGGAAGTGTGGAGAAGATGAAATAATGTTATAGGAACAGCCATGGCAAAGGGGGTGCCCTCAACAATTAATAAGACTTTTCCTTCCATAAGAAAGGCTACGGACCTATCAGGCCTTTCCGTTTCCACCACTTGCGGAAACAACATATATGAATTATCCTCTATTAACTGCTCTAGCATCCCTTCCCCTTCAATTAAATCAGTATCGATGCTATTGATCCTTTTTCTAACCTCGTTAATTAGTTGGGGGTTTGCGATATTTTTTAAATATGCCAATGCACAACCGGCATTGTTGGCTTTGCCTACATGCAAAACTTCAATAACTAAATTTTCATTTTTTATTATTCTCCTTAAAAGACCTAAATTTGTTCTTAAATCTTCGGTAAAGGCTTCTTGAGAACCCTTTATAACAGATTCAGTCTGGGGTATATCTATATTTCTTTTCTCATAACCCCTAGTCTCAATTAAAATGCATTCGCTAATATTTTCTATAAATAAGGCAGTCATTCCCGCTAAAACCTGCTTTGTTATTTTATCTAAATCATTGGTCTTTTCTATTTGATCTATGGATATTACATTTTTAATAATATGGTCTACAATATTATCTTTATCAAAGTCCGTAAAACTCTCACTATCCATTAGCTGGGGCATAATAAATTGGTTAATAATATTATTGTCTATCATACATTCTATAAAAAATATGCAGGCACTGATTTTCTTTCCAATATTAAAGCCTCTAATAATAACATCCTGATTTTGAGGTAAGCTGAAACGCTGCCTTATATACTCAATATTTACCTCTAGGCTCTTACTTACTTTGTTTTTTTCCTCGCTTGCACTAGCAGCTTTTAGCTCTTCTATTGTTAAGGGTGATTTTTTTTCTTTGATAAAATCTTTACTTATTTTTGCAATATCCGGCTTAGCAGGCGGAGTACCTTTACCTTCATTTTCTTTTTCCAGCAACTCAAAAACCTCACCATGGTTTTTTGGCTTCTTATATGTAAGAATACTTTTTAAATTTTGAAATAAAGCTCCCAAGTAATCACTGCCTTCAAAAATAGTTAATATAGGATTATTTTACCCAAAGCTGTGTCATTTATTACTAGGCTGAAAATCAAAAATAGCTAATTATTATTCATAAAACCTTATCCCCTTCATATAAATAGTATAGAACGCTTATACAAAATTGTTTATAAGGAGGAAAGCGGATGTCTGTTGAATTAGTAAAAAATCCTTTAAAGGTGTGCAGGATAATTGGTGAAGAAATTTCCGGAACCGTTGTAGAAGAAGATATCAATGTGCCTGATGTGAATCCTGATGTATATAAAATACTCCACCCCTCCGCAAGGGTGGTTATAAAGGGTTCGGAAACAACCAATGATAAAATTATAGTAGACGGACAAGTGTTAATAGACATACTATATGTTGCAGATGCGGAGGGCAGGCCATTAAACAGTTTAAATATATCCGCCGACTTCACACATGCAATTGACATGGTAGGAGTTAAGCCTCGTATGAAGGAACAAATAAAAGCAGTTATACAGCATATAGATTGTCAAATCATCAACAGTAGAAAAATTTCCGTAAAAGTAATTATGGATATAGCCTGTATAGTGGAAGATATTTATGAAATAGAGATTCCTTTGGATATCAGAGGATCTGACTACATACAAGTCTTACGGGAGCCCCTTAATATTAAAGGAATTACGGGCATAAATAATGATAAATATAATATAAAAAAAGAAATACAGCCCCAGGTTGTCGGAGCGCCTATTAAAGAAATACTAAAATCCAATCTTAGCAGCTATATTAAAGACTGTCAAAGTCTAGAGGGGAAGATGCAAGTAGATGGCCAAGTATTTTATAATATACTTTATAAAACAGAGGATAATGAAATAAATAACATTAGGGGCGAGATACCCTTTACTGAATATCTGGAGATAGCAGAAGCTGATTTAAGTATGGATGCAGTAGCCCATGCAAAAGTAAGAGATAGCTATATTGAAATATCCAGTGATGAAGAGGGAGAAAAGAAAAATATTACTATAAGCACTTTTTTAGATATTGACGGAAGAACTTTTAGCCGTGGGGGTTCGGAAGTACTAGCAGATGCCTATAACCCAAGGTTTACAATAAATATGGAAAAGAAAAATTATGAGCTTGATGAATTTTTATGTCAAGGCTCCAATAGCACAACTATAAAAGATAGCTTTAAAATTAAACAGGGGAGCCCGGATATAAAGAAAGTTTGCTTTCTAGATGCAAAGCCCTTAGTTCATGATATTAAAGTTATGGATGGTAAAATAGGGTTAGAAGGTATAGTAGAAGTATGTGTATTATACAAATCATCTTTTACCGGGGAGCCGATGAATTGTGCCACTAACCAATTTCCTTTTAAAATGTTCATTGATTTGCCGGAAGTAAAAACAACCATGACGCCAAAAGTAATTTGTCAAATAGATAATGTGACTTATTCAACGGTAAATGAAAACTTGATAGATATAAGAATAAATATTCTTGCAATAGGCACCGTATATAAAAAAATCATTAAAAGAATTATTACAAAGATAGAGGAGAAAGAAGAAACAAAGACTGATTATAATGCACTACCGGCTATAACCGTATATGTAGTAGGTCCTGGTGACTCATTATGGAAAATCGCAAAAAGATATAATACTACAGTGGATGCACTGGCAAAGCTTAATAATATAGATAATCCAGATGTGATTAATGTGGGGGATAAGTTACTAATACTCAAAAATATGAGGCAATAGCACAGAGGGACGGTTCCAATAGCACAGAGGGACGGTTCTTTTGTGCTATTTTGATTTTGGTTTTCCTGTATTTCGTTAGAATTAC
>CAYMVQ010000030.1:0-10373 GCA_964394355.1 uncultured Clostridiaceae bacterium
TGACTGCACAGAGGGACGGTTCTGCTGTGTTGTCTGACAACACAGCAGAACCGTCCCTCTGTGCAGTCTGTCATTTTGTCCCTCTGTGTCACCTCTGTGTCATTCTTCCGAAATTCCCTCTTTAATCACTTTTTTCACAGATTTTTCGAACTTTACTCTGGGTAGCATAACAACCCTACCGCAACCCAAGCATTTGATCTTGAAATCCGCGCCCACCCTTATAACCTCCCATTCTTTACTGCCACAAGGATGAACCTTCCTAGTTTCCACAATGTCACCTATATTAAACTTCTTTGGATAATATGCGCTCATCTTTTCACCTCTTAAGCTAAACTCTACTTACAAGCCTTTTGGGATAGGGCACTTCTATGCCGCCTTCCTCAAAGGCCTCTTTTATCAACATTCTAATTTCCCGCTCAATAGCCCAATGCTTCAAAGGTAGGGTCCTAGCAATTAGCCTCAGTCCAACATCAGACTCCCCAAATCGTGTAATACCTAAAACACTTGGCTCTTCTACGAGCCTATCTTTATTATTTTTATAAAACTCCAAACAAATATTCTTTAAAACCCCAATAGCTTTTTCAATATCACTTTCATATGATATAGCCACATCAATAATAGCAAGAGAATTACCTCTGCTATGGTTTATTACCGTCTTTATATCACCATTTGGTATTATATGCAAGTCCCCATTGAATGATCTTATTTTTGTAGTCCTTAGACCCATATCCTCAACTGTCCCCTTTGCATCATCAATACTCACATAGTCTCCTACGGCATATTGATCCTCAAGCAAAATAAAAAATCCCGAAATAATATCTTTTACAAGATTTTGCGCGCCAAAACCTATAGCAAGTCCCCCTAGGCCCGCTGTGGCAAGGATGGACTGAGTAGGGATATTCAAAACATTTAAAACCGAAATCAACATAATTATGTAAACTGTATACCGTATTACGCTTTTGGTCAATCCAATTAAAGTGTTGGTCTTTTTCTCATCCATTTTAAATTTTGGTGAAAACTTAAAAAAGTTATGGACAAGCCTAGTTAGAATGCTGATAACAAGCCTCCAGAAAATAATAATGAAAAGCACTTTAGCTCCGATTTTCATATAATTGCCTGCCAATCCAAAATTAAAATCCCACAATATCATTGCACCCCTTCTAAAATATTAATATAGTATATAAAAATCTATATAATCAGTAATCTACACTTATAAAACATTATATTATAAAAATATAGTTTTGTAATACTTAATTTCCATTATTAGAGCAAGATTTCATAAATTCTGTTATTTTTCATACGCTGTTATTTTTCACACATTGTATAAAATTATATGTTTTTAACAAAGCTTATTAATATTTGATAAAGATTGTATTGTAGTATGGCATAGAGTCTGTTTGCGAAATGTGGAAAAAGCGTAAATCCCAGATTAACACGTTATTTTACAAAAAGACCCTAAAGAAATATCCTTATATCCTGCCTCTTGGCCCTTGCTTTTTACCCTTTGGCTTCTGCTTCTAAGTTCTTAGTTCTTGGCTCATATCCAGGGGCTGATAAACCTAATCCAACTCTGCAATTCTACTAGCATAATAATCTAATAATATTAAACAATTTTATCACCAAATTTTTAAATTAAAGATTTATAATGCTTATGCTTGTCTTAATGTAATTTAGTTAATAATTAATATTATTAATTATATTATTGACAATATCAATTGTTGTATTAAAATATTAATTAAGTGAAGATAATTTTTTGATTGGAGTTGAGTGCATGAAAAATGAAGTAATTGGCATTTGTCCCGTTTGTTCTAAGGATCTTGAAGTAATTAGGCTTAACTGCAATTCTTGTGGAACAGCTGTGGAAGGCAATTTTAAGCTATGTAAATTTTGCTATATGACAAAAGAACAAAAAGATTTTGCAGAAATATTCATAAAAAACAGAGGTAATATCAAAGAAATAGAAAAAGAAATGGGTATTTCCTATCCGACAGTTAAAAACAAGCTAGAAAATCTAATAGAAGCCCTAGGTTATAAAAGTGAACCCCTAAAAGATGATTACAAAAAAGAAATATTGGAAAAGCTCAATGCTGGCGAAATTTTAGCAGAAGAAGCTATTAAATTATTAAGTGATTAGGAGGCCTTGCAATGGAAAACAAATTATTAATATTGAAAATGCTGGAGGAAGGAAAAATTACCTCGGAAGAAGCACTAAAGCTGTTGGAATCTGTTAAGGAAAAGACTGGAGAAAGAAAAAAAGACGAAAAGTTTTCAGCTAATAAAAAACTAAATAAAACAATAAGCGATTTCAGTAAAAAAGCCGAAGAGTTTGCAGAAAAATTTGGCCCTGATTTTATTGCCAAAGTAGAAAATGTGAGCTCGGATTTTGCTGATGCCGCCGTTAAATTTGCAGATAAAATGGTCAGTTATTTAAATACCGGTATTAATAGTTTTGATAAGTATAACTCTATAACTAAGGATTATACTAGACCAGTTAAGATAGAAAATTCAGTACTACATCTAAAAACAAAGAATATCAGAGTTTATGCCAAGGACACAGACAAAGAAGATCTTTCGCTAAAGCTAGCTCTGAATATTTATGAAGATACCATAGATGTCGATAAATACATTAGTCTAGAAGCCCATGGGGATAATATCAGCTTTACAACTGATCTCCCATCTGATGTATGGGGAAAATTAGAAGTGGAAATACCTAAAAGTGTTGATAAATTCTTTATAGAAACTGCCAATTCCAAAATCAATATAAAAAACCTCAATGCTACTGAAATTAACTGCATTACATCCAATGACAAAATTGAAATAGATAAATGCCATATGAAAGAATTATTTGCAAAAACAAACAATGCTAAAATCCAAATAAATAAAACTATAGCCAAAAAAGCGGTAATTGAAACTACAAATGCCGGTATAGAACTGGAGGAGTCATCCTTCGATGAACTAAAATCCCAAACGAGCAACAACAATATATATATGGACAGTTTCTCCCTTATAGACGCAGAAGAAGCAAAATATGACCTACAAACAACTAATGGAAAAATAAAAATTTCCCTACCAAAGAAGAAAAATATTGCATATAAAGTTAATAGCAAAACTTCCTTAGGCAATATAAATTTATTACAACTGGATAATTCTTATAATATTGAAAGAAAAGATGGCAACATGCAAGGAGAAGCCATAATTACAAGCAATGACTTTGAATCATCAGATAAAAGAATTGTAATTAGCGCCTCTACAACAAATTCGTCTATTACCGTAATGGAAAAGTAAAACAATTTACTATTAATTAAACCATTACAGACCGAAAAGCGCCTTATTGCACCATATTTTAAAGTAAAAATTCTTCAGGATCATCAATTTGATCCTATTTCTTTTTTCTGATCCTCTTTAATATAATTGTTAAACCTACTATTATTAAAACAGAGGGCCAAAAGTAGCTTTTTATATATCTTAATATTTTTGGTTTTAATATAGCAAAGTTTATCCCTAAAAGTAAGATTCCTAATAAAATTAGCATTGTGCCTAATACAAGAGGCCAATTTTCCTTTCCATATAAGGCAATAAAGTATATTGTATAGAAAGCAATGCCTAGCAAGATAAAAAAAACAGGCCAGATCCTAACAGTATTATAGTAATCAATTAAAAACATATAAAGTCCCAATGTAGAAATAATTACGCCTGCTATCAAAAAACCTATGTTTTTTTTAAAATAATACAAAATTATAAATAAGCAAGCAATAATAATAAGTATCGATTCTCCACCTATTGTAAGCCTAAGAAAATTGTAATCCATTAAGATTGATAATGTGCCCGAAATCATTGCTAACAAGCCAAGGGTTAAAAAAAACTTTTGTTTCTTGAAGGTGAATAAGTATAATAAGAAAAATCCTAACAACACAGAAAAAGAGCCCTTTGGCAAAACTCTTATGTTTTTCATAAATACTGCTATGCCTAAAAAAATAAATATGATGCCTAAAGCACTATGCCCCTTTCTCATTTAAAAACCTCGTTTCATGTTAATATAATATCTAATGCATTATTTAATATCCACTTTAAAACAAAATTATAAGAATAAAAATACCTGGCCAACATAGAACTCTCAATATATCCATTGATATGGTCAGCATAAAAAAAAGTCGAAATAGGTATTATTAGCGCAAATATAAGCAATAACACCAGTAGCCCTTTAACAAGTCCAAACAAGGCTCCGCCGATAAAATTCACAAGATTAAGCACAGGCAGTTTGAATACTTCTTTTAATAGTAATTGCAACAATAACAGACATAATCTCACAAGGAAAAAAGTAGCAAACAAAGCTATTGTACTAATTATTACAGAAGTTAAGTAAAAAATTATGCCCTCGCCTAAATAACTAGTAGGCAAAACCTGCCACACTATGCCCTCCTCAATGGAGTTTTCCACTTCTCTTTTAATAATAAATGAACTTATGTAATCAGTTAAATTAGTATTTGTTATTATAAATTCTGCTACAAATCCATAGTAGTTTTTTGTAATAAAAATGGAAGCTAAAAGGGAGGCAAATCCAAACAATCCGTTTATTAAACCCTTAGAAGCCCCATAAAGTATATTTACTACAATAATTATAATTATAAAATAATCTAAAAAAGCCATAATTACACCCCAGTAATAATTTGACCACAGCAATAATACACTTGCTATATGATATTACATGTCCTCAACGGGATAATTTTAAAAGTCTTCTATTAGAAACTATAAAAATACTATTATCATGAAAATAGGCTTGATTTATATCAAAATTTGATTCGTATAATCCTGTTGTTTTGCCATTCTTTCCTGATACCATAAGTAAATCATCTTGATAAATCAAGTATTCATTTTTACCTGCAAAAATTCCTTTAGGCAAGTTTTTTACTGCAGCACTGCCCAACTGCTTTAAATTAGTATCATAAGAATATATCTCATAATAGCTGCCCTCTTTTACCACCATTACAATCTGGCTGTCAGATATATCAACTAAACAAATATTGTTTTTCGCTTTTACCTCTCTTAGCAAATTGCCTTTCCCATTATATTTGCCCACTGTCTCTTCACTAATAATTAAAACATTTTCCTTTTCCGTATACTTCACTCTTGAAGCTAAATTACTATCAAGATTTTTAGCCCACAATATTTCACCATTATTATTATAAGCAGCGATTTTACTTAATAGTTCATCCGTAGAGGTGTCTAAAATTGACAAGGTAAAGGTTTTTCCTGAATAAGTATCAAAAGATAGAACATGTGCCTTATCAATAATTCCTGCACATTGTTTTTCACCATTTGTATTATATATTTCAAAAGTATTGTGTTCATGCCAATCATATTGTATTAGATAAAAACCATTAGCACTTGTCAGTATAGATGACGGTGCCATTGGCATTTCATATTGCCACTGTCTCTTTCCTGAACTGTTTAAGATAATTAAATTATTTCCTTCGGTGACTACTAAGAAATCCCTACCACAATCAATAATATTTTTAACAGGGTATTCCAGACTCAAACTCCAAAGGCTCTTCCCGTCTACGGACCTAGCCCCCAGCTTAATTCCCTCTCCTTCAACAATAATGCCATTATTACATATAATTATACTATTATTAGAAATAGGGGCCAACTCTAAAGACAGGCTCAACCTTTTTATATTTACCCTCGCACCATCTTGATTGGCTCTTTTATTAAAAATAAACAATACTGTGAAAAAAACAATAACAAGCATAATAAGTAGAAAAATTTTTATTCTTTTTTTCATAGGCTATCCAACCTTTAGTTTTCTTTTATTATAACATTACAATTAAACTTTTCCTATTAAGGTATTTCATTTTTATATTTGGATATACTTATAAAAGGATACACATAAAAGATCCCTTTTTTTAAAATGCTTAAGATTATTTAAAAAAGCATACTGTAGCATATAAAGTATAAGTTATGATTTTGAATTTAGCATGGCAGAAAAAGATTTTGAAAATATTTTTATAATGAGGAATAAATAAATGGCCGTAGAAAAGTCTATAGATACAGCTAAACCATATTCTTATATCAACTTTATTGATAATCTTTCTTCTATGTTAAAAGTATCCCCCTATAAGCAATACGAAGAAATGATTGTATTATGCATTGGTACAGATAGGTCTACAGGTGATTGCCTAGGCCCTCTGGTGGGCTACAAATTAAAAGACCTTCGGATAGAAAATGTGCATATCATTGGCTCCTTGGAGCAGCCTGTCCACGCAAAAAACTTAAATGAGTATTTAAAAAGACTGCAGGAATTTAATAAGCCTTTTATCCTAGCCGTTGATGCTTGTCTTGGGAATTTTAATAGAATAGGTCATATCAATATCAAAGAAGGCCCTTTAAATCCTGGTGCTGGATTAAATAAAAAATTGCCTCCCGTTGGTCATATTAGTATAACAGGAATTGTAAATGTAGGTGGCTTTATGGAAAGCATGGTGCTTCAAAGCACGCGATTAAACCTTGTTATGGATATGGCTGGCATAATAGCAGGGGGCATTAGGCATATTCTATGGAAGGAATATGAAAAGAAACATATAAATAAGCTTAATCATATATCTGCTAATCCCTATAGCCCGTTGTCCTATCAAAATAATCTGCCGTAGCTTCTTGTGTTAATTATCTCGATTATATGATCAATGTTTTTATTTTCACCGTTTATCAACAAGACTCCATATTCATTATACCCTTTGTTATTGGACATAGTCATGGCCCTAGCCTTGCTAATTTTATAAGCTGGAAAGCTTCCGCTATTATAAATTATTACATCTACTAATTCACCTTCATCTGTATAAACAGTCTTGTAGCCACGGGTTTCTAGTTGATTTTTTATCTCATCCATTCCTCTTTCTACTGCAATTATCATAATACCACCTCTATAGGTATTATGATAATTTATAGTAGGTTTTATGCTATATTTATTTTTTTAAACATCTATTCAAAACCATTTCCTCTTCAACAGATAAGGGATAGGAGCAATTACCGCTTTCTATAGGTTTGGCATAAGTAACGCTTTCATTATGACCAAATATAGATGATAAAATCACTCCGTTATTATAATTATCCAACAAAGCTATGGAATAACTTAAATCGCTTCCAGTATTGGCAAAGGCATTGTATCTAATGATATGACATTTTTGAATACACCTGTCACCCCGGTCTTTCAGTTTTTTAATATCACCACTAAGAGCCTCTACCTTTTTTATAGTTCCCTCCATGTTGTGCATATAGTCTTTAATCAATTGCTCAATACTAATATTTTGAGAGCCGCGCATAAATCTTTTGTATCTGCTTTTTAATTTTGATAATTGTGTCGTTATAAGTATATTCCAAGCAAATAATAGTATAAATAAAGCAGATATTATGGTATATATAATTAAATCATTGTTAAATAGGCTTTTAAAATCCATGGAACTATCTCCTTAAATATTTGAATTTCTTATTTTTTTATTAAAGAATACAAGGGTACTCATTTCAATAACTTTATTTTCATTAGGATTTACTTGTAAACAAACTAGCTAATATAATTCCCTTTTCCAAGAAAATTATTAATTGCATCGTTACATCTCACACGTTGTTGAGTCGGCAGAATAGTTGTTTGCTATGATTAGCTTCCTATAACTCCGAACTAAGAACTTAGAGCTAAGAACTTGGATTCTGGGGTGTTTCTTTGGGGTCTTTATCATACATTATCTAATCGCAACATCTTTTCTATAAATCTACATTTACCGCCTACAAATATTTTTCTTTTATCTTCTGTGTTTGTAAGAACAAAAATATTGCTTGGCAGATCCATAAAATATCCTTGTTCAATTTTAAAGGGTTTGGCCCTTTCCTTTTCTATGCCCTCATCAATTAAATAGGATATAAGGGATGCATTTGATGTGCCCGTGGCTGATTCCTCGTCTATTCCAACGACTGGCGCAAAGTTTCTAGCAAAATAATCTGAATCATTCTCTATTGTTTCACGTGAAACAATATGGGCTCCTATTATATCTTTCTCTTTACAAATCTCTATCATTCTCTCTTTATTAATCTTCATTTTCATTAGCGTATCCAGGGAGTTAACTAATATTATTCCATCTTTTAGCCCTGTTGAAACAATTGATATGCTTCCTTTTCTGTTGGGAATAATATCATCTTTTTTTAAATCCGCAAAACCCATAATTTCTTCTAAGGTAAGGTGTCCTACTAATTCCGGTGATTTCATTTCTATAAAAAACATTCCATTTCCTTTTATAACTTCTAAACTCCCTGCCTTTGTTTTGTGATATAATTTTTCTCCTTTTATCATTTCTTTTTGCCCTAAAAGAAAAAAGGAAGCCAAGGCTGCATGGCCACATATATCCACTTCTTCTTTTGGAGTAAAATACCTAATAAAAACATTAGTTTTGTCTGACTTGCTTATGTCTATAAAAGCTGTTTCAGATAAATTATTCTTCTTTGCTATGTATTGCATTTCCTCTTTTGTAAGTCCCTTATAGTCTAAAAGGACTGCCGCTTTATTGCCCCCACCCTTGTCCGATATAAAAGATGAAATAATGTATTGTTCCATATAATTATCCCCTCTACTATATGTTTTATATGTAAATAAAAATAATGCTTTTCATGGTTGATGCTAGCTTTATACCAAAACAATTAGCTTTTATTATCTTCTAGTAAAGTAATTATTCTATCTAAGTCGTCCAGGCCGTAATATTCTATCTCAATTTTACCTTTTTTCTTGCCATGTACGAGGTTTACTTTTGTTTGAAATAAGTTTCTCAGCTTGTCCTCTACCCCTCTAATTTCTGGGCTTCTCTTACTGTCTCTTTTTTTTGGCTTTTTATCTACCCCTAGCCTTTCAATCTGTCTTACATTGAGTCCTTCCTTAATTATTCTATTAGCTATCTCTATTCTTTTGCCCTTATTGTCTATAGTTAATAAGGCCCTAGCATGACCTGCGCTAATCTTACCCTCTATCAGCAATTCCTTAATTTCATCATCTAAATTTAGAAGTCTTATTGTATTAGCAATAAAAGGCCTGCTTTTTCCTATTCTTTTAGCAATTTCTTCTTGGGTGACTTTGTGTTCTTCAATTAGAGATTTATATGCAAAAGCCTCTTCTATAGGATTTAAATCTTCTCTTTGTAAGTTTTCTATTAATGCTATTTCTAAAGCCTGCATCTCACTATAATCTTTTATAACAACTGGTATCTTCTTTAGCCCTGCTAGTCTTGCAGCCCTCCATCTTCTTTCACCTGCAACTATTTCATAGTTGTCCTTTGTTTTCCTAACTACAATAGGCTGAACAATTCCGTGTTCTCTTATGGATTCTGCAAGTTCATTAAGGGCTTCTTTCTGAAAGTTACGCCTTGGCTGTTTTTCGTTAGATACAATATCCGTGATTTTTAATTCCAAAATGCTTCTTTCACTTTTTACTGTGCTCTCAGGTATCAGCGCACTTAATCCTTTTCCCAATGCTTTTTTCGCCATTAAATCACTTCCTCACTTAAATAAATAAATTCCTCAGCCAATTCCATATATGCCTCTGCCCCTTTAGAACGGGGATCGTATTCTATAATAGATAGTCCGTGACTTGGTGCTTCAGCCAATTTCACATTTCTAGGTATCAAAGTTGTATATACTTTTCCTTTGAAGTATTTTTTAACTTCATCAACAACTTGTATGGATAAATTTGTCCTACCGTCAAACATACTTAAGACAACACCTTCAATTTCCAGCTCCTCATTTAAACTGGCTTTCACTAGTTCATAGGTGTTCATAAGTTGGCTGACACCTTCCAGTGCATAATACTCACATTGTATAGGTATTAAGACACTATCAACGGCAGATAATGCATTTACCGATAGTAAGCCAAGGGAAGGAGGGCAATCAATAAATATATAATCAAAATGATCTTCTAATTCTTTTATGCACTGACTTAGTTTCAATTCTCTTTGTTTAAATTCTGTTAGTTCTATTTCTGCACCTGCTAATTTTACAGAAGCGGGAATTATAAACAAGCCTTCTAATGATGTGGGCAAAACACAATCCATAGGTGGGACGTTGTTTATAAGTATATCATACATGGAATATTTTAAATTATTTTTATCTATGCCAACGCCGCTTGTAGTGTTTCCCTGAGGATCTATATCAATCATCAAGACCTTTTTTCCAAGTACTGATAGGCATGCGGAGAGGTTTACAACTGTCGTTGTTTTTCCCACACCTCCTTTTTGGTTAAAAATTGCGATAGATTTTGACAAAAAAGCACCCCCTCTTTTTCTATATCTATATTATAACAAAGTACTAATATAATAAAGTCTAATTGAATATTATATAATAATATT
>CAYMVQ010000030.1:10473-18803 GCA_964394355.1 uncultured Clostridiaceae bacterium
ATTATATTTAAGCTTTATCGAAATAAGTTTATATAGTTTTTCTTTATGCTATATTTCTCATTATATGGAGGTTTATAATGACAAAAATTATAATTAGTACTTTTTGGTTGGTCCTAATAGCGGAGTTAGGTGATAAAACTCAATTAGAAACAATGCTGTTAACTGCAAAAAGCAGCTCGCCTTTGCCAGTCTTCATTGGCTCTAGCTTAGCCCTGGTCTGCTCTTCTATGATAGCAGTCTTTGCAGGCACATTTATAACAAAGTATATCCCTCCTCATTTTATGCAAAATGTGGCAGGGGTGCTTTTTATTATTATGGGAGTTTTAATAATTTGCAATAAATTATAAGACATGTATATAGTTGCATGTTTGAAATGGTGGAATAACGAAGAGTTTTTAGATTCTATGTCTTTGGTACCTTTATAGTTATTTCAACATAGTCTCCTTTATCCTTTTGCTTATATTGCATATTAAATCCAGTTTTTAATATTTGTCTATAAGTATTTTTTATAGTATTTATGTAAATATTATATTGCATCTTCCCTCTTATTCTTCTACTTTTAGGCTCCTCTTTATCCGCTGCTGTTTCACATACCATTTTATCAATAATCTCATCTGTCCTTTTCACATTAAGGGAATCCTTTATAATCATTTTTAAAACTTTTTCTTGCCTTTTTCTGTCCCCTAGCTTTAACAGTGCTCTCGCATGTCTTTCTGTTAAATTATGCTCCATAATTTTTTTTATAATATCATCTGGGAGCTTCAACAACCTAATCTTATTGGCAATAGTGGATTGATTTTTCCCTACCTTTTTGGCAATCTCTTCCTGCTTGAGCCCATGGTCGTTTATTAAATTATAATAGCCTTCGGCTTCATCAAAAAAGTTTAGATTTTCCCTTTGCAGATTTTCTATTAATGATATAATCGCAGAATCTTGTTCTATAATCTCGATTATAATTGCCGGCACTTCTTTTAAGCCCGCTAACTTTGCGGCTCTTAGACGTCTTTCGCCTGCTACCAATTCATAACCTACATCACCCATTTTTCTTACATTAATGGGTTGTAAGATTCCGTATTGAACTATGGAATCTGATAAATCTTCTAAATTTGACTTATTAAATTCCTTTCTTGGTTGGTAAGGATTAGGTGAAATATCTTCTATGGGTATACTAACTATTGCCATTTCTCCGTTCAAAAAAATCATCCCCCTAAAGCTTTAGCTATTAATTATTATATTCGCTGGAAAATTATATCTTCCTTCTAAAAAATCAAAAAATCGTCCATCACAAAACGATAAAATATAATCATTTTCTTATTTTTCTATTATTTTAACGGACTTATTGCAGGTTTACCGGCTTTTCTAGGATATTTTGTCGGAGTTTTAAATATCTTTTTTATAACCAATATATAGTGAATTATATCACTTTTGGGTAAGGGAAACTCCATTATATCCTCACACTCTCCGCCTAAGACTCTTAAAGCATTTTTGCTTTCTTTTAGTTCCTCCCTATAAGATGGGCCTTTTTGACATAAAAAATATCCCCCTGTTTTTACAAAAGGTAAGCAGTATTCTAGTAAAACATTTAAAGATGCGACTGCACGAGATAAAGCAATATCATATTTTTCTCTATAGTCCTTATTGTTGCCGTAATCCTCAGCCCTGCCATGTATTACTTCAACTTCGTCTAGCCCTAATTTATTAACCGCATATTCTAGATAAAGGGTTCTTTTTTTTAAAGAATCCAGTAAAGTGATACTTATTTCTTTGCTGAGCATTTTAAGTACTAAACCGGGAAATCCGGCTCCCGTACCAATATCAATAATCTTTGCTTCTTCTTTTATATAGCCGCTAGTCAGGCAAGTTGCCGAATCAAAAAGATGCTTAATAAAGAATTCTTCATCTCCAATAATAGATGTTAGATTAATTTTTTTATTCCATTCTAGCAATATATCCTTGAATTTTAATAAATCCTCTAAAGCCTTCTCGTTGAAATCTATATTTAATTCTTTTAAGCCTTCTTCTAAAAATATTTTATCTTTCATACTGGCCTCCAAGTAGGTTCCCCTCAAACATTATAATCATTGGCCTTTTGTCTTAGCATTTAGGCCCTTCGTACCTGTTCCAAATATACTAATAAAACAGAAACATCTGCCGGTGACACCCCAGAAATCCTAGATGCCTGGCCAATATTGGCAGGTTTTATTTCTGTCAGCTTTTGTCTTGCCTCTACTGATAACCCTCTTATTGAATTATAGTCTATATCATTAAAGAGCTTTTTGTTTTCCATCTTCTTGAATTGCTCTATTTGCCTTAATTGTTTCTTTATATATCCTTCATATTTCACATAAATCTCAACTGCCTCCCCTTCTTCAAAGGTTAGGCCAGGCATATCGTCATCAATTTCATTAAAAGTATGGTAGGAAATTTCAGGCCTTTTTAATAATTCATAAAGACTTATTCCCGATTTAATCTTACTACTATTTTGCCTTTTTAAATAATTATCAATCTTGTCATTTACGCCTATGCTTGTTTTCTTTAATCTATCTATTTCCATCTCTATATTTTTCTTTTTGTTTGCAAATCTATTATATCTTTCCTTTGTAACTAGGCCCACTTTAAAACCCTGCTCCGTAAGTCTCATATCTGCATTGTCTTGCCGTAACATTAAGCGGTATTCCGCCCTAGATGTCATCATTCTATAAGGCTCATTAGTTCCCTTTGTTACTAGGTCATCAATTAAAACTCCTATATAGGCTTCTGAGCGGTCCAATATAAATGGCTCCTTGCCTTTAATCCCCAAAACTGCATTAATCCCCGCCATAAGACCTTGAGCAGCGGCTTCTTCGTAACCGGAGCTACCATTTATTTGCCCTGCAAAAAAAAGCCCTCTTATATTTTTTGACTCTAGGCTAAGTTTTAACTCCATAGGGTTTATACAATCATAATCTATGGCATAAGCTGTTCTCATCATATGGGCATTCTCTATTCCCGGCACTGTCTCCATCATTTGTCTTTGCACATCCTCGGGCAGGCTGGATGACATACCCTGAACGTACATTTCATTAGTATCTAGCCCTTCCGGCTCAATAAAAATCTGATGGGAATTTTTATCGGGAAAAGTTACTATCTTTGTCTCTATAGATGGACAATACCGGACTCCTACGCCCTCTACACCACCGGTATAAAGTGGGGAGCGATGGAGATTCTCTTTTATAATATTATGGGTGTTTTCATTAGTATAGGTAAGCCAGCAACTTTTTTGCTCTATTTGTAAATTATCCGTCATAAAAGAAAAACACTGTACTCTATCATCTCCCGCTTGTTCTATCATTTTGGAGAAGTCCACAGTTTTTTTGTTTATTCTTGCTGGTGTCCCTGTTTTGAATCTTCTAATTTCAAAGCCTAGTTTTTTTAAGCTATCCGTTAGTTTTTTTGCAGGAAAAAGTCCATTAGGCCCGCCTTCATAACTAATATCTCCTATAACAATTTTCCCGTTTAAAAACACTCCTGCGGCTATAATAATAGCCTTACAATTATAGATTGCACCAAGATTTGTTTTTACACCCTTTACTTTTCGATCTTTTGTTAATATTTCACAAATTTCTGTTTCCTTTATATATAAATTTTCTTGATCCTCCAAGACCTTTTTCATCCTCGCAGAGTATTTCTTTTTATCTGCCTGAGCCCTTAGAGCTCTAACTGCCGGGCCTTTTTTAGTATTAAGTTCCCTTATTTGGATCATAGTCTTATCAATATTTAAGCCCATCTCTCCCCCCAAGGCGTCAATTTCCCTTATTAAATTTCCCTTAGAGGGCCCCCCTAAAGAGGGATTGCAAGCCATTAGGGCTATGCTATCCAAATTTATTGTTGTTGCCAAAGTCTTCATGCCCATTCTTGCACAGGCCAATGCAGCTTCGCTTCCGGCATGTCCTGCTCCAACAACTATTACATCAAATTCACCTGCAAAATACTCCACTTTTTCACCTCTTTAGACTATTTTCCTATACAAAATCTCGAAAAAATTTCATTTATTATGTCTTCTTCCACTGTATCGCCGGTTATTTCACCAAGATAAGACCAAGCTTCTCTTATATCAAGGGATACCAGATCAATGGGTATCATGTTTTCTATTGCTTTTAAGCCTTTATCTAAAGAACTTTTTGCTCGTTCTAACAAATCTTTATGCCTTATATTAGATATTAAAGATGTATTCTTTGTTCTAATATTACCTTCGTAAACAATATCCTCAATAGCTTTTTCTAGTTTTTTAATCCCTTTATGTTCTTTTATTGACATTAAAACAATTCTATCGTTATTATATAAGTTTTCTATTTCCTCCAGGCTTTCACCAATTCCCAAATCTATCTTATTCCCTACTAGGATTAGCTTTTTATCTTTTGTCATAGAAATTATATCTCGGTCTTCTTTTGTAAGGCTTTTTGATATATCTAATATAAATATAATCAAGTCTGATTTTTCTATTGCTTCTTTTGTTCGCTGAACCCCTATTTTTTCTACTATATCATCTGTATGCCTTAAACCCGCCGTATCAATTAATTTTATTAAAATTCCACCTAAGTTTAAATACTCTTCTATAATATCCCTCGTTGTTCCCGGAATATCAGTAACTATTGCTCGGTTCTCTTTTAAAAGCATATTTAGCAAAGAGGACTTGCCTACATTTGGCTTGCCTATTATTGCAGTATTTATTCCTTCCCTATGGATCTTCCCTTCGTTATAGGTATTTAGTAGATCCCTAATTCTATCCCTTGTGCTAATAATACTATCCTTTACTTGCTCATTTGTTATTTCTTCAATATCATGTTCTGGAAAATCTATGGCAGCCTCAATATGTGCAAGGGTAGCTATTAAACTTTCCATAATAGCTCTTATTTCTTTAGATAATTCTCCCCTTAGTTGATCTACAGCATTGCCCAGGCCTCCATGAGTTTTTGCCGTAATAATATCTATTACGGCTTCTGATTGTGCTAGATCAATTCTTCCGTTTAGAAAAGCTCTTTTTGTAAATTCTCCAGCTTCTGCTAGCCTGGCACCATTTTTTAAGACTAATTCCATTATCCTTTTAATAGATACAATACCACCATGACAGTGAATCTCTACAACATCTTCTACAGTATAAGAATAAGGAGCCTTCATAATAACAGCCAAGACTTCATCTACAATTTCCCGCTTTTCATCAATTATATGTCCATAAACCATATACCTAGAAGGAATATCAGTAGCTTTTTTATTATTTTTTCCTATAAATAATTTATTCAATATCTCTATGGATTCATTACCGCTTAGTCTAACTATACCAATGCCTGATTCTCCCGGCGCTGTCCCAACGGCAACAATAGTATCTTCCAACAAAACTTTACCTCTTTTCCAGACATTCTAAAAACACCGGCGCATTTTATATCCATTTATTCCAAAGTAAATAAAAGCAATTTCGCCTTATTAATTAAAATAATAAAATTTCTTAAAATATATTAGAACAGTAAAATTATAAGAAAGATAATCAGCAAAATGCTGTTTATGTATTTATGTGCCATCTACCATTAACAGGCAAGCCCAGTTGGACACATAAGTAAGTTGTATTTAATATAATAGAAAAATTCTATTATATTAAAGAGGATATTAATTATTTGCAGGCTATTATTACCTTTCTATAAGGTTCTTCTCCTTCACTATAAGTAATAACTCCGGGATAATTCTGTAAAGTAAAGTGAATTATTCTTCTTTCGTAGGGATTCATAGGTTCCAATTCTACCCTTTTTCTGCTTCTAACGGTTTTGTTGGCAAGACGATTTGCAAGTCTGATTAGGGTTTCTTCTCTTTTTTTTCTATAGTTTTCTGTATCTAAAATAACTCTTGTATAACCGTCTCTTCCTCTATTTTTATTAACGGCTAAAACCAAAAGGTATTGCAAAGCATCCAAGGTCTGCCCTCTTCTACCTATTATTATACCCATTCCGGGGCCTATAACATTAATCTTCATAGAATTGGAATCAAAACTAATTTTGATTTCAGCCTTAACATCCATTGCATTTAGTATGTTTCTTAATAAATTATAGGCTACTTCTTTATCTACTTCTCTCTCAATTTCTCTTGCTGAACTTTCTTCTTTCCCTACTTCTTTCCTTATATCTTTTTTTACTTCTTTCTTTACTTCTTTTCTTTTAACCCTTACTTTTGCATCTTTTGAACCTATAATACCTAAAAATCCTCTACTTGGTTCTTCCAAAATTTCTATATCTGCATTTTCCTTCTTAATATTAAGCTCACTAAGAGCCAATTCTATAGCTTCTTCAATGGTTTTTGCTGTCTTTTCAATATATTCCATTATATTAATTCCCTCCTTTAGGGCTAAGTGATGTCTTTGTCATTATATATTGTTGGGCCATAGTAAAGAGATTTCCCACTACCCAATACATTGCAAGTCCAGATGGAAATTTTATTGTAATCCAACCCAACATAATAGGCATTACCATATTCATAGTTTTCATATTAGGATCTACATTTCCTTTTGCAGCAACCATATTCATTTGCAAATAAGTTGTAAGGGCCGATAAAACCGGTAAAATATATAGCTTATCAGGCATACCCAAATCCGGTAGCCATAGAAAACTTTTTGAAATAGCCTCAAATTGTTCCGGGGTAAAGACAAATTTTGTAGGTCCCTGCAATACTCTAAAAAGTGCAATTATAATCGGCATTTGGATTAGCAAAGGCAAGCAACCCCCAGCAGGGTTAAATTTTTCCTCCTTATATAGTTCCATCAATTTCTCATTTAGCTTTTCTTTATCGTTTTTATACTTTGCCTGAAGTGCCTTTATCTTAGGATTTAGTTCATTCATCTTTTTGGTAGATTGGGTTTGTTTTATATTAATAGGTAAAAGCAATACCTTGGTAAGTATTGTAAACAATATTATGGCTATACCATAATTCCCAACCATATCATATATTAGCTTAAGTAGTGAGCCAAGTGGCTTTGCAATTATCTCTAACAAGGATATTCCCCCTTTTACTAAAGTATATAAACAATCTGTTTATTTTTTTCTAAAACTTAAGGTATCGGATCGTACCCTCCCGGGTTAAAAGGATGACATTTAATTATTCTTCTTATTGCTAAAATGCTGCCCCTTATCGCTCCATATTTGTTAATAGCATCTATGGCATAGTAGGAACATGTAGGGCGAAAACGACATTTATTGGGGAATAAAGGAGATATAATTTTTTGATAAATCTTTATTAAAAAAATAATTATTTTTCTCATTTAATACATCCTTATTTCAAAAGCTTTGCCCTATTTAAAGCTTTTATCATGCAATTTTTTATATCATGATAGCTTGCATCCTTACTAGCTACTCTGGCTGTAAATACTAAATAATAGCCATGTTTTAGCTCATGGTATATTCTCCTATAATTCTCTTTCATTAAACGTTTTATTCTATTTCTTCTAACAGCATTCCCAACTTTTTTGCTTACGGAATAGCCAACTTTATTGTAGTCTTCCTTATTTGCTAGTATATATAAAACCAAATATTTTTCTGCAAAATACCTGCCTTTTTTATATACTTTTTTAAATTCTTTATTTTTTTTTATTCCATATGGATTATTCATATAATCCTCCGCAAAAGCACAATTAAAGTTTACCCTTTTTTAACATCATTATCAAATTATCTATAACGTAGAGAAAAAGGCCACACAAAGCGGCCTTATGCTGTCAATCTCTTTCTTCCTTTTCTTCTTCGTCTTTTAAGAACATGCCTACCAGATGAAGATCTCATTCTCTTTCTAAATCCATGCTCTCTTTTTCTTTGTCTTTTTTTGGGCTGATAAGTTCTTAACATATAAAACACCCCCCTTTAGCACTTTGGAACATCTAAAAATTCACATCTGCTGTTTTGTTTTTTCAATGTTAAAATTATTATTATCTAGCCATGGTCATGGCTATGTCCCATTGCTCCGCTTGTTATTTAAAAAATTATCCACAACATCCATGCCTTGTTTAGATGTTTCAGAGTAGCAGAAGCCTATATATAAAAAGAATAATGTTCATAAAACAAGCAATTGCCGTACATTAAAATTATATATATATAAGCAATGGCTGTCAAGAAATTAATCGCCAATCCAGCTATAAGAAAATCCTGCATTTATAGTTTGCACCTTGCTGAGTTTTACAATTTCTATCCTTAGCCCCTAGTCAGGATATTCCTTTAGGGTATTTTTGTGATATGCCATTCGCTAATAGGCACTAAGGCCTTAGCAATAGCAATTAAACGGTAATCATAATACCGTCAATTTCTCTTGTGGATAAAGCCTAA
>CAYMVQ010000031.1:0-18332 GCA_964394355.1 uncultured Clostridiaceae bacterium
AGTCATGGAGGAGCGTGGGACATAATACAAAGCTTGGGTGGAGAAATAAAAAAGGTTCCGCATCAATGTATGCTTCCAATATGCATCTTTTGGAGCTATTCAAACTAGATGCTGGGGAAGGTGAAATCTTCCATCTTTATCATGACCAAAAGCTAAAGAGAGCGAGATTTTCTTTTGGCGGCATGGAAGTAAAACCTATGAATTATACAATTAACGATAACTGCATTGCTTGCGGTGATTGTTTAGAGGCCTGTATGGAGCAAGCTATTGTAGAGGATGGAGATAAGTATAAGATCTCCCATATGGACTGCAACGACTGTGGCAAATGCTATGTTGTATGCAAAAATGAAGCCATTGACTGTAAGCTTTATACAAAGGAATGGCATGAAAGAATGATGAAAAGCGTTGAATTAAACGATTAATTTTAAACATTAAATATTAAAAGTGAAAGGGTGTATAATATGAAAAAATCCTTAATTATCTTGCTGTCACTAGTATTGATTTTTACTTTTGCTTTGGCAGGATGCTCAGCAAAACCCGTGGATGATGGTAACGAAGATGTAGGGGAAGAAGAAACACCAGCAGTAGAAACAAGGACTATTAAACTTGGTCATTCTGGACCTCCAGGATCCAGCCTTGATGTAGTGGTTCAAAGTATTGCCAAAGAAGTTGAGGAAAAAACTGATGGTGCCATTGTTATTGAAATATATCCCGGTGCCCAGCTTGGTGATGAAGGAGTAATGCTAGATTCACTAATGAGCGGGACTTTGGATATGGACCTTGCCGGTACTCCTATTATGGCCAATGTAATGCCTGAGTTTAATATGCTCAGTATGCCTTTCCTATTTAGAAATACTGATGAATTTTTTGATATTGTAAATACTGAAGAATTTATAAAAAAATCCAATGAAATTACCAACCCAAAAGGAATTGTACTTTTGGCCTATCCTAATGGTGAAATGCGTGGACTTTCCAATGTAAAGCGTGAAGTTAGAACCCCTGCTGATTTAAAGGGTTTAAATATAAGGGTTATGAATGGACCTTTATATACGGATATTTTTAAAGCTTTAGGAGCTATGACTACTACGCTATCTTTTGGTGAAGTTTACTCCGCATTGCAGCAAGGTGTTATTGATGGAGAAGACAATGGCATCAATATGCTTGATATGATGAAGTTTATGGAAGTAGAAAAATTCCATACCGTATTGGGCCATACTATTCAAACAAACCCGTTATTAATTAATAAGGACCTATGGGATAGTTTGTCACAGGAGCACAGGGATATAATTCAAGAGGTTGTACTTTCTCAAGCCAAGGCTTACCCAACTGAAGTATTGGAACCACAAATTGCTGCTTCCAAAAAAGTTGTTGAAGATAATGGAGTCAAAGTTATTATGGAGCTAAACGAAGAAGAATACCAAGCATTTAAAGATGCTGTTGCATCAGTCTATGACAAATACAAACCAGAAATTGGCGATGATTTTTATAAATTTGTTATGGATAAAATAGAGGCTTATCGTTAAAAAGTTTCATGGTAGGCGATGGGCAACCATCGCCTACCTATAAGTTTTCGTCTTAGGAGGACTTAAAATTGGGTAAAGTAAAAGATATTTTTATAAAAACTGAAAAAGTAGTAATTGTAATACCCTTATTTGTACTTTGTATCTTAATAGTGGCACAGGTTATTTTGAGAAAGTTATTTGAAACGGGTATACATTGGCTTGAGGAGTTTGGGCGTTATGTACTGATATACAGCACTTTTATCGGTGCCAGTATTGCTATAAAAAGCGATGAGCACCCGAGGATGACGGCAGTGCTCTTAATTTTACCTTACAAGCTACGTCAAATTATAAGCATTTTAGGGGATCTCATATGTGCTTTTATTTTATTAGTGCTGGATTATTATGCTTGGATACAAGTTTTCAATGTATTTCAAAGAGGTACCCGAACTTCCACACTACCGATGCCCATGTGGCTTATCTATGCTATATTTCCTATAACATTTATAGCAATGTTTATTCGCTATATTATATCTGCAAAAGATAATTTTATTTTGCTAAAAAATCCTCCGAAAACGGAGAAAGGGGATGGGGCCTTATGCTAGTTGCTTTTTTCTTCTTTCTACTGTTAAGTATGGGCATACCCATTGCCTTTGTGGTTCTGGTAGCATCTACTGCAGGTATTTGGATATACTCCGGTACATCCTTACAAATAGTAATACAAACTCTTTATAGTGGCCTAAATAATTATATACTCTTAGCCATACCTTTTTTTATAATGTCAGGTGCTATAGCTGCCAAGGGTAATACTTCAAAGTACCTGATTAAAGTTATGAGATTGTTTTTTGGCAGATTATATGGTGGCAGTTTAATTGGGGCCATTCTTGCCTGCACTTTTTTTGCAGCTATCTCCGGTTCCAGTATAGCAACAATTATTGCTATCGGTGGTTTGGTTATCCCTGCAATGTTGGAAGAGGGATACCCGGATAGAATGCCTATAGGTGTTGTAACGGCGGGAGGTTCACTAGGAATTTTAATACCCCCCAGCGCACCTATGATAGGACTTTGTGTTGCTATGGGCACATCTGTGAGTGCCTTATTTGCAGCGGGCTTTATTCCTGGCTTATTATTGGCAGCTGTTTGGATTGCGTATGCTTTAATAGCATCCAGAAAGATGAAAGTTGGCAGAAGAGAAGTATATAGTTTTAAAGAATCTATGAAAATAATATTAAAAGCCATACCTGCCTTATTATTTCCCGGCATTGTGTTAGGTGGGATTTATTTAGGATGGGCTACACCAACGGAAGCTGCTGCAGTATCCGTAATATACGTTATTTTAATTGAATTGTTTATTTATAAAACAATTAAAGTAAACGAGCTATTTGAAACTTTATATAAATCATTGGTTACTTCGGCAACTATGACCTTTATTGTTGCTTGCGCAGCTATTATCACCTGGTTTGTAACAACGCAACAGGTGCCGGCAATGATAAACAACTTTATTACTTCCACAGTATCCTCAAAAACTGCATTTATGCTACTTTTATTTGTATTGTTTTTTATTGTGGGATGTTTTATGGACTTGTTTGCAATGCTGATTATACTTGCACCCATTCTTGCACCGACTCTTGCAGGTTTTGATATTAACCCCATTCATTTCGGTATAATATGCATCATGACGACACAAATAGCCTTTTTAACACCGCCATTTGGCTTAAATCTATTTGTATCCATGGGTTTAACTAAAAAAGGCTTGTGGGAAACTTCCTATGCTACCATGCCCTACACTATACTTTTGGCCATTGTTACCTTGCTTATTATGTTTGTACCCCAGATAACACTATGGCTGCCTAGTATTATGAAATAGCGTTACTTCCATTAAAAGGACTAGCCCAGCTAAGGGCTACTCCTTTTAAAATCTATTTTGTCCATCCATATTTGCCTTTCATTTCAACAAAGACCACATATGTTATAGTTTCAGTTTTTATTTGACCATCATGGGATTTGGTGATTTTTTGTAGTCTTTGGGAGCCTTCCGGACCAACGGGAATTATCATAATCCCTCCAATGGCTAGCTGCTCAATTAATTCATCGGGAACGGTTTCTGCTGCTGCCGTAACCATGATCCTATCATAGGGGGCATATTCTGGCCAACCCTCGCTACCATCGCCAATTTTATAATAAATATTATTATAAGCCAACTTTTCTAATTTTTCTCTTGCTTTTTTCCCTAGTTCCTCAATTCTTTCTATGCTATAAACTTCTTTAGAAAATTCAGCTAAGAAGGCTGTTTGGTAGCCGGAGCCTGTGCCTATTTCCAAAACCTTACAGTTTTCATTAAGGGATAGCTGCTCAGTCATTTTTAAAACCAAGCTAGGTTGAGAAATTGTTTGCTCATATCCTATGGGTAAGGCCCTATCTAGTCCGGCGCAGCCTTTAAATTCATTATCTATAAAAAATGAACGATCTAATGATTTAAAAAATTCTTTAAGGCTTTTTTTGCTCATTTACTCCACCTCCAAACTGTTTTAACTATATATTTGTAGTGAAATAGAATAATACTCAGCCTCCTAGCCCATATATTAACTATAAATCTTATAATTTTCAAGTTATTAGTGATTACTATTATTATCTTTTACATTAAAAACAAAACGGCTACCCTATTATAATATGGATAGCCGCGGACTTATAATTATTTACTATTCTTCGAAGGCCTCTTTTACATTCCATACCTTCCATACATTACCAACTAAATCTGGATTAGGTTTAAGAGTTTGTTTTCCTGGTCTCCAACCTGCCGGGGTAACTTCGGCACCTTTAGTTTTCCTAACTAATTGGTAGGCCTTTATTTGCCTTATGGTTTCATTAACATTTCTGCCAACCGGTGGTGTAAGAACTTCAAATCCTTGCACTACGCCATCCGGGTCAATAATAAATCTTCCCCTGGTTTCTACACCGCTGTCTTCATCATAAATACCATACATTCTTCCAATACTTCCATCTTGATCCGATAACATTGGGAATGGAATATTTTTGCCTATCATTTTTGAAAGCTCATTATCATTCCATACTTTATGTACAAAAACACTGTCAACACTCATAGATAGCACCTGAACGTCTAATTCCTTAAACTCTTCAAATTTTTCAGCAACTGCTGAAACTTCAGTAGCTCAGACAAAGGTGAAATCACCGGGATAAAAGCATAATACTACCCATTTACCTTTATAATCTGAAAGAGTTATATTAGAAAACTTTCCTTCATAAAAAGCCGGCGCGGTGAAGTCTGGTGCTGGTTTTCCTACTTTAATCATAAACTGATTTGCCTCCTTTAAAATTTCTTCATGAATAATTGTTTCTTCTAGAACAGGTTTTTTAATTGCTGGTCTTTGACATCCTGTCTTGAATTCTTCTGCCATTATATCACTCCTTTTCAACTATAGTTAAAACTTATAATCAAGACCTAATCAATAACTATTATCTATTATACATTACTTTTACCAAAAATATCAATATGTTTTTGTTTTTTTATAAAATCAAATATAAATACGCAATATATGATAAAATAATATTAATTTATATAATAATTTAACTTGGAAGTTTTTGTAGCTAGGAGGCTTTTTATGTTCTTTATAGGGGTATTTGGGATCGAAAACAAAGAAAAAGAAATAAAATTCATAGATAATATTCAATGTAAAAACTGCAATAAGCCTGGAGGTAAGCTTGTTAAGACCTATAATTATTTTCATTTTTTCTTTTTATCTCTTATAAAGTGGAAAGAAAAATACTATTTTATTTGCGAGGGCTGTAAGTCCATATATGAAATTCCGAAAGAAAAGGGTAAGGCTATTGAAAAAGGTGAAGATATAGAAATTAGCTATTGGGATTTAAAAGCCGCTGAAGCTTACCCATATTATTCATTGGAAAGGATTAGATGCAAGGATTGCGGAAAAGAATTAAAGGCAAATTACGAATACTGTCCCTATTGCGGTTCTAAGACAAGAGGTGATTAAATGAAAAAGCTAATTTTTATTACAAAGATAATAATTATAATATTTATTGTATCTTTTCTTATTATAGAAGGCCTTATAATAATTGATGGGAATAGAGTAAGTAGTGAAAAAGTAGATTATATTATTGTTTTAGGAGCCCGCGTATATGAAGAAACCCCTTCCCCAGCACTTATGGAAAGACTAAAAACTGCTGAAGAATATTTAAAAGAAAATAATGTTACCAAAGTAGTAGTGTCAGGTGGACAGGGTGAGGGAGAAAATATTGCAGAAGCCTTTGCCATGGGACAATACTTTGAAGAAAGAGGTATTGAACAAAGCGAAATAATATTTGAAGACAAGTCAAGGAATACTTTTGAAAATTTAAAAATGAGCATAAATAAAATTAAAGAACACGATGTAAGAGATGATATAAAAGTTTTAATCGTGTCAAATAAGCACCATATTTTTAGGGCCAAGTTCTTGGCAAAAAGGCTCGGAGTTAAAGCTTATGGACTTGGTGCAAAAATACCCCCTTCTATTATATTGCATTCATATCTAAGGGAATATTTTGCCGTAATAAAATCCTTTATGTTTGATAGATGATTTTTAATTTGTATAAAATTGCAAGAATATGTTGAAAAACATTGAATATTCAGAAAAAATGGTCTATTATTTAATTAATGGCTTATTTTTTCTTTTCATTATCAATCATAATGATATCTTACCATCATATAGATGGGAAATTTAAACCGTATGAACTTAGTTATAATTATGCAAACATTTATATAAATACGTTTACATAATTATTGGATTGGGGGGTTTGGAATGAAAAAACATCTCCGTATTAAAAGACTTTTACGTAATGGAATTATTACTATAGTTATTTCTATTATTATTACAGCTTTAGCATATAGGTTTGTTGGAAATGCTATTATTACGAATCTAAGTGAATCCCTTGCAGAAATAGCGGTATTGGGTTCAAAAGCTGTGGGCAATGAGTTAAAAGGCAGATTGGATTTGGTAGAAACCATAGCTGCAGGATATACAGTAATGGATACAAATATCCCTCTTGATATAAAGTTTGCAAAACTTCGCAAGGATTGTGAAAGAGAAGGATTCTCAATGATGGCCATAGCCGATGAGAATGGTAATTCCACAACTACAGACGGAGCCAACCCCTTTGTTGGTGATAGAGATTACTTTTTAAAAGCCATAGCGGGGGAAAAAAATATTTCTGACCCGATAATTAGCAGGGTCGATGGTAACTTGGTTATCAGCTATGCAACGCCGATTTTTTATAATGATGGAAGTAAGGGGGTTTTGTTTTCAGTCCAGCCCATAGAGGCTCTCAGTAGTGTAACCGATAGTGTAATTTTAGGTGAATATGGGAGCTCATATCTGGTAGATGGTAAGGGAACCATAATAGCCCATAAGAATAGAGACTATGTAAAAGAAAAATTAAATCCCCTGAGGGAATGGCAAGAAAGGTCCTATGACAAAAGTGTATATGAATTTTTTAAAGATCTTTCTGTAAGTGAAAAAGGCGGCAGCCAGTATATTCTAAATGGGCAAAAAGTTTATGCAGGATATTCAAGGATTAGCGGTACTGATTGGTCTTTTGTTATATCTGCACCTAAAGATAAGGTTTTTAAAAGCATAGATAGGATATATTACTTTTTGGTTATTATATTAGTATTGGTCTTACTGTCTTTAATCGTAGTTCAAATATATATTAGCTTTTTAAGAAAAACCATTGAGGATGAGAAGACTTTTTCCGGAATTGCTGTGGAAACGGCCAAGCTTATTATTGTAAACATGGGTTCTAAAGGAGAGATTTACGATTTTAACAAACATGCTCAACTAAAACTAGGATATAAAAAAGAAGAAGTAATAGGCAAAGTAAGGTTGGATAATTTAATTTGTGATGAATATAAAGGGCAATATGCTAAGTTATTAAAATCATTATCGGATAATACTAACCCCGAAAATTTCGAGCTTGCGTTAAAAAGCAAAGACGGTGAAATTTTTTATATCCTATGGAATATAAATATACAACATGATTTAGCCGCTGATAACGTAGAAATGATTGGTATGGACATAACAAAGCGAGTGAATTTGGAAAAGAGACTGGTTGAAAGTCATGACGAACTTAGTTCTCTTTATGAAGAATTGTTTGCTTCGGAGGAAACACTTAGGCATCAATATGATGAGTTACTTAATAATCAGGATATTATTCATAATCTTGCCTATTATGACTCCCTTACCGGCTTGCCCAATAAATCTCTTTTAGAAGATATTTTTAATTCATATATAAAAGAATCCAATACTGCTTCCGCTTTATTGCTAATAGATTTAGATAACTTCAAGTACGTAAATGACACTTTAGGTCATAAGGCAGGCGATAATTTACTAATGCGTGTTGCAGAAAGAATAAATAATATGTTAAACAAGGAATATTGGGCGGGAAGATTCGGTGGGGATGAATTTATAATACTTATTAAAGGTTTTTCGGATATTTCGGAAATAAAGCTTTATGCGGAAAAACTTTTAATCGCCATAGAATCAGGTTTTTATTTGGAAGGTTCACCTATTAATATTTCGTTTAGTATGGGTATTGCTATATATCCCGAACAAGGCGAAGATTTCAATGGATTGTTAAAATCTGCGGATACAGCTATGAACATAGGTAAGGAAACGGGAAGAGGGAAATTTGTATTCTTTAATCAAAAGATGAATGATAAAATAACTAAGAATATAGCTTTAGAAAATAGTATCAGAAAAGGTATAAGTAATAATGAATTTATGCTATATTACCAACCCCAATTGGAGTTAGCAACGGGAAAGGTCCGGGGTTTTGAAGCTTTAGTAAGGTGGAATAGCCCGGAGTATGGTTTTATGCCTGCTGCGAAATTTATTGATGTGGCTGAATCATCAGGGCTTATACTACCTTTGGGTAAGTGGGTTTTAAGAGAGGCCTGCAATTTTCTAAAATTTTTAAGGATAAAAGGTTTCACTAATTTAAAGATGGCCGTAAACATATCAATTTTGCAATTAATGCAAGACGACTTCGTGGATATGGTTATAGATACCATTAGAAGTGAAGATGTGGAGCCGACATTTTTGGAGTTAGAAATAACTGAAACAATACTTATGGAATTCTTAGAGCAAAATATGAATAAGATTAAGAAATTAAGCAAGTTGGGTATTGGTATTTCTTTAGATGATTTTGGGACTGGCTATTCATCGCTAACCTATTTACGTGAGTTGCCTATAAGTGTTTTAAAAATTGACAAATCCTTCATTGATAAAATTGCATCTCCCGATGATGGTATGGCTATAACGGGTTCAGTAATAGCTTTTGCCCACCAATTGGGCACAAAAGTAGTTGCGGAAGGTGTGGAAACGGTAGAGCAGCTGGATTACCTAGTCAAACATAATTGTGATATTGCCCAAGGCTATTATATAAGCAGGCCCGTGCCCGGTGATAGGGCTTTAGATTTTTGTTTAGAGAAGGAGTTTTAGTGCATTATGGAACTTAAGAAAATATTTACTTCAAAATCGGTTATAATTCTAATTCTTCTTATTATACTATCCTTATCAATATTTGGTATTATAAACACCGGCAAAGGAGGCTTTAGACTTGGAATGAAAGAATTTCAAGAGGTAGATTCCTCTATAATATTTGAAAAGATGGAAAGTATAGAAGAATTATCAACTGTAAAATTTTTTTATAGTGATGTTATTGCTTTTAAAGATAATAAAAGGCTAAAAGATTTTGATATACCATTTACACAGAAATCTTTTTTGATAAAATATGATGGCTATATTAAAGCCGGTATCAGCGGTGACAGCATTAAGATCGTATCCAATAAAGATAAAAGCATAAAACTTATGATAAAAGGCTCAGGCATATTGGATCATGTTATTGATGAAAGCAGTATATATGTATATGATGAGAAAAGTTCACTGTTTAATGATTTAAGCATTAAAGATGTGTTTGAGCAAATTGTTGCGGAAAAGTCCCTTATAGAAAATAAATTAATAGAAAAGGGTTTTTTGCAAGAAGCGGATAATAATCTTAAAATTTATCTGGAGAACACCTTGAAGGATTTGGGATACGAAGAGGTTGAGCTAGTTTTTGAAGGAGAATAAACGGCATTTTGCTTGTTGACATAGGTTTTTATATTTTGTATAATTAAGAAGTCGATTTAAAAAAATTTAATAATGCGCCATTAGCTCAGTTGGCAGAGCAATTGACTCTTAATCAATGGGTCCTGGGTTCGAATCCCCGATGGCGCACCACTTTTCTAATATATCCAAGTTGCAGAACTTGGTTTTTTTATTTGCGAAATATATGTAAAGACAGTTATAATGGGAGTAAGAAAAAATGCAATTGGGAGCAAGATTATGGAGAAAACATATAGGATTTTGGCAATTAACCCGGGCTCAACCTCTACAAAGGTTGCCTTATACGAAAATGAAAGCCCTATATTTACAAAGAACATATCTCATTCTACAGAAGAAATTAAAAGATTTAAAACAATTAATGATCAACTGGATTTTCGTAGAGAAGTAATATTGGATACCATAAGGGAATCCGCTATAGACTTATCAAAACTTCATGCTATTGTTGGCCGCGGTGGGAATATGAAAGCAGTCCAGGGCGGTAGCTATGAGATAAACAAAGCCATGTTGGAGGACTTGAAGAAGGGGGTAATGGGCCAGCACCCTTCTAACTTGGCAGCAATAATTGCCGAGTCAATAGCTACTGATTTAAAGATAGCTGCATATGTTGTTGATCCTGTAGTTGTGGATGAGCTTGAAGACCTGGCAAGGATTACTGGCTTGCCCGAAATTCTAAGAAAGGCAAAAGATCATCCGCTAAACCAAAAAGCTGCTGCCAGATTAGCGGCAAGGGAGCTGGGAGGCCAATATAATTCTTATAATTTTATAGTAGGTCATCTTGGCGGAGGAATCTCAATAGGCATACATAGAAAAGGTAAAATCATTGATTTAAACAATGTCCTAGACGGCGATGGTCCTTTTTCTCCTGAAAGAACCGGGGGCTTGCCGGTAAATCCCTTGATAGACTTATGTTTTTCTGGGAAATATTTAGAAGAAGAAATTGAAAAAAAGATAAGAGCTAGCGGCGGTCTGGTTGCTTATTTAAATACAAACGATTGTAAGGAAGTACAAGCACGAATAAAAGAAGGAGATACTTATGCAAAATTAATATATGAGGCCATGGCATATCAAGTTTCAAAAGAAATTGGGCGGGCAGCCACAGTTTTAAAAGGCCAAGTTGATAGTATTGTTTTGACAGGTGGAGTGGCATATGATAAGGATTTTATTTCTTGGATAAGAAAACGAGTAAGCTTTATTGCCCCAGTAAAAGTGTATCCTGGAGAAGGAGAGATGATGGCTATGGTTCAAGGTGTTTTAAGGGTTCTAAAGGGTAAAGAAGAATTAAAAGTTTATAAATAAAACACCTTAAACAAAGATAAATTACAATAACAAATCAAGATTAAATAAATGTTTTTTCTTCTGCCCATCGGCATGATATTTTGCAATAATTTCATTTAAATTACGATTAGCCCTAATTACTTCAGGATGCATTAAATTATCTTTATCATCTATTAGCATTATCAGTTCATCTCTCAAGTTTTCTATTTCGCCAAGCAGTAATTTAAGATCCGTCACTACTACACCTCCCAATTAAAGACACTATTTTATTGTTCTATTATGCCTCCTTTATTCCATATTATTCATAAGGGTTCATTTTATGTGTTATAATATTGGCAGGTCTATATTTATTGTATCAAAACAATGTGACATAATAAGACAATTTTTGAAAATATATAATATATTTAAAAATAAAAAAAGAAAGGGGTATAAAATTGAAAGAGATTTTTACCAGAAGAAGTATTAGAAAATATGAAGACAAAGCAGTTTCCGATGAAAAAATTCAAAAACTTTTAAGAGCTGCTATGTATGCACCATCGGCAGGAAACGAAAAACCCTGGCACTTTATAGTTATTAAAGATAGGGAAATATTAAATGAAATACCTAAATTTCACCCTTATACCCAGATGCTCTTGGAAGCTCCATTAGCTATAGTACCCTGCTGCGATACTAGTAATTTAAAATATAATGGGGCTTTTTGGGTTCAGGATATGGCAGCCTCCATCCAAAACATACTATTGCAGGCAAAACACTTAGGCTTAGGAAGCTGTTGGTGCGGAGTATACTCAAGGCAAGAATTAGTGGACAAAGTAAGCCAGCTATTGGGGACACCTAAACATATTATACCTGTTGCTGTAATTGCATTGGGCTATCCCGGCGAAGAGAGGGAAGTAAGAGAAAGGTTTAACCCTGATAGGGTGCATAATAATAAGTGGTAAATTCTTAAATAAGAAAGGGTATATCTATGGATGAAATTATAAGTCTAAGGGCAGATATTGATAAAACAGATGAAAAACTAATCAGATATTTTGAAAAAAGGATGGAGCTAGTAAAAAAAATAGGCCTTATTAAGATACAAAACTTTCTTGAGATAGAGGATTCCAACAGGGAAGAAGAAATAATAAAGAATAGTGTTTTAAAACTCAATGGCGAAGAATTTTCCGAAGAAGTACAAGAGTTTTTAAAATGCATTATTCATATAAGTAAAAAAATACAGCAAAAGGAAAAAGACAGGGCTATAAAACTACAAAACAATGAGAATGTAAGCGATATACGGACTAATTGAACAAAATATTCAGAAAACAGCCTTTTACGAATATGAAAATTTCATTATGCTCTTATATAATTGTATATGTACTAGAGATACTAGGAAGTAACTTATATTATATGGGGGTATAAAAATGAGAAGAATTTTAATAACCGGTGCTTTGGGGCAGATAGGATCGGAGCTTACCACATATATGAGAGATATCTACGGCGTTGATAATGTAATTGCATCGGGAAGAAGGACTCCTAAAGACTCCAAAGTGGTGGAAGAAGGTATATATGAGCTAGTAAATACCGATAATACGGCTCAGATAGTCAATGTGGTAAAGAAATACAAGATAAATACCATAGTTCATTTAGCTGCTATTTTATCTGCAGTGGGGGAATCAGATCCTGTTAAGGCTTGGGATGTAAATGTTGGAAGCCTTATTAAAGTCTTGGAAATTGCCAGGGAATTTGGATGCTCCGTGTTTACACCCAGCTCTATAGCAGCTTTTGGCCCCACATCTAAAAAGCTAAAAACACCCCAAGATGATATTCAACGACCTAGCACCATGTATGGGGTGACAAAGGTTTCCGGTGAGCTTTTATGTGATTATTATTATAAAAGGTTTAATGTGGATACGAGAGGAGTGCGCTTCCCTGGTCTTATTTCCTATGAAACTTTGCCTGGCGGGGGTACCACAGATTATGCTGTACATATTTATTATGAAGCTTTGAAAAATAAAAGCTATACCTCATTTATTAAAGAAGGAACTTTTATGGATATGATGTATATGCCGGATGCTCTTGAAGCGATAGTGAAGCTTATAGAAGCGGACCCTTCAAAACTTATTCACAGAAATGCCTTCAATGTGACGGCAATGAGTTTTGCACCAGAGCATGTTGCCAGGGAAATAAAAAAACATATACCGGATTTTGAGATTTTTTATGATGTGGATCCTATAAGGCAAGCCATTGCAGATTCCTGGCCTGACTCTTTAGACGATAGTGCAGCTAGAGAAGAATGGGCTTGGAATCCTAAATATGATCTAGCTTCCATGACCATAGATATGCTGGCAAAGTTAAAAAAGTGATTCCTGCTAAGACTTATGATAGAATTAGATTTAATATGAAGTATAGTAGGTGATTATCCATGATGGATGAGCTTAAGGATAGTTTAAATGTTATGAAGGATATCTTAGACAATGTCTATCAAGGTATGGTGTTGATAGATAAGGATGGACATATTCTTAAATGGAATTATGAAAAGCTTTTTGGTATTAAAGAAGAAGATGTTCTTGGCAAACATGTGGAAGATGTTATAGAAAATACGCGGCTTCATATTGTAGTAAAAACAGGAGAAAAGGAAATTTGCGAAGTACAAAGAATTCAAGGCCATGACATGTTGGCCAGTAGGATCCCTATTTATGAGGGCGATAAAGTAATCGGTGCCGTAGGTACAGTGCTTTTTAGAGATATTGAAGAAATAAGAACTATGGCCAAAAGACTCGAAGTGCTGGAAAAAACCGTAGGTAAATACAAAGACGAAATAAGCAAAATGTACAGTGCCAGGTATAGATTTCAAGATATTATCACCCAAAACCATAAAATGAAGGAACTTAAAAGCGTGGCTAAAAAAGCTGCAGAATTGAATTCCACAATTTTGATTCAGGGTGAGAGCGGTACCGGTAAGGAATACTTCGCCCATGCAATCCACAATGCCAGTGATAGAAGGCTAAATCCTTTTATACAAATAAACTGTGCGGCCATACCCCATGAACTGTTAGAATCAGAGCTATTTGGCTATGAAGGGGGAGCCTTTACCGGAGCTAAAAAGGATGGGAAAATAGGAAAGTTTGAATTAGCAAATGGAGGAACAATACTTCTAGATGAGATATCAACTATGACCTACAGTATGCAAGCAAAGCTTTTAAGGGTATTGGAAGAAAGGCAGTTTGAAAGGATAGGCGGCAATATAAGAATCCAAAGCGATGTAAGGATTATATCCTGTACCAACGAAAATTTGCATACGGCTGTGCAGGAAGGCCGTTTTAGGCAAGACTTATATTACAGATTAAATGTTGTAGGTATTGAGATACCGCCTTTAAGGGATCGCCTTGATGATATTCCGATTTTATCTTTATTTATCTTAAATGAGTTAGTGGATAAAATGGGATTTTCTCATAAAGAAATATCTAATAATGCATTAAAAAGATTAAAGTCCTATAACTGGCCCGGTAATGTACGGGAGCTTAGAAACATATTGGAAAGAGCTGCTAATATTTCATCGGGAAAATATATTTATCCCGAGCATCTGCCAGAAAACATCAATAGAAAATTCAGCATGGATAATAATGAAAAAGAAATTAAACTTTTAAAAGAAAAGGTCGCAGAAACTGAAGTAAATGCAATAATGGAAGCCTTGGAGGTAACTGGCGGCAGTAGAACAAAGGCAGCCAAGCTTTTGGGTATACACAGAACTGCTTTATATAAAAAACTTGATAATTATGGTATAGATATTAAAAAAATATAGTAGAAAATAATATACAATTCCAAATGACGTAGATAATATTATACATACATTTTAAGTCTAGCCCTTCCAGGCTAAATTCACAATAATATTTATAAAAGCATAAAACATGTAGATAAAAGTATACAAACCTGCTTTAAATATTTTCTTTATTTTTTCTTTAAAATAATTATATAAGCCTTGGTACAAAAGGGTTTCATATGTTTAAAAAGATGAAACTTTATAATTGGCATTCTTTTTGCAATATAATAGGGTGGCATTATTAATAATGCGAAAATATAACTATTAAATTTAAGGAGGAATTATTTATATGAAAGAAGTTGTTATTGTTAGTGCTGTTAGAACACCAATAGGATCTTACGGCGGATGCTTTAAAGATGTATCGGCAATTAAACTTGGAGAAGTTGCTGCTAAGGAAGCTATGATAAGAGCCAATGTATTACCGGAGCAAATTGAAGAGGTAATATTCGGCAGTGTTTTACAAGCAGGCATAGGGCAAAACGTAGCAAGACAAGTGGCTATTGGCGCGGGTATTCCGGATACGGTACCATCTATGACTCTTAACAAGGTTTGCGGCTCAGGCTTAAGAACAGTTAGTTTAGCTGCCCAAATAATAGCCCTAGGCGATGCAGATATAATTTTAGCAGGCGGAACGGAAAATATGAGCGCAACACCATATTTATTGCCAAAAGCTAGATGGGGACACAGAATGGGTGATGGAGCGGTAGTAGACTATATGGTTCATGACGGATTAACTGATATTTTCAATAAATATCATATGGGTATTACTGCGGAAAATATTGCAGAGCAGTGGAAGTTAAGTCGAGAAGAGCAAGACGAATTTGCATTAAATAGCCAATTGAAAGCAGAAAAAGCAGTTAAAAGCGGTAGATTTAAAGATGAAATAGTTCCTGTAGAAATCCCTCAAAGAAGGGGAGATCCTATTGTGGTTGACACAGATGAATATCCTCGCTTCGGTGCAACTATAGAAGGAATGGCAAAGCTTAGACCTGCATTTAAGAGAGATGGAACTGTTACAGCAGGCAATGCTTCCGGTATAAATGATGCAGCTGCAGCATTAGTTTTAATGTCAAAAGAAAAGGCTGAAGAACTAGGAATAAAGCCGCTGGCTACTATAGTTTCTTATGCGTCGGCAGGAGTTGATCCAAAAATTATGGGGTACGGTCCTGTACCGGCGACTAAAAAGGCTTTGGAAAAGGCAGGATTAACCATAAAGGATATTGACTTGGTAGAAGCTAACGAAGCTTTTGCAGCCCAATCCTTGGCAGTAGCAAAGGATTTGGAATTGGATATGGAGATTACCAATGTAAATGGTGGTGCTATAGCATTAGGTCATCCCATAGGATGCTCAGGTGCTCGTATACTTATTACACTAATCCATGAGATGATAAAGAGAAATTCTAAGACCGGACTTGCAACCCTATGTATTGGTGGTGGGCAAGGAACGGCCATGATAGTTAAAAGGTAAATCTTTTTAAATTGATAATACAAGGAGGCGTATAGATGAATAAAATGATTTCCATAGAAGAAGCCGTTGACAAGATTGATGACGGTATGACCATAATGATTGGCGGATTCTTAGGTTGTAAAAACCCTTTTAAAATTGTAGATGCCATAGTGGAAAAGGGAGTAAAGGACATTACACTAATTGCAAATGATACTGCTTTTCCGGAAGTAGGCATCGGCAAACTTATAGTGAATAAACAAGTAAAAAGGCTTATTACCTCACATATAGGCACTAACAGGGAAACTGGTAACCAGATGAATGCCGGCGAATTGGATGTAGAATTGGTACCCCAGGGAACTTTAGCAGAGAGGATAAGAGCAGGTGGAGCAGGCTTAGGTGGAATTTTAACGCCAACAGGCCTAGGGACAGTCGTGGAAGAAGGAAAAGAGATAATCGAAGTTGACGGCGAGAAATACTTATTGGAAAAGCCGTTAAAAGCGGACCTAGCTCTTATAGTAGGGGCAAAGGTAGATAAAAAAGGAAATATCAAATATAACAAAGCAACAAGGAATTTTAATCCCTTAATGGCTACAGCGGCTAAAACTGTTATTGTCGAAGCAGATGAAGTAGTAGAAGTTGGCGAACTGGACCAGGACGAAGTGGTAACCCCCGGACTATTTGTAGATTATATAGTAGGAGGTGCCAAGTAATGGATAAAGAAATGATTAGAAACTTTATTGCTAAAAGAGTGGCGCAAGAGCTAAAAGATGGTGACGTTGTAAACCTGGGTATTGGTTTGCCCACTTTAGTAGCTAATTTTATTCCTGACGATATAGAAATAACACTACAATCGGAAAATGGTTTCGTAGGCATGGGGCCTGCACCTAAAGAAGGAGAGGAAGATCCGGATTTAGTTAATGCAGGAGGCCAACACGTAACTATTCTACCAGGCGGTGTATTTTTCGATAGCGCAGAATCTTTCTTGATTATTCGCGGTGGACACGTGGATGCTACAGTGTTAGGAGCCTTGGAAGTAGATGAAAAAGGTAATTTAGCCAATTGGATGGTTCCAGGTAAAATGGTCCCCGGCATGGGCGGTGCCATGGACCTTGTTACAGGAGCCAAAAAAGTTATAATCGCCATGAATCATACGGCCAGAGGAAATCACAAAATATTAAAAGAATGTAAATTACCCCTTACTGCAGTGGAGTGTGTGGATTTAATAGTAACTGAAATGGGGGTCATAGAAGTTACTGATGAAGGCTTAGTCCTTAAAGAAATAAATCCCGAATTTACTGTAGAGGATGTTCAAAATGCAACAGGTGCGGAACTGATTATTCCTGAAGATTTAAAGAAAATGGAAATATAATTATTAAACTGTAAGGGCGGTCTTTTGACCGCCTTACTTATTTGCATATCTTTTAACATATCTTTATCTTAAGATAAAGGCAGATTGCCAATATCCTCCTTTAAAAAACTTTAATATTCAGCGAATATCAAAGGAACAACTCGCAAATACTATGTAAACCCATAAAATGAGCCAAAATCACCTTTGAAAAATAAAAAACAAGATGATAAAATATAATCAAAGGTCAAAGATAGTCAAAGTCAGTGAACCTAATAAATTAGTATAAAATTTTGGAGGTGTTATATATGTTTTTAGTACCATTTAGAAGAAACAGGGCTTTAAGCCAAAGACCACAAAGTGTATTCGATATAGACAGTATGTTTGACAATTTCTTCAGCGATTCATTTATGCCTACTTTTTTCACTGGAGATACTCAATTAAAAGTTGATATCAAAGAAAATGATAAAGAATATATTGTAGAAGCAGATTTGCCGGGCATAAATAAAGAAGAAATCAATGTTGAACTAAATAATGATAGGCTTACCATAGCTGTAGAAAGAAAAGAAGAAGTCAATGAAGAAAAGGAAAACTATATTAGAAGAGAAAGAAGAAGCGGTAGCTATTGCAGGAGCTTTGTAGTGGAAAACGTAAAAGAGGAAGAAATAGCTGCGAAATTTGAGAATGGAGTATTATCCCTAACATTGCCAAAAAGAAAAGCAGAAGAAAAAAAAGTAAATAAAATAGAAATAGAATAAGAGCCTACAAGTGACACAGGGGGACACAGGGG
>CAYMVQ010000032.1:0-12468 GCA_964394355.1 uncultured Clostridiaceae bacterium
GACGGTTCTGCTGTGTTGTCAGACAACACAGCAGAACCGTCCCTCTGTGCAGTCAATGCCCCTGTGCAGTTTTAATGTTGTAGAAGGTGAACTATTATAGAAGCTACTTCTCCTTTGGTCAAAGCTTTATCCGGGCGGAAGTAGCCCTTATTGCCTGCCATTATATCAAGTCCTGTTATTATAGCAACATAGCCTTTTAATTCATCATCAATAAGATTTTTATCATCATAGAAAACATTGAATATCTCTGTTTTTTTAGCCAAGCTTTCCAAACCCAAAGCCTTTACTATCATTTTTGCACTTTCTATCCTTGAAACTGATCCATTTATATTCTTTTCCCCTTCACTAATTATATTTTTTCTTATAGCTTCTTTATAGTATTTATCGTATTCCTCATCTGTGCTTTCCCCATCGCTACGCAGGGGTATAATAGGATAGTAATCTGTAGATATTGCATTTATCAATAATTTTATAAAATCTTTTTGTTTTATTCTTGTATCCGGTAAAAAGTTCTTATTATCTAAGGCTATAATACCTGCTTCCACCAAAGCCATAATATCTTCCTTTGCCCAATGATCTTCAATATCGTCAAAAGTAGTTTGAGTCCTGTCTTTGATTTTTTCACCATTATTGTCTAATATTCCTCCAGTTTTTGGGTCCATGAGGCCAGAAAAACCAGTAAAGGAATATATGAGCTTTGCAGATATATTTTTTGGGTAGGGTTTTTCATAATCGTAGTAGATTACGTATTTTGGCTCAAAATCAGTATTTTTATATAATTTCTTATAGGCTTCTTCCAAGGATAAAATGTTTTTATCTTTAGGAAATTCTAAGTCAGACCATGTGCCATAAAACCCTGTTATATCTCCGCTATGGCAATTTACAGTGACTCTTAAGTCATTTCCTTTGCAAGCTATGTCTCCAACTTTTCTTATATATGTGAACTGATAGCTTATAGGATTTTCAATATTATAATTTGCCTCATAGTCATCTCTGTATTCTGTTTCTTTAAATTTATCGGGATTTACACTTACTATGAATTCATCAGCCAATTTCTTGCATTCCTTTTTAGAATATTGCGGTTCACCTTCAGATAGTTTATCTAAATTACTATCACTTCTATGGAAACTCTTTAGCTCTCCGCTTATGGCATCCATTGATAAACTAACATAAGCATATTCTTTTTCTTTTGGTTCATTGTAATCCCAAGATAGATTCCACTCAGCCTTGTTATTATCATAAGTGTATAAAGAAGCATAAGTTAATTCTAGTTTTTTGTTGTGCCTAATAAAGTCTTTAGAAATTTCTAGGGCCTTATCTTTGCTTATATACTTGGCGATTTCTTCTGTTTTCTTGATTTCCTCTGGAGTAAGAGTTATGCTAGCCGCTTCTTTTGCATTTGCACCTCCACCCATACCCCCTGCATCAGCGATGGCGTAATAATTTTTTAGAGGCTCCCCGGTTATTGCATCAATAGGTGTATTACCGTTTCTTAGGCTATAAACTAAGATGGCTTTGTCTGACTTTGTTTTGTTACCATATTTGATAAAATAAGATAGCTCCAATTTGCTATTTTTATCAAAGGCTTTTTTCCCTTTGTCTAGGGTCATTCTTTTTTTGGAATCAGGAATTTCACCTCTATACCAGTTAAGGTTATAACTTTGTATCTCTAATGTGTCTTTATCTATCCACATGTCAACCCCGTTTCCTGCGAAAGCTATTCCATCAATATATCTTGTATACTGGAAATAAAACCTATCATAGTCGTGATATACTCCTATTTCCATTGGTTCAATAAGCTTCATTTCTTTATATTTCTCTGGTAGCAAGTTTTTTAAAAGCTTTTCTGCTATAGGAAATGCATCTTCCCTTTTGTATTTGGCGAGTTTTTGAGGACTTTGATAGTTTACCTTCCATCGATTCATGGAGGTGATTTCTCCAGTATCTGCATCTACAGAAACACTTATACTTTCTTCTTCTGAATTCCAATGAAGAGACCATTGTTTAGTCCCATCTTGGGATTCATTATAATTCTGGTTAAAATCATAGCCTTCAGTATCGAGGTTAAAACTATTTCTTGCAATTTCTATGGCTTTTTTCAAATCTATCTCCCCACTGCTCACAGCTGAATCAGCAAATATTAGGAATGCATTAGAAAGCACCATAGCCATGACCATAATTATTGCAATTAATTTTTTCATTATATAACCACCCTTTCTTAAATATTACTTTACTGTATTAGACCCAAGATTTCTATATAAGTTCCATATATAACCTAATAAATAGATAAATGGCTCCCAGCCCTGCAATTTTTTTTTGTTGCCATATTTTTTTTATAGTGCTATAATTGTATAGCATAAATCCCCGCTCTGCGCGCGCAGGGCCGTTTAGTCCGCGGGGAGGAGGTGAAAGCTATGAATTTATATGAAACAATATATATTATAAGGCCGGATAAAGAAGAGGAAGCATTGGAATCTATAGTTGAAAGATTCAAATCCATTGTAGAAGTAAATGGTGAATTTGAAACAGTAGATGATTGGGGTAAAAGAAAGCTTGCTTACCCTATTGATGATTTTTTAGAAGGCTACTATATATATATGAAATATAAAGCAGGAAGTGAAATACCTAAGGAACTGGATAGGGTATTTGGTATTACCGAGGATATATTAAGACATCTTACTGTAAGAATTGAAAATTAAGAATAGGTGGTGTAATTTTGAATAGAGTATCTATTGTCGGCAGATTGACCAGGGATCCGGATATGAGGTATGCATCCGATAACCAATTAGCTATTACTAGATTTACCGTTGCCGTTGACAGGGTTTTTAAAAAAGAAGGTCAACCAACAGCGGATTTCCTACCTGTTGTTGTTTTTGGCAGAAGTGCGGAAAACTGCCATAAATATTTGGGGAAGGGTAGATTGGTGGCTGTTTCAGGCAGGCTGCAATCAAGAACCTGGGATGACCAGGAAGGCAAAAGGCGCTATTCCTATGACATAATCGCTGATGAAGTTAATTTTCTTGATAGAGCAGGGGATACTAGGCCTCAACCTACGGCAGGAGATGTAGGGGAAGGGGATTTTCATCCGATAGACGAGGAGGAAGATGATCTTCCATTTTAATAGTTAGGAGGGAAATATATTGAACAGACGTGGTTCCGGTGGCGGGAGGATGCGCAGACCGAAGAAGCGTGTTTGCAGCTTTTGTATAGATAAAGTTGAATCAATTGATTATAAGGATGTAAATAAACTACGCAGATACCTATCTGAAAGGGGAAAGATAATACCTAGAAGGATATCTGGTAATTGTGCAAAGCATCAAAGACAGCTTACATTGGCTATAAAAAGAGCAAGAAATATTGCTTTGCTACCATTTACTACAGAATAAAATGTCTAAAAACCCGATTTATCGGGTTTTTTTCCTATATCTTCATCTTTGATTTTTCTGCTTATTTAATATTATATGCAGGAAATTTGATATTTTAATAGAATTATTAAATGATTGTGAGGTGGAGATATTTATGCAAAAAGATACAGATATAACAAAAAATATTAGAATAATAGAATTCTTAAAATCTGAACTTTTAAACTCAATTGCTGCTCTGTTTCAAAATATGATAAAGGGGGCCAGAGCAAATAGAGAAAACCTACTTGATATATTAGCAAATATAATATTAGTTACATATGTTTTGGCTAAAAGGTTGGGTTTTGACCAAGGAATTATTGATAATAAGATTTTGGATAAAATAAAAGTTGGAAAGCTGGAAGAGCATGAAACAGAGAAATGGTATGGAGATTTATCAGATCTTTCAGATTACTTAAGGAAGCGTTGATAACTGAGGTGTATTATGAAAAATATAAATACTAAGGCGCTGGTGGAGGGAGCAGTATTTGCTTCACTAACGGCTGCACTTGGAATTATGGTATATTATATTCCATTACTATCATTAGTAGGAATGCTATGGGCAGTGCCTATAATAATTATGGGATTTAGAAATGGTTTTAAAATCAGCTTTGTATCTGCAATTGTTGCAGGTATTTTAGTATCTATATTCACAGAACCATATAGCGGAATATATTTATTTTTAGTTTTCGGAATATCCGGAACTGCTATGGGTTATTTGATGAATAAGAAGGTTACTCCTTCCATCAATATATTCGTGTCCGGTCTTATACTAGGAATTTGCTCTGCAATAGGAATAATCCTATCTTTTTGGATGCTAGGGCAGTCTCCTGGCCAGGCGGCAGATTATTTTGGAAAAATAATGCTTGAAGCCGTGGATGGTGCAGCAGACTTATATAAAAACATGGGTATATCCAGTGAGCAAATCCAGGATTTTGTTTCCAAGTTTAAAGAAAGTATAGAGGCCGTAAAGCTTATACTCCCGGCATTCTTTTTGGTAAATGGGATAATATTTTCTTATATAAATTTTAAATTTGCAAAGTTGATACTAAAAAGAATGAAATATACAATAGAAGATATAAAAGCTTTTTCCCTATGGAAATTGCCCAACAATTTTTCTTTAGGCTTGCTTTTAGTTATGTTTTTGATTATATCAGCTTATTATTTAAAGATACCCAATATTGAGACGGGTATTATCAATATAATTTTTTTATTAAGATGGGTTTTTACTATTTTAGGCTTATCTGTAGCCAGTTATTTGCTTACTAAATACGGTGTTTCAAATCTATTAAGAAACATATTGCTATTTATTCTGTTTTTTAGCTTGCAAAATGTTTTAAGCATAATAGGAATAGCAGATGCTATTATTGATATTAGAAAGATAGGCAAGAGGCAGGGTGGTGGAGCATAATGAAAGAAAAATTAGACTTTCTTATACTGAAACCAGATTTTAATATCCATTTATGGATAATGGGTCTTAGCTTTTTAATTATACTCTATTACAATATTACCTTTGGCCTAATAGGATTTGCCATATTATTATACTTGGTATATTTTAATTTTTTGGAAAAGAGACAGAAAAAAGAAGAGTTTAGGCAGTATATTGAAAGATTGTCCGATAACGTAGATGCTGCCACAAAGAGCGCCATTTTAAACTTGCCTTTCCCTTTGGTCATTCTTGATGAGGAAGGGAATATTAACTGGTACAACTCCTTATTCTCCGGAATTTTCCAAGGCGAATACCTTTTAGATAAAAATATTGAAGATTATATGCCCCATATTGATTTAGAGGATATTGCAGGTGGGGTTAAAAATATTTTTACTAATATAATGATAGAAGAAAGATATTACGATTTACATTGTGAGTTATTTGATATATATGAAGACAATACTGAAAAAAAGATTATAATGACTTATTTAATAGAAAGAACAGATTTTGTCCAGCTAAATAATAAGTACTTAGAAGAAAAAAATGTTGTAGCAATACTTCAAATAGATAATTTTGATGAAGTTATAAAGGATGTGGAAGAAGAGCTTAGGCCGATTGTATCAGCAAACATAAATAGGATTATTAATTCTTGGGCATCAATGAATAATGCATCTATTCAAAAGTATTCAAGCGATGAATATATATTGCATTTTATTTATAAGCAGCTAAAAATTATACAGGAAAAACGTTTTGATATACTGGATACCGTTAGAGAAATAAATTCGGGCAGCAAAATACCTTTAACCCTGAGTATTGGCGTAGGTGTAAACGGGCAAACTCTTGGCGAGCTTCAAAAGTTTGCGGAGTCTGCTATGGATATAGCCTTAGGTCGGGGAGGCGACCAAGCAGTTGTTAAGGATAACGAAAAATTATCTTTTTACGGAGGTAAATCCAAGGCTGTAGAAAAGAGAACAAGGGTAAAGGCAAGAGTTATTTCCTACGCTTTAAGGCAACTTATTGAACAAGCAGATGAGATAATAATTTTAGGCCATGAAATGCCTGATCTTGATTGTATTGGTTCTGCTTTAGGAGTTTATAGGTGTTGTGCAAATCTAAAAAAACGGACCTATATAGTAATGAATAGAATTAATAAGGGTATAGAAAACCTTTGGCTAGAACTAAAGGAAGACACAGAATACGATAATGTTTTTGTTAATGGGAATGAAGCTCTATCAATAGCCCAAAAAAATTCGCTTTTAATAATAGTGGATACCCATAGACCTAGTTTTACCATGGAGCCAGGGCTAATAAAAGCCATTGATAAAAAAGTTATAATAGACCATCATAGAAGGGCATCAGAGTTTATTGATGATGCAGTGCTTGCTTATATTGAGCCTTATGCATCATCAACTAGTGAGTTGGTTACGGAAATACTTCAGTATATGTTTGAAAAACCAAAAATAAAGCAAATTGAAGCTGAGGCTCTTTTGGCAGGTATATTTATAGATACGAAGAACTTTTCATTTCAAACGGGAGTTAGGACATTTGAGGCTGCCTCATTTTTAAGAGGAGCGGGGGCTGATACTATACTAACCCGTCAATTATTCCAAGATGATATGAATACATTTTTGGCTAGGGCGGAAGTAGTAAAAGCCGCTCGTATGTATAAGGATAGCATAGCCATATCAATAATTCCAGAAAACACTAAGAACCCTGCCCTTATTGCAGCACAAGCCGCCGATGAATTACTTAATATTAGAGGTATTACCGCATCTTTTGTTCTTTCAAATATAGAAGAATATATTTTCATAAGCGGTAGGTCTTTAGGTGAAATAAATGTGCAAATAGTTTTAGAAAAACTAGGTGGTGGGGGGCACTTAACCGTTGCAGGAGCTCAGCTATCAGGCATATCCATGGAAGAGGCAACTAAAATAATTGAAAAAGCAGTTGATGAATATTTAAAGGAAGGTGAAAGATAATGAAAATTATTTTATTGGAAGATGTAAAATCTTTAGGAGAAAAGGATGATGTCGTTAATGTAAGTGATGGCTATGCAAGAAACTATCTTTTCCCAAGAAATCTTGCCATAGAAGCTACAGCTGCAAAGCTTAAGGAAATAAAAAAGAAAAGAAAGATTGATGAAAATAAAAAAGCAAGGGAATTGGAAGAGGCCAAAGAACTAGCTGAAAGACTTGGCAAAATCGAAGTAACTATAAAAACTAAGGCGGGCGGTAGCGGTAAGCTTTTTGGTTCAATAACCAATAAGGATATAGTAGATATAATAAAATCTCAATATAAAATTGAGTTGGATAGAAAAAAACTAGTAATAAATGAAGCAATAAAGTCTCTAGGTGTTCATGAGGTGGAGGTAAAAGTTTACCCCGAAGTTGCAGCAAAAATCAAAGTAAATGTTGTAGAAGAGTAAAAGTGAGGTAATAAAATTGGGACAAAGCAAAATACGCAGCAACAATGAAGTATTAGATGTATTAGTAGATTATGGAAAAAAGATATACGGTGAAAAGGAATTTACTGAACTAGAAAAATTAGAAGATCCTATGGCAAAAGCTAAGATGCTATGGTGCCTATTAAATCCGAATGATAGATCTTTTATTAAGGATAAAAGGAATATTGAAGAGATAATTGATAAACTAAAGGACAAGCTCTCAGATGATGCTGCCCGTGTTTATGTGGAAAAGCTTATTAATAAGCAAATACTTAGGAAGATGGAAGAAAACGAAAAAGAATATATAAACGAATTAAAACTTCAAATAATTAATAAGCATGTAAACAACGAAAGTTCTTCTACTTTGAAAAAGTATGCCCAGATAGAAAAAAAGAAAAGTATTTCTTTATCTAGGGAAATAGGAGATTTATTGCGCCCACATAATATGAAGGAGGTAATTGGACAAGAAGAAGGTATGAAATCTTTAATATCCAAGATTGCTTCACCCTATCCCCAGCATATTATTATTTATGGGCCTCCTGGAGTAGGTAAGACATCGGCGGCAAGAATTGCATTAAAAGAAGCAGAAAGCAAGGACTATAGCCCTTTTATGAAAAATGCGCCCTTTATTGAGCTTAATGGGGCAACAATTCGATGGGACCCCAGAGAAGCGGTAAATCCTCTCTTGGGCTCGGTACATGACCCTATATATCAAGGTGCAACAAAAGGCTTATCAGAAATGGGGGTGCCTGAGCCAAAACCGGGCTTGGTAACAGAAGCTCATGGGGGAGTTCTTTTTATAGATGAAATAGGTGAATTGGATTTAATATTACAAAATAAACTGTTAAAAGTATTGGAAGATAAAAAGGTATATTTTGAGTCATCTTACTATGACGAAAATAATAAGCAAATACCAAAATATATAAAAATGCTTTTTAAAGAAGGTGCACCAGCAGATTTTATTCTTATTGGAGCGACTACAAGACGGCCAGAGGAAATTAATCCAGCCCTTAGATCTAGATGTGGAGAAGTTTTCTTTAATTCACTTAGCCCAAAAGATATAAAAGATATTTTGGTCATGTGGAGCAAAAAGCTAAATATAGGGATAAGTGAAGATGCTAAAGACCTAATCAGCAAATACATATATGATGGCAGAAAAGCTGTTAGTGTGCTGCTAGATTGCTATAGCAAATGTCTTTACGAGGGTCTTAAAGATAATATATACATTGATTATAAAAAGGCATATAACGCTTTATCCTTATCAGTCAGGCCCAAAATACAAAAAAGTCGTACAGGCTATTCAGTTGGCAGAGTTTATGGCGCGGGGATTTCAGGTTTTATGGGCAGCATAATTGAGCTGGAATCAGTTTCATTTAAAAGCAAAAAGGGCAATATTAGGTTTAATGAGTCTGCAGGCTTAATGACAAAGGATTCTCTATTTAATGCTCTTACAGTTTTAAGAAAGAACTTCCAAATAGATACGGAAGCATATGATATACATGTGAATTGTATTGGAGGAGGTAAGGTAGATGGGCCTTCTGCGGGGGCAGCCATAACTTCATTGCTCTATTCATCTTTGGGCAATATAGCTTTTAGGCAAGATTGTTGTATAACTGGTGAAATTTCCATTAATGGTGATATAAAGCCTGTAGGTGGCGTAAGGGAAAAAACCATGGCAGCTATAAGGGAGGGTTTTTCTTATATGATTGTACCTAAAGATAATATTGAAGATACATGTAATATAGAAGGAATTAACATCGTAATTGCAGAACATATTCAAGATATTGTTGAATTTTTAAAGAAAGCTTAAAAAGTTTAGGAGTGATCCAATGGGCGAATTTGTGCAAAGAATACCGCCTAATAGTATAGAAGCAGAGCAATCAGTTTTGGGAGCAATGTTATTGGATAAAGAGGCTATATCAGTAGCAGCAGAGCTATTAGAAGAAATAGATTTTTATAGGCAAGTTCATAGTGAATTGTTCCAGGCTATAGTTAGTATTTATAATGACGGGGAACCTGTGGATTTGATTACTTTAACAGATAGATTGAAAAGCAGAAACACCATAGAAGCTGTGGGGGGCATAACATATTTAACAAAACTGATGAATATTGTGCCTTCAATTCACAATATAGAATACTATGCCAAGATTGTAAAAGAAAAATCGACCTTAAGAAAACTTATAAAGTCCTCAAATGAAATTATATCAAAATGTTATGATAACACTCAGGATACGGTATCTATAGTGGATGTAGCTGAAAAAAGTATCTTTGATATATCTTTAAGCCGCTCTACTCAGGGTTTTGTCCCTTTAAAAAAGATACTTACATTAAATTTTGATAGAATAGAAGAATTATATATAAATAAAGGGAAAATAACTGGTATAGCTACAGGATTTGCCGATTTGGATGCAAAACTTTCCGGCTTACAAAAGTCTGATTTAATCCTAATAGCATCAAGGCCTTCCATGGGCAAATCTTCGCTAATGATGAATATAGTACAAAACGCTTCTGTAAAAGAAGGCCACTGTGCAGCAATATTTAGTTTAGAAATGTCAAAAGAACAGCTTTCGCAAAGACTGTTGTGTTCGGAAGCACTTATAGATGCCCATCGTTTAAGAACCGGAGATATAACAGAAGACGAATGGATTAAACTTGCGAGGGCTATGGGCTCACTATCTGATAAGCCCATTTTTATAGATGATACTCCCGCCATTACCATAACTGAAATGAGGGCAAAATGCAGAAGACTAAAAATAGAACATGGGCTGAGTTTGGTTTTAGTGGATTATTTGCAATTGATGCAAAGTGCTGGTAAATATGAAAGCAGGCAACAAGAAATATCAAATATCTCAAGATCTTTAAAGGCTTTAGCCAAGGAATTGGATGTGCCCATAGTTGCACTATCCCAGTTAAGCCGAGCCCCTGAAATGAGGGCTGATCACCGTCCTATTTTATCAGATTTAAGGGAATCCGGAGCTATTGAGCAAGATGCAGACGTAGTAATGTTTTTATATAGGGACGAATACTATAACCCGGAAACAGAAAAAAAGAATATTGGGGAAGTAATTATTGCTAAACAACGTAATGGTCCTACTGGTGTTGTTGAGCTTGTATGGTTAGGGCAATTTACAAAATTCGCTGATAAATCGAAATTTGTCTAAAGCAAATTTTATGCCAAGGGGGACTTATCCACAGATATTTGAATTTTCTTGATAACTCCTAAAGTCTAAATAAATAAGGCTTCTAAAGCTTCGTAATATCAATGAAATCTTGAACACACCGAACATATGTGCATATCTCTGTGGATAATGTGGATAATGTGGATTGTTTTTTAAAAGTAGGCCAAGGTGTTCTTATGTCGAATATAGCGGAAATGCAAAAAAATTGTTTAAATAATAAAAAAATTGTAAAAAATATTTTCGACAATTTATGCGGATAAAGAAATTTGACCTTGCAGTATGTATCTGTTAGTATATTTAAGGTCTAAAAAAATGGATTGAAGGTTGATATAAATGAAAAACAGGTATGATATTATTATTATTGGTGCCGGACCGGCGGGGATTTTTACTGCTATTGAGCTAGTTAAAAACAATAGTGATTATGACATATTAATAATTGATAAAGGAAAGAAGCTATCTGATAGAAAATGTCCTTCTAGGACCCTTGGTAGATGCCTTAATTGCGAGCCCTGTTCAATAACTTTTGGTTGGTCTGGAGCTGGGGCCTTTAGTGATGGTAAACTTTCCTTAAGTCCAGAAGTGGGAGGCAATATTGTTGATTATATGAGCCATGATGAAGCAGTGGAATTTATTAAATACGCAGAGTCTATTTATCTTGGTTTCGGGGTTGAAAGCGAAGTACATGGTTTAAATACTAAAGCCATAGATGATATAAAATATGAAGCTTCTAGGCATAATATCAAGCTTATTCCTTGTCCTGTTAGGCATTTGGGCACAGAAAAGTCTTTTTATGTCCTAGAAAAAATGTATGATTATTTAATAAAAGAGAAAAATGTTGAGTTTTCCGAGTTGACAACGGCAATAGATATTATTACAAAAGATGGAGAGGCTTCCGGTGTCATAGTTAAGAAAAAAGGCCAGGATGAAAAAACCTTATTTGCCGATTATATAGTAGTGGCCCCTGGAAGAGGTGGCGCAGAGTGGCTTTCGGAACAAACAAGGAAACATAATATAAAAACAAACAACAATGCTGTTGATATAGGGGTCAGAGTTGAAGTTCCCAATAGTATTATGGACCATCTTACAAAAGATTTGTACGAGGCAAAGCTTGTATATTACTCTGATACTTTTGATAATAAAGTGAGAACTTTTTGTATGAATCCTGGTGGTGTAGTATCCCAAGAAAACTATGAAGGTGGCCTTGCACTAGTTAACGGCCATTCTTACTCGGACAAAAGTCTCAAAAGTGACAATACAAATTTTGCATTATTGGTTTCCACTAGGTTTACGGAACCCTTTAAAGATCCCATAAAGTATGGAAAATATGTTGCTAGACTAGCCAATATGCTTACCGGCGGAGGTATTTTGGTTCAAAGACTAGGAGACTTAATACAAGGAAGGCGGACGGATAAGGATAGGTTGGTGAAGTCCAGCACAATTCCTACCATGAATAGCGCCATACCCGGTGATTTAAGTTATGTATTGCCTCATAGGTATTTAATTTCAATAATAGAATCTTTAAAAGCTTTTGATAATATTGCTCCGGGTCTTTTTTCTAAAAACACTTTATTATATGGAGTGGAATGCAAATTTTATTCTTCCAAAGTATCCGTCAGTGATAAATTTGAAACAGCAATAAAGAATTTATATACAATTGGCGATGGCGCTGGGATAACCAGAGGACTAATGCAATCCTCAGTGACAGGGATAGTTGTTGCGCGAGATATTTTATTAAAAAAGTAGTTTTATCTTGAAAAAATCATATAATACATTTATAATGGTTTTACCTTCTTTTTCATATTTATCGCATGGAAATATCAATTTAATAGCCATAAAAAGTTTTGGCATATTTTAAAATGAAAAATAATGTTGACAAATGAAGTTTCAGCTTGTAGAATATATAAATGTGAGTGTAAATTAGAAGATGATCCACTAGCTCAGTCGGTAGAGCACATGACTTTTAATCATGGTGTCCGGAGTTCGATTCTCCGGTGGATCACCATTGGCCCGTTGGTC
>CAYMVQ010000033.1:0-11643 GCA_964394355.1 uncultured Clostridiaceae bacterium
TAGTTCCTATATTCACATGGGGTTTGGTTCTTTCAAATTTTGCTTTTGCCATTTTAATTTTCCTCCTTTAAAATCAGTTTTCTAAGTCCATAGCTTGATAAGCACTATGGAATATATTTATACGCTCAATATTTTACTTGCAATATTTTTTGGTACTTCTTCAAAATGGTCCATTTCCATTGTATAGGTCCCCCTACCCTGGGTTTTTGATCTTAAGTCAGTAGCATAACCAAACATTTCCGCTAAAGGCACTTGCCCTTTAACAACTTGGGCACCTGCCCTAACTTCCATGCCTTCAATTTTACCCCTTCTTGAGTTAATATCTCCAATTACATCTCCTAAATATTCTTCAGGTATGGTAGCTTCAACTTTCATAATAGGCTCTAAAAGTATGGGGTTTGCCTTTTTCATTGCATCTTTAAAGGCCATAGAAGCTGCTATTTTAAAGGCCATCTCTGTGGAGTCTACTTCGTGGTATGAGCCGTCTAGTAAAGTTACCTTTAGGTCAATTACATTGTAACCACCAAGTATTCCATTTTGTGTAGCTTCTTCAATGCCGGCCTGCACCGAAGATATAAAATCTTTTGGAATGACTCCTCCTACAATTTTATTTACAAATTCAAATCCTTCACTCGGTTTTTTAGGTTCTATTTCAATCCAAACATGACCATATTGACCTTTTCCTCCAGATTGCCTAATAAATTTGCCTTCAGCCTTGCTTATGGCTTTTATGGTTTCTTTGTAAGCTACCTGTGGTTTTCCAACATTTGCATCAACTCTATATTCTCTTAGCATTCTATTGACTATTACTTCTAAATGTAATTCCCCCATACCTGCAATAATTGTCTGGCCTGTTTCTTCATTAGTAAATGTTTTAAAAGTCGGGTCTTCTTCAGAAAGTTTTGATAAAGCTAAACTCATTTTATCTTGACCTGCTTTTGTTTTCGGCTCTATTGCAACGGAAATTACAGGTTCAGGAAACTGCATGGATTCAAGTATAATTTGTTTTTCCTCCAAGCATAGCGTATCACCGGTAGTAGTGTCTTTTAAACCTACAACTGCTGCAATATCACCGGTAAATACTTCATTTATCTCTTCTCTATGGTTTGCATGCATCTGCAGTATTCTTCCCAATCTTTCTCTTTTACCTTTAGTGGAATTGTACACATAAGAGCCTGCTTTTAGTCTACCGGAATAAACTCTAAAAAATGCAAGTTTTCCAACATATGAATCAACCATGATTTTAAAGGCCAATGCGGAAAACGGTTCGTCATCCGAGGCTTGCCTTATCAGTGTTTCCGTTCCATCAATAGACATTCCTTCAATAGGTGGAATATCTAAGGGAGACGGCAAAAATTCCACAACGGAGTCTAAAACCAACTGAACACCTTTATTTTTATAAGATGAACCACATAAAACAGGTGTAAGCTGATTTGCTATAGTAGCTTTTCTAAGAGCTTTTTTAATAAGCTCTTCTTCTATTTCTTCACCTTCAAGATATTTTTCCATTAGCTCTTCATCTTGCTCTGAAGCGGATTCAATCATAATTTCTCTATGCTTTTCAGCTAATTCCAAGTATTCTTTTGGTATATCTGTTTCTTCAATTTCTCGGCCCATGTCATCTTTATAAATTTCGGATTTCATCTTTATAAGATCTATAATGCCAATAAAACCATCTTCTTTCCCTATGGGCAGTTGAATAGGCACCGCATTAGTCTTTAGCCTGGTTTTCAACATTTCAACTGTTTTAAGGAAATCAGCTCCCATTATATCCATTTTATTGATATAAGCGATTCTCGGCACATTATACTTATCTGCTTGACGCCATACTGTTTCTGACTGGGGTTCAACACCGCCTTTTGCACAAAACACTGCAATGGCACCATCAAGAACACGTAATGATCTTTCAACTTCTACGGTAAAGTCCACGTGTCCTGGCGTATCTATTATGTTAATTCTATGATCCTTCCATTCAGCAGTCGTTGCAGCGGATGTAATTGTTATTCCTCTTTCCTGCTCTTGTTCCATCCAATCCATTGTAGCGGAACCCTCATGAGTTTCTCCAACCTTATGGGTTCTTCCGGTATAATATAGAATTCTTTCGGTTGTAGTAGTCTTTCCCGCATCTATATGGGCCATTATTCCAATATTTCTTGTGTTTTTTAAAGGAAACTGCCTAGGCATTTAAATCCCCCTTCCTATAGCAAGAATCACTTCTTCTATCCTTAATTACTTTTACCATCTATAGTGGGCAAAAGCTTTATTCGCTTCAGCCATCTTATGAGTATCTTCTTTTTTCTTAATACTGGAGCCCGTATTATTCGCAGCATCCATTATTTCTCCCGCCAATCTTTCTCTCATTGTCTTTTCTCCCCTTCTTCTGGAAAAACCGACAAGCCATCTTAGTCCTAGGGCTTGACGTCTTTCAGCCCTTACTTCGATGGGTACTTGATATGTGGCGCCACCTATTCGTCTTGCTTTAACTTCCAATACCGGCATTATATTACCCATAGCCGCTTCAAATACTTCTAAGGGGTCTTTGCCAGTTTTATCCCTTATTATATCAAAAGCTCCGTAAACAATTTTTTGTGATACTCCTTTTTTACCATCAAGCATTATATGATTTATTAATTTTGTAACAATTTTGTCATTATATAATGCATCGGGTAGCACATCCCTTTTTGGTATAAATCCTTTTCTTGGCACTTTTCTTCCCTCCTGACAATTTATAATATTTCATCGGTACTCGGCATATTTTAAATTAATATGACGTTGTGCATAATATATCTTTACACGACAAAGCGTATTATATTATTCGCACTTATTATTTTTTCGGCCTTTTAGCCCCATACTTTGATCTGCTTTGCTTTCTATCAGTTACTCCTGCCGTATCCAAAGTTCCTCTGACAATATGATATCTCACTCCGGGTAAGTCTTTTACCCTTCCTCCCCTAATTAGAACAACAGAGTGTTCCTGCAAATTATGTCCAATACCAGGGATATAGCCTGAAACTTCCATACCATTTGTAAGTCTAACCCTAGCTATTTTCCTTAAAGCAGAATTAGGCTTTTTAGGGGTAGTAGTTTTTACTACTGTACAAACCCCTCTTCTTTGGGGACATTCCATTAGTGCGGGTGAGTCAGATTTATATGTTACTTCACGCCTACCTTTTCTAATTAACTGATTAATTGTCGGCATTTATTACACCTCCTTTTTATAATATATACTTAAACATACCCCTTCAATTGAAGGGGTATAGATTAGTCTTTTAACAAAGATGCTGTTGAAGCCTTAACTTCAATTCCACAAGCTTCTCCTAGCTCCTTCATAGTAGCTACATATATAATTGTCAAATCCTTATCGTCACATGCTTTTATTATAGTGTTTTTAATATAGTCATCTGCATCTTTTGCTATATAAACTTTATTAGCCCTATTTTCGTTAATAGCTTTTTTAGTTTGCTTTAATCCTATTATCCTTTTTTTTGAGGATTTTAGTTCATCCATATAATACCTCCTCTTCATTAAAAAGAATATTAGTTTGCACACACTTGATTATTTTATCATTTATACTGATTCACTGTCAACAGCAAGTTTTTCTTCCGTTACTAGGCCACTTTGGCTTATTTCCTCTAAAATGTCCTTGCTTACTTCTTCAGGTTTTATAATTACTTCCGCCGGTCTTATACCAACATCTTTATATCTTTTCATTCCTGTGCCAGCAGGTATCAGCTTTCCAATAATTACATTTTCCTTGAGCCCTACCAAAGGATCTTCCTTGCCTTTTATAGCACCTTCAGTTAAGACCCTAGTGGTTTCTTGGAAGGATGCCGCAGAAAGGAATGAATCAGTGGCTAGCGATGCTTTTGTAATTCCTAGCAGGACTCTCTTACCTGATGCCATTTTTCCGCCTTGTTCCGCAATTGCTTTATTTTCTTCTTCATACTTAAATATATCAAATAGCCCACCAGGTAATAGGTCTGTATCACCAGCATCATCAATTTTAACTTTTCTCAGCATTTGTCTAATAATTACTTCTATGTGTTTATCTGCTATATCAACGCCCTGGAGCCTATATACTCTTTGAACTTCTTGTAGCAAATAAGTTTGAACTCCAACTACACCTTTTATTTTTAATATATCGTGTGGATTTACAGAGCCTTCTGTAATTTCATCCCCGGCTTCAACTAGCTCCCCATCGGAAACTTTAATCCTGGAGCCATAAGGTATTCCATAGGACCTGCTTTCTCCATCTATATCTATTACAGTAACTTCTTTTTTCTTTTTATTTGTATCATTTATTTTAACTGATCCGGATATTTCTGATATTATTGCCAAACCTTTTGGTTTTCTTGCTTCAAATAATTCTTCAACCCTTGGAAGACCTTGAGTAATATCATCGCCTTCAACATAGGCCCCACCTGTATGGAAAGTTCTCATAGTAAGCTGGGTTCCCGGTTCGCCAATGGACTGGGCAGCTATTATACCAACTGCCTCTCCTATATTTACCATGTCCCCTATAGCTAGGTTGACTCCGTAGCATTTAGCACAAACTCCATATCTGCAGCGACAATTCAAAACAGAACGAATATTTACTTTTTTAATGCCGGCAGCAACAATTTTTGAAGCTATTTCTTCACTTATAATAGTATCTTTTGTAACTATTATTTCACCGCTGTCCGGGTTTATTACATCCTCCACGGGGAACCTGCCCGTAAGCCTATCTTCCAGTTTTTCAATGACTTCATTGCCATCTTTTATTTCGGATACCCATAAACCCTCTTCGGTACCACAATCATATTCCCGTACTATTACATCTTGGCTTACATCAACAAGTCGCCTGGTCAAGTATCCTGAATCAGCTGTCCTTAGGGCAGTATCTGCCAAACCTTTTCTAGCTCCATGAGTAGATATAAAGAACTCCAAAACATTTAGCCCTTCCCTAAAGTTTGCCCTAATAGGTATCTCAATTATCATACCTGATGTATTAGCCATTAATCCTCTCATACCAGCTAACTGTCTTATTTGGTTGATGCTTCCCCTTGCACCGGAGTTTGCCATCATAAAGACAGGATTCAATCTATCCAAATCTTCCATCAATTCTTTGGTAATGTTTTCAGTTGCGGCTTGCCAGGTTTCTATAACTTGCTCATATCTTTCATTATCCGAAATAAGCCCTCTTCTAAACATTTTCTCAATATTATCTATTTTTTGATCTGATTCAGATAATAGGATCTTTTTAGTCTCAGGTATGGCAATATCCGTAACACCTATAGTTACAGCACTTTTAGTTGCATAATTAAAACCAATTCTTTTTATTTCATCCAACACTATAGAAGTTTTTGTCGAACCATGTTTTCTATAGCATTTATCTACTATTTCCCCTAGCATTTTCTTTTCTATAGGCTTTATGCTCCCGTCACTATTTCTCGGGTCATATTCCAAAGCAAAAATATTCTCTTCTTCGCTTCTATCTACAAAACCTAGGTCTTGGGGAATTGTATCGTTAAATATAAATCTACCAACTGTATTCTCAATAATTTTTGTCCTTACTTCCCCGTTCACTTCTTTTTTCACTCTTATTTTTACCATTGCATGTAAATCTATTTCTTTTAACTGATAAGCCATAAGCATTTCATCGTAATTGGCAAATATCTTTCCTTCTCCCTTTTCACCGGGAACATGTATAGTTAGATAATAAATGCCCATTACCATATCTTGCGTAGGACTTACTACCGGTTTACCATCTTTAGGCGCTAAAATATTGTTTGAAGAAAGCATTAAAAATCTTGCTTCTGCTTGTGCTTCTACAGATAAAGGCACATGCACAGCCATTTGGTCACCATCAAAATCTGCATTGTAAGCAGTACAGACAAGAGGGTGTAACTTTAAAGCCCTGCCCTCAACTAAAACCGGCTCAAAAGCCTGTATGCCCAGTCTATGAAGAGTTGGAGCACGATTTAATAACACAGGATGTTCCTTAATAACCTCTTCTAGCACATCCCAGACCTCTGTTCTAACTCTTTCAACCATACGTTTCGCAGACTTTATATTATGCGCAAGACCATACTGAACAAGCTTTTTCATTACAAAAGGCTTAAACAATTCTAATGCCATTTCCTTAGGTAAGCCACATTGGTATAGTTTTAAATCTGGGCCTACTACTATAACGGATCGGCCAGAATAATCAACACGCTTACCTAGCAGGTTTTGTCTAAATCTTCCTTGCTTTCCTTTAAGCATATCCGATAGTGATTTAAGAGGTCTGTTACCAGGACCGGTAACGGGCCTTCCACGCCTACCATTATCTATTAATGCATCAACAGCTTCCTGCAGCATCCTTTTTTCATTTCTAACAATAATATCAGGAGCCTGCAAATCCAATAGCCTTTTTAATCTATTGTTTCTATTTATTACCCTGCGATATAAATCATTTAAATCCGAGGTAGCAAATCTTCCACCGTCTAGCTGAACCATAGGTCTTAAATCAGGCGGTATTACGGGTATAACATCAAGAATCATCCATTCCGGTTTATTGCCGGACTTCCTAAAAGCCTCGACTACTTCAAGTCTTCTAACAGTTCTTAGTTTTTTTTGTCCTGTGCTCTCTTTTAAGTCAACTCTTAGCTCTTTTGACATAGTGTCTAAATCAATATTTTCTAAAAGTTCTTTAATTGCTTCTGCACCCATGCCTACTCTAAATATTTCACCGAATTGTTCTATGGCCTCCCTGTATTCCCTCTCGTTTAGTGTTTGTTTAATAGAAAGATTTGTTTCACCCGCTTCTATTACTATATAGGTGGCAAAATAGAGCACCTTTTCTAGTGATCTGGGTGACATATCAAGTAGAAGACCCATTCGGCTAGGTATTCCCTTAAAGTACCAAATGTGAGATACAGGGGCAGCCAATTCAATATGGCCTATCCTTTCCCTTCTTACTTTGGCCTTGGTAACCTCAACTCCACACCTATCACATATAATACCTTTATACCTAATTCTTTTATATTTGCCACAATGGCATTCCCAGTCTTTTGTAGGCCCAAAAATCCTTTCGCAGAATAGGCCTTCCTTTTCCGGTTTTAAGGTTCTATAGTTGATTGTTTCAGGTTTTTTTACTTCTCCTTTAGACCATTCCCTTATCTTCTCCGGAGAAGCTAATCCAATTCTCAGTGATTCCAAGCTATTTAATTCCATCAAGGGCTCTTCTCTCCCTTCCTTTAATAATCTTCCTCTTCTTCAATGTTTGTTGTTGCTTTTTCTTCCAGTTCCTCTTCTGCCTCTTCTGCCTCTTCTTCCAGCTCTTTTTCGTCTTTAATAATTAAATCATCTATGTCCAGATCAAATTCAAATTCCTCCGAATCCTCACTGTAGTCATCATAAAGGCTATCCTTTTCTTCTTCCTTTGCCCCCTTATATGGTATATTTGATAAATCCATATCTTCCCTTGTTTCCATTTCGTTACTTATATCTTCTAAATTATCCTCTACGGATTCCTTTATAGTAATCTCTTCTTTTTCTTCCGAAAAAACTTTAACATCCAGGGCTAAGCTTTGCAATTCTTTAATCAATACTTTAAAAGCTTCAGGTGCTCCCGGCTCAGGTATATTTTCTCCTTTTACTATTGCTTCATATGTTTTTACTCTTCCTACTACGTCATCAGATTTTACCGTTAAAATCTCTTGCAGCGTATGTGCAGCACCATAGGCCTCCAAAGCCCATACTTCCATTTCTCCAAAACGCTGGCCACCGAATTGTGCCTTCCCACCAAGTGGCTGCTGAGTTACTAAAGAGTAAGGACCTGTTGATCTTGCGTGAATCTTGTCGTCAACCAGATGCAGTAGTTTTAAAATATACATATAGCCAACTGCAATAGGTTTGTCAAAATATTCTCCCGTCCTACCATCCCTTAGGGGAATCTTCCCAGTTCTATCAAGTGTTATATCATCTAAGGGGCTTTCCCCAAATTCCTCAATAAGGACTTCTACCTTATGCTTATTTTCTAAATCCTCAGCTTTTATCTTTTCTTTTATTGAGGAGAACCTTCTATCAATAGTAAATATCTTATCCTTTAAATATTCATCTATTGTTTTTTTATTTTCTTCAATATCCAAAATATAATCTTCTGAGTTTTCTTGAAGGTTTAATTTATCCTTTATAAGTCTTAGTTGTTTTTTAACCTGAATTACTGTATTCGCCATCTCTAAGGTTTCCATTATTTCGTTTTCATCAGCTCCATCAAATACCGGTGTTGATATCTTCCAACCTAGGGCTTTAGCAGCCAAACCTAAATGTACTTCCAAAACCTGTCCGATGTTCATACGAGATGGTACTCCCAAAGGATTTAAAACTATTTCAAGTGGGGTTCCATTAGGTAGGAATGGCATATCCTCCTCAGGTAAAATTCTAGATATAACTCCTTTGTTACCATGCCTGCCGGCCATTTTATCTCCAACGGAAATTTTCCTTTTTTGTGCTATATATACTCTAACCAGCTGATTGACACCCGGCGGCAATTCATCTCCATTTTCCCTGGTAAAGACTTTTACATCCACTACAATTCCAGCCTCCCCATGAGGCACCCTAAGCGATGTATCTCTAACTTCTCTGGCCTTTTCACCAAATATTGCCCTTAAAAGTCTCTCTTCTGCTGTAAGTTCCGTTTCTCCCTTCGGTGTTACTTTTCCAACAAGAATATCACCAGTTCTGACCTCTGCACCTATTCTTATAATCCCTCTTTCGTCCAAATCCTTTAGCGCATCATCACCTACATTTGGTATATCTCTTGTTATTTCTTCTGGGCCAAGTTTTGTATCTCTGGCCTCTGATTCATATTCTTCTATGTGTATAGATGTAAATACATCTTCCTTAACCAATTTTTCACTAATTAAAATGGCATCTTCATAATTGTATCCTTCCCAGGCCATGAACCCTATAAGTATATTTCTACCTAAAGCTATTTCTCCCAAATCAGTAGATGGTCCATTAGCTATCACCTGCTTCTTTTCAACTCTTTCCCCTTTAGTAACAAAAGGTCGCTGATTTATGCAAGTTCCTTGGTTTGAACGTGAAAATTTCAATAATTTATACTTATCTTTTATACCATCATCATTTTTTATAATTATTTCATCAGAGCTAACTCTTTCAATTGTACCTGAATTTGCTGCTTTTACCACTACGCCGGAGTCTATGGCCGCCTTGTACTCCATGCCAGTTCCCACTATAGCATATTCTGGCATAACTAAGGGAACAGCCTGGCGTTGCATGTTGGAACCCATTAAAGCTCTGTTGGCATCATCATTTTCCAAAAACGGTATCATAGCAGTGGCAACAGAAACAACCTGCTTAGGTGATACGTCCATATACTCTACCTCTGAAACAGGTACAACAATAATTTCATGTCTTATCCTAGCAGCCACCTTTTTTTCAATAAAATGCCCCTCTGCATCTAAAGGCTCGTTTGCTTGGGCCACTACATAATCATCTTCAACATCGGCTGTAACATAAGTTATTTCATCTGTTACTACTTTTTCACCATTTTCATCGGTTTTAACTACCCTATAGGGGGCTTCTATAAAACCATATTCATTTATCCGTGCGTAGGTAGATAAGCTTCCTATCAAACCAATATTTGGACCTTCCGGTGTTTCTATGGGGCACATCCTACTATAGTGAGAATGATGAACGTCTCTTACTTCAAAACCTGCCCTTTCTCTTGATAATCCACCGGGACCTAAGGCAGATAATCTTCTTTTATGAGTTAATTCCGCAAGGGGGTTTGTTTGGTCCATAAATTGAGATAGCTGACTGCTTCCGAAAAATTCTTTAATAGAAGCAGATACGGGCCTAATATTAATAAGCTGTTGGGGGGTAACTAAGTCTATATCTTGGATTGTCATTCTTTCTCTAACAACTCTTTCCATTCTTGATAAACCAATTCTAAACTGGTTTTGCAATAATTCCCCAACGGACCTTAATCTTCTGTTTCCAAGATGATCTATGTCATCAATATTACCTACCCCGTAAATAATATTAAGTCCGTAGGAAACGGAAGCTACTATATCATCAACAACTACATGTTTTGGTATTAAATCGTTAATTTTGTTTCTTATTTCATTTATTACATCTTCTTCAGAATCAAATTTTTCTAGAATCTCATTTAAAACTGTCAAATTAACGGACTCTTTAATATTCAAATCAGATATATCAAAATCTAAATATTTGTTTATATCAACTGTATTATTGCCTACAATTTTAACTGACTTTTCTTCAGCTAATACAAATGCTTCATTTACCCCCGCATTTTGTATAGCTAAGGCTTTTTCTCTATTTATTCTTTCCCCCACCTTAGCTAATATTTCTCCTGTCTTGGGATTAATTATATCCTTATCAAGTACTTGGCCGCTTAGCCTTGACGATAAACACAGCTTTTTATTAAATTTATATCTTCCGACCTTTGCCAAATCGTAGCGTTTCGCATCGAAAAAAAGTGTTTCCAAAAGAGATTTTGCACTTTCTACCGTAGGGGGTTCACCGGGTCTTAAACGCCTGTAAACCTCTATCAACCCCTCTTCATGGTTTTTTGTCGTATCTTTTTGCAGTGAAGCCTTTATTCTTTCATCTTCGCCTAACACTTCCTCTATTTTTTGCTCCGTTCCAAAGCCAAGGGCTCTTAAAAGTACAGTTATAGGAACCTTTCTAGTTCTATCAATTCTAACCCACATTATATCATTTGAATCAGTTTCATATTCCAACCAGGCACCCCTATTTGGTATCACCGTAGCAGAGTGTAGTCTTTTACCTGATTTGTCAATTGATTCATTATAATATACACCGGGGGATCTTACCAACTGGCTTACGATTACTCTCTCCGCACCATTTATAATAAAAGTGCCTTGATCAGTCATTAGAGGGAAATCACCCATAAATACTTCTTGCTCTTTAATTTCGTTATTAGACTTGTTTGCTAGTCTAATTTTCACTTTTAAAGGTGCAGAATAAGTAACATCTCTTTCTTTACTTTCTTCTACATTGTATTTAGCCTTGGATTCTAGGTTATAATCAACAAATTCTAATATAAGATTTCCACTATAATCTGTGATAGGAGATATGTCATTAAAAACTTCTCTTAGACCTTCCTTTAAAAACCAGTTATAAGAATTTTTCTGAACTTCGATAAGATTTGGCATATCCATAACTTCATCAATACTTGAATAACTCATTCTCTTGCTCTTACCAAAAAATACCGGATGCACCATAAGTCTATCACCCCTTAATAATAAATAAAAATTAAGCTTTTCAATTCTACATAGAGAAAAATGCTATTGTTTATTTAAATTGATATATTCTATGTATCAGTAAAAGCTTTCTCCAGGTTTTAACTATTAAGTTTATAAAATACATAAATCTAGCCAATAGTTAAAACTTCTCTTTAAATAATAAAATTTAACACACTTATTTTAATATTGCCTTTTTTAGTTAATTCTATACGATTTTCATATAATTTCTAAAAAATTTACATATCAATGCAATTTAATATAATAACACAGGGCTTATCAACTGTCAATGAAAATTTAGTTATTTCCACTTACTATAAATTGCAACATTAATTGACGGTAAAATTATGGTAAAAGTGTATAATGCTTG
>CAYMVQ010000034.1:0-11525 GCA_964394355.1 uncultured Clostridiaceae bacterium
TATTTACATATACGCAACCAGGTCTATTTACTTCGTAGCCTTGCTCGCCTAGAAGGTTTATATTTTCGCCACTTTCAATTAATCCATTGTTTATAATATAAGATGAAACGCTTCCATTACCAGTACCGCATACTGGGTCTTCTGCTACCCCAGCAATTGGAGCATGTGCCCTGATATGATAGCTATTACTTTTATTCATTGTCTCTAGACAAAATGGTGTAATTCCAACTATATTGCGTTTTCCACTTATTTCTTCAATTGCTTTTAAATCAGCTTTTGCCTTCATAAGCTTTTCCAAGCTTTTCACACCAAATACCAACCACCATAGTCCGGTGCTTACTTTTTGTGGAGGTATTTCTATCAAGTCATTTTCATTAAGCCCTATAAGCCTTGCAATACTCTCCTTCTCCATATCAATATTTTCAAACTTAGGTGTGGGCTGTGTCATCATAAAAACTTTTTCATCATTTATATTTGTTAATTCAATGGGAAGGATACCAGCTTTTGTTTCTTGATAAAAAGTATTCTTACTTAAGTCAAGCTTTTTTTCTTCATATAAAGCGTAAAATGCTCCTATTGTAGCATGACCGCATAGGTCCACTTCAAACTTTGGAGTAAAGAACTGGACTTTGAAATCTGCAACTTCTGAAGGTGAAACAAATGCAGTTTCAGATAGGTTCATTTCCCTCGCAATTTTTTGCATTGTATCATTATCTAAAGAGGAAGCATCAGTTACCACCCCCGCAGGATTGCCACAAAAAGGACTTTTTGTAAAGGCATCAACTTGCTTAATATTTATATATTTCATTTTTTTTCCTCCTATAAATTTGTACTGTATATGATATTTCCTTTATTTTAACATATTTTATTGCAAAATTATCCCCTTTAATACTATTGAAATTATTATAAAGGACCTTAAATAGGACTTGATAAATACTCTTTCTAATAAGATAATATTTAAAAAGGAGAAGACTATGTATAATGCTTTACTAAATTTTTATAGAAAAAGTAAGGTGACCTTCATACTTTTAAGTATAATGGTTGTTTATTTTGTATTTCTTACTTTAAACGGCGGTAGTACAAACACAGTAGTTTTAATAAAATACGGTGCATTTTTTCCACCCTTTATCTTGGAATTTGGCCAGTACTATAGATTTGTAACTTCAATTTTTATGCATATAGGTCCAAGCCACATATTATTCAATGGCTATGCCCTATACGTCTTTGGGCCACAAATGGAAAAACTTATGGGATCTAAAAAATACTTATTCTTCTTTCTTTTAACCGGGATAGGAGGAAATTTAGCCACCTTTTTCTTTAACTTTACCTCTGTGTCTGCCGGAGCTTCAGGGAGCTTGTTTGGAATACTCGGCGCTTTTTTATATCTAAGCCATCGCCGTAAAAACATGCTAAGCCCAGAAGGTAAAAAGAGTATCCTAAAGCTATTAGCAATAAATCTTTTACTTACCTTTACTATCCCAAGTATAAGTACTACTGCCCATGTAGGTGGTTTGATAATGGGTTATTTAATTTCTTATGTTTTTATTTAAAATAACAGAACCCCGGATATAGCTTTTTGCCTCCCGGGGTTATAAAATACATAAATCTATTGTGGTTTATACTACTAGCGCCCTTGCCTCCGAGAACTTTTCATATGCTTTTGTTATGGCTATCTCTTCCAGTATATCCACTAGCTTATATATATCTTCAAAAGAACAGTACAAAGCCACAGGGGCAAGTCTGATTACATTAGGTTCACGAAAATCCGGTATTACCTTCTTTTCTTTTAATGCCAGACAAATTCTATAAGCCTCCTTATGCTCTAAGGCCACATGACCACCACGCCTTTTATGATCAATAGGAGTTCCGTTGGCAAATCCATACTTTGCAAGTCTTTCTTCTATAAGGAATATGAGATAATCCGTCAGTTCTAAAGATTTTTTACGAATATTGTCTATACCTGCTTCATTAAATAGTTTTACCACACCCTCAATTGGAGCCATAGACAACATATTTGGCGTTCCGGTAAGCCATGCATCCACATCCTTTTCCGGATCATGTTCATGTTTAAGGAGAAATTGGGTTTCCTTTTTATTTCCGTGCCAACCGGCCAAACCTGGCTCAGTTCCAAAATGCTTTTTATTAATATATAAGGCAGCATTAGAACCAGGGCCGCAAGCTAAATGCTTATAAGTACACCAGACGGCAAAATCCGGATCTATCTTTTTAAAATCATGAGGTACGGAGCCAATTGAGTGACAAAGATCCCATCCGATTATTATGCCTTTTTCGTGAGCTACCTTTGTTACTTTTTCCATATCCAGTAATTGAGCGGATCTATATAGCAAACTTGGCAATAAAGCGACTGCGACATCTTCTGTCAGTGCATCAATAATATCGTCTTCTTCAATTATCCGACCGTCTCTGCTTTTAACAATTTTTATTGCATCTTCGGGATCTAGGCCTTTAAGTTTTACTTGACTTACTGCTGCGTGAATATCAGTAGGGAAGTTTAAATCATCTACAAGTATTTTATATCTGTTTTTTGTAGGTTTATAAAATGTAGCCAAGGCTTGATGTATATTAATAGTAGTGCTATTTGTTACAGTTATTTCGTTTGCATCAGCGTTTACCAAAGGGGTAAACAAGCTGCCTAAATATTGAGGATATTTAAAATACCTACCATCTTCAATATTCCACATAAGGATTTTTTCTTTTTTCCACACATCCAGCATATTATATATGGCTTCCTCTGCATCCTTTGAATAGGGGCCCAATGAATTACCATCGAAATACAATTCCCCTTCTCCTAAATAGAACCTTTCTTTAAAAGATTTTAGCTGATCTTGACTGTCCATTTCCTTTGCATAATCAATATCAAGTTTAAAATTCTTCTCCAATTAAAACACTCCTTTACACTTTTTATAGTAAGATTTCAGTAAGAAGTTGCGAAATATATCTTTTCATCTTGTTATATATATTATATTAATATATATTTTTACTTTCAAGTATTTTGGTAAAATCAAAATTTATTTAAGTTATGATAGGTAATATAAGAATTACACAAAAATTATTAATGTAAACATCAATTATACACTTAATTTTTATTGTATTTTTCAAGTAGTTTTGATATCATAAAATAAAACAGAAAAAATTAAGGCTAGAAAATACAAGTTAATGACGGCTTAAATCATTTATTAAATTAAATTGGTGGTGTATCTAATGGCTATTGATGAAATAGATATTAATATTTTAAGAGAATTATCGTTAAACGCAAGGGCACCCTTATCTTTCATAAGCAAAAAAGTTAACTTGTCTATACCTTCAGTTTCAGAAAGAATAAAAAGGCTTAATAAAGAAGGTTATATAGAAAAGTATACTATAGTGCTCAACCCAAAAGCTTTTAATAAAAAATTGATATGTTTTTGCTTTTTAAATTTAAGGTCTGATGAAATTGATGCAGATAAACATGCTAGTTTCTACGAACTTGTCAGATCAGAAGCAGATATAATAGAATGTCATACAATTACGGGAGAGTATGAATATTTACTGAAAATCATAAGCAAAGGACCGGAAGAATTAGAAAAACTATTAGTAAGGCTTAGAAAAAAAGGTGGTGTTCTAACTTCTTCAACTTCAATAAGCCTATCAACAATAAAAAATGAAGTTTCCTTTTAAAAATTAATAACTCCTGTATGTTCCATCAATATTTTTAAGCCTATTAAAAACAAAATAATACCTCCGGTAAACTCAGCTTTTGATTTATACCTTAAACCGAAAAGATTACCTATTTTAACACCAATCATTGATAGGGTGGAGGTAGTAATTCCGATAAATATTATAGTAAATATAATATTTACCTGAAGAAAGGCAAATGTTACGCCTGCAGCTAGTGCATCAATGCTTGTGGCAATGGCAAGGGGCAGCATTTGTTTGGGACTTAAGGAAGATTCCTCCCTTTGGAAAGGCCCGCCGTTGGGGCATGTCCGATCTGAACACTCTACAAGAGGACACTCCCTGTCTGTGCATTTTTCTTCAGGGCATTCTCTATCAGTGCATTTGACAGTAGGACAAATTCTATCTGAGCATCCTTTATTTTTAAAACTTTCTACAATCATGCTGCCACCAATAAAAGAAAGCAAAAAAAATGCTACCCAATGATCATATTTTATTATTTTACTGGCAAACTGTGTGCCAAGCAAATATCCAAGAAGGGGCATAAAGGCTTGAAAAAAACCAAAATACAAGCCTACAATTAGCGCCTCTTTTATAGTTGCTGTGAGACTGGCTAGTCCAAAGCAAAGGGCTACTGCAAAGGCATCAGCTGATAACCCTACTGAAATAAAGAATAACTCCGGCAAACTCATTATTTTTCTCCTCTTTTATATTTTAAATATTCAACTATACCTCCTTATAATAAGATAAAAAAGATGTTTTTTAAAGCTTTACTCTATTCATTATAACAAAATTTTAAAAAATATTACTCCCTATTCTTATCTTCTATTACTTCTAATAGCTCTTTTTCAATATTTTGCATTCTTATATAAGCATCGCAAGCATACTCAAAACTGGCTCGTTTCAAATATTCACTATGATATTTAGTTATAACTATAATTTTTGCTCGGTTTTCACTTTTTAGTCCATGACTATTTTCAATATCTCTGATTCTCTTTAAAACAGTAAATCCATCCATTTTTGAAATCCAAATATTAATGCAAATTAAATCATAGTAATCCTTCACGCGAAAAGCTGATAAAAAAGTATTAATAGCTTCCATTCCATTCCTAGCAATATCGCACTGGCCATATGTTTCTAATAGTCTTCTTAAGCGTTTGCTATCAGCTAAATTATCTTCAACAATCAAGATTCTCATAGCCTCTTCCTTTCACCTTTTAAAACATTCTCGTTTTTAAAATCCTAAATAGTAATGAATTTACCAAAATATTAATTCTTACTGTATTATATGCCCATTGGTCATATAATACAATGATCATTTTTATTAGTCATATCGCCTTGAGCACAGCAAAAATAATATTATAATGACAATGAGGTGATTTAATGTTTTCATTTCGCTTAAGACAACTTCGCGAAGAAGCCGGATGGACCCAAGAAGAGCTTGCTTTAAAACTTAACTTGACACAAAGCACTATAGCCTACTATGAAAATGATAGAAAAAAGCCAACTTTAGAAAATGCAAAAATAATAGCGAAGTTATTTAATATTAGCCTCGATTACTTAATAGGGTTTTCTGATAAGCAAAATTCAGGGACTTTATATGAAGAGAAAAAAGCCTATTCGGTTTCCGATAGACTTTTTAAAGATATAGAGGAATTATCCTCAAGGAGTAAGAAGGATTTAGAAAACTACTTGCAACTTCTAAAGCTTAGAGACAAACAGAATAAAAATAATTCTATAAATAACAGCTAATTGCCATATAATCCTGGTCTCTATAGGACAATTTTTTACTTTCTTAACATTTATGCAAGTATAATGCTAGGAACATCTTTATCTCCCCTACCTGAAAGATTAATAATAATTGTAGCATCTTTATTTAGCGTTTTTGCTAATTTAATACCATATGCCACAGCATGAGAAGATTCAAGAGCAGGGATAATACCTTCTGTTTTTGATAGCTTAAAAAAAGCTTCCAAAGCTTCATCATCGGTTATACTCACATATTCAGCTCTTTTTATATATTTATAATAACTATGCTCCGGCCCTACCCCAGGATAATCCAGCCCTGCAGCTATTGAATAGGTATCATGATCCAGCAAATGGCACTTAAAACCATGTAATAATCCAATTTTACCGTTAGTAATACTTGCAGAATGCATTTTGCTATCTAAACCTTTGCCACCGGGTTCTACTCCAATCATTTTCACTTCTTTATCTTCAAAGAAAGGTGAAAACAAGCCTATGGCATTACTCCCACCCCCTACACAGGCTACTAAATAATCCGGTAACTTACCTTCTTTTTCAAGAATTTGTTTTCTGGCCTCTTTTCCTATAATATACTGGAAGGTTCTTACTATTATTGGAAAAGGGTGGGGACCTACTGCAGACCCTAATAGATAGAAAGTATTGTCTTTATTTTCTACATAATCTTTAAATGCTGCATCTACTGCCTCTTTTAATGTTCTGCTTCCCTCCTTTACAGTAACAACCTTTGCCCCTAGTATCTCCATTTTAAATACATTTAGCTCCTGCCTTTTTGTATCTTCTTCTCCCATATAAATAGTACAATCCAAACCTAGTAAAGCGCAAACAGTGGCAGTAGCCACTCCGTGTTGTCCCGCACCCGTTTCAGCAATTATTCTTTTTTTCCCCATTCTTTTTGCCAAAAGACCTTGACCTATAGCATTGTTTATTTTATGGGCTCCGGTATGGTTTAAATCCTCCCTTTTAAGGTATATTTTTGCTCCCCCAATTTCCTCCGTCAATCTTTTTGCTAAATAAAGGGGACTCTCCCTTCCTACAAATTCTTTAAAATAATAATCTAAGTCATCTAGAAATTTTTCATCATTCATAGCCTTATAGAATCCATCTTCCAATTCATTAAGAACAAGTTTCAAATCTTCTCCTACATAGGCCCCGCCAAATTCACCAAATAATCCATTTTCTTTTTTCATGTTTATGCCTCCTAAAATATTTTTAAATACAAAAAACCTCCGTCCTTGATTAGGACGAAGGTTGAATTCGCGTTGCCACCTAAATTATGCAAAAATTGCATCACTCTTAAAGGGATACTAGCATATCCTGTCCTTAGATAACGGTAGGCTTCCGGCAGGGGGTACTCTCCTAGGATTTCCACCCGCTTCTACAAAGTCCATTCATTAATCCCTCTATGCTGGATTCTCACCACTCTCCAGCTCTCTTAAAAAGAAAAGAATTAATTACTCTTCTTTGTCAACGAATTTATTTTGTATTTGAAAATATTATATCAAATGTAATACACATATGCAATATAAAGTTTTATACTGTTTGTTACATAGTTTACCTTTGATCCACCCAATCTTTAGATGCTATTTCCCAAATATATATGGATGCAACAGTACCACAAGGTGAATACCTTTGGCGATACATGTCAAATTCTTTTTTTGCCAGTTCCTTTAAATTGTATAGCCTTTTTATACCTCTTTGAATCCCTAAATCTTTATAACTTAAAATATCTGGGCGCTGGAATGAGTGTATAAGAAGCATCTCAGCAGTCCATTCACCTACACCTTTTAAAGATGTAAGTTCTTTAATTATTTCTTCATCAGTGAGCCTGTGTAAATTGTCAAAATCAATTCTATTCGTATAGGCTGCATCTGCTACGCCTTTTATATAATTTGCTTTTCTTAAAGTCATGCCACATTTTTGTATAGATTCAGCTTCGACTGTATTTAAACTTTCAGGCATTATTTCCCCGATCAGATCTTTCAGCCTTTCTTTTACTGTCAAGGCTGCTTTTGTTGAAATTTGCTGGCTTATTATACTTGATATTAGCTCTATAAATGGATTAGGCTCTACCCTTCTTTTTATAAAACCTATTCTCTCTATTTCTTTACCAAGTATGGGGTCTCTATCCTTTAAATAATCTGTTTCTACATTTGTATATTTAAAATAAATCACAATTCTTCCTCCATTTCTTTCAAAAACACTGAGATTTCATAGTCCACTAATTGTACATTCTTATTATATCATTAACAGCCTAGCTCATGCCTTTATTCTTCCATAATATCTATAAATGTTATGTGATTAATGCTATTATAAAAGCAGTTAAAGTAATTGTATTATTCATTTAAGTATAGCTTTTTGCATATTATTTTTCTAGGAGGGATATTATGAAAGGGCCTTATAAAATTGTATCCTTATTTCTGATTTCGATTTTAATCCTTACCATGGTTTTTCCTATTATCTCCATCGCCGAGACCGATAAATCTATAACCATACTTTTTACTCATGATTTGCATGACCGATTTTACCCCATTAATACCGTAGTGGGGGATAGGATTACAGAAATTGGAGGGTATTCTAGACTATATAGCGCAATTAAGGCGGAGCGGAATAAGGACCCAGAATCACTGCTGATTGATGCAGGAGATTTTTCCATGGGCACATTATTTCAAACAATATTTGCCTCAGATGCGCCCCAGCTGAGAATTATGGGAAAAATGGCTTATGAAGTTACCACTTTTGGCAATCATGAGTTTGATCAAAGGGCTGAAGGCTTGGCAAACAGTTTAAAAGTGGCCATGGAAAGCGGAGAAAAGCTCCCTTTGATACTGTCATCAAATATTTCATTCCCTATGGATGCCAACAATAATATGACTCCATCGCTTAAATATTTAAAGGCTGCTATGGATGACTACGGAGTCAAGGAATATACTGTGCTTATCAAAAATGGTGTAAAGATTGGTATATTTGCAGTAATGGGCAAAGACTCTGCATCAAATGCACCCATGTCTGAAGTGGTTTTTTTAGATGCTATAGAAAATGCCAAAAGGATAGTGGCTATATTAAAAAACGAGGAGAAAGTGGACCTTATTATTTGCCTTTCTCACTCTGGCACTTCAGATAATAAATCAAAATCTGAAGATGAGATTTTGGCAAAGAAAGTACCTGAAATAGATGTAATCATCAGTGGCCACTCCCATACAAAGCTAGAACAAGCTATAATAGTGGGCAGCACCATCATCGGCTCATGCGGGGAAGGTGGAGAAAACTTGGGTATTATTAGGCTTTCAGCTGACTCAAACAACCAGTGGGAGCTGCAAAACTATGAGTTAAGACAGATCAATGATAGTTTATCCGGGGATCCGAATATAGAAAAATCTATTGCCATATATAAACAAGTAGTGGAAAAAGAATACCTATCAAGGTTTGACCTATCTTTTGACGATGTTTTGGCCCACTCGCCTTTTAGCTTTACACCTGCATCAGTTTTAGGAAAAGCTCACAACGAGGAAACCTTGGGCAATCTTATAGGGGATTCGTATCTTTACGCAATAAAAAAAGCCGAAGGAAACAGCTATGAAAAAGTTGCTGCAGCAGTTATTCCTTATGGCACAATAAGGAGCTCCTTTGTAAAAGGGGACATTACTGTGTCTGATACTTTTAATGTTAGTTCTCTAGGCATCGGAAAGGATAAGGTCTCGGGTTATCCCATTATAACAGTCTATTTAACAGGTAAGGAGCTAAAAACCGCAGCCGAAGTTGATGCATCCATTGCTCCTATAATGCCTCCAGCGCAGCTATATATATCCGGGCTCAGCTATACATTCAATCCCAATAGGCTGATTTTTAATAAAGTTACCCGGGTGCATTTGCAAAACCAAGACGGCAAAAGAGAAGTAATTAAAGATGATGAGCTGTACCGTGTAGCCGCCGGGCTTTATTCCGCCCAAATGCTATCTGTTGTGGGAAGTAAATCCTTTGGTTTATTATCAATAGTGCCAAAAGACAAGGAAGGAAGCCCCATCGTTAATTATGAAGATCATATTGTTTACAATAATCATCAAGAGCTTAAGGAATGGTTGGCAATTGCCCAATACCTTGCTTCCTTTGATAAGGAAGGCGGCATTCCCCAAATCCCATTATATTATAGTACTGCACAAAATAGAAAAATTGTAGACAATAGCCACAACATAATCAATCTGCTTAAAAGTCCCAATAAAATTGCCGCTTTTATATATGTAGCCACTGCAATATTGATAGCCATCGTTATTTTAGTAGCACTTATAATTCGCAAAAAAATCAAAAGAAAAAGGATGTATTGATAAAGTTAAAATGGGGCGACAAATATGTCAGCCCCTAAAAAACCTATACTATATAAGCTACGTATTTTACTCATAGTATTTACCTGATATACCCTTAATTTCAATCCTCACTACCGCTGTGCTATTAGCCATATCATTAGGTATTTTTTTAGTTAAATCAGGTGTATACTTATTGATGACCTCCTCCAAGATTACCTTTTTTTCATCAATGTCCTCAAGAACTTCGGCTATTCCGGATATAATTACACTTTCATATTTTGTATTTGTATCACATGGCTTTTTATCCGGGTCCAGCAATAACCCGTCCATCTCATAAATAGTGACACCTACCCTCGGATCCCGAGCAATATTCTCAAGTTTCTTTCCTTTGGGTAACCCATGAAAGTAGATATAGCCTTTGTAGTGGACAAAATGTATGGGTGTACAATAGGGTGTACCATCAGCATTTAACGTAGCCAAGCTGCATGTCTTCGCCCGCTGAAGCAAAAAATTTATTTTATCATTTGACAGAGGATGTGTTTTCATGCGATATTGCATTAAATCATTCCTTTCATAATTCCTTTGCCTATATTATACAATAAATATACAAGAAGCACCTCGGCAACCCATTCACCTATACCTTTTAATGGCGTAAGTTCTTTAATAATTTCTCATTGATGAACCTATGTGAATTGTCAAAATCAATTCTGTCTATTTCCTTGCCAAGTATAGGGTCTCTACCTTTTAAATAATATATTTCTGTATTTGCATATTTAAAATATTTCCTTCCCCTATAATATATTTACCTTGCTAATATTGTATAATATTGTAGCACTATAATAGTTTTATTTCCCGGGAAATACTACAAAGTTTATCCTTTACCAGCTAATACCTTTCTTATTCTTGTCTAAAAACATAAGCAAGATTGTTGCACAGTTTTTTTAATCATATGTATGGCATATTCCATCCTTTTATATTAGAAATAGCATAGCTAATATATTCCTCTTCTAAATTCTCCAGTGTTAAATCAATAAAATTCATAGTAGCCTCCTAACTGGTTGGCGTAGCACAGTTCTCATTTTCGCCACAACAACTTTTCTTGGATCAGAAAGGTAGATTTCGTGATGGTGACGAGTAGTAGACAAATCGTTTTGAAGACCCTGCTTAGCCATAAATTCTTTCATCTTTGCCAGTGTTGCTGATTCATCGTCAAAGCTTCCTACATGCATGCATTGCACACAAAGACCTTCAGTAAAAGTCACAAGTTTCGCTTTTCCAAGGTCAAGATGCGGCTTTTTCTTCGCTATAATTTCACTTGCAAAAGCAAATAGCTCATCTGTAACAAACTCTGGCTGACGAATCATTGAAATCCAACAAAACTTGCCCTTGTCGCTATAATCCAAATCTTTACCATCTGCCAACCACCAAAGACCCTCCAACGGCGGCACAACATATTCAAAGTAGCCCGGTGGCTTATTTCCGCTCTTTGGCAGCATTTTTATAGCATAAGACAATGCATATAGGGATTCCACAGCTTTTTGATATTCTCCATTTTCATCATTGGGATTACCTTTCCCATCTATCTGTATAAACTTCATTTGCGGCACATCTATAACAGACGGCACTGATTTTGGCTGATATAAATCCTTAAACTTCTTTTTATAATCTAATTTCTCCATTCGCTTCCCTCCAATCTACACTTTAAGCATACCTTACTTAAATAAACAACAGTGTGTCATATTAAAACTTGTCTTGTAAATGCAATCAAGCAGCAATTGGCAATCA
>CAYMVQ010000035.1:0-11274 GCA_964394355.1 uncultured Clostridiaceae bacterium
ATTACAGTTGATACAATTCACTTGACTTAGGTGTTTAATAAGACATTCTACCTTCAAACACTACTTTGTGGTATTATATAGTAGAAAGCTAAGGGGGCCTGGAAATGAAGATAATTCACACTGCCGATTGGCATATAGGAAAGATAGTGCATGAATATTCTATGCTTGAAGAACAGGAATACATATTAAAAGAATTTGTAAAAATTGTTAAAGAAGAAAACCCCCATGCTATTATTATAGCCGGGGACATATATGATAGGGCTGTAGCACCTGCAGAAGCTGTTGAATTATTGGACAAGGTTATAGGAGAGCTGGTATTGGATATTAAAATACCTGTTTTTATTATATCAGGTAATCATGATAGCCCGGAGAGGCTCTGTTTCGGCAGTGGAATACTAAGGTCAAAAAATCTTTTTATAGAGGGACATTTTGAAAAAGATACAAAAAAAATAGTATTAAGGGATGAATATGGTCCTGTAAACTTTTACTTACTACCATATGTGGATCCTGCTATAGTTCGAAGTGTATACGAGGACGGAAGCATAAGAACCTACGATCAAGCGGCAAAAGCAATAATTGAAAGACTGTCCGGAAATATCAATAAAAACGAAAGAAATATCATAGTTACACATAATTATGTTAGAGGAATTAATGAGCTTAGCATTTCTGACTCTGAAAGACCCTTATCCATAGGTGGGGTAGATTTTATTGATGTAGAAAAATTTAAGGATTTTAATTATACGGCATTAGGCCATCTTCATCGCCCTCAAAAAGCAGGCAGTGACAAAGCCTTTTATTCCGGCTCGATTTTAAAATATTCATTTTCAGAAGTAAATCATAAAAAATCAATAAATATAGTTAATATTAATTCTAAAGGTGAAGCCGAGATATGCCTAAGAGAATTAAAACCAAGAAAAGATATGAGGGATTTGGAAGCTAGCCTTAGGGATTTGCTAAGCCCATCATTTTATAAAAACATAGAAACAGAACACTTTTACAGAATAACACTTACAGACAAAGGGGAGATACTGGATCCTATGGGGAAATTAAAATCTGTATACCCCAATGTTTTGCAAATAATGGTAAAGGACAGGTTAAGAACTACTGAAGAAGCAAGAACAGCAGCGGGAGAAGGCTATAGAGACAAAACAAAATTAGAATTATTTGAAGAATTTTATAAAAGTCTAAATGATGGGGATTTGGAGCCTGAGAATGCTAATATAATAAGCAAAATAATAGAGGAAGTAGAAAGGAAAGGTGATGATTTCTATGAAACCTATTAAATTGACCCTATCTGCCTTTGGTCCTTATAGTGATATCGAGATTATTGACTTTGATTTGCTTAAAGATCATAGTATTTTTGTTATTACGGGAAAAACTGGTTCTGGTAAAACTACTATATTTGATGGTATATGCTATGCCCTATATGGTTTTGCTTCAGGCTCAGACAGGGACGGTGAAAGCCTTAGATCTCATTTCAGCCCTGAAGATAGACTTACATATGTGGAACTTGAGTTTCACTTAAGGGGAGAAAGATATTATATAAAGAGGATACCCAAGCAAACGCGGCCTGTCAAAATAGGCGAGGGCTATACGGAGCAAAAACCCGAAGCGGAGCTAAAACTTCCAGATGGAAAAACTATAACAGGAATAGAAAAAGTAAATAACAAAATTATATCCTTGCTGGGCATTAATTATAATCAATTCAAGCAAATAGTAATGATAGCTCAAGGTGAATTCAGGGAGCTTATTCTTGCGGATAGCAAAAGCAGAGAAGGCATATTCAGAAAAATCTTTGGCACTCATCAATTCCAAGCTATCCAGGATACCTTAGATAAAAAATCAAAAGATCTAAGAAAAGAATTATCCATACTTGAACAAAATGAAGAAATTTTTATAAAAAACATAGACTTTGGGGACAGGGAAGAATTAAAAGCCATGATAAATGCTGAAAACATAAATATAAACGGCATTATAGAATCCCTAGACGATTTTATAAAAAAAGAAAGGGCGAAAGATGAACTTTATCAATTGGAAATAAAAAAGCTGGAAAAAGAATTAGATAGGCTTAATACCGATTTGATAAAAGGTATAGAGGTAAATAATTTATTTAAGGAAAAAGATGATTCAAAAGAACTTTTTTTATCATTAGAGCAAAACATAAAAAAGAATGAAGAAAAAGAGGAAAATATAAAATGCGGGAGAAAGGCTCTAGCTATAAAGGCAAGTGAAGATAATCATATACAAAGATATAATTTTATGAAAATAAAAGAAAAAGAGTTGGAAGATGCAAAATTAGCTTTAGATAAGGCCCAAAAAAACCATAAAAAAGCCGAAGAAATCCTTTTAAAAGAAAAAGCCAGGGAAAATAATAGACAAGAACTATTTGAAAGCCTAACAATATTAAAAAAAGATAAGAATAAGGTCTTGGAATACGATAAAAGAAATATTGAATTGTACGAATTAAAAAAGATATTCCAAGAAAAAAGTGATGAAAAGAATAAATCAAAGGCTAAGATTGAAGAGTTAAAAAAGAAGGAAGAACTACTGCAAGAAAATTTAATAAAATCACAAAAGGCTGCTTTAGAACATATAAGCCTAACTACCCAGTTGGAAAAATTAGAAGATAGCTCTGAAAAGCTAGTAAAGCTAGAGGAAGAGCATAAAACACTTGAAGATTTTAGAAATAAATACACTAAAGAAAAAGCAAAATTAAATGCAATTGAAAAGGAATACCATGAATCAAAAAAGGCGTATGAAAGATTAAATGATTTATTTTTAAGGGGCCAAGCCGGGCTCTTAGCAAGGGAATTGGTGGAAGGAAAACCTTGCCCAGTATGTGGGGCAAAAGAGCACCCTTATCCTGCACCAATTATGGAAGGAACTCCATCGGAGAGCAAGCTAAAGACAGCCAAGGAAATATTTGCGAAGAATGATGAGGCTTATAAGGATTCGCTAAATAAACTTACAGAACAAAATACCAAAGGTAAAGCCCAAGTTTCTTTAATTAACGGTATAAGAAAAGAACTATTAATAAAGTATGAAAATATACCAGAAATTGATGATGAATCCTTTATCTTTTTTATAAAAAATAATAAAGAGATAGAAAGCAAAGAAATAAAGGCTTTAAAAGATAAGATCCTAGAATCAAAAAAATTAAAAGATCTGGAGTCAAAACTAACATTAACTATAAATGAAATAAAGTCTGATGTAAAGAAAGAAGAAGAAATACTAGGAAAATTAAATCTTTTGGTTATAGAGCAAAATGCTGCTATAAATAACCTAAAACAAAAATTAGTTGATATAGAAAAAGACCTTCCTGATGGCATAAGAACCATAGAAGATATGGAAAAAATGATTAAGAACAAAGAAAAACAACTTTCTGATATAGATGGGGCAAGAAAAAATGCAGAAGAATCTTTTAAAAACGCGGAAAAGCAACTAACAGCTACAGAGACGGAATTAAGTGAAAAGACTAAGGTCCACAAATCCTCAATAGAAGAGTATAAGCTATCAGAAGAAAAATTGGACAAAGATATGCTAAATGCCGGGTTTTTAAACATAGAAGATTATAAGGCATCAAAAATAAGCGAAGGGCAAATAGAACAGTTAGAAAAGGAAGTAAAGGAGTTTTATGGAAGCCTGAAATCCGCCAAGGATAGATATGAAAAAGCCCTTAAATCCCTTAAAGACCTTAAAATAGTGGATATTTTGGAAATAAAGCAAAAGATAAGCAGCAAAAGGAGTCAGAAAGAAAATGAAGAAGAACAAGGGAAAAGAATATATGCCAGATTAGAAAAAAATAAAGAGCTGCAAGCCAAACTCGAGGGACTAAAGAAAAAGATTCTTGTAAAAGAAGAAGAATATAAAAAAATCAGTTACTTATCAGAAATGGCAAAAGGAAATAATGCGGAAAAGCTTAGCTTTGAACGCTATGTCTTAGCCGCTTACTTTGATGATATTATTATTGCGGCAAATGCCAGATTGAAAAAGATGACTGATGGCAGATTTGAATTATCGAGAATTAAGGAAAAACAAAAAGGCGGAGCCCAGCAAGGCCTTGATCTTGAAGTATATGATTATTATACTGGCAAGGCAAGGCATGTAAAAGTCATGTCTGGGGGCGAAGGCTTCAAGGCATCTCTATCCTTGGCCCTAGGCTTATCTGATGTAATACAACAAAGTTCAGGCGGTGTAAGTATTGAGACTATGTTTATTGATGAAGGATTTGGTTCTTTGGACCCTGAATCTTTGGAAAAATCAGTGGAATGCCTGGTTGAACTTCAACAATCAGGAAAATTTGTTGGAGTCATATCCCATGTTCCTGAATTAAAAGAACGTATAAAAGCCGGGATAGAAATAACATCTGATATATCCGGTAGCAAGGCAACAATTGCAATATAATAAATAATTATTCTAATAGGCTGTGTTTACTTAATTCAAAATAAAAGGAGAAAAGCAATGGACTATAAGTTAATACTTGCAATAGGAACTTTCGCAATTACATCAGTTATTTTTATAATAATTATTATAGATAAAAATAATAGCAATAAAAAGTTAAGTGAGTTGCACAGAAGAATAGCAGCAGTAGAAAACAAAGTGTCTTATGTAGAAAAATCCATAGACAAAGTAGAAGATACACTAAGAAATGAAATGGGGAATATAAGAACAGAAACTGCCAGTTCTATAAGAAATCTTATGGATTCCTTAACAGTAAATATAAACGAAATATCAAAACTGCAACAAATGCAGTCGGATTCTCTTGATAGCAGGATAAATCGACTTACAGATATTAACGAAAAAAAGCTAGAAGCTATAAGGAACTCAGTAGAAGAAAAGCTTAAGGAAATTAGAGAAGATAATAATAAAAAGCTAGAAGCCATAAGAATTACTGTTGATGAGAAACTTCACGATACATTAGAAAAAAGGCTGGGAGAATCCTTTAAAATTGTTAGCGACAGATTGGAGCAGGTACATAAAGGGCTAGGAGAAATGCAAACCTTGGCTTTAGGTGTAGGCGACCTAAAAAAGGTTTTGACCAATGTAAAGACCCGTGGCATTTGGGGAGAAATTCAATTAAATAATATATTAGAGCAAATACTGGCACCGGAGCAATATGCAATAAATATTGCAACCAAGAAAAACTCTAAAGAAAGAGTAGAATACGCCATACGATTGCCCGGCAAAGGTGGGGGCGGGGAAGAAATTCTTTTGCCTATAGATGCGAAATTTCCATTGGCAAGTTTTCAAAGGCTTAGCAAGGCTTCGGAAAAAGGAGACGTGGCCTTAGTGGAAGAGGCTTCAAAACAATTGGAAAACAGTATTAAAGTCGAAGCAAGAAGGATAAGTAGTAAATATATCAGCCCGCCAAATACAACAGATTTTGCAATTATGTTCCTGCCGGTGGAAAGCCTTTATGCAGAAGTGGCTAAAAGACCAGGGCTTTTAGAACATTTGCAAGAGAGGGATAGGGTAATCGTTACAGGACCTTCTACAATTGTTGCTTTTTTAAATAGCCTATCTATGGGATTTAAGACTTTGGCAATAGAAAAAAGATCCGGAGAAATATGGAAGCTTTTAAATGTTATAAAACGTGAATTTGTCAAATTTGGAGATCTGTTGGATAAAACCCAAAAGAAGCTGCAAGAGGCCAGCGATGTAATAGATAGCGCCGGTAAAAAATCAAAATCCATAGAAAAAAAGCTAAAAGAAGTAGAAGAATTACCAGAAGGGAACAATCCCCAAATTACGTCCTAGGAATCGCCGGCACATCGGCAGAAGAAAAGACAAACTGTGCTCGTCAAATAGGATGAATAACTGAAAAAGGAGGTAAAACAATGTTAAAAAAACTGATAGAAAATTCTAAGTATGCTGTTGTATTTACCGGAGCAGGGATGTCAACGGAAAGCGGCTTGCCTGATTTTCGCTCTGCAGCAAAAGGTCTATGGAAGATGAAAGATCCGGCGAAATATGCCAGTGTAGATGCACTATATAATAATAGGAATGAATTCGCTGAATTTTATGGTTTAAGAATAGAAAATTTATTAAAGTACAGTCCCCATAAAGGACATTTTATATTAGCGGATTTGGAGAAGGAAGGCAAAGTAAAAAGCATTATAACTCAAAATGTTGATGGGTATCATCAAGAAGCTGGTTCAGAGAACGTAATAGAATTGCATGGCAAGATTTATGAGCTTCACTGCCTTTCCTGTGGAGCTATCTACCCATGTAAGCGGTATCTTGAAGAAAACGGCAGCATATGTGATTGCGGGGGATTTATAAGGCCATCTGTTGTACTTTTTGGTGAAGGTTTGCCCCAAGAAGCTATGGATAAGGCCTACGAAGAAACTATGAAAGCCGATTTATTTATAGTATTCGGGTCATCATTGGCAGTATCTCCTGCCAATCAATATCCTTTAATAGCAAAAAGGAATGGGGCCAAGCTGGCCATTATAAATTTGGAGCCAACAATAATGGATAGCTATTTTGACTTAGTAATTAATGATCGCAGTATAGGCGAATATCTGGAAGAGATTTTTTAAAACTATATAAAAGAGGTGTATTAAGTGAAAAAAATATCAGTTGAAGGCATTTTGCCACCCATGATAACTCCTTTTAAAGAAGATGGAGAAGTTGATTACAAAGCTTTTGAATCAAATATCGAAAAATGGAATAATGACAGACTGGCAGGATACCTGGTCTTAGGATCAAATGGGGAAGCGGTTTATTTAACTGAAGAAGAAAAAAAAGAACTTATAAAAATTACTGTTTCAACGGCTAAAGACGGAAGACATATTATAGTTGGAAGCGGTTATGAATCTTTAAGAGAAACTGTGAGATTTACTAACAAAGCTGCAAAACTTGGCGTACATGCTGCACTGGTGCTTACACCTTTTTATTATGGTGGCAAAATGACAAATGAAGCTCTCATTAATTATTTTACAAAATTAGCTGACAATAGTGATATTCCAATACTAATTTATAATGTTCCAAAAGCCACACATATTAATATAAAACCAGAAGTAGTAGAAGAATTATCAAGACATCCCAATATTATTGGAATGAAAGATAGCCTAGGGGACGTGCCTCAACTAGCGACCTTTAAAAGAGTAGTCCCTGATGATTTTAACCTTATAGTAGGAACAGCTTCAGCTTGGTATCCAGCACTGACATTGGGCATAAAGGCAGGCATTTTAGCCCTTTCTAATTGCAATCCCAATGAATGTGCAGATGTAAAAGCTGCCTTTGATAATGGAGAATGGAAAAAATCGAAAGAAATATACCAAAGAATATTTCCCATAAATACTGCTGTTACCGGAACTTATGGGATTGCAGGATTAAAATATGCCTGTGACCTCCTCGGTTATACAGGCGGGACAGTGCGCTGTCCGCTATTGCCTCTTAAAGAAAATGAAAAGAAAGAAATAGAAAATATTTTAAGGACGGCTAAGGTTATTTAAAGATAAGTAAAAGATATAAAAAATTAAAAAGTATAAGGAGGATTTCATATGAAAACGCGAAAATTACTAATGATACCCGGGCCTACCCCCGTGGTAAGGTCTATTCAGGACCAAATGGGTAGGGAAACAGTGGCGTTTGGTGATCCGGATTTTGTTAAAGATTTTAAAGAATTAGTTGAAGACTTAAAAGATTTATTTAAATGCAGTGGTGAGGTATTTGTTGTGGCTGGGACAGGCACCATGGGCATGGAAATGGCTATAGCCAACACACTAAAAAAAGGCGATAAGCTACTTATAGTATCCCACGGTTTTTTCGGAGATCGATTTATTGAGTTATGCAAAAGAAAAGGTTTAGACGCAGATATTTTATCTAGTGAATGGGGAGAAACAGTCCCTGTAGAAGAAATTGAAGAAAAGCTAAAAGAAAAAGATTATGCAGCTATCACAGTGACTCATGTTGATACATCAACTGGAGTTTGTGCTTCTATAGCTGAAATTGGAGAGCTAATGAAAAACCATCCTGAAACTCTTTATATAGTTGATGGTGTTTGTGCAACAGCTGGGGAACCTGAATATGTAGATGATATGGGAATAGATATCTTACTTACCGGTACACAAAAAGCATTTGGAGTAGCCCCCGGTTTGACCATGGTATGGGCAAGCCAAAAAGCCATGGAAAGGCGAAAAAGCTTAGGTGAAATATCGGAATACTATATTGATTTTGATAAGTGGTTGCCTATTATGAAGGATCCTTCAAAATATTATGCCACACCTGCAGTAAATATGGTATGGGCACTAAAAGAATCCGTTAGGATAATAAAAGAAGAAGGTATAGAAAACAGATACGAAAGGCATAAAAAAGTAGCAAAAGCAATGCAATGTGCACTGAAGGAGTTGGGCTTTAAAATACTAGCCAAAGAAAACTGTAGAGCAGTTACCTTATCCAATCTAATTTATCCCGAGGGAATTGATGATGTCAAATTTAGAGGCCTATTGGCGGAAGAAGGTATAGTAGTAGCAGGGGGCCTAGGCGCCTATGCCGGAAAAATGTTTAGATTAGGCCATATGGGTAATATTGATAAACATGATTTGGTTTCAGTAATTGCCACTATCGAAAGGGCATTGTATAGAGCAGGTGCCAAAGTAGAATTAGGCAAAGGAGTAGGAGAACTACAAAAAAGCTTAGTATAGTAATCCTTGCGTTTTAAAAGCTATGTTTGTATAAAAATGGACGTAGCTTTTTCCTTTTTTTTGAGTGATTATTCGTATTAAGGCTATACTATTATTGCAGCTAGTTATTAAAAAATGTTTTTAAAGCAATAATCAGGCAATAGATATAATAAGGGTGATAAAAATAAGAGACCGCCTTTGGATAAGTACTATAAGCTTTTTAGTTTTTCTTTTTATATTTGCCACTAGGGTTCCTTATATAAATAATTATCCTTGTGAACAGGGTGAATACTGGAGACAAAGCGATACTGAATCAATAGCAAGAAATTTTATTGATGATCGTTTTAATATTTTCTATCCCCAGTTTAATTATGATGGGAAGAAACCAAATTACGTACAATTGGAATTTCAAATTACAACCTTTTTAATTGCAATACTATATAAAGTTTTTGGAATACACTATTTTTTAGCTAGGCTAGTGCCAATTACATTCTTTCTAGGTTCATCTATCTATATTTATCTTATAGGAAAAAAATATTATGGTAGGGAGGCAGGATGGTTTTCTGCAATTGCTTACTCCATTATGCCCTTGAATATATTTTTTTCAAGAACAATAATGCCCGAATCCGCAGCACTATTCTTTTTTACCGCCGCCTTTTATTATTTTATAAAATGGCAAGATGATGAAAATTTAAAGTATCTTTTTATCTCTGCAATTTTTACATCCTTATCTATATCACAAAAGACTCCTACTATTTTTATAGGCCTTGCAATGATATTACTGTTAATAAAAAAGTATAAATTAAAATTTTTACTAAAGTGGGAGTCTTGGATTTTCGCTATAATAGCTTTAGTTCCAAATATAATTTACTTCATATGGTCAAAGGGAATAGCAAAATTTGATTTTGTTAATAAAATAGGCCTATTGCACATAGTGCCAAAGGCTGGGAATGCATTTTTACAATCTGATAATTATATTAGGGCAGCTAGGGAAATAGGGACAGCGGTGTCACTAGGGCTTATTCCTCTTTTTATTATAGCCTTGTTGGATATAGAATGGAAAAAAGATTATCCTTTGTTATTTTGGACTATAGCCATGTTTATTGAAATTATAGCCATAGCTTCAGTAATAAAGCTTAGGTATTACTATATTTTCATTACCCCTGTAGCAGCTTTATGGATAGGAAAAGCTTTATCCAGCTTAGTAAAGAATAAAAGATCCTTAATAGCTGTTTTTTTTGGCCTATCTATAATAACTTTATGGAATTATATTGATGCAGACTGTTTTTTTAAGGAGAAAGATAATATTCTAAAACAAACAGCAGTAATAGATAGATATACAAACAAAGATGATTTAATCATTATAGGCACCCAGGAGCCGGCACTGTTAAACCAGTCGAGAAGAAGCGGCTGGAGGGCAAATATAAAGTATTATGAAGGGGTTCCTACAGAAGCTAAAGAAGAGATACAATATTATATAGATTTGGGGGCAAAGTACTTTAGTCCTTTAGGAGGCACTATTTTTAAAGATGATGGTAGCTATAAAAAATATCTGGACGACAATTTTCAACGGCTGGGGGATGAAGAATATTATATTTATAAGCTAAGATAATGTTTTAAATTCTTTTTCCTCCACTTGTGATGGCTCTTTGTCAAAAACCGTAATTATTATTACTGAAATTAGTACAAGCAAACAGCCAAAGATTATTTTGAAACTTAACTTTTCATTAAAAACTAAAAAACCTATTATTATTGAAGTTATAGGCTCAAGGGTACTTAATATTGATGAGTTTTGTGGGCCTATGGTCTTTACACCTGTGGCTAATAAGGTAACAGCACCTAGTGATATAATTAAAGATAGCGATATTGTAAATAACCAGCCTTTTAAATTAATGTTTATAGTAAAAGTTTTTGTAAAAATACTGAAAATAAATAGTGCTATTGAGGCTAATAAGCACAGATAAAATGTTAGCTTAAAAGTATTCATGGACTTTAAACCGCTTTTGTCTAAATATAGCATATAAAAAGAAAAAGTAAGGCTGGATATAAAAGCCAAAAGGAGCCCTTTGACATTTAAAATACTATCCCCACTATAAAGCATAAAGATTCCAGCAGTGCATAAAGCAACACTTATAAATCTTGTGAGATTCATTCTTTCTTTAAAAATTAGTACACTTCCTAGGACAACAAAGACGGGATACATAAAATGTATTGTAGTTGCTATACCTGTAGAAATGTAATTGTAAGATAAAAATAAAGTGATTGATGTTCCTGCATAACCTAAAATACTAATTGTTAATAGTTTTATAAAAGTTTCTTTATCTATTTTTAAAGGAATATTCCCTTTTATACGTATTATCAAATAAAAAGCGGGAATTGTAATAAAAAATCTCCAAAAAACTAGATTTATCGCATTTGAACCATTTTCAAATGCGATTTTAGCTAAAAGGGGCATGCATCCAAAAATAAAACCTGAAATTAATACGGCGATAATTCCTTTATATCTTGTTTGCATTATTTTCTAGCCCCCTTTCTCCACCGTTTTTATTTTATTTATTTTAGCTTGTCTTATATAGGGCACATAAACAATTATAAAACTTAAAGCTTTATAAGTAAAGATATAAGATTTTATCATAATATAATG
>CAYMVQ010000036.1:0-10461 GCA_964394355.1 uncultured Clostridiaceae bacterium
ATGTTCATTTCTTAAACTTGTTACATAAGCTGGTGTAGTTACCGTTATATGTTGTATCGTTAATTGCTTTCGGATTCCATATCTATCGGGTCCAGTGTAATGCGTGCCTTTCTATTTGCATTCCATACATAAATACCTAAAGCCATGCCAATTATGCCATAAACCATAAAAGTTCTGAAATATTCACCTAAAAGAGCATTACCAAAAGCCGCCTTTCCTATTTCGGGTGACATAATAAACATAGAATTAAAAAGCAATGTTCCTATTAGAGCTTGAGAAACTGTGGCTTTGCTTACGGAAGCCCCCCCTACTAGTAGGGCTGCTACTGAAAACATACCAATTTGTGTATGGGCACCATAAACATTTAGTGTTCCCATATCTTGTATATAAATAATTTGTCCCCAAGCAGCCAAAACTGTAGACATTACAACAGCAATAATCCTGGTTTTGTCTACATTTATTCCATTAGATTCGGCTATATGCTGATTTTGACCAACACTCCTAAAATCCTGGCCTAGCTTAGTTTTCATTATCAATTGGGTAAAAACACATAACAAAATAATAAAAATAACTGTTGCAACTGGTACTTCTTTAACAAGATTAAATTTGTTTTTTGTTACAATAGAAAATATGCTAAATAAAGCTAAGAATGCTAAAAGGACTATCTTAGTGTAAAAAGCAATAGTATTATTGCTTTTTGCCCTATTTCTATCCTTAAAGTGAAATACTATAATAAGAGCTAATAATAGCAAAGATACAAACAGTATAGCCCACACAAATGGAATTTTCAAAATATTTTGTAGAGAATAGTGAAGGTCACCCATATCTACAGTCATTCGAACTCCAACTCCATCAGGCTTAATCATAGGATGGCTTTGCCGTACGGGTATGATTACTCCCGTTGCAAATAAAAGAATAAACTGATATACACCGTTTGCAAAGAAACCAACTATTAGACTAGCTATCATTTCCTGTCCACGGGTTTTATTATAAAGCTTTCCCGTTAAAAAACCAATAAAAGCTGCAATAGGTAATGTCAATATAAAGCATAAGACTAATTCCACTGTTCCGCTAAGATTAAAATATTCAATACTTAGATAACGAATTATAATTATTGCTAATTGACCACTCATTGCACCGATAACTATACCAAAGTTTAAGCCTAATCCGGCAATAACGGGAATTATTAGGGATAGTACTATAAAAGCATTACGATAAAATCGGCTAGATAGTTCCGATAGGAAAAAGTTAAAAGGTACGTTGCTAGTTAAAGCAAAGCCCAATAATGTAAATGCAATAAAAATTATTGGAACAATATTATCAATTAACGATGGCATTTGCTTTTTTATAGTATTATTATTTTTTTTCATTATTTGCCACCCCCTTTAACTTGTGTGAGTGCGTAAAGTATTATACCATTTTGCAAAACTACGCGCATTATTTCAGAAAGATCCGTACCTGCAAATAATTGATTGGCTACGGGCATAGATGCAGTTAATAAACCCTGAAATAAAAAAGTGCCAATTATTACATGGGAAATATTTGCCTTAGATGCCGTGGCACCTCCTATTAGCACCCCAGCTACAGCAGGAAATGCCATCATCAGTGGCCCTGAATAAAGCTGAAAAAAACCGTAGCTCTGAGAATAAAGTATTATACCTAATGCTCCCAGAACAGTTGAAAGAATATTTGCTATTATTCTATTTTTATTAATATCAATACCTGAAGCGGCAGCAAATTCAGGGTTACTCCCACCAGCAGTTATTGCAATACCCGTCTTTGTTCTAAAAAATAACCATACAAAAAAACAAAATAAAAAGAATACAAGAAGCAAACCGGTTGGTATCTTAACGCCTAGTATTTCAAAGGATAAAAAATCGTTAAATATTTGTGCCGCTTCTACTCCATCTAGCTTTATGGTTTCTCGTAAACCTTCTCCCATCATCCAACCCATTTGTTTGCTTTTAAAAGGAGCCATAAGCCATACTAAAGCCATAAGGGCAACAATAGAAAATCCGGTATAGGTTGCAATTGTCATTTCAGCACCTTTTACCGCATTTAAAAGTTTTCCATAAAAATAGCCTAATATAGTAGCAAAAATTGTAGCCATTAATGCTACTATAAGAACTAACTTGATACCTATAAAACCGGCTTCAATACCTATTGTCCAGGCTAATAAGCCGCAAATGATCCCTAAAGGCAAAGCAAAGTTTGGGCCTGTCCCAGATTTTATTGCCGGAACCATGGCTAAAACCAATAAGCCATTCATACCGAATCGACGAAGTATATCACTAATCAAGATTGGTAAAGATTGTTTTAAAATAGCTGCAGTAATCATAACTAAAAGAAAAAAAGCAGCAATAATAAGAGTGGGCAAGCCAATACTTTTTGTTAATGTTTTAAAAAAACCTTTTTTCATCCCTTTATCTGTTTTTATGGTGTTCTCTTCCATTTCTAAGCACCCCCTATTTGAGAATCGCCACGAGTGCCGGACATCATTAATCCAAATTCCGCACTTGAAGCATCAGGGGACAATATACCTTCTACCTTACCATCACAAACAATTACAATACGGTCACTAATACTCCTTAGCTCCGCTAGTTCCGATGATGTCATAACTATTGTCATTCCCTGTTCTTCGTTAAGTTTTCTTAACAAGTCTAAAATAAGCTTTTTGGCACCTACATCTATGCCTCGGGTTGGCTCACTAACTAAAAGAAGCTTAGGGTTTTGTGTCAAAGCCCTGGCCATACAAACTTTCTGTTGATTTCCGCCTGATAAGCTACCCACATGTTGCAAAGAGGATGTGCATCTAATATCCAAATCTTTAATCATTTTTTTTGTATGATTTCGTATGCTATGAGAATTTATAACATTTAAGAAGCCAAATTTATGCAAAAAATTATTATGGGTTTGCATACTAGTAAAAACTGTGTTAAGTTCAATGGACTCGTCTAATAATAGTCCAACACCCTTTCTATCTTCACTAAGAAAGGCTAATCCAGCAGCAATGGATCCCTTGGGGTCATTAAGTTCTAAAGGTTTGCCTTCAAACAATACTTGACCCCTAGCTGGATAAACCCCCATTATTCCATTGGCGATACCAAGTTTCCCCTGCCCTGCTAAACCGCCTATTCCTACTATCTCTCCTTTTCTTACTTCCAAGTTAAAGCCCTTTACCTCTTCTCCTGGCATCTTGACTTCCAAATCTTTAATACTAAGGGCAATTTCATCGCTTATCTTACGATCTACTGAAACAACGCGCTCAATAGACACCTTGCGTCCTACCATTAGTTCTGCAATTTCATATACATTACTGTCTTTTGTATTTTTAGTAATTACATGTTCTCCGTCTCTTAGTATCGTAAATCGATGTGATATTTGCATTACTTCTTCCAGACGATGACTAATAAATATAATGGCAATTCCTTGTGCCGCAAGTTTTTCAATAGCTGTCAATAGGTTTTGGGTCTCTGATTCAGTCAAAACGGCAGTAGGCTCGTCAAAAACCAGAAGTTTAATACCGCTTTTGTCAATCTCCCTGGCAATTTCTACAAATTGCATATGGCCTACTGGCAATCCGGCTACCAATGTGTACTCTTCTATACTCATACCCATAATGTCCAGTGCCTTTCGTGCATCACTATTCATTCTCTTAAGATCTAAGCCTTCATATTGCTTGCCAAATATTTTGCTAATATAATTTGGATTGGTTAATTCTCTGTTAATCTTTATATTTTCTGTAATAGTAAAGCCGGGTATCAACATAAACTCCTGATGAACCATACCGATTCCATGTTCCATCGCTTCATGGGGCGTATTAAAAAAAACCTCTTCATCCTCTATTTCTATAGTACCTTGATAACCACCGGTGCTATGTATTACCGGCATACCAAATAATATATTCATTAAGGTTGACTTGCCTGCTCCATTTTCCCCGATAAGTGCATGGATTTCCCCTTTTTTAATATCTAAATTAATATCCTTAAGAACCTGATTACCATAGTACTCTTTAGATATATTCTTTATACTAAGTAAATTATCGCTCAAGTTTATCCCTCCTGCCACCTGTACTCTAATGAGTCGTGGTCTGTAAACTTAATGAGGATGTCTCAAGCCGAACAGCTCTAAAACACCCTCATTATCAGTTACACTCTAATTGCTCGGTTGCAATTCAATCTTCTAAAATTCCTAGTTTGGAAGGTCTCCATAAGTTAAGAAGTCCATTAAGAATAGCAAATAGTTATCATATGAAACACCGTCTTCTACATATGGATTCAAACTAATATCAAGTCCTGCATAATCAGACATACACTCTGCTAATACTTTTTCATCAACTTTACCATCAGTTTCTCCATTAATCCATTTAACTGCATAATCAGCACTAGCTATAGTAGCCATCATAGCAGCAGGTACAGGCCATGTAGAAAATCTTCCACCTAAACCTGCATCTTCAATAATTTTGGTAGTTTGATCAATAACATCTTGTAGTCCGCCGACTATGTCTTCAGGTACTTCCAGGCCAAGGGCCGATGGGAATCCATGATAAGGTGAAGGACAGCAAGGTTGACTGTAAATTGCCCCTTCATCAAAAGCCGCTTTTATTAAAGGTACCTGCATAGAACAGTTGGTTGAGAAGAACGATGTGTCCTTACCATACTTAGCAACCATTTTGGGTACGTCTTCCAAAATAAATTGTTGTGCGCCTGTAACACCTGCTTCACTAGTCGGGTCGGGAGCAGTAGCATCAACAAATTCAAGCCCTATCTTAGCACATTCTTCTTTCATCAGCGAGCGTCTTTCAGCAAGCATTGGAATTGACATATGTCTTGGGAAAGAATAGTGTACAAGTGTAGTTGCACCTTGTTTTTTTGCTTGGTTTGGAATAGTACTTCCCATTGCCAATTCGTCCGGTTGTAAAGCAAAATCAACTCGGTCCGATACGTCAGGTGCATTTTCCTGGGGTGAAGCATAAATAATTAGCACTTCATCCTTGTCCCTAGATTCAAGGAATTTATCCACTGAAGGATTGGTCCCCGGAACTGCTTGGTTAATGATTACAGCTTTGATGTCAGGGTCAGCAGCTAGTTTAGTCAAAACACTAATCATTTGTTCTTGTTCAGTCATAAAATTATCCGGCCAAAGCTCATGGACAACTCTATCCTTTCCATATTTGTTTTGAACAAACTCTGCAGAACGATACTCCTCTTCATTCTGTGAAACTGTGTTGGTTATAATTGCGATTTTCCAGTTGTCATCCTCCACTACAACTTCTTCACCGCCGTCGTCATCGCCACCAGCTGGTTGCGCTGGTTGTCCGCAGGCTGCTAAAGAAAACAGCATTGCTAATACCAACAACAAGCTTAAGATTTTTTTCATAGATGTTCCTCCTCATTCAATGAATTTAAGAGTATAAAACTCCTTACTATCATTATACAATCGTAAATTGTCTTGTCAAGTAAACTTTGACAATACTACCTAAATGTAGTTTCTTATAAACAAGCTTAGAAATTAATTAATTTTATTTTCTATTTCTCTTTTTATGGTCGAAATAAAATCCTCAAACTCCATATTACCCAGGTCTCCTTCTTTTCTATCTCTAACTGACACATTAGCATTTTCAACCTCTTTATCCCCAACTATTAGCATATAAGGTATCTTCTTAAGCTGAGCTTCCCTAATCTTGTAACCAACTTTTTCGCTTCTAGTATCTGAATTAACTCTTATGCCATGTGATTCAAGTTTTTTTGCTAAAGCATCTACATAGCCGTATTGTTTTTCCGATACAGGTATTACAATAACTTGCACCGGTGCTAGCCAAATGGGAAATGCACCTGCACATTGTTCAGTTAAAATTGCAATGAATCTTTCCATACTACCAAAAATTGTTCTATGGACCATAACTGGCCTATGTTTTTCACCGTCTTGACCAATATATGTTAATTCAAACAATTCTGGCATTTGGAAATCTAACTGTATTGTTCCACATTGCCAGGTCCTACCTATGCAATCCTGTAAATGAAAATCTATCTTAGGGCCATAAAAAGCACCATCACCTTCATTTACCCTATAATCTATATTTTTGGTCTCTAAAGTCTCTCTAAGTGCTTCAGTAGCTATTTCCCAGTCTTCATCAGAACCCATAGAGTTCTCGGGCTTTGTAGATAATTCTACATAATATTTAAAACCAAAAATTTTATAAAAGTGATCTGCTAATTCAATTACTTTTATAACTTCTTCTTTAATTTGAGAAGGCATCATATATATATGGGCATCGTCTTGTGTAAAGCACCTTACTCTCATCAAGCCATGTAAAGCACCTGACAACTCATGCCTATGAACTAATCCCAATTCGGCCATTCTGATTGGCAACTCCCTATAACTATGAAGATTTCTTTTATACATAAGCAGTCCACCCGGACAATTCATAGGTTTTACTGCATATGGTTCTCCATCAATCTCCGTAAAATACATATTTTCCTTATAATGGTCCCAGTGCCCGGATTTTTTCCAAAGATTAGCACCTAAAATAATTGGAGTAGCAATTTCCTGATAGCCTGCTTTTCTATGTTCTTTTCTCCAAAAATCTTCAAGTAAGTTCCTGATTATCATGCCATTAGGGTGAAAAAATGGAAAACCCGGCCCTTCTTCCTGTATACTAAATAAATCTAATTCCTTCCCTAACTTCCTATGATCTCGTTTTTTTGCTTCTTCTAGCATTTTAAGATAGTTATTAAGCTGACCTTTTTTAGTAAAAGAGGTACCATATATTCTTTGTAACATTTTATTTTTTTCACTGCCCCGCCAGTATGCACCGGCAACACTTGTTAATTTAATAGCTCTTACTTTTCCAGTTGACTTAACGTGAGGACCAGCGCATAGATCAATAAATTCTCCCTGCTTATAAAATGATATAATTTCATCCTCTGGCAAATCCTCAATGAGTTCTACTTTGTAATCTTCCCTATGTTCTTTCATTAACTTAATAGCTTCGTCTCTAGATAATTCAAATCTTTTTAGCTTTAAATCTTCCTTTATTATCTTTTCCATTTCCTTTTCTATAAGATCTAATTCTGAATCCGTAAAGGGTTTTTCTGAATCAAAATCATAATAAAATCCATTTTCTATGGCAGGGCCAATAGCAAGTTTTACATCAGGAAATAAGCGTTTAACTGCCTGAGCTAGTATATGAGAAGATGTATGTCTTAAAGCTAATTTTCCCTCTTCATCATCAAAGGTTAATATTTTAAGATTGGAATCTTCAAAAAGCTCATAATCTAAATCTACAATTTTTTCGTTTACTTTTGCTACAAGTGCATCTTTCGTTAGCCTTCTTCCAATAGAAGTAACAATTTCTTCGATTTTTATTCCTTTATTATACTCTACTGTTTTATCATTGTTTAAAACTACTTTAATCATTTTAGTCCTCCTTTTGTAAATAAAAAACTCCCATCCCTTAAAGGGGCGAGAGAATCGCGGTTCCACCCTAATTTTTTCTTGAAAATTATAACGTAATTAACGGCATAGCTTACTATTTTCAGCTAACTGCTCCGAGGTGGTTTTCAAACAGATATTTTTAGAAATACTTCCAGCCTATGGCATTTCCTCTCTGTTAAAATGATCTTGTTTTACTTTTCCTCTTCAATGCATTGTTCTTAATAATATTTTAGTATCAAAATATATTTATGTCAATATATAATCAAAAAGTTCACTAAAATTCCTTGCATTAATCCTATCAGCGCACCTAGAATTCCACCTAATATTTCTATATGTTTGAGTTCTTCTTTTGCAATTTTCATTACTATTTCTTCTAGTCTATTTAAGTCTATTTCATTTATTTTATCTTCCACTATTTTACCAATTTTTATTTCTTTTGAAGATTTCGCATAGGTATCCTTTATTATATTTTCAATCATATTAGGAGCCTCTTTTTCGATTTGGCCCTCTATGTATTGCAGTGCACTTTCTCTTATGATAAAAGGCACTATAAAGGGAATTTTTTTATTAACTTTATCTGATACGGTTTTCTTAATTGAGTCTACGGCTGTAGTTTTATTCTTCTCGTTTGATATTAGACTTATTATTTCATCTATGCTTATTAATTCTTCTTCAATTATTGAACCAACACTAACTGCTATTTCACTTATCCTTTTTGGTATAAGACCTTGTACCCTTATTCCCAGAATTGAAATCCTTATGGGATAAACAGGCCTAAAAAGCATTTTAATTGCCAATACATTTGTAACCCACCCTATAATACTCCCTATAAGTATAGCTATAGCTATTTCGATTAACATTAAGTTCCCCCGCTTTTTTCTTTTGATTCTTTATTTCTAGTTTTTTTGATTAATATAACTATTACATAGTTTGCAGTTAAAGCATAACTCAATTCTATTTTGAAAAACACCTTGTATTGTCTTGAAAAGTTCTTTGTTTCTAAATCCATTTATACAATGTATAACAATCCTTTTAGGTGCAATTGTAATTAAACTACTTATTAAAAAATCATCATCATTAATAATTTTTCCTTCTATTTCTAAAGAGGTGTCTTCAAAACCTTCAAATTTAATTAGTGATTTGTTTCCATCTAATAAAATATATTCATTGTTATTATTGATAACTATATGAACTATTTCTACCTTGCAATCCTGGATTTCTACAAAATATCTTAATAGTTTTATAAATTCATTATATTCTTTTTGTGTGATAAAATCATCTACTGCTTTATCAACCATTAAGTATAATTCTTTCATATATTCACTTAACCTAAAATTTATAAATCCATCTAAAATAATCAAGTTTTCTGTTTTTAAATAATTTGAAATACTATTTTTTATTTTCATTTTTCTTGATTGTTTATAAAAAAAAGAATCACTAATGTTTTCTTCGCGTTTGATTAAATTATTTGTATGTTTATATATTTCTTCCTTTTCCGCATCCGAAATATAAATATAGTAATTCTTAACTACTTTTTTTATTAAGGTGGATTCATAATTATTTATTATTACATCACTTAATATTGTAGCAATATCTTGCGTTAAATTTTCAAAAAAAACGGCTTCCTTTATTTTAAGAAAAATATTATCCTTTATGTTGCATTTTATAAAAAGAAAATCACATTCTTTATTATCTTCAAAAAGTATCTCTATACTTTCTCCATTTAAATGACTTAATCTGGATAATATATAATCTTTAACCTTGTATTCATCTTTTTTTATTCCAATTGTTGTTATATGCATTTACTCAGCTCCTTCTTGCTTAGTATTATTTGTGTTGAGAAAACTATTATTCATAAGCTTGAAATAGCTATAAGTCTTGCTTTTCAATATGTTAAAGGTATAATTGAACCAATATCTATTATTTTCTTGCTGCTTAGAAACTTTACTGTTATTCCTTTAATCTCCAAAAACTCAATTATTCTCTTTTTATCTTTCATTTCTTCCATGTTGCCTGTTAAGGCAATTTTTGATTTAGAAATAAGACCTGACGCTCCACCTATAAATCCATAATCAAATCCTTTTAATTCAATTCCTTTTGTCTTTATCAAGAGCACATCAATATCGCAAGTTTCCATCGCTTTTGCAATGCCTTTATCTGATGTTATAACTGTCTTTTCGTCTATAATGCAGCTTAAGCATTTTGAATAACCTTGTTTTACATGTATAAACTCAATGCCCATTTTTTCATATAATTCGCGTATTTTTTTATCTGTATATTTTAGATTGTGAAAAGCGTAGTTACCTAGTCTTAGTACATTATATGCAATATTCTCAGGATAGTTTCGGTGGAGCCAAGTATCTCCCTTCATTACTGCAAATCCTTTTTTCAAAAATTTCATGGATAAGTTTTTGTAAACATTGGGTGCTAATACAATTTTATTATTACCAATATGATGGAGCAAAATATCAGGATGTCCATTTATAGCACTATAAAGGGCATCACAGCGTGTTGTTTTGATAATATTAATATTTAAATCCTTTAAGGATTTTATTATTTCAAAACCTGCTCTATAATCAACAACAACTGTTTTGACTTCATATTCAGGTAAGTTAGGCTGAGTAATATAGTTTTCTTTTGTATCCATATAAATACATACCCCAATTTCTTCATTTTTATAGTTTTGGTCCATTTTCGAATTAAGTGAGGAAATATTAAAGAACACATAAATAAATTGTCTATTATATAAAAAAACCACATTTAAAATGCGGCTATTAATATTATTTCATTTAATTTTCAAGTAATTTGGAGGCGACACCCGGATTTGAACCGGGGATAAAGGATTTGCAGTCCTCTGCCTTACCACTTGGCTATGTCGCCTTTTGGAGCGGGAGACGAGATTTGAACTCGCGACTTTCACCTTGGCAAGGTGACACTCTACCACTGAGTTACACCCGCAATATTTTAAATGGTGCCTTGGGGCGGAATCGAACCACCGACACGAGGATTTTCAGTCCTCTGCTC
>CAYMVQ010000037.1:0-10185 GCA_964394355.1 uncultured Clostridiaceae bacterium
ATTTTACTATATTTTTTTTTCTATTTCTACTTAAGTCACTTTTTAAAATTTTAAAAAGTAGATTTTTTACTGTACATAATTTTGATTTTGGCTTAGAATATAGTTATATTACAAATATATTACAAGATTAAAGTGAAATTAAAGATTTAGTGTAAAGGGTGAATATACTTGAGAAAGGCGTACAAGCGCAATAAAAAGAAGCATGTAACTTTTTTATACATACCTGAGAATGAATCCTCTGTAAAAACTTTAAGGCTAAACTCCTTAATACCTAAGTTAGCTATACTTACCTTAATCGCTATATTTATATATGCTGCAGCATATACAATGGCTTATAATAATTTAAAATTGGAACATGAATCAAGTTTATGCAGCATTAAAACAATTACTGCCATAAATAATGCACAAAAAGAGGAAATAGCTAGGCTAGAAGAAAATGCTCAAAAAATACAGGAGCAACTATGTGCAAATATATCTGCTCTTCAAGAAATAAAAAAGGCTGTAGGTATAAAGGTAGATAAAGAATCACCTGCAATTCTAGCGTTAGAACCAGAAAGTCATACAAAAATATATCAATCAGCGCCTTTTAAGCCTATTGTAAACACTGATGATAGCGATTGCTCCGAACAGATTTTAGAATTAAAAACGTCCTTTGTCAGCCTTTCAAAAGAAGCTAAAACTCAAAAATCTGAGATTGATAATTCAGTTGCCCCGATTAGGGACAGGCTAGCGTATCTCAAAGCCAAACCTTCCATTCTTCCTGTAAAAGGCCGAATAACAGCAGGCTATGGATATCGCAGAAATCCTTTTACAGGCCGTGGCAGTGAATTCCACAAGGGAACAGATATCGCCGCTCCTACAGGGACATCAGTTATTGCAACTGCCGATGGTATAGTTACCTATGCCGGTTGGAAATCAGGTTATGGTAATATGGTAATACTATCCCATGGTTATGGTTTTATGACTGTATACGCTCATAGTTCAAAAATATTAGTTAAAATCGGTGATAAAGTTGAAAGAGGTCAAGTGATATCAAAAGTTGGGAGTACGGGTAGAAGCACTGCCCCCCACTGCCATTACGAAGTAAAATTAAATGGTAAAAACGTAGACCCTTCAAGGTATTATTAAGAAAAGGAGATAGATAAATGTTAAGCTTTGGTAAGAAATCAACAGCAATTAACACAGATAGAATTGATACTCTAATAGGTAAAAATACTGAAGTAATAGGAGATCTTAAAGCCGAAGGCACCGTAAGAGTAGATGGTAAAATAAAAGGCCATATTACCTTATCAGGCAACTTAATAATGGGAGAGCATGGCAGCATTGAAGGTAATGTCAATGCTGATAATATACATTTATCCGGTGTCATAAAAGGAGATGTAACTTCAGCAGAACAATTACATATAGCTGCATCGGGAAAAATCTTCGGAGATATAACTGTTGAAAACATCATTATTGACGAAGGAGGTATTTTTCAGGGTAATTGCATTATGATGGGAACTGAGGCTGCAGCTTCCAAGGAAAACTCAGAAAAAAAGGGAAATAAATAAGTTGGCAAGCTGGTAATTTTATAAAATATTAAAAACACTATTGACAAACTATAAAAAACCTTCTATACTTTTGAGTAATTTATATTAAAAGCTTAGACGGAGAGAAAAGTATCTGATATTAATTACAGAGAACCGGTACAAGGTGAAAGCCGGAGTTAATTAAGATATGTAATGATCACTCCCGAGCTGCTTAATCAAAAGGATAATCCAAGTAGATGAGGCCGGTTTGTCTTTGCCACCGTTATATGGCTAGGGTTAAAGGATGAAAATCTGAGACCTAAAGAGGCCATTAGCGTGAGCTAATAGTAAATATGGGTGGTAACACGGGGTAAACAAAACCCCGTCCCAATATAGTAATTGGGACGGGGTTTTTTTATTATTAAAAAGGAGGCGGAAAAAATGAACAAACTTTTGGTAGCAAATGTGCGCAATGAGATTGACGTGCTTATGAGGGTCAGCGGACTAATTAGAAGAAAAGGATTTGATATGAAAATTATACACATGGAAGCCGGTAATGATAACACTGCCACCCTTACCATATCATTTTCCTGTAATGATAGATGTCCAAATCAGTTATTGAACCAAATAAAAAAATATAAAGATATATACAAAATTGACTTAATGTAAATAAAAGGAGGAAAATCAATATGGCAAAAATGTATTATGAAGAAGATGGAAGTTTAGAATTATTAAAAGGAAAAAAAGTTGCAGTTATTGGCTATGGCAGCCAAGGTCACGCACATGCTTTAAATTTACACGAAAGCGGTGTTGATGTAGTAGTAGGTCTTTATAAAAACAGTAAATCCTGGGACAAGGCAGAGTCTGATGGTTTAAGGGTGGAGGAAGTCGACAAGGCCGTCTCTGTATCTGATATAGTAATGCTTCTTATTCCTGATGAAAAACAAAAAAAAGTCTATGATGAGAAAATCGTTAATAATCTTAAACCTGGTTCCGCCCTTAGCTTTGCCCATGGATTTAATATAAACTATGGACAAATTACGCCCCCGGAAGACCTTGATGTGTTTATGATAGCTCCTAAAGGACCGGGTCATCTTGTAAGGCGGATCTACCAAGAAGGTAAAGGTGTACCGTCACTATTGGCAGTCCATCAAGATTATACGGGGAATGCAAAAAACATTGCATTGGCATATGCAAAGGGACTTGGTGCATTACGAGCCGGCGTAATTGAAACTACTTTTAAAGAGGAAACAGAAACAGACTTGTTTGGTGAACAATGTGTTTTATGTGGTGGTGTTACAGAACTTATAAAGGCAGGCTTTGATACCTTAGTGGATTCTGGATACCAAGAGGAAATAGCTTATTTTGAATGCCTCCATGAGATGAAACTAATTGTTGATTTACTATATGAGGGTGGTTTTGAGAAAATGAGATATAGTGTCAGTGACACTGCTGAATATGGTGATTATGTTACATCACAAAAAATAATTACCCAAGATGTAAGAAATAATATGAAAAAAGTCTTGGATGATGTTCAAAATGGAGAATTCGCAAAGAATTGGATTTTAGAAAACATGGCAGGTCGCCCAGTTTTCAATAAAAGAAAGCAACAAGAATTGGAGCATCCAATTGTAAAAGTAGGTAAAGTTTTAAGATCTATGATGTCTTGGTTATAAAAGAAGGGGATAAATATGAATAGTAATAATATAAAAATAGGCTTAGAAAAGGCACCTCATCGCTCTTTATTAAAATCTTTAGGTTTTATTGATGAAGAATTTGATAAACCTTTAGTAGCTATAGTAAATTCTTTCAATGAAATAGTACCGGGGCACAAGCATTTAAAAGACATTGCCGATTCGGTAAAAAAGGGAGTAATTATGGCAGGTGGTGTCCCTGTAGAGTTTCCATCCATAGGAGTTTGTGATGGAATAGCAATGGGACATGAAGGTATGAAGTACTCTTTGGCATCAAGAGAACTAATAGCCGATAGCATTGAAACTATGACCCTTGCCCATGCCTTTGACGGCCTTGTTCTTATTCCTAATTGCGATAAAATTGTACCCGGTATGCTGATGGCCGCTGCAAGACTAAATATACCTTCTATTATTGTTAGCGGCGGTCCCATGTTAGTAGGCAGATATAAAGGAGAAAGAATCGACCTTTCCGGTATGTTTGAGGCAGTAGGCAGAGTTAGAGCTGGCACCTTATCAAATGAAGAGCTTTTGGAGTTGGAAAATAGCGCTTGTCCTAGCTGTGGCTCTTGCTCCGGTATGTTTACTGCTAATTCTATGAATTGCTTGACTGAGGCCTTGGGTATGGCCTTGCCAGGCAATGGCACTGTACCTGCTGTTTATTCGGAAAGATATAGATTGGCCAAAAAAACCGGTATTAGGATAATGGATCTTATAAAAAATAATATTTTACCGGAAAATATAATGACCAAATCAGCTTTTGAAAATGCTCTTGCAGTCGATATGGCTCTTGGTTGCTCAACTAATACGGTGCTGCACCTTACTGCAGTGGCTAATGAGGCAAAAGTGAAAATTGATCTTAGCTTAATAAATACATTGAGTGAAAGAACCCCAAATTTATGCAAACTAAGTCCTGCAGGCCCCTTTCATATAGAGGATTTATATGAAGCTGGTGGAATACTCGCAGTAATGCGAGAGCTATCTAAAAATGGACTAATTAATGTAGATGAAATAACAGTTTCTGGCGTCACAGTAAAGGAGCTTCTAAAAAACTCTACAAACAGAAATAAGGAAGTAATAGCTCCCATTGAAAATCCGGTAAGTGAAAGCGGTGGCATTGCCGTACTCTGGGGAAATTTAGCCCCTGACGGTGCTGTAGTAAAAAAATCCGCTGTATCTTCATCTATGTTGGAACATAGGGGGCCAGCCAGAGTTTTTGATGAAGAGGAAGAAGCGTTAAAAGCAATTTTAAATGGCAATATAAAAAAGGGGGATATTGTAGTTATTCGATATGAGGGTCCAAAGGGTGGGCCTGGAATGCGCGAAATGCTTTCACCTACTTCTGCTTTAGTAGGTATGGGCTTAGATACTCAAGTTTCCCTGATTACTGACGGAAGATTTTCTGGTGCAACAAAAGGCGCTGCAATTGGCCATATTTCACCGGAGGCTTCTGAAGGTGGCCCCATAGCCCTTGTAGAGGAAGGAGATACGATAGAAATTAACATCCTTAAAGGAAAAATCAATTTATTGGTAGATGACGAGACCTTATCTAAAAGAAAAAAATTATTGAAGGTTAAAAAGAAAACCTTAAAGGGTTATTTAAAACGTTATTCCAAAATGGTTACATCAGCATCCAAGGGTGCTGTATTAGATATATAGAAAGGTGGTTCAATAAATGAACTTAAGTGGTGCGGAAATAGTACTAAAATGCTTAAAAGAACAAAACGTTGATACTATCTTCGGTTATCCGGGCGGTGCAGTAATACCCTTATATGATGCATTATACGACTATAAAGATGACTTTCTTCATATACTTACAAGCCATGAGCAAGGTGCCGTACATGGAGCTGACGGTTATGCTAGATCTACGGGAAAAGTAGGTGTATGTTTCGCAACTTCAGGCCCCGGTGCCACAAATACAATAACAGGAATAGCAACAGCTTATATGGATTCCGTACCTATTATAGTTTTTACCGGCCAAGTACCCCAAAGTTTACTAGGAAGAGACTCCTTCCAAGAAATAGATATTACAGCTGTTACCTTTCCCGTGACTAAATATAATTATCTTGTTAAAAATATAGAGGACCTAGCCCCAATCATAAGGGAGGCTTTTGAAATTGCGCAAAATGGAAGACCTGGACCCATACTTATTGATATTCCAAAAGATATTTTTATATCGAAATGTCAGTATTCCTTTAAAGCTCCTAAAAAAGAAAAGAAAAAAGAAGAAAACATTGACAAAGACAAGCTCGTTAATTGCTCCAAACTAATAGATACAGCAAATAAGCCGATTATTTATGCTGGTGGTGGTATAATTCATGCACAAGCCGAAAAGGAACTAATGGATTTTGCGCAAAAAGGGCAAATACCTGTTGCAAATACTCTTATGTCCTTGGGTTCCTTTCCTATGGAACACCCCTTGTCCTTAGGTCTTGTTGGGATGCATGGTCATAAAGAAACAAACCTTGCAGTAATGGATAGTGATTTGGTAATCGCTATAGGTGCAAGATTTAGTGATAGGGTAATAGGTGCAGATAAAAAATTTGCCCCAAAAGCAAAAATTATTCATATAGATATTGACAGTTCAGAAATAGGTAAAAATAAGGAAGTAGATATTCCTTTTGAAGGAAATGTAAAACAAATATTAAGAGAACTAACTAACAAGATAGCTGTAAAAGATAGAAGTGCCTGGCTAAAAAAGATCAAAAATAATAAAACACAGCACTTTAAAGCCCAAAGTACCTTTACTGCAAAAAATATACTTGAGATGGCTCAGCAAATAATCGGCAAAAATACCATTATAGTCACTGAAGTAGGCCAGCATCAAATGTGGGCGGCGCAATATTGTAAGATTAATACTTCACGCAGATTCCTTACATCCGGTGGTTTAGGCACTATGGGTTACGGACTGGGGGCAGCTATTGGTGCTCAAATAGGCAACCCAGATAAAAAAGTATTGCATCTGGCGGGTGACGGCTGTTTTAGAATGAACTGTAATGAATTGGCAACTGTTAATAAATATAATCTCCCCATAATAACATTGCTTTTTAATAATGGTAGCCTTGGAATGGTGCGACAGTGGCAAGAGTTATTTCAGGAAGAAAGGTATTCAGAAACAGATTTGACCGATGATGTGAATTATCTAAAGCTTGCAAATGCTTACAGCTTGAAGGGAGAAAAAGTAAGGACCTTAGAAGAACTAAGGCTAGCCCTTAACCGTGCTGTCAAATCGGATAAAGCAACAATTATCGAATGCATTATTGATAAATTTTCAGGGGTTTACCCTATAGTACCTGCCGGCAAACCCATAAATGAAATGATAATTAAATAAGAAATCTAATAAAAGACCATTATGGTCTTTTATTTTTGAAAAATATTTTTTCTAAATTCCCAAATTATCTTAGCCGCTTCACCCCTTGATGTAAAATCTTTTGGAGCAAAAATAAATCCGGGCTTTCCTTGCATTATATTTAACTTGTGCATAAGCCTTATACTATCTATTGCATAATCAGAAATTGAACTTTTATCTTTATAGTCCGGAAATTTCGAAGCTTCTTCTTTAATATTTAAATAATCAATTGCCCTTTTCATTACTACGGAAATATCTTGCCTTGTAATACTATCATTTGGATTATAATAACCATTATAACCTTCGATTAATCCGGCTTTTGTAGCCGCATTAATATATTCATAAAATTTTGTTTGGGCTGTTACATCCTTATACTCGCCTGATGCTTTTGTCTTATCAAGACCTAAAGCGTTAGTGATATAGGCGGCAAATTCCGCTCTATTAATATTATCATAAGGCTTAAATAAACTCCCTTCTTTTGCATATATTATTCCTTCATTATATAAACTAATAATATAGGGGGCTGCCCAATAGTCTTCCTTTATATCATACAAAGCGTATTTAGTTGTATGCTTATAGTCCTTAGGCAAGAGTTTTATACTTTCATCCTTAGATATTAATTTCAGACTTACTGTATCAACACCATAGTGCGAATATTGTACATCTAAGTCTTTTTTTATATCCTTGGTAATATAACTGCTAATAAAATGCCTATCGTCACTGCTTATATTAGCAAAATAATCTTCATTGGGTATTTTTTTACCATTATAAATATATCTAAATGTAGGCTCAGCAGGTATCCAACCAATATCCGGTATATAAAACTCACTCCAAGAATGCCTATCACTGGATATATCAAAAGTAAGATTTTCCTTAATATGATCCTCTACCCAATATCCTGCTATGACTCTTGAAGGTAAGCCTGCAGCCCTACAAAGAGCAGTAAATAAAAACGCATACTCATCGCACACTCCTCTTTTTGTGCGCAAACCATTTAATGCACCCTTATTTGCATATAGTGGGCTTTCATCATACTCAATATGGAGATTGACAAAATCATATATTCTTTTTGCCTTTTCCATAACAGTTCCCGATTTAGTAAGTTCCAAAGCTTTTTCCTTAATCTCCATAGCATTACTTTCAATTTTCTCGCCTGGCAAGATATGTATATAATTAGATGGGACTTTTAAGAACTTGCTATAATCAGCATCTTTGTGATATAGTTTTTTATCAAAAGATACACCGCTATTCTCAATAGTGTTTTCTATTGTAATACTAATCTTGCTATTAGGCTTTAACATAGCTATATTATATTTTGCATATATATTTCCCCAATCGTCGGATTCCATATGAAAGCCACCGGGTTCAACTTGAATATCCAATAAATTTTGATATAAAGAATCCGTATTGGCGCCAACTAATACTTTTATTAACAAATCATAAACAGGACTTTTACTGTCATTAATAACTTCATATGCATTTCTAATAATATAGGTTTTTTTATCAGTTATTTTATAGCTATCTGCAGATACAAAGCTTATTAAAATACATAAAATAACTGCCATTATCAATATTGATTTTCTAAAGTTTACCTTGTTCTTGGTAATATTCATGTTGCTACCTCTAATTTTCTTAATTATACCTTCATACCTATAATTATATATGGTAAATCCATGTATAATTATAGCAAATTGCTATCAACAATTATATTAAATATTTATTAAGTTACAATTAACACACTGTTATTTACCTGCCACCCCACATTATGGTTTTAAACTCATTCGAAGTATGCAGTTAATTTAACTAAGATAATTATACCTAAATCGTAACAATAGGGGGTTTAAAATATAGAAAAAAGAGGCGAAAAAATCACCTCATATCGCTAGAAATCTCGTAGCCAGACCAAAATATATCATTAAAGCCAATACATCTACAATAGTAGTAATTAAGGGCCCTGCCATAATAGCAGGATCTAAGTGTATTTTCTCCGCCAAAATAGGTAGTAAGCCACCTACAAGCTTTGATATTATAACGGTAAAAAAAAGTGTTAGACATACTGTTAAAGATATTGTTACTCCAACTTTTTCAAAATAAATCATCCTTAAAAAGTTTACAGCAGCTAGGGTAAAGCCAGATATAAGCCCAACCTTTATTTCTTTTCTAAATACTTTAAAAACATCTGCCGTATTTATTTCACCTAAAGCCATACCCCTAATAATGAGAGTTGAAGACTGTGAACCGGAATTTCCCCCTGTATCCATAAGCATAGGAATAAAAGCAGCTAAGATTACTACGGATTCAAGCATGCCTTCATATTTCCTTATGATATTCCCCGTAAAGGTTGCGGATATCATTAGTACCAGAAGCCAAACTATCCTATGCTTAGCTAAAATAAAAGCATTTGTTTTTAAATATTCATCCTCTAAAGGCTGAATAGCCGCCATCTTGTGTAAGTCTTCCGTGTTTTCTTCATCAATAATATCAACAATGTCATCAATGGTTACAATTCCTACAAGCCGATTTTCATTGTCAACTATCGGTAATGTGGTTAGATCATATTTTTTAAATATAAGTGCAATCTTTTCTTGGTCATCCAAGGTATTGGCATATAATACGTCCGTACTCATAATATCACCGACTATTTCATTTGACTCGGATAAAATTATCTTTCTAATTGAAACAACGCCTTCAAGTTTTCTTACTTCGTCTATTACAAAGCAATAGTTTATTGTTTCCTTGTCAACTCCTGTAGCCCTTATATAAGCTAAGGCCTCACCCACTGTCATATGCTTTTTCAAATCGACAAATTCAATAGTCATGATACTTCCGGCAGAATCTTCGGGATAATTCAAAAATTGATTTATCAATTTTCTTGTTTCTTCGTCGGTATTTTTTAAAACCTTTTTTACTACATTAGAAGGCATTTCTTCTAATAGATCTACAGTATCATCTAAAAATAGTTTTCCCACTATGCTACTGGTTTCTTTATCGGTAATAGATTCTATAATATATTGTTGTAGTTCAATGGATGTGTGAGAAAACACTCCCGCAGCAATCTCTTTAGGAAGAATCCTGAAAATTATCAATAGCTTTTCTTTGTCCAATTCTTCCAGTATCTGCGCAATATCAACAATATTCATTCCACTTAATTCATTTCTTGCTTGTAAATATTTTTCTTTTTCTATAAGTTCCTTTAAAAAATCATCCATTCTTCTCACTCCCTTAGGAAGCCACAAACATAGGTGGTACAATTATGGCTCCGAATATAATGTACGCATTTTTAAATAAATTATCAGGTAAAGGACCAGGATCCACAATTACCACCTCCAAACATAAAAATCCCCCGCCGACATGCAAGGGGGATATTGTAAAAGTATTTCCCTCTCGATTAGCTTTAGCTTCCTGTAACATAGGGTAGTCCCAACTGCATTAGATTATACCTTAATCCGATAAAATCTGTTGACCGGCATGGCATCTCTCGATGTTTAGCGGTAGCAGCTTCTATTTACAGGGTAGCCTCACATAACGGGCTTTTCTTTATTATATGCCTATAAGCACTTATATGTCAAACTTCATAAAATTTTTGTTACTGTCAAGTAATAGTTGGCAATATATATTTCTTTTTTCCAACATACAA
>CAYMVQ010000038.1:0-9237 GCA_964394355.1 uncultured Clostridiaceae bacterium
TCCCGTTGTTTCGTCATAAATACTGATATTATAATCATTTATAAATTTTCTTATATTTTTCGTAATTTCATCATTAATTTTATGTCGTATTAAGCATATATCCGTATTTATTATTTCGTGACTTCTTTCGGCAAATAGGCCTATTTTTATTTCATTGTTCTTGGTGCCAACGGGTATTTGCGCTTTGTTTCTATAGTGCCAGGAATCCTCCATTCCAATAATATTATGTACTTTTATATCTTGGAAGCCACCTATTCTTGATATGGCATCTTCGACTATTAGTGTTTTAAACTTTAGTTGTCCTTCGTAGCTTATATGTTGTAATTGACAGCCTCCGCATCTATTAGCAATAGCACATTTTGGCTCTATTCTATAAGTAGATGCTTTTAAAATCTCCAGTATCTTTCCATAGGAATAGTTTTTTAGAACCTTGACTATTTTGATTTTAAGTCTTTCCCCAGCAATGGCATTCTTTACAAATACGGTAAAGTTATCAATTCTACCGACTCCCAAGCCTTCATGGCTTTGCCCTGTTATATCTATAATATAATTTTGATTCTTTATTACCGGTATATCCTTTCCCATAGTTGAATCTCCTAATATAAAGCTTAATATCATTTGTTTTCACTTGTTCTTTATTTATCATCATTTACAAGAAATCTCTTCCAATAGCTAATGCAGAATGAGGATTGTTATACCCCACCCTAGGGTTTAAAATAATTGATTTTTATAAGTTAGTAGTATTTCCCTAAATATCCCTAATATTTCTATTTTAAAAATCCATTTAAAATAGTCTCTTCAGCTTCTTCTTCAGAAAGTCCCAAGCTCATCAATTTTATTAACTGGTCTGAAGCTATTCTTCCTATAGCAGCTTCATGTATCAATTGAGCATCTTGGTGCAAGGCGGAAATTTCAGGAGTAGAGAAAACTTGAGCATTATGCATTATGATAGAATCACACTGTACATGTCCCCTAGACACATTTTTCCCCACTAGGTTGAAATAAAATCTCTGCTTTGAGAAATTTTGTGCGACAGAACGAGATATAATCTGTGCTGTTGAATTCTCCCCCTTTAGTTCCACAATTATTTTTGAATCTGCATCTTGATTTCCACTTGTTAAAAGTCTTTCCGTCACAATAAGTCGCGCGTTTTTCTCTAAGCGTATCTCAGTAACTCTATCAGTGTGATCAACACCTTTTATTTGTATCATTTCAAGCTCTACAATGCCACCCTCTTCTACATCTATTATGGTTTTTGGATTTAATACTTTTTTTCCTTTTCCTTCTCCCTGGGCATAATGTTTTTCTACATATTTCATCCTAGCATTTTTTCGAACAAAAAACTCATGTATACCATCATGTTGAGATTTACTATCACCTGAATTGTGAATACCACACCCTGCCACTATAAGTACATCAGAGTCTTCGCCTACTTCAAAACTATTATAAACCACATCTGTAATATCGTTTGAAGATAATATTACTGGTATATGAACACTTTCATTTTTAGTTCCAGCCTTTATAATAACATCTATGCCTGCTTTATCTTTTTTACTTATAATATCTATATTGGCAGTTGTATTTCTACTTATTCCTTGGCCATTTTTTCTAATATTGTATGCCCCCATGGGTATTTCGTGTAAATCTGCAACTTTTTCAAGAAGCTCCTTATCCAATGCATTCATCATTTCTATTTGCCCCCTTTGCACAATCCCTGCCATACATGCAGTCTTTTGCGCTTAATCCTATTTCAGCCATTATCTTCTCTTTGGCTGTAACATCTTTTATTTTTCCATCTGCAAGTACGATGACCTGATCTGCTAGATTTAGTATCCTCTCTTGATGGGATATAATAATAATTGTAGTATCATGTTCTTCATGTATCCTTTTAAAAGTTTCACTTAGTCTTTGAAAGCTCCATAAATCTATACCTGCCTCCGGTTCATCAAATACTGCAACTTTTAATGATTTTGCCATTATGGTTGCAATCTCAATCCTTTTTAATTCTCCCCCAGATAGACTGTTATCTACTTCCCTATCTATATAATCTTGGGCACAAAGACCAACCTTATGCAACAATGCGCATAGCTCTGTATTCTCTACAGGACATCCCGCCGAGAGTCTAAGTAATTCTCTTACAGTCATTCCTTTAAATTTCGGAGGTTGTTGAAAAGCATATCCTATGCCTAGTTTTGCTCTTTTAGTTATATCGAAATCCGTTATTTCCTCATCGTCTAGAAATATTTGGCCTTTTTGTGGCCTGTATATTCCCATAATTACTTTGGCTAGCGAAGATTTGCCCCCTCCATTAGGGCCCGTGATAACATACAACTTCTTTTTCTCAAAAGTAAAACTTACATCTTTTAATATGTTTACACTTTTTCCAATAGTCCCCAGGTTCAAATCTATATTTTTGATTTTTAGCATTGCTTTCTCCTTTCACTATGAATAATCCATTTGCTTAAGCTATTACACTTATATCCACTGGATAAGGTTTTTTTCTTTCGTAAACTTTATAACAATTATATCATAAATATATTTTGCATATAAACATTATGAAGTATTTTGTTGATTTTAAAAAGCATCAGAAGCTACAGTTATCTTCTAAAGGCATATTATTATATTTGCAGCCATTACAGAGTTAAACTAGGCTATCTAGCTATGGGCAAAAAAAAAGCACCATAAAGGTGCAAAAAAAAGAATCAGTTACATTAAGATTGTTGCCAATATAAGCCATTCTAAACCTTTATATTCTTTTTAGTATTATCTAAAGGAAATTTCGAATAGAAAAAATATAATATAGGGATAATAAATTACTATAGAGCAAAATTTAATATTAAGATAATGGTAGGGTGAAAATATGGCGACAAATGGGAAGGAAACAGTATACTGGACTTTATTAAACATTGACCAATGGAAATTATATATTGCAGCTACAAAGAAGGGTCTTTGTTATGTAGGGTCAGTGGATGCGCCTTTTGAAGAGTTGAGTAAATGGGTGGAAAAGCATATAGCAAATTTTGAATTAATAGAGGACAAAAATGCAATGGCTTCCTATGAATCTGAGCTTATTAATTATTTAGAAGGACAAAGTAATAAATTTACAATCCCCTTGGACTTACGCGGCACACAATTTCAGCGGACAGTCTGGGATGAGCTTCTCAAAGTACCTTTTGGGCAAAGCGCCAACTATACGGAAATTGCGGAAAGAATCCATAGGCCTGATGCTGTCAGAGCCGTTGGCACAGCCATCGGTGCTAATCCCGTATTGATCGTTGCTCCGTGCCATCGCATGTTTGGAAAGCACGGAGAATGGAGAGGTTATCGAGGAGGGTTGGAGATGAAGAAACGATTACTTGAACTAGAAAAATAGCTGCTTTAGATTATTAAAAAATATCATAAAAAGCTATGCCCCTAACCGGCTTAGATAAAAAAGTGTTATTGATAAATACAGCAATATTTTGAGAATAGTTGTTTGTCACAACCAAATCCACCAAACCATCTTTGTTAAAATCCGAGGCTACCATTTGGGAGGCATAATTACCGGCGGGAAAAAATTGGACTTCTTGAAAAGTGCCATTACCATTCCCCAAAAGTACACCAACGGCATTAGAACTGGCACCTGCCACAGCTAAATCTATTTTACCATCCCCGTTAAAATCTGCAGATATAATACCTTCAAGATTTGTACCTATAGGATAAGAAACAGCACTCTGAAAGCTTCCATCACCATTTCCTAATAGTACAGAAATATCCATGGAATCAAAGTTCGATACAGCCAAATCCAACTTTCCATCGTTATTAAAATCACCGGTGCTAATACCCATAGAATCATCTCCAACGGAGTAAAATACTGCAGTCTGAAAAGTGCCGTCACCATTACCCATTAGTATGGCAATATCGCTCTGGCCACTATTTGTTACAGCTAAATCTATATTTCCATCTTCATTAAAGTCTGCTGCTACCATTCCATAGGGAAATAAACCAACTGGATAAAAAATAGGCGCCTGAAAAGTTCCATTACCGTTTCCCATAAGTACCGACACATTATTAGCTGTTAAGTCAGTTACAGCCAAATCCATATTTCCATCATTGTTAAAGTCGGCGGCAACAATGCTTATAGGATTTGATCCGGCTACAAGACCTAAAGCTGTCTGAAAGGTGCCATTTCCATTTCCAAAAAGCACTGCTATATCCCCCCCATTTGAATTTGCCGTAGCCAGATCTATATGGCCGTCCCCATTAAAGTCCGCCGCTACTATACTGGTAGGGTTGGCTCCGGATAAATAAAATGTAGCATCCTGGAAGCTACCATCTCCATTTCCTAAAAGAATGGCAATTTGACCTGTAGATACTGATAAGACAGCTAAATCATAATTACCATCCTCATTAAAGTCGGCTGTTGCTATGCCGTAGGGAAATGTGCCGGTAGTGTAGAATACTGCAGGTTTAAAAAGTTGAGACATTAAAATTCCTCCTATCAATCTATTAATTTCCTAGTTCATATTATGCACAAATTGTACATGTGTTAAGCTTGTTTTATTTTTTAGAGCAATAATTAAAACTTTTTATGAACCGGGTAAAATGCTTTCAATTTGAAGCTGCAGTTTATTTGCTATGTTTTTATAAGTCCAATTTTTATATAAAAATAGCTTTTCCATTGTATTATTTATTTGAACTTGGGTGAAGGTCACATTCATATAGCCTATAATTTTCCCAATGGTTTTGGGGTGCATTATCATAGGCTCTAAAGGCAATTTTAGAGAAGATAGTTTATAATCCATGCTTTTATCCAATGATCTGTCAGTTAGAAGATAAACCCAGGAATTGCTTCTACAGAAGCTAAGATTTAAATAAACTAAGGCAATATAGTCCATTTTATTGCCGCTTATTCTAAATTTTTGATGGACTATATCTATTATACTTTGATGAGAGAATGATTTAGATTTATGATATATAATAATCTCCTTTATAAGCCTTCTATATTCAGAAGCATAAGTATACCATAGGCAATTCTTATCACTTGTATAAATAACTTCTTCTGGGCTTATACTTTTATTTTCCTCATATGTTAGATAAGTATATGCCAACTTATTTACAGTCCCTTTAATATTTTTGAGTTTCCTACGATTCATTTCTATAATTACAAGGTTCATATCTATTTTGTCTACTATGTTCTTTAGTATGGCAATAGTATTATCTATTCCATGGCTAGATTTCAGCCAGCTGATAAGCTTTCCATATGGAAGGCCTTCCAAGGGACCATCTTTTATATATGTCAATAAATATTTAAGCAGGTTTTTCTTCTTTCCTCCAAGCTCATATATTATTTCTATGGAGTTCATATAGCAGGCATCCAGTATAAGTATATCCAAGCATTTAGCTAAATCTCCCATAGCCATATTTATTACTTCACTCATTTGTGCTATGCCCATCATATAGGGCAGATCTTGGCTATAATCGGTCATAACCGAAATAAAAGAGAATCCGTGTCCTCCCACAATTAGCATCCTTCGTTTTGATGGATAGTTTTTAAATCCCCACTTTATAAAATCATATAAAACCTTGGGATCTGCCATATTTATGCTACCTAAATCAGAAATAAGTGCTGAGTTGGGATTTTTTATTTTATAACGCCTGACACCTGACCATTCTTCTCCATTATGATAAATTTGTGCCTCTGGTCTCATTATCTCTACCATATGACTTGGTATCCTACCTATTTGCATTATTACATTTATATTTTCATTAGAAGCTGATTTTTCAGCATCAATTTTAGACTTTTGAATTTCAGGTTCTAACTCATTATTACCATTTGCGTAAATTAGTACTGTCCATTCCTTGCAATCCTTTCTGCTCACAATACCACCCTTATTATATTATTGCAGTTTACAGTAAAAGTTCGCTTCTTTAAGAATTTGGCCTTTTTTCATTAAGATGTCCTATATAGCTTGTAACATTTTATAGTATAATTTAATACCTTATTACTGGGGGACATCCCTCTAAATAAATGATAAAGGAGTGTAAATATGCCCGCATTAGAAAGAGATTTTAATTACCCTAAAACAGCTGCCATTCAATTGGTAAATGTAAGTGGTAAGATTGATGATGAAGCCACCTATTTTGTTACTATTGCTTTGGAAATCAGCGATGATGATACCCCGCCAAATACGAGATATTGTTATGTGGCAAAAGAGTATACGGGGCCAGTTGATTTTACCGAAACACCTGATCCAGTTTATATGGCAATTGTTCCTCAATTAGCTGACAATGAAACTGTTACAGTCTCAATAACAGGATCTGGCGGAGCTTTTAGTGGAAATATTGAACTGGCCTAGTAGAATTAGCTATCCGAGGCCCATGGGCCTCGGATATACATAATGTTAAAAAATAAAATCAAGATAATAACATGGAGATAACAATATATAAACTATGGAATTTTAAATATTTCTCCGTCCATATCTATAATTTCATCAATAGGGATTGTAGAGCCATCGGTTAAAGTAATGAATCGTTTATATTCATTTATCTTTTTAATAGTACCTGATACAGTAATATATGCTCCCCCATCCTTCTTTTCATCTGGCTGAAAGTAGGTTATTTTGACTTTAGGATACTCTTGAAGCCAATCCATTAGTATTTGGAATTTGTTATTCAATTTTTCTTTCATATTCGCATCCAGTTCTATTCTTTCTTCAGTTGCCCTTGCTGTTTCCTTTATAGCATTATCATGACCGGTTAATGCAGCGAAAGGGGAAAATTGTGCCGCCCTATCAATAATGGGCATGGGATTATGTTTTTTTGATATATGCCTTGGCAAATTAATAATATCATCATATTTGTTTGTCATGCCTTGTGGCCCCCAATCCTCTTGTTTCTATCTGTTGTAGTAGCCCCTTCTTCTAGATTTACCCCTTTTAGGACAGCATTCTTGCCAAACCTGTCCTTTATTTCTAATAATGTTTCCTGTAGTTTTCTTTCACGTACAAGCTCTGCTTTTTCCTCTTTTTTTTGTGCAACTGAATAATCTGTAAAAAAATCTAGCTGTTCAATATTTTCTTCCTCTTTAATGCTAGACTCATCTATTACCCGATTAGCTGATATATTGACCCTTCTAACCAAAAGGTTTTTATTGATAATATCTTCAAATAATTCCATGGTGGACCCTACAATTAACTTTCCAGAAGAAGTGTACATATCAAGGTTTATTGTGCCATGGGCTGCTTTGGGAATCTCGCGCCCATAAGCATCGCTGGTGACTTCGCCTTTGTATTGTTTTTTTATATTTGGGTCTTTTAAATTTCCAATATCATAGCCTATGGTTAAAACAATTTGGTCTGTTACAAGTCTTTTATCAACTAAATCAAGTGCAAGTAAATCTGCCATTTCCCATACAATAAGTTTAGCTTTTTCATAGGAATAAGCACATTGTAGCACTTGCCCTGAACCTATGCTTCTTGCACTAGGTTTGTATTTTTTAATATGAGCAATAGTGCATGGCTCCCATCCCCAAGCGTGGTCAATCAGCAGTTCTGCATTAACTCCAAATAATTCATATAATAAATCCTCATTATGATAATCATTAGGCTTGCCTATAGAGCATCTTGCAATATCCCCCATTGTAAAAAGTCCATTCTTCTCAAGTTTCTTAGCATAGCCCTTGCCAATTCTCCAAAAATCCCTTATTGGTCTATGATTCCAAAGTAATTTGCGATAGCTTATTTCATCCAATTCTGCTATTTGCACGCCTTTTTCGCCTATTGGGGCTCGTTTTGCCAAAATATCCATTGCTATTTTTGCCAGGTATAAATTTGTTCCAACCCCGGCTGCAGCTGAAATTCCTGTGGTTTCAAGAATATCTTGGAGTATTTTCTTAGTAAGTTCTCTTACTGATAGCTTGTAAGCCTTTAAATATTTTGTAGCATCCATAAAAACTTCATCTATGGAATATACATGAATATCTTCAGGTGCAATATATTTTAAGTAAATATTATAGATTTTCGTACTGTAGTCTATATAATAGGCCATTCTTGGAGGCGCTGCTATATAATCTAAGGAAAGCTTGGGGGAAGATTGTAATTCAATATCATTATAAGAAGAAGCAGAAAAGGATCGGCCCGGTGCATTTTTTAATCTTTGGGCATTTATCTCCTTAACCTTCTGAACAACTTGAAATAATCTTGCCCTACTGGAAATTCCATATGCTTTAAGTGAAGGAGAAACAGCAAGACAAATAGTTTTTGCAGTTCTACTCGCATCTGCTACAACTAGGTTTGTGGTTAAAGGGTCAAGTCCCCGCTCTATGCATTCAACGGAAGCATAGAAGGATTTTAAATCAATTGCTATATAAGCTTTCTTATCCATGTTTCCCAACAGCCTTTCCCGGATCATAGCATATATCCAAAACATTCCTAACTGCTCATAGCAAGCAATGTATAATAAATCATTAAATAAAATTTTTGCAGCACTTTATTTTTATATGCTATGATCTTTATCTATACCAAACGCTTGTTCGTCTTTATTTTACTTTAAGTTTTCGTTTATGTAAAGTTGGTAACTGAAGAATTTTACCTTAACTTATTGATCTGGTACAGTTCATTTATTACATTACTTTGCATTCTTTTATTAAAAATTATTAATATTTGATAAAAGTTAAACTGCAAATAGACTTGCACTTATTTATTTCTAAGCTTTGTATAATCCCTTATGCGTTATACCTTAACAATAATAATGCATTATATTCTTAATATTTATTTTAGTAAAACAATGGACACAATATAAGATTTTATATATACTTATTTTAATGAAGTTTGCGATAATGACGCTGTACCTGCTGTCAATGCTGTATTAAATCAAGATACATTTGAACTGATAATTAAGGAGGAAAGAACTTTATGAAAAACTTATTTCTTTGTTTTCCAAGGTGAACAACATGTGCGAAGGCTAGGAACTGGCTGAATCAAAATAATATTGACTTTGAAGAAAGAAATATAAAAGAAAACAATCCTAATGAGGACGAGTTGAGAAAATGGATTTTCAATAGTGATTATCCCATTAATAAATTCTTTAATTCAAGCGGAAAGTTATATAGAGAACTGAAACTTAAGGATAAGCTTTCTGAAATGGAGGATGCAGAGAAAATTAAACTTTTAGCAACAGATGGAATGCTAGTAAAAAGACCGATTTACATATCAGACGATATTATTTTAATTGGTTTTAAAGAAGATGAATGGAAAG
>CAYMVQ010000039.1:0-9124 GCA_964394355.1 uncultured Clostridiaceae bacterium
ATTGCAGCGCAATGGATTGATAGGCTTTTTTTCTTATTTTACTGTAAAAAAAAAGTTAATATACATTAACATAAATAATAATTACTGTCAAGTGGCAATTCTGATTAGTTACTGTCAAGTAATAGTTGGCAATATATATTTCTTTGTTTTCGACATACAAATTGCTTAAAAATTTCTGCTATTAATCGCATTTATTCTACGATCCTATTTAACACTGGGACCCCTGCATCCTTTGGACACCTTTATTTAGGCGAAAATAGACTTTGTCTTGCTATAGGCGTATTTACGCCTACAAGACTTTACCAGAGGGTGCTTCCCCATATCAATGATACTTTTACGGCGCGGTTCAGGTATGTTAAGCCTTTTTGCCTATAGGATATTAATCCCTCTTTTTTTCCGCACAGGTAGCCATATAGTTCTTTTAGTTTTACTTTTTCTTTCTCTTCTTCGCTGCGGTTATCATCAATGTTAAGTGAACCCGAATTATTCAGTCTTTCTGCCTAAGTTTTAATTGTGGACTTAGAAATACCAGATTCTCTATTCAGATCCGCTTATGATTTGCTCCCATTAAACAAAACTACTATTTGTTTCTTGAATTCTTCCTCAATAACGTTTTCTATGTGCCATTTTAATTCCTCCTATGATATATGTTTTTTTATATCATTGTTCGGAGTCAAACTACCCTATTTAGTATAGCCTATCCATAGGTTTGCTGAAATCTTTCCGAATGTTTCTGGGTTTATTATTTTATCAAGCAGGTATATGTGTTGAGGTTCTCCATTTTTCCCTTTTGTTTTATATATTGCTTTTGCCAATTAAAATTATACTCTAACTTTCAAAGTAAATTAATTCACTAACATTTTTACAATATATCAAGTTACTATTCCGCACAACCAATTGCTATAATATCAATCCCCGTGCCCAAAATATTTGGGATTATTACATCGTGTCTTTTAACGGGTCCCCTAACTTCCACTTTGCGTATTTCATCCATACATTTAAACAGTAAATGCTTTGCTATAGGTTTGTTTGAACGCACAGGCAATAAAAAGGATTGAGCGCCTAATGCTTTGACTGTTGAAGTAAGGATACGAACTGGATTCAAGAATTCATTTATTCCATATTTATTACCTCGTTTGCAAGCAAAACCTTCTATGGATTCTATTATACCGTCTTTACCTTTTACATTAATATTGCAACCTATTGGACATACAGTACAGGTTATTTTTTTAATTTTCATTTTTTAGGCTTCCTTTTCTGTTTTAATAATCAAAGTGCCCTCCGATAATTGTGATGTTTGGATAGTTATGTATTCCATTTCACCTGGATTAACTCTAATTACTTTTTTTTCGTTTATTTTTTTCCCGTTGCTAATTGCTGATATCCTGACATTTTTATCAGGTTCAAATACCCGAAAATATAGTTTCACTTCCTTGTTATCCTTTGTTAAAGAAATATACTGGGGACAAACATAACGGATATTATTTCCGGGCATACATTTTACTTTGCCAATTGAAACGGGCATACAGGTTTTAGAAAATTGTGCAGCAGCCATTCCTGCAATACTGCTTTCTACAGAGACATTATCTACAAGGTCATTGATATGAACAACATTACCACATGCAAAAACCCAAGGAACTGAGGTTTGCATATATTGGTTTACTATGGGGCCATTGGTAATAGGATCTATCTTAATACCTGCCGCCTGGCTTAATTCATTTTCAGGAATAAGTCCAACTGATAATAATAAGGTATCACAAGGGAACAATTCTTCTGTGCCCTTAATCGGCTTTTTATTTTCATCAACTTCTGATACCCAGACACCTTCAACCCTATTATTACCAACAATATTTGTAACAGTATGTGATAGCAATAAGGGTATGTCAAAGTCATCAAGACATTGAACACGATTGCGCGTAAGTCCCGCTAGAAAATCAGCTAATTCAACAATGACAATAACTTCGGCACCTTCAAGGGTCATGCGCCGCGCCATAATCATACCAATATCACCAGAGCCTAATATAACAATCTTTTTACCCACCATCATATTTTGACGATTAATCATTCTTTGTGCTGACCCTGCAGTATATATGCCTGCCGGGCGCGTACCAGGTATCTGAATAGTTCCTCTGCTCCTTTCACGACATCCCATAGCAAGTACCACACTCTTAGCGGTTACAGAGATGATACCATATAATGAGTTTATGCATATAACTCTGTTATCAGGAAGAATTTCCAAAACCATGGAATCCAAAAATGTTTCTATACCTATGGATTTTATTTCGTCTATAAAGCGACCTGCATATTCCGGGCCTGTCAATTCTTCTTTGAAATAACTTAGCCCAAACCCCGGGTGTATGCATTGTTGTAATATTCCACCAAGCATGGAATCTCGTTCAATGATCAATATTTTATCCGCACCTTCATTTTTAGCTGCGATGGCAGCGGCAAGTCCTGCGGGTCCTCCTCCGATAACAGCAACATCACATTCTACAATATACATAAGTTTAACCCCTTTTCCTATCGGATTTTGCCTGCAATCATGTAGGAACCCGATTCATTTTTTGTTATTTTTTCTGGTGGAACACCCAATTCTCGCGATAATATATCAACTATTCGGGGGCCACAAAATCCACCTTGGCAGCGCCCTGTTCCAGGACGAACACGCCGTTTTATAGCATCTATGGAGCGTGCAGGGATAGTACTGTTAATAGCATCTACTATTTCACCCTCTGTCACGGTTTCACACCGGCATATTACCCTGCCATATAGCTTGTTTTTCTTTATAAGTCTTTCTTGCTCCTTACGACTAAGCCTAGTAAAATGTATTATTCCATTACGTTTTTGGATAAAGTTAGGGTTAAAGTTAATAGGCATTCCCATATCAATAAGTTTTTGCGCTACGAATTTTCCAATAGCAATAGACGCAGTCAACCCTGTAGAACGAACACCAGATAAATTAATATAATTTTTTACATCGTTATAAACATCTATATGTAATCCTTCAGGATTACGATTGGGACGCAAACCGGAATATTGGGTTATGGAGTCATTAAAATTGATATTTGGAATTAGGTTTTGCACATCTGTCTGAATGCTTTTTAAGCCATCAAAAGTTGTTGATTTATCGCATTTATCTGTCAAATCTTCAGCCGTGGGACCTGCTAGTATATTTCCATGAATAGTTGGACAAATTAACTTGCCTTTAGTTAATTTTGTGGGTATGGGTAGAACAATATGATTAACTTTGCAGGATGTATTCTTGTCCATTATATAAAACTGGCCTTTGCGTGGATTTACATAATAATCCTTTTTCCCCACCATGTGAGCAACTTCATCACAATATAATCCTGCTGCATTAATAATATAATTTGCTTTAATTTCACCAGCAGAAGTTATTGCCCCGATAACTTTATTGTTTTCCCTTTTTATTTTAGTAACTGTTGTATTCAGTAAAAAAGATGCGCCATTTTCACAAGCATTTTCCGCCAAAGCGACAACTAAAAGGAAAGGGTCTATTATACTTTCGCGAGGTATGTGTAAGCCACCCATGAGCTTGGGATTTAAATTTGGTTCCAAAGTAAGGAGTTGTTTGCCTGTACAATATTCAATATCATAAACTCGGTTCTTGAAAGCCTTTTCTTTTATTGCTGATAAATTTTCATATTGTTCTTTATTGATGGCGGGGAGTATTGCCCCAATTCTTAAAAAAGGAACATCTAGATCTTCAACAAGTTTATCGTACATAGGGTTAGCTGCCACAATAAGTTCAGATTCGAGGGTGCCTGGTGTAGCATCAAATCCTGTATGTATTATTGCGCTATTAGATTTTGATGCATCCCCTCCCACATCTTCATTTTTATCCACTACCATTACTTCTGCTTGGTATTTTGTTAATTCCCGCGCTATGGCACATCCCACTGCACCTGCCCCAATTATTAGGATATCAGTTTTTAGCATGGTTTATCTTCCTTTCTATGGTTTAAAGATTGCTTAAATCTAAGGTTCTACATTACTTTTCGCATATGTTTTTAAGTAAAAGGAGCTTTGTTATATTTATTCTTTAACCGATTGCTATAAAACCCATAAAGTATTATATAAAAACCTATCCTGTAAAGCACTTAATCCTAGTAAACATAAATATAATGATAATTTTATAAATCTCATAAGCTAATTATAGAATTAGTAAATAGTAAATACAAATCAAAAATATTTATATGCATATAGTTATTATCTATTTATTTATAATTATTTACGATTATACTTTAAAATTTTGACATTAAAAACAAAACCAATCCCTGTAGCCATTGAAGGTATTAGTCCAGAGTGATTAGCTGTATTTGCATGCCTGTGCAGGATGCCTATTTAAAAACCTTCCGGCAACATAAATTAATATTACCGGAAGGTTAATATATTTCCAAGTCTATTCCAATGTTGCCTGTAATAATAGTGGTTCATTATCTCTATAAATCCTAGGGAACTGGGATATAGGAAGAGGATTAACCCCCAAGCCCACTTCTATGGTGTACCCGGGTCTTCTAAAGTCCTGAATAAACCAATCCTTGTAACCTGCGAAGGATGCAATTCCAAATAACTCCTCAAGAGTATATCCGCTAACTCTTGCCAATACTTCTCCTATAGGTCTTGATTCCGGAGGTGCCAAGTCCATGAAATTCCAATAGATTACTTCGCCCTGGCTATGATAAGCCAATACCAGTCTTGGATTTATTCTTAAAGTTAAATCTCTTACGGCTCTGGTTTCCGGCTCTGAAAAAGGTGAAGGCCCCGAATATCGGGTGGGCCCTGGGCCCGTGATACCTAATTCCAATTCCGCTTCTTTCGATAGCTCCCAAGCAGCATCATAATTATGATTTAAATCTACCCCGCGGATATTTGCCTGCCATACTTCAGAAAAAGGCCTTCCCGTAGTATTCCATTGTATCAGTTCATTATAATAAGGGTTATCTGCTTCAAGTCCATTTAATACTAGATCAACGCCATCGGGATTTACCATAGGCATTATATATATTGTACTTCTTTGCAATATTTGTCTTATATTATAGCCTCTTATTGAGCGCCCTTCGGAATACGCCGCGGCAATATTTTCAGTAAACCTCATTAATAATGGTGATGTAATCCATTCCAACGAATGATGGGCGGCATTGTAGAATACTTTATTGTCACCGCTCCCGATTTTTATATAATATAAATTTTTCCCCAATACGCTATTTCCTGCAGACCCTATTTCAATAAAAGGAAATACTGCATCCAGTCCTTGTATATCTCTTTCCATTATTTCATAGGTATAGGAGATCCGGGTATCAACTATACCGGTACCATAAGGTACAATTATACTGTCACCTATTTGTAAATTATAAGGATCCAAATTTGGGTTTGCAGTTGCAATTCTCTTTATGTTTGTACCGAATCTTCCGGCTATTGAATATAAGGTATCTCTCGGTTTTATAGTATAATCGGCATAGCCTCTTAAAAATGGTTCCAAAGCAGCAAATGTATCTGGTCCTACTATACCGTCAACAGCTAAACCAAAGCTCCTTTGAAACCTCCTTACCGCCTCTGCAGTTTTATTTCCATATATACCATCAATATTTCCGAAATAAAACCCAAGGCTCATAAGCATAGATTGTATCTCCATAACATCCGTGCCGATAGAGCCGATTTTCAATATTCTCAATAAAACACCTCCTTAATCTTTTTTAATTATGGCAAGATAATAAATGCATAAAAAAAAGCATAGAATACTATTACTATTCTATGCAATATATATTGATTTGTGTTATAAATTATTCCACTGGTTTTGTTATAGGATTTTAATATACCTTTGTTTAACTAGTCATAACCTTTATTATCGCTTCATTGGTTTCGATCATTCCCGGATTGCATACATAGCCCAAATTGCTTATAATGCCTTTAAAATCAGTAGCCAAAATACCGTTGGTATTATTAATTACACCGCCGACCATGGATAGTAAAGCGGATTCCACGGCCCATCCCGCAGATAGTGCCAGTTTATAAGAACAACCTTCTTTGCCGCCATCACAGACTATACCTGCTATGCTTCCCACCATATTAATAATACTCCCTAGCATTTCTTCTATACCACCATCCATTAAAAATACCGTTCCTACACTGGAACCAATTCCCGCTGCAACTCCGCAGCCGCACATAGCAGATAATGTGCCTGTATACGCTTTTATATAAACTGTGACCAAATTACTTAGGGCTAAGGATCTTAAAAGCTTTTCTCTAGATAGACCTGTTTCCTCCGCAACTGCATAATTAGTTAAAAACACAGTTATACCATGGTTTCCGCTGCCGGCACTGCTCATTGCCGGTAAATTACTTCCAGCCATTCTTGCTTCTGCTGCAGCGGCACAAAGAACTTGGGCTCTATAGACAATATCTTCTTTCATAAAACCGTCTTTAACCAGTTTTTCAAATTTTTTTGCAACACCAGTTTCCATACTTAAACCTTCCTCAGCTAAAGCTAGATTCATATTAATGCCCTTATCAAGAAAATCCAACTCTTCTAAAGGTATAGTTAGGGAAAAGTCGATGAAATCCTCCAGACCAAAGCTTTGTATTTCCTTTACCGGTTTTCCACCGGTAATATGGTAGGAATCACAGGTTATGCTTTTATCACAGCTATCCACAATTACTGCATTTAAATGTCTTTCCTTAGTTACAACACGAATGGAGCCCAAAGATGTAAAAAGCACGGTATCAATAAAGAGCTCTCCGCAACCCTCTTTTACCGTGACTTTAACTTTGCCTTGTTCCACTAATTCTTTAGCTTTTTCAAGGTCTTCCATACTAATACTATCAATTACTTGCAAACCTTTTTTTGAAAAACCGGAAAACAAGCCAATGGCACCTGCAATATCCAAGCCTCTTTCTTTAATCCCAGGTATTCCTACTTTTATACCATTTTTATAAAGACTGCCATCTACGGAGATTTCAAGTCTTTCTATGTCTCCCTCTAGGTTTTCCCTGGCTATTGTTGTTGAATAAGCAACTGCCACCGGCTCAGTACACCCTGTAGCCGGAATTACTTCCCTTCTTAGTATGCTTAATAAAATATCCTTTTGACACCCCAAAAAAACCAACCCCTTTTTTTATTTTATTAATTTTAAAAAACTATATGAGTTACAAATTGATCCAATAATACCAATGCTCCCAATATAAAAACATAAAAAGAAAAGTATTTTATCTTGCCTCTTTTTATAATATTCAGCATAAATTTTATGGATATATATCCAAATATGGCTGAAAGCACAAACCCCGCTCCCAAATTAAAAGGATTCAAGTTCCCTAATCCCACCTTTAATATATCTTTTGCGTCAAATACTGCAGCTCCGAGTATCGCTGGGATTGAAAGCATAAATGAAAACTTGGCTGCAAAATCTCTGTCCATATTACGAAACAATGCTCCTGATATTGTAAGGCCAGATCTTGATACTGCAGGCAATATAGCGATTCCCTGCAAAGCACCTACAAAGATCGCATCAAAATAACTTGTCTCGTCCAAATCCTTGTATCCGTATCTTATATTGTGGGCAAAAAGCAACACAAAACCTGTTATTAAAAAACCAAAACCCAAAGTGCTGCCTGATGCAAATATCCTTTCAAAAAAGTCTTTGAAAACCACTCCAATAATCCCTGTAGGTATTGTGCCTATAATTAGTAGGTATGTAAATTTTTGAAAAGGTTTTTTCAAAAGTGCCAGTATGTCTCTCCAAAACACCGCAAATACTGCTAATAAAGTGCCTAAATGCACGACGATTTCGAAGGTTAGGCTTGGATCAGCGATACCAAATATTTTTTGTAATAATACTAAATGACCAGAACTGCTAATGGGTAAAAATTCCGTTACTCCTTGAACTATTCCTAGAATTACTGCTTGTATTATTGTCATATTTACTTGCCTCTTTTCTTAATTGTACTATTTAGCCTAAGAATATTTAATTATATTATAGCTGATTTTTTCTTTTTAATCTCCAATTCTTAAAATTTTCTTCAAGGGTTTTACAGAAAATTGTACTGTAAAGCCTATGATTATTCCCGTTATAACTCCTGAAATTAATAAAACTGGCAGATAGTAAAGCAAATGTATATTGGATATCACTATGCTAGCCGCGGTTATTTGTCCTATATTATGAAAGACGGCGCCTGCCACGGAAATTGTAGGTATACTAAATATATTTTTATGCCTTATATACATATATGACATTATAAATGCACTTAAAAGCCCTCCAGCCAAACTATATAAAAAACTTGAAATTCCGCCGCCAAAAATGGAGCCTAGAAATGTCCTGATTAGAACTACTATAATTGTGTCTTTAAAACCAAAAACAATTATTGTAAAAAGGCTTATTATATTTGCCAGCCCAAGCTTTACCCCGGGAACAGGTATGGGAACCGGGATTGCCCTTTCAATTATATTTAACACCAAAGCCTGGGATATAAGGATACTAAGCAAAATCATGTTTTTTGTTTTTGTCATTTCTTCACTCCTAATAAGAGACACCGTCTACATCTGGTCTTTCGCCATCTTCTATATAGATTTGCACTTTATTGGGCAAACATACAATGCTTTGTCCTACTTTGTTTACTATACCGGTTTTTACACAAATCCTATCGGGACAGACTACATCACTGACATATGCGCCTTCATTATTTATTCTTATATCGATAAATTTTCCTTTATCAAAATCTATATGGATATATTGTTCTTCCGCTATGTCTTTCATAGGAATCCTTTTGTATTCTTTGCCCTCTACATATATTACTACTGCCTTATTATTCAAATCTTTATAAATTATTTTTATACCGAAATATGATACCAGAGCTAATAAAAAAAATATAATAATAAGTATATCACCTTTTTTAAATTTCATAAAATCACCGGCCTGACATTTATATTCTATAGTTCTACATAGGATTTCTCTTTCCTTCTATATATCCAGTTTACATTTTCTCAATAAATATTACTATAGGAATTTTTGATAGTTTTAAAGGAATACCCTAATCCTAGCTCTTAGCCAGAGGCCAGGAGCCCTGTTTTAACTCTATAATCGCAACAAATATAATAATCTGCTTTTAG
>CAYMVQ010000040.1:0-7667 GCA_964394355.1 uncultured Clostridiaceae bacterium
GACGGTTCTGTTGTGTCATTTCAGCCTCCCGAGTCCTAAGCCTTATGCTCTGAGTTTTGAGATCTGAACGATTATAGAGGTAATTAGGGTTTCTGGCTCCTGGCTACAGGCTAGTATAGTGTAATAAAATATATGTTCTATTCCATAATAGAATACTGGTGATCTATTTTAATTGTCACATTATAGCCGGGATGCCTTTTCTCTATCTCTATTTTTGCTGCTTCTATTAATTTATCCTCATCTTCTATTTTAAAGTTAAAAGGAACTACCATATCAAAGACTATATTAAGACAATCACCTTTTTCTTCAATATAAAAGTCGTGTATGGAAAGATCATAGGGAAACTCCTCTAATATATTGATAATATTTTTTTGGGCTTTAATCATAGCCTTATCTCCTATATCAACAGGGTCTATATGTATAACCAAGTGTATTCCTAGACTTTCTGATATTTCCCTTTCCACAGTATCTATAATATTATGGGCCTCTGTTAAATTTAAACTACATGGTATCTCTGCGCATATAGATGCTACTGTCCTTCCATGACCATAGTTGTGTACTATTAGATCATGGACACCCAATATCTCCCCATAGCTAAGGATTTTGCTGTTTATTGCCTTTACTAGTTCCTCATCAGGGGCTTCTCCCAGCAGGGGGCCAAGTGTATCTTTTATTAAGCTTATGGCATTATAAAAAATAAATAAAGAAACTAATAAACCTATATAGCCATCTATAGCTATTGTTGTATATTTTCCCGCTAATAAAGATAAGGCAACGACTGAAGTGGCAATTACATCACTTGTGCTATCAAGAGCTGTAGCTTCCATAACTTTTGAATCTATAGTTTTTCCTATGCTTTTGTAAAATAAAGCAAGCCATATTTTAAGCAAAATCGAAATAGACAACAATATAAAAGTAAGAAGGTCAAACTCTATTATATTGGGGTTTATAATTCTTTTAACGGAGCCCTTGGCAAATTCAAAGGCAACTAGTAGGACCATAAACGCAACTACCATAGCGGCTATATATTCAAATCTTCCATGGCCGAAAGGATGCTCTTTATCTGCAGGCTTACCACTCATTTCAAAGCCAAATATGGCAACAACCGCTGAGGCAATATCGGAAAGATTATTAAAAGCATCTGCCATTACAGCTATACTATTTAAGTAAAGACCAATAACTAATTTTAATAAAAAAAGCATAGCATTACATGCTATCCCAACTGTACCGGACAAGTATCCGTATCTTTTTCGTACGCTAGTGTTTTTTGTTTTTTTATAATCTTTTACAAAGGTTTTTATAAGAAAATTTGTAAGCAAGTATATATCTCTCCAATTCCACTAGGAATAAATATCTGAAAATTCTATTTCAACTTTATTTGTATTCCTGCCCTCGTTACCTCTTGAAGCATCCTTATGGGGTACTTTATCATCTCCCACAGGCAAAGATATGATAAATTCTGTTCCTTCCCCGATTTTACTATTGACCCTTATGTTGCCTTTATGCATTTCTACCAGGCTTTTTGTTAAGGCCAAGCCTATGCCACTACCACCCCTCTCCCGAGACAGAGAATTGCTAGCCTGCTTAAACCTATCAAAAATAGTATCCAATTGGTCTTCCGCTATGCCAATTCCAGTATCTTTTACTATTATATTTACTTTTTCATCCTCATCATATATTTCCACATTTACACTAATTTTGCCTCCCGGGTCAGTAAATTTTATGGCATTAGCTAGCAGATTTAAAATTATTCTTTCCATTAGATTTGGGTCACAGGATATTACTTTCTCTTCTATGTTCGTATCAAATACCAGCTCCAGGCCATTGCTTTCTATATAATCTACTATTGATAAAGAAATATCCTCCACCAGCTTTACTATATCATATCTTTCCAATTTTATCTTAAAAAATCCTGTATCTATTTTACTTGAGTCTATAAGATTGTTGATTAGTCTTAATAATCTAAAACAATTCTGCTTCATAATTTTAATATGCCTATCCATGTTCCTACAATCAATAATTCCTTTTTCCTTATATAAGGCTAACAACTGCAGAGTCCCCATTATTACATTTAAAGGGGTTCTTAGTTCATGGGATACATTTGAAAAAAACTCGCTTTTAAGCCTATCCTCTTCAATGGCCTTATTTAACAATCTTAGGTTTTCTTCCACCTCTTTCCTAAGGTTATCTGCATTTTTCCTTTCTGTTATATCAAGCATATAGTTGGAGATATGTTTTATTGTCCCATCTTCATATCTAATCAAGCGTGCACTTTTATATATCCATCGCATTTCCCCATTTTTCTTCAAAACTCTTTTTTCTATATTATAATCAGATCTCAGCCCTCCCAGCATCTCCTCTATTAGCATTGCTTCCTTTTCCCTGTCTTCTGCATATGTAACATCTTGCACCCTTAGCTTTAAAAGCTCCTGTTTACTATAGTCCAAAATATTACATATTTTATCCGATATCATTAAAAAATTGCCATTAATTGATGTGTAGGCAGCAGGTACCTGGGGAATGTCTTCAATGTACTCTGAATAATATTGACTTTCTAAATACATATCAGAAAGTTTTTTATACTTTAATTCTGTTATAACTAAAAAAATTACAAGCATTGTAGTGGAGAAAATTGTTGTTTTAAAATGAAATGACTTATATATTTCCAATGGTTCGGCAATAAATACTTGTGGCAGCAAGCAAAAAGCCAAAGAAATTGCAATACTCAATGCCCCAGGTAAAATACCACCGATAAAAATGCTAAGGGCAATTAACAGGCCCAATATACAAAAATTACTAGCAGATTCTGTGCTCAGGATGGGCAATAATCTTTGTGCTAGTATAAATGCAATAGTAAATAGAACTCCCAAGTACTTTTTAATAAAATAGATGAAACCATTTTCCATGTCCCTTACTACTTGCATTCTGCCCCTTTTGACTGTATTAGTAAACAAAATAACTCACATCCGCACATCATTATATTTGTTCTTTATTACTCAGTATGTCATTTTTCTTATTAAAGGCAATTATGCATACTAAAAATCAGTTATCCTGATTTTTACATATTTAAGTAAGTCTATGAAATTACCGAAGTATTTCTTATTATTCTATATAATAATAGAAAAATCCTTTTTTTATTTATCGCAAATTCTTACAATTTTCTTGTACTTTTATTCGTATGTCCTCTTAAGCATAATGGCAGGGTATTTTTCTAAGGCCATACGGGACCTATGAATTATGAGCTTAGGCTATTCCTTCAAAGTCTTTTTGCAAAGGCTGCATGTGGGAATATAAACGATAGGAATATATTATAAAGCAGAGGTAATTTTACCTTCCATGTCTTCTTCTTTTTGGAATAGCACATATACAACAGGTATTATAACCAAAGTCAACAAAGTGGATACCAAAAGGCCGCTCATCAGTGATATGGCCATAGGTACCATTAGGCTGCTTCCCCCCATTGCCAGCGGAATAAGACCGATAACAGTGGTAATCGTCGTCAGCATTATGGGTCTAAACCTTTTTTCGACGGCATCAGTGCAAGATGATATTATATCCTTACCTTTTTGTCTTTCACCATTTATAAAGTCAATTAATAGAATTGCATTATTTACAACTATTCCTGCCAAGCTGACTATACCCAAAAGGGCGGTAAAGGATAGGGGTTGCCTAAATAGGCCTATGCCGAATATGGAGCCTATTATTGATAAAGGTATAGTTACAAGTATGACTAAGGGCTGCATAAAGGAGCTAAATTGAAATAGTAAAATTAAATAAACTGCCAGTATGGCAAATATTGCGGAAATCCCCAAATCACCAAAGTATTCTATTATCTTTTCCCTTTCCCCATCAAATACTAAATCTACATTTCCTAATTCTTCGGATTTAAGCCTTCTATCCAATCTAAACGTTATATCTGCCGGGTTATAACCGGCTTTTACGTCACTATAGACAATCACTGTCTTTTCCCTATTATATTTGCTTATCATAGGGTATTCATGATCCAAATCTATTATTCCAATGGATTTCAATAAAGTTTTGTTATTGGCTATAGATGACTTTATCATCAGGTTTTCCAGGTCCTCTTTTGTCTCTATAAGCCCTTTTACTTTTATATTGTATTCGTTATTCCTTTGTCTGAATTTGGATGCCTCTCTGCCCATTAAGGCTATATTTATCTCATTTTGAACATCATAGGCACTTAGTCCATAATATGCAGCTACTTGCCCATCCATTTTTACATTATATTGGTATATCTTATCACTGTGATCATCAACAATATTTATAGTGCCAGCTATATCCCTAAGACAGGCTTTTACCGTTTCTGCAGCATCTATTAAAGTATCCATGTCATCACCTGATATTCTTATTCTTATGGGAGACCCTATAGGTTCGGCCAATTCCAATAATTTTACAGTGGCTGTACCCCCCACAAGTCGGGAGTCTATAAGATCTTGCAAATAGTCAGCATACTGGGAGTTGTTTTTAAAATCTTTATTCTTTTTTAAGTCTACTTTAATAAGTATCTGGGCATAATCCTTGGATGGAGTACTCATAGGTATGGCATTGTAAAACTTTGGTAAGCCGTCACCTACTGCAGAAGTATAAAACTTTATTTCTTCTTCTTCAGATAAAATATTAAATACATCTTCTGCTAGGGATTCGGTTTTATCCAAGTCAAAGCTCTGCTCTGAATTAATATTTATATAAAGCATATCCTTATCAGCATAGGGAAAAAATTGCAGACCCAGATTTAGGGCTGTAAAAACAGAAAGGCCAAAAACTATTAAAGTCAGCGTGATTGTAAGTTTTTTCTTCCTAAGTCCTAGATTTAAAAGTTTTTCAAAAAAACTTCTAATTCTATGTTTCTTAATTTTCTCCTTACTAGGTTTAAAGGCGGCATAGGCTAGAGCAGGGGTAAGAAAAAGAGCAACAAAATATGAGGCACTTAATGCTATTATCACTATGGCCGGCACACTGAATATATATTCACCGGCAACAGAATCCAACATTAAAAGAGGAATAAAAGCCGCCACCGTAGTAAGGGTAGATGTAAAGATTGGTATAGCTACCTCTCTAACTCCACCTATGCAAGCCTTGAGTCTTTCATCTCCCCTATCAAACCTGCTTTGGATCGCATCGGAAGTTACGATGGCATTGTCCACCAACATGCCTAGGGCAATAATGAGAGCTGATATGGAAATCTGATGAAGCTTAATTTTAAATAGGCTCATCATGATAAAAGTAATGCAAATAGAAAGGGGTATTGCAGCAGATACGATAAGAGCATTTCGCATGCCCATACCCAAAAACACGACTGCAATAACAAATATAACACCACCAAGAAGATTTTTTACAAAATCATTTGTTGATTTCCTAACTTCATTGGGTTGAAATAGCACCTTATCAATAGCAACATTTTCAGGAAGCTTACTTTTATATGCATCCAGTTTCTTCTCGATTTTTTTCCCGGCTATAACAATATTTTTATTATTTATAAAATAGCCTGTTAAAAGAACGGAATTTTCTCCATTATGCTTTACCTTGTAATTGGCATCCTCCAAGCCCATATAAATATCAGCAATATCCTTTAGCCTTACGGAGCCGCCAGTTTCCTGGGAAATATATACTACTGTGTTTTTTATATCTTCCAAATCTTCGTATCTACCTGAAACTTTTACATTTATGCTGGTTTCACCATCTATAGTACCTGCAGGTATTTCTATATTCCTAGCAGCAATAATATTTACAATATCCTGAAAAGATAATTGATATTGATTTAAAACTTCTGGTTTTATATCAATTTTTACTTCTTTTTTTTGCATGCCATCTATATCAAATCTAGATATACCGTTAACTTTCATCAATTCTTTTTTTAAATCCTCGGCAAAAAACTCCAACTGCTCATAGCTGTACTCTTCTCCCGATAAAGATACAATAATGCCTGCCGTATCTGCCAATTCTGTATTAATTTCAATATCACTGCAAGTATCCGGTAAATCACCTTGCAGGTCTTCCATTTTACGCCTTAGCAGTCCCCAAGATTTCTCCGGGTCCGCTTCATTGGTCAACCTCATTATTACAATGGAAACACTATTCTTTGAAAAAGATTGGGCATAATTGTAGCCTTCTATTTCTATGATTTTATCCTCTATTTTTTTAGTAACTAGCTTTTCAACTATTTCAGGAGAGGCTCCGGGATATATGGTTGTAATCATGGCAAAGGGCGAGGTAATATCCGGGTCTTCCTGTTTTGGTATTATATAATAATTAAATAGTCCAAAAACAATTAATGAAATAGATAAAGCAAAAACAATTTTCCTGTTTCTTATGGCTGCTGATATAGCTTTGATTAACACCCTACTACCTCCTGCTATTTGATTACTTCAACAAAATCTCCATCATTTAACTTTTTCATACCTTCAATAATCAGTTTGTCGCCTTTGCTAAGGCCTAAAACTTCAACTTTTTCTCCCTCAATTGCGCCTAATTCTATCTGTTTCTTTTTTGCTTGTCCATCAACAACTATATAGGCATAATCATAGCTACCTCTCATTACACTTGTTAGAGGAATTTTTATGCCTTTGTATTCACCTAGGGGAATATATATTTTTGCTATGGTCCCAGAAGGCAGAGCTGAATCTTCAACTTCTCCCCTTACATTGTAAGTACGAGTTTCCTCGTCCATTATTTGATCTATGCTTGTAATTTTTCCATTATAAAAGAGTCCTTGAACCTCTATTCTAATCTCATCACCAATATTTATATGCGCTGCATCATCAGGTGCAAGGCCGAACCTCACAATATTCCTGGCACTTCCCAGCACAATAAGAGGATAACCGGATCCGATTATCTCCCCTTTTCTTGCAAGGATATCCATTATATAGCCATCTATGTCTGATAGCATAACAGCATCACCAGCAACACTTTTTTTATGGCTTAGATCCGTATCGGCTTGATCTATTTGGGCTTGTAAATATTTTATATCTTCTTCCCTTGCTCCTTTTTCGACTTGAGTTAATATGGTTTTGGCGGCTTTATATTCCTCTTCTCTTATATCTAGTTCTAATTTTGCATTATCTTTTTCTTGTTTTGATAAACCACCTGCTTCATATAGCTTTTCCGCTTTTTCATAATTATCTTTGGCAAAGCTATAGGCCTTTTCTGCCTTTGATGCATTGGTCATTGCAATATTTATATCCTCCTCAGTGGCTCCGTTAAGGGCTTTTTCATATTGGGCCTGAGCTCCGGCTTTTGTGGCCTTTGCTGCATTAATAGAATAAGCTATATCCTTAGTATCAATTGTGGCTAGGGTCTGGCCTTTTTTTACTTTTTCACCCTCAGAAACTTTAATTGATTGAATTTTTCCCGATGTTTTAAAGCTTAACTTTTTTATTTCTTCAGGTGTTACTATACCAATATACAGAAGCTCAGATGTAAAAACTTCCTCATCCACATCCATGGTTTTTACCGGTTTCTTATTCATTTCAATGTCTTGCTCAGTCTTATTGTTACTGCATCCTGCTAGTAAAGAAATTAAAATCAAAAATATCAGTATCCTTTTTACTTTCATTAACAAGCCCTCCGATTGCTCAGTTTAAACAACTGTTTTAAATATATGTTTTAATGATAGCATTAATGTATTTTACTTTCAAGTTTTTTTATTT
>CAYMVQ010000041.1:0-5839 GCA_964394355.1 uncultured Clostridiaceae bacterium
ACACCCATACTAAGGTCACTACTGCAAAAACTATGGTTCCAGCTTTTGTTATAAAGGCGATTAGCCAACTAGGAGCGGATATATATTAAAAAGGATTCAATTATATCTTCCAATGTTTCTATTATATATACGAAAAAACCACCTAATAGTTCCCCACCTATTTCAAAGGTAGCTAAAATACTATAAACATTATAATTGTAAAAGTAGGTATACCCAGGTATTTTTTTGATTTTTTTGTCAATGGTTTTTTGTGAGAAATATTATTATTCTGTGATAATGTCATTTTGAAATTCTATTAAAAGGTTTTTGCCACATAACACTTTTAACTATATAATTGATGTATTATAAAGATAGTCTAAGAATGTAAATATAAGACTATTAAAAAATAATTACGCCAAATCAAGCAAGGAGGGAAACAATGAATTTTGATGTTTTAGTTGATAGAAAAAATACTGATTGTGTTAAATGGGATGCATTGCAAGAGGTTTATGGCAGGAATGATATATTGCCTCTTTGGATTGCAGATATGGATTTTAAATCAAGCCCGAAAATTATAGAGGCACTTATAAAACGTGCTGAACATGGAGTTTATGGTTACCCTACATCAACTAAGAAGATATTTAAGCCCTTTATCGAATGGAATGCCAAAAGAAATGGTGTGAATATAAAAGATGATTGGCTATTAACCTGCCCCGGCGTTGCAGTTGCATTTTCTATTGGTGTCCAAGCCTATACAAAAGAGGGAGACGGGGTAATGATACAGACACCTGTGTACCCGCCCTTTCATAGTGCGGTAAAAAACAATAACAGGATCATGGTGGAAAATGAATTGGTAGAAAAAGACGGTTACTATACAATTGATTTTGTGGATTTTGAAAGGAAGATAACAAGTAAAAATGTTAAACTTTTTATACTTTGCAATCCCCATAATCCTGTAGGCAGAGTGTGGGATAAAAATGAATTAGAAAAAATGGCGGATATTTGCTTGAAACATAATGTAAAGATTTTTTCTGATGAAATACATTCGGATTTAATATTTAAAGGGAAAAAATTCGTGTCGGCACTGTCCTTAGACGAAAAATATAAAAAGATTTTGATAACAGCCATGGCGCCAAGCAAGACTTTTAATATACCCGGTCTATATTCATCCATAGTTCTTATACCGGATAAAAGTATGATGGAAGATTATAAAAAAATTAGCGATGGGCTTGCTATAGGAGAAATTACGATATTTGGGCTTGTAGCCATGGAAGCATCATATAAATATGGGGAAGAATGGCTGATCAAAGCATTGGAATATATAGAAGATAATGCAGATTATTTAGATACCTTTATAAAAGAAAACATGCCTAAAATAAGATATAGGAAGCCGGAGGGCACATATTTAGGGTGGCTAGATTTTAGAAATATATTTTCAACACAAGAGGAATTGGATGATTTTTTAATTAATAAGGCAAATGTAGGGCTAAACAGTGGAAAAACTTTTGGTAATAACGGAGAAGGTTTTGTCAGGATTAATTTGGGATGTCAAAGATCGATATTAACTGAAGCGTTAAATAGAATTAAAAGTGATTACTAAGGAGTTAGCAGGATCTAAGAAGGAACAGAGGTTTTTAAGGAGGAGAATGGTTGATATATGTTATGAAACAATAATTAATAGAGATAAGAAGCTTTGCTTAGGAGCTAAATGAGTTAATACCTAAGGATAAAAATTATATGTTTTCACCTTTAAGCATTAAAATGACTCTTTCCATGGCTGCAGCAGGTGCGGACGGCAAAACCAGCATGTATGTGATGCTATCTAGATATTACAAAAATGGAGAGGATAAAAGTAGCCCTGAGTTTGCCTAAATTTAAAACCTATGTTTATAAAACTAAATGAAAATGCGTTTATTTCAGATGTTGTTCATAAAACTTTTATTGAAGTTGATGAAAATGGAGAAATTCTCTTTATGGGTGAGCAAGGCTTTGCGATATGAAGAAAAAACAGTAGCCATTGCCGCCATTAGCACAGCATCAATACTGTGGGGATTGCCTTTTTAAGTATTAAACTAATAAGTCCTTCTTCAGTATCTATAATTGTTGCGTCCGTATCAATACTTTCTTTGATAGGCAAACGATTGGTATTTAAGTTTGCAAGAGTTACGGATCCTATAATGCTTAAAAGAAGTAAGTTTTGCAAAATGTGAAGATATTCGTTCTATATCTAAAGAGCGTTTATTGGGATGCTATGGAAAAGTCTTCTCTGATACAATGTTAGAAGTAGAAGATAAAATACGCATTTTACTAGGGTTATAATAATGTACAAAAAAACATCCGCACCCCCATTAACCAATTTGTGAAAGAAAATTACATATTAATATTATGCCCCATCAATTGCACGGTTTATTAGAAGATAATATTATCGAAAAGAATAATATCGGATATTGTTTAATTTATAAGCAATTAAATGAAGCGGTAAAGATTCAAAAAACAAATATGAGATAAGGAGAAAAGAAAAGTGAAAAAATTTAGAATTGAGGCAGGCGTATTTGGTATTTTTCCGGATTTGCAAATTGGTGTATTATCGTTTAAAGGTATTAACAATAAAGGAGAAAGTAGAGAAGATATTTTAAATGAGGCTTATAATGTATTTAGTGAGAGGCTAGAGGGCCAGGGCGCATCCCATCCAAACATTTTAGACTATAAAGAAGCTATGAAAAAGATTAAAAAGAAAAAGGGAAGTTCTGCTTCAATAGAGGCCATGGCAAAAAGAGTGGAAAAAGATTTGGGCATATACTCTATTAATCCTATTGTAGACCTTTATAACTCTGTGTCTTTAAGGAATATGATTCCTTTTGGTGGCGAGGATTTGGATAAAATATCAGGTGATATGGTTTTAGGCTTTGCGAAGGGCGATGAGGAGTTTATACCTTTGGGGGAGGATAGAAACTCACCTCCTAGGGAAGGAGAGCTTATTTATAAAGATGATTTAGGAGCTGTAGTTAGAAGCTGGCTTTGGAGAGAAGCAGACCGTACAAAACTAAGTAATGAAACTACAAATGCTCTTATCTATATGGAATTAGTAAATATAAATAGGTTGGATGAACTCAACAAAGCTATAAAAGAAACAGAAGAACTAATCTTAAAAGAATTAGGTGGCAAGTGCACTATAGGAATTTTGACAAAAGACAAGCCTGAATGTAAGTTATAATAATGAATTTGTGGAGATTTTGATATGCTTAAGCCCGAAAAAATGATGGAAGTATTAAAACATGAGGGTGTAGTATCTATAGTTACAAAAGGAGAAAATAATCCTCATGTAGTAAATTCATGGAATAGCTATATAACGATTACTGGTGAAGAAAACCTACTAATCCCAGCAGGGGGAATGAAAAAAACAGAAGAGAATATAAAAAAAAACAGCAATATTCTTATGACCCTTGCTAGTAAAGAAGTAGAAGGATTTAATTCAATGGGTAGCGGATTTTTAATCGAAGGAATAGGTGAGTTTTTATACGAGGACGATGATTATGAAACTATGAAATTAAAGTTTCCTTGGGCAAGAGCAGTTTTAAGAGTGAAGATTTTAAAGATAACTCAAACTCTTTAGAAATGATAAGCCAATTACGTAATTTGTTTGATTTAGGAAGGAGAATCACGAATGAAACTATTATTTCCTCAATGGCAAGGGTCAGTAGAAGATAAAAATTTATATACGGGAGTGCAATTAATAAAAGAAGAATTACTAAAAAATGTAGATCTTGAAGAAATACAAGTAAGTTTAATAGATAATCTTGTTCAAAAGAATAATATCATTGGCTATGACGTAATTTACGAGCAATTGAATAAAGCAGTAAAAACCATAGATAAAACAAGTCCAGAAAAGATATTTTTAATTGGCGGGGATTGCAGCACAGAGATTGCGCCAGTTACATATTTGAATAAGAAACTAGATGGGGACTTATATTTGTTATGGCTTGATGCCCATGGGGATTTAAACACTCCAGAATCATCTCCTAGCAAAGCCTTTCACGGTATGCCATTAAGAACGATACTAGGAGAAGGGAATCCAGCGATATTAGATTTATGCTATTCAGCATTATCTCCTAATCAATTATCCTTTGCAGGAGCTAGGGATTTTGATCAGGCAGAAATTGATTATATAGAGGCAAATAATATTATTAATTTATCTGTTGCTGAAATTAAAAATAATAAAATTGATCTAAATTATATAAAAGATAAAGGCTACAATAATATCTATATTCACCTTGATCTTGATGCAATGGATCCTAAATTTTTTCCTGATCTAATGTTGCCAGTTGAAAAGGGTTTTGATTTTGAAACAGTATTTAAATTTATAAAAGACTTAAAAAGCAAATATAATGTTGTTGGCTTTAGTATTCAAGAGTTTTCACCTAAAAATAAAAAGAATGTAAAGCTTTTAAAGGAATTAGTTGACTTTGGATTAAGTATTGATTGAATATATACGTCAAAAATAAAGATAATTAATGAGATTAACAAATAACTGAATCATAAGTATAATAATCGTAATTCAGTTAATAGAGGTAATGATTTATTTGTAGGCAAGGTTGTAAAAGCAATATATTATAATAAAAGTAAAAATTAAAGTTAACCTGAATGGTATAAATATATACAGAGAGTAAAAAAGGATTTAGCTGTATTTATAAGTAAAGAAAACCAAGGAGCAGTGCAGGAATAGGGACAGTTCAAAAGTAAGATTGATATGTCTTATGATTTGGCGTTTAATAGTTTAAGCAAGAAACTGATTAGAGAACTTATTTACAAAGGCGATGACGGAGCTGTAGTGGAAGTTGGCTTTGGAGAGAAGCCCATAGAACAAAGATTACCAAAGAAACTAGGAATGCCCTTATTTATATGGAATTGGTGAATAAAAATGGGCAGAGGAATTTTTCAAGGCTATAAAAGAAGCCGAAGAATTAATTCTAAAAGAATTAGGGGGCAAATGCAGTATAGGAATTTTGACAAAGGCTAATGGGGAGTGTGTTATGATAAGCTATATATCCTTCACACAGCCCCGGCAAGCTTCTGGCATTTTTCCTGTGCCGACAAAGTATGTAAATCTTTTTAAAAAGTTTACCTCATCCTTTTTACATAAGCGTGTGAATTCTACTATTCTAAGCAATCGCTCACGGGTTTGGGGTGATAGATGATGTTCCATACGGCATGCATCTTCCTCGGCTATTTCCGGATCTAGCCCTAATATTTCATAAAAAAAAGCATAAAGAAGCTTGTGCCTGGCATATACATCCTTGGCTATATTTTCTCCCATTTTCGTTAATTCAATATGTCCGTATTTTTCCTGTTCCACCAAGCCTTTTTCTGAAAGTGAACGAATTGCAGATACTACGGAGGGCATTTTTACATCTAAAGCCTCAGCAACATCTTTTACTCTTGTTACTCTGCCTTTTTGTTGTATAATATATAGAGTTTCCAAATAGTCTTCTTCTGATTGGGAATAAAAAGTCATATTTCCACCTCATTTTCATCATTAATAAATATTATTTTTTTATATCAGAATATGAAAACTTTATAATAGATATTTTTTGCCTTTATCTGATATTTTAAAGGTTTTTAGAATTTCCTTATGGCAGGTCTTTGCATAAGGACAACCGGAACAAAAGGCTATACAGTCCTTACCGGTTTTATCTTCTACTAAATATTTCATTCTTAATAATTGATTTATTCCTTCTTCGATTAGGTCTACGTTTATATCTAATTCTGTTGCTATCTGTGTTTTGGATATAAGATTTTCTCTATTGATTATTTTTAAAATATCTTTGAGCATGTAATCATCTCCCAAAGTTAATTAAATCCT
>CAYMVQ010000042.1:0-5837 GCA_964394355.1 uncultured Clostridiaceae bacterium
ATATTTAACAAATTTTGCGGCAAAACTTTATTTTGACCTTTCAAGAAAAATAAGATATAATCAAATACGACAATTTAATACTTCTACGAGGTTGCTATCCTAAAGAATTTTCTATGGAAACAACCCGATAGGGTATAGTTGGAAACGGTTATGCCTCCCTTTTGGAAAGTAGAAATATAACAGCACCCAAAAGGTTGCTGTATTTTTTTACTTTCCAAATCTTTAGACTGTTTATTTAGTTTATATAAATACATTAACATTAAAATGTTTAAGGAGGAAGAAAATGAGTAAAAAAAGAATGTTTTTATTGACACTGGTGGTTCTATTAATTTTTTCTGTAGTAGCATGTAGCCCAAAAGTAGATCCTAATGAAGATCAAGAACCGGAAGACAGCCAAGAAGAAACAAAATTAGGCGGGGAAATAATTCTGTCTACAACAACAAGTACCCAAGACTCAGGTTTACTGGACTTTTTATTGCCAATCTTTAAAGAAGATACAGGCATAGAAGTAAAAGTCATTGCAGTGGGAACCGGACAAGCTCTGCAAATGGGCAGAGATGGTGAAGCAGATGTACTTTTGGTACATGCCAAGGCATCTGAATTGGAATTCTTGGAGGAAGGTGCAGGAACAGAGAGACATGATGTAATGTACAATGACTTTGTTTTAGTAGGTCCAACTGGGGACACAAGAGTAGAAAAAGGAAATAATATTGAAAATGCATTAACAAGCATTAAAGAAAATGAATTAGTATTCGTATCCCGCGGTGATGATTCGGGAACACACAAAAAGGAACTAACCATATGGAAAACTGTAGGCATAGAACCTGCTGGTGATTGGTATTTAGATGCCGGTGCAGGTATGGGTGCGGTTCTCACTATGGCTAACGAAAAAGAAGCTTATACAATAACAGATAGGGCTACCTATTTAAGTATGAAAAATGATTTGGATTTAGAGATATTTATTGAAGGCGATGAAAGTCTTCTAAACCAGTATGGTATAATACCCGTTAATCCCGAGGTTCTTGGTGACAAAGCAGATCAAATAAATCATAAGGGTGCTTTGGCATTTATGAACTGGTTTATTTCGGAAAGAGGCCAACAATTAATCAGTGAATTTGGTGTAGAGGAATACGGTCAAGCCTTATTTGTACCTAATGCAAACTAACTAATTTTATAGAAAGGAGCCATTATGGATTATATAGTAAAAGGTTTTAAAGATGCGATTAAGCTCCTGATTACCCTTGACAAGGAAGTGTTTTCAATAGTTTTTCTGTCTCTATTTGTATCAATAACCGCTACCATAATCGGCTCCCTAATCTCCGTACCCCTGTCAGTATATTTTGGAATTAAAGAATTCAAATGGAAAAAACTTTTTAGCAGAATCACATATACAATGATGAGCGTGCCAACTGTGGTTATAGGCTTGGTAGTTGTAATTATACTTGCCAGAAAAGGACCCTTTGGCAGATTTGACTTATTATATACTAAAAAAGCTATGATAATAGCACAAGTACTGCTGGTAAGCCCCTATGTATTCGGCTTAACATACGGTCTTTCAAAAAGCAGGGGGGAAATAATTGAAAAAATTGGGCTTACCCTTGGGGCAAGCAAATTTGAAATCATAATATTAATTATTAGAGAACTAAAAGTGGATATTTTGGTAAATGTGGCTACATCTTTTTCTAGAGCCATATCCGAAGTCGGCGCCGTAATGATAGTAGGAGGCAATATTAAGCACCACACAAGAGTTATTACAACTGCCATATCCATGATGAATTCCATGGGTGACTATCCCATGGCCATAGCCTTGGGCATTATACTTATACTAATATCCTTTATCGTCCATAGCATCATATATTCCTACAGCGGGGAGGGCTAAAATGAATATACAATTAAAAAATATAAAGAAGTTTTATGGGGACAATCAAGTCCTTGATATTGAAACTCTAAATATTGAAAAAGGAAAAATTACTGGAATTACAGGCCCCAATGGTTGTGGAAAAACAACCCTTCTCAATATAATAGCCGGCTTGGATAAAAAGTTTATTGGAGAAGTATTTTATGATAATATAAAATTAAACAAAATAATAAAAGAATCTATGACTGTAGTATTTCAAAAACCCTATTTATTAAAAAGAACTGTATACGAAAATATTGAATATCCCTTAAAACTTAGAAATATAGACAAAAAAGAATCTAAAAAAAGAGCCTTAAGCATAATGAAAAAACTAGAGATAACGGATTTAATGGAAAAGAAAGGTCATAAATTATCCGGTGGTGAATCCCAAAAAGTGGCCTTAGCCAGGGCTTTGGTATTTAATCCGAGGCTGCTGCTATTGGATGAGCCTACATCAAATATTGATCCTGAATATATAGTGACTATGGAAAACTCAATTACACAATTTAATTTGGAAAATAAGGGGACAATTATAATTGTAACCCATAATATAGAACAATCTGAAAGATTGTGTCATGCAGTAATCAATATGCATAGAGGAAAGGTCGTCTCTTATGAAAGGGTGCTTTAACTGAAAATCATAGATATAAAAATAAAGGACATAAATGGACGCATAATACAATTAAATAAAGCAAAACTAATAAAAAATATAGGCATCCTAGGGGACATAAATGCAAAAGGCGGTAATAGACAAATCTCCATCCTAAGCGTAAATACAAAAAATACCATAGGAGAACTAAAAAATAAAGGTTTATGCATCCCTAGATTTTTTGATAATTTTACCATAGATTATATAGATATATCTCAAATCCACATAGGTCAAAAACTGTCGACTGGGAAAGCAACAATAGAAATAAGCAAAATTGGCAAAGAATGCTTTCCTAATTGCCTACTAGTCCAAGAAGGCAATATATGCAAACTTTCTACTAAAACAATTTTTGCTAAAGTAATTAAAGGCGGTATCATAAGCTTAAATGACATACTTGTGTAATATTCTTGCACTTCAATACAAAAAATAATATAATAAGAATAATTATTTTAAAGGAGGCTTACAAAGCATGAAACTAAAGGATAAAGTTGCGATAGTCTCCGGAGCTAGCTCCGGCATGGGAAGAGAGATTGCTTATTACTTTGCCAAAGAAGGAGCCAATGTGCTGGCTGTGGCTAGGAGAGCTGACAGATTAGAACAACTAATAGAAGATGCAAAAAGCTTTGAAGGGAAAATAATTGCCTTTGCAGCAGATCTTTCTGTCAGAGATAATGTCGAAAAAATGATAGATGAGAGCATAAAAACTTTTGGAAAACTGGATGTCCTTGTTAATAATGCAGGGATTATGGATGATATGAGTCCGGTTGGAGATGCAACAGAAGAAATGTACGACAAAGTTATGAATCTTAATACCAAGTCCTTATTCCTATCTATGAGTAAAGCCATAAAATACTTCGAAACAGTAGGCTCGGGTAATATAATCAATATATCTTCCATCGGTGGCCTAAAGGGTGGCATTGCCGGCGCGGTTTATACTGCTAGCAAGCATGCTGTAGTAGGTTTAACTAAAAATACTGGCTATATGTACGCTAAAAAGAATATACGCTGCAATGCTATTTGCCCTGGCTCCATAGCAACGGAAATAGGCGCAAGTGAATTTATGAAAGAAATCAATATGGATGGTGCTAAGCTGACAGGAGCTGGTCTAGCTTTAAATCCCGGCACTGGGGAACCCTCTGTAATAGCAAAAGCCGCAGTATTTTTGGCAAGTGATGATTCTTCTTTTATAAATGGTCAATGTATTGCTATAGATGGCGGCTGGACGGCATATATGTAAGATACATAAAAAAATGTGGTTTTTCGCCACATTTTTTCTTTTTTTAAAACCCCTATTGACAAAAACAATTAAAAAAAATATAATAAAGTTAGTCGAGGCTAACTTTATTAGTTTTGCCTAATGAAACACGGAAAACAACAGAATTATTAATTTTATAATTAATATAAAACACCTAAGATAATGCAAAATAGAGAGGAGAATAGCAATGGAGAGAGGTCTATTAACTCTAAAAAAAGGCGATGAAGGAAAAGTAAAATTTATAGATGCAGGTAAATGTGCCACCAGAAGACTTTATGAAATGGGATTAAATATAGGTGCTCCTATAAAAATTATTAAGAATGATACAGGCCCTATCATAGTTTCACTTGCAGGCAATAAAATAGCATTAGGGCGGGGGCTTGCTGAAAAGGTATTGTTGGAAACATCAAACTAATGAAGATTAAAAAAACAAGGTGGGATTTGCATGGAAAACTTAACTATAGCATTAGTAGGTAATCCCAATAGCGGTAAAACAACCCTCTTTAATGCCCTTACAGGGTCAAACCAACGTGTGGGGAATTATCCCGGGGTTACCGTAGATAAAAAAGAAGGATTTTTCTGCTTTAATAAAATAATATATCATGTGGTAGACTTGCCGGGGACCTATAGTCTGGGCGCCTTTTCCGAAGATGAAGTAGTAGCTAGAGATTTTATTTTATCTGGTAATCCCGATGTAATTATAGATGTTGTAGATGCCAATAATATTGAAAGAAATCTTTATCTTACAGCACAACTCCTTGAAATGGGTAAAAAGGTGATTATTGCTCTTAATATGGTAGATGAGGCAGAAAAAAAAGATATTAAATTCGATATAGATAGATTATCTAAAAACCTTGGCGTTCCCGTAATACCCACAGTAGCTTCTAAGGCAAAAGGTATAGATGAGCTAATAAAAGCTACTATAGAACTAATGGAAAAAGATATATCCCCTAAAAATCCTATTAAGTATAACACGGATGTAATGGATCATATAAATTATATAGAGAAGACTCTTGAAGGCAAAACCCTTCCCTATCCTATAGACTGGATGGCAATTAAAATAGCTGAAAACGATAAAGAGATACTAACGCGACTTGAAAGGTCTAATATTGATAAAGAGACTATAAATATTTTGGAAAGTTTTTATAGGGAACATGAAGATGCAGATCTTGAATTGGAAATTATAAACTCCAGATATGCCTTTGCAAATAATTCTGCAAAGGATGCAGTAAAGCGTCCTAAGGAGGAAAAAATCACTGTTACTGATAAAATAGACAAAATAATAACAAATAAATATCTGGGTATACCTATTTTTGCAATTATAATGTTTATAGTATTTCAGCTAACCTTTGAAATAGGTGAGGAACTATTAGGTGGTTTTTCCGTATATATAATAGAAACATTGGGAGATATAATTGAATCTTTTTTAATATATATATCCGCTCCTAATTGGCTAATCGCCTTTATAACAAATGGAGTAATAGACGGCGTGGGAGCCGTTATAGAATTTGTTCCCGTTATAACAATGCTATATCTACTTCTTGGTTTCTTGGAAGACAGTGGCTATATGGCAAGGGCTGCTTATATATGGGATGACTTTATGAGAAGCATTGGATTGCAGGGAAAAGCCTTTGTCTCCCTAATAATTGGATTTGGTTGCACTGTTCCGGGAATAATGTCTGCTAGGACTTTGGACAATAAAAAGGACAGAATGATAACTACACTTATAAATCCCTTTATGTCCTGTGGTGCAAAACTACCTATATATTCTGTTTTTATTGGTGCATTTTTCTCCCGGCATGGAGGTTTAATGTTATTTTCCATATATGGTTTGGGAATTTTAATAGCAATAATAATGGCAAAAATATTTAGTAAAACCCTATTTAAAGGAGAAACATCTTCCTTTATAATGGAATTACCACCTTATAGAATGCCTACTGCTAGAAATGTACTTAGAAATATGTGGGATAATGTAAAAGAGTTTATAACAAAAGCTGGAACCATAGTTTTTGCAGTAGTGACCTTAGTATGGGTGT
>CAYMVQ010000043.1:0-5367 GCA_964394355.1 uncultured Clostridiaceae bacterium
AGTCATGGAGGAGCGTGGGACATAATACAAAGCTTGGGTGGAGAAATAAAAAAGGCTTATAATATAGAAGTAAAATTCACTGTAATGGAGGCGCAATATGCAATCACGTATTGGAGAAATCGCGGCTTTAATAACGGCCATATGTTGGACTTTAAATGCAATTGCTTTTGAATCTGCGGGAAAAAAAGTAGGTTCACTGTCAGTAAGTTACTTAAGAATATTTGTAGGATTTTTTTTCTTAAGTATTACTTCGTTCTTTACAAGGGGCCTTGCATTTCCTACTGATGCTACGGGGCGGACTTGGTTTTGGTTATTGGTTTCCGGATTGTTGGGTTTTGTTCTCGGTGATATGTTTCTTTTTGAAGCTTTCGTAGAAATAGGCTCAAGAATTTCTTTGCTTATTATGTCAGCGGCCCCACCTTTAACTGCATTGGTGAGCTTTATTATAATGGGGGAAAGAATATCTATTTTGGGCTTAATTGGAATGCTTATAACTATGATAGGAATATGCATTGTAATACTAAGTCGTAATCCTAATGAAAAAAAAGTGGAGTTTAATCGTCCTATAAAGGGAATAGTATTTGCATCCTTAGGTGCATTAGGACAGGCTTTAGGTTTGATTTTTAGTAAATTTGGCATGGGATCTTATAGCCCATTAGCAGCTACTCAAATAAGGCTTGTTTCGGCATTCGTAGCATATGTAATCATTATTACAATGAGAAAAAAATGGCCTGAAATAAAAGCTGCCTTTGACGATAAGAAAGCAATCTGGGAAATATCCATAGGGGCAATATTTGGTCCTTTTATAGGTGTAACCATGTCCTTAATTGCATTGCAATATACTGAAGCAGGAATAGTATCATCCATTTCCTCTGTGTCACCGATTATTATAATTCCTGCCTCAATTATGATATTTAAAGAAAAGGTGTTACCAAAAGAAATTATAGGGGCCCTTGTCTCTATAGTAGGAGTAATTTTATTATTTATATAGTAAAATAATTTTTTGTTGCATCCTTGATTAATCCATTAAACCAGTCTTCTTCATCTAATGGTAATTCATGATAGCTATCAAAAACCCCATAAAGATATCTGTATTTTATAGATTTTTTTATTATTATTTTTAAGGTATCAGTATCTAATGATATTATTTTCATGCCGGGAATTTTTTCATCCCCAATTCCATAGTATGGCATATTTTTTCTATATCTAAAATCGGATATTACATTCTTGTCAAGATAAGTGCTAATAAATAGGCTATAATCAAATGGATTGCCAGATTTAACCCTATATTCTCCTAAATGCCTTGATACTGGTTCCATTTCGGCTCTTCTTTGTGTTTTCCCATCAGTTAAGGTCGCCTCTATCAGTAAAGAATGCTTAGGATATTCTTCACAAGCCTCATACTCATATACAATATCTGCAAGTCCACCTACAGCATGGGATTTTGGCAATAAATTAGCTTCTAATGATAGTTTCATAAATTCAAGAATGTTACCCCGTTTTTCACTAACCTTAAACCAAATAATTGCTAATATATATTCAAATATAGTCGGTATATCTGCCTCGTCTGTAACTAACTCTTCAATCCTAGCATCATTTCTTGTCTTGAAACATTCCAATAGTTCAATTAATATAGGTTTTGTAAATTTCCTATCTATAAGCTTACTAAATCTTCTATATCTTTCATCTTTTATAAAAGTCATTGCTTGATCTGCAGTTTCAATTGTAACTCCTAGATCTTCACTTATTCTTTTATATATATCTGTTTCATTAAAAAATAAGCTACTTGATATTTCCTCCATGGAAATAGATTCGGCTAAACTAGAATTCATAGTATAGGCTTCTAAATAAACCTTATCTATACATTGGGTAAAGAAGTATCTGGGTATAAGATCAAATTTCACTATTTGATCTTCAAATAGAAGTGTATCAGTAAGATTTAAGTATCTTCTATTTAAATCAAAATAATCGGATAATGTCGCCATGGTCTTGAAAATATGCATATATTTAAAAAAAATGAGTTTTAATTCTTTTTCCGTATTGCAAAAGAAAAAGGGAGAATGCTCTTGTATTGCTTTTATTCCGTTTTTCTTTACTCCCTTATAATTGCTTGTTTTAAAAAGAAACTTTCTCCATAGCACTCCCGGTTTTTGCTTGATCTCCCTTGAAGATTTATAAATATCCAATACCCTATCATAATTCTTTTCTATAAAAACCGCTTTTATATTGTTAAATAAGGCATAATACGGTTTATCATAAGCGCGGCTTTTTCTATTCATACCTATTGCACAAATTAAATTTTCAGTCACTTTATTATCATACAGCATTTGTTTTGCTTTCTTGTAATTCTTCATTTGTATTAGATTATTATAAATAATTTCTTCGATAGTTATTAGGTTCTTTCTTAATTTCTTGATTTCACTAATTATCGCCTTAGTCTTATTTACCGTAATAGCCAAGGGCAAAAGATATGTAAACTCCTCATAAGTTAAATAATCTAATTCTGTCAAAACTTTCGCTAATATTAAAAAGGGTCTTGTAACACAGTTATCAACAAGAATTGTTGTCTTTATAAGCTGTTTAAAATAAATATAACTATCATTATCTATGCTAAAACTATTATTTTTAAAAAAACTTCTTTTTTTAGATATCTCCAATAATTCATAACCAACTTCAGTTATTGTCCTATCTTTGTTTACTAAACCGATATCAACCAAGCCAGAAGTTTTTTCTCTTGCATCTTTAGCTTTATTTGGCGCATCACCGGATAAGAAGCTCTTTTCTTTCATTAAGTCATAATAAGATATTTGGGTGTTTTCGTTGCCTACCCAACTCCAGCTATCATGGGATTTTAAAAAGCCTTCGTAAAATTCATTAAGAAGAAGTAATTGTTGTTCAATTTTCAAATTTAGTTTTGCGGCCCTAAAGCTGGTTGTGCCTAAAACCCAACAAAAGCTTTTGTATGGAACATTGGCAATCTTCATTTGTCTGCCTCCTAGTAATTTGTAATAAGGACTTCCAAGGAATTGCTATTTTTACTTTTCCTTTGATAATTACTATTAGAATAATTTTTTTTGATATAGTTTTTATTAAAATTATATCTTTCCACCCAGTTTTTTAATATACTGTTTTCCTTATTTTTTGCTTCTATTACATTAGATAGTGCGAATCTAAAGCCAATATCATTTGCTTTCAATAAAAATTTCAGCAGATCCCTTTCATCTTCTTTAGTCCATAACCCACTTTCATTATAAGTTGCAGTTGTTATTAAATAAGGTGGATCGCAATAAATAAAAGTTTCTTTTGGCAGCTCCGTTAGTTCGATGTCTCTAAAGTCTTTATTTAAAAAACTTATATCCCTTTTTTTCAGTTCATCGCTAAATAATATCAGTTTATTTCTCATTTTTGAATTAAAATCTCTTTTGCCTACAGGAAGATTAAACTCACCTTTTTTATTGAATCTTATTTGATTGTTAAAAGAATAAACAATCAATACATATAACATCGCCATATTCATTTCGTTTTTTTTCGTCTTAATATTATAATCTTCTCTTAAATTTAGGTATTTACCTTTGTTATAGCTAGCAAGTCCATCACAACTATTGCATTTATAATATTCATAACCATACATATCTGTCCTTGAGAGCCCATATAACTTTATTATATTATCAATTTCCTCAAGAAAAACATTTGTTTCGGTAGCCTTAATATATTTCATTAAGTCAATAAGTCTTTTATTGTTGTCATTAAATATAATTTTAGAGGCATTTGTATTAATGCCCACATTACAGCCCCCAGCAAACAAATCCAAAAATATATTTCCATTTCTAAATAGCGGTTTTAGCTGGGGTATAAGTTTGTTCTTACCTCCTATGTAATTTAGTGGACTTGAAATGATAGGTTTAGTTTTGCTTTCGTTATAAGTTTCACATAAAAACAGACGTTCTAAATTGTTTTTTATATTTGATTTTCCTGTAGAAAAACTTTTGTAGCTTTTTTCAAATACAGATACTTTTCCCTTTTTGTTAAGAATCCTAAAAATATCTTCATCAGATATTTTCGCATTTGAACGTTGGTTTCCTTTATTGGACATATTATTATACGATAAAAGGATATATCTTGCGCTTGTGCTTCTTATCAAATCTTCAAAAGCTTGAGTTGCATTAGCCATGCAATAATCGCTTTTTAGTGTAGTTCTATCCATCTTCTTAGCTACACCTGAAACATCAGGTTTTTCCCATACAGCTACGTTTTCAAGGAGATGGTATGCATCGCAGTATTGTCTTGAATTATAAGGAGGGTCTAAATATAGTAAATCACATTCGATTTTCTTAATTAATTTATTCGCATCCATATTATAGCACTTGTTATTTTCATTTATGTCCTTTTCTGGTAATATGAGCGGTAGGGTCAATTCCTTACTAAAAAAAGCATTTTTTCTATATGCATCATAATGGCCTACGGTATTTGCGACTCTATCCATACCATACAGTAAAGAAGTTATTAAAATAGCATATTCCTTAAAATTTATTTTGTTATGATTATACTCAAGCTCAATTTTTTCTCTTATGTAACCTATTTTGCTACAATCATCAGCAGAAAAGAATGTATCAGCAAAATTATTTCTCATATAATTATTTTCTTTTGTATCAATTTTATTAAATCTTATAATATATTCTATTATTTTAGTTTTAGAATAATTAATAAAGGAAAAAAAGGCTACATTACTAATATAATTGCTGTATAATAAATCATTTGTTATTATCATTTTATCCCTAAAGGCGTCAGATACCGCCCCGGTGCCACTAAAAATATCCGCTACAATATTAATTTCTTTGCAATTGTCATCAACTGTTTTGCGAATAAAATCGGTTAAAGAATATTTGTTACCAAGATACCTTCTATTGTTGATATAGGATCTTTTTAATCCATGCTCCTTTATTAACATTTCTATATTGCTTGTCTGATCCTTTAGCTCCGGTTGAATATCTAATGCCATTTTTAGTTGTTCCACTGTCTCTTTATTCCATATATACCTACCGGTTTGGGTTTTATTTATAGTAATCCTATCATCTTTAGCAATTTTGTATAGGCTTGAACGGGATATGTTTAATTCTTCAACTATTTCTGATACAGTAAAATCGCCCATAAAATGCCTCCTTGCCACATAATCGTCATTTTATGGACATTATAGCATAGTTTTGCGAAAAATACTTATATTTTTAAATAAGATTTGGATGCTAATCGCTTCTAAAGCCACAATTCACAACATGCTTATAATGAGTTCAAATCTACTATATATTGTATCTATATATAATGATTCGGCAATTATTAAAATAATTTTGAATTTTTTTATTTGTGTCAAAT
>CAYMVQ010000044.1:0-3935 GCA_964394355.1 uncultured Clostridiaceae bacterium
GACGGTTCTCTTGTGTCATTTTTTTATATATTTCACAAAATCAAGGAATTATAGCATGGTTATTATATCAAGATTAAGCTAAACTATAACAAAGGGTAAGTAAAAAGCAAAAAGAACTGTCCCCATCAATTGAAAGGAAGATTCTATTGTTATCTGTTACTATTCTTGGCACAGGGGGAGGCATGCCTATACCGGAAAGATTTCTTTCCTCTGTAGTATTAAAAATTATGGGCCGCAATATTCTTTTCGATTGTGGTGAGGGAACCCAAGTAGCTATAAGGAAATTCAAAACTGGTTTTAAAGTTTTGGATGTAATTTGCCTGACCCATGGCCATGGGGATCATATTTTTGGCCTTCCGGGTTTATTATCAACCCTAGCTAACAGCGAAAGAACTGAGCCCGTTTCCATTATAGGACCAACTGGGATAAAAAAAATAATAAATGGGATGACAGCGGCTGTTAACAAGCTACCTTATTCTGTACAAATAAAGGAAGTTTCCTGTGACACCTTGCCTTTGATTATGGGTTCTGAAAGACTTGAAATTGTAGAAGATTCAGATCTCGGTGGCAAAAAACCAGACTTAATTCTATCAACCTTGCCCCTAGAACACCGTGTTGCCTGCATTGGATATAAGCTGTATGTACCAAGGCAACCTGAATTCATCCCAGCAAAGGCCAGGGCTAAAAATATACCTCTTAATTTTTGGAGTTCCCTTCAAAGGGGGGAGACCATTGTTGCTGGAGAAAAAGTCTATAGGCCGGACATGGTATTGGGAAAAGAAAGAAAAGGCTTGAAATTCAGCTTTATAACGGATAGCCGTCCTAACGATGAGATAGCATCCTTTATTAATAATAGTGATTTATTAATCTGTGAAGGCACCTATGCTAGTGATGAAGATCTAGATAAAGCTATAGAAAGAAAGCATATGACTTTTAGGGAGGCTGCTACTCTCGCCTCTTATGGCAAAGTAAAGGAACTATGGCTCACCCATTATAGTCCCTCCATAGATAAGCCCAGCATTTTTCTTGAAAATGCTACTTCAGTCTTTGAAAACACAATAACTGCTTATGATGGCCTCAAAAAAATCCTTAGCTTTTAAAAGCACCGGGGCCGGTTCTTTTTTGCTTTACAAGTTATTACTTCGAGTCTTTTAAGCAGTTTTCTGACCTAGTCATCTGATCAACTTTTTTTAATACATCGGGTATTCTATTGTCTCCTTTTAATTCCTTTATTAGTTGTGCTGACTCATTTAGCCCAATGCCTACACTACTTATATATAAAGGATTACGGCTCTGACCTCGATATATTTTTCTATAACTGTCACAGCCTTTAAAAAGTGTCTTTGCAACGCCAATAATAGGTATTCTTTTTCCTAAAGCTTCGTAAAGATATGCACCAAGGCCCTTTGCGCCATTTCCCAGCATTACAAAACTATCTATGATAATTAAATCAATATCTTCTTTTACGCCTTTGTAGACTTTAAGCAAACACGGTAACTCTCTCTTATAAAATTGTCCTGAAATATAATCTTCTACGGCAGATATTGTTTCGGTATAACAAGAAAAAATCTTTTCAGTGGGTTTAGTTTCAAATACTATACAACATGCTTTGGCGTATCTTTCATAATAATAAACATCAAAACATGCAATTTTCGCTGTTTTCATTTCTACCTCTGCTTTTTTCTTTAGTTATTTCAGAAATCATTGCCAATATTTCCTTAGCATCAGTACCCATATTAAATATAGTTTTTGCTGTAAATATTGCTAAAATTGCTAGTTTAGCTCCTACAATCAAAACCTAGGCCAACTTCTCAAGGAAAAATCATTTCACCACTATATATCATGGGAATAGTTTATGCAACTTATTAAACAATTAATAATTACAGAGGTTATTGAAAATACAAACATTTATGCTTATAAGTTTATTTCTAACAATATTGGAGTATGATCTTGTCTAGGGCCGGAATCAATCATTTCAGATTTCATAAGCCTGTCTGCAATTCGATTGCTAACAAGCCAATAATCAATTCTCCAACCTGAATTATTAATTTTACTTGTTTTAATGCGTTGCCCCCACCAAGTATACATGCCTTCTATATCACCGTGAAGGTAACGAAAAGTGTCCGTAAAACCTTTGCCCAAAAGATTTGTAAAACCTTGACGCTCTTCATCGGTAAAACCAGCCGATCGCCGATTATTATCGGGATTTGCTAAGTCTATCTCCTTATGGGCTACATTGAAATCGCCTGCAGCAATTACGATTTTTCCCTTGTCTAATTCTTCCAAATATGTAGCATATTTTTCATCCCAAATTTGCCTTTCTCCTAAGCGACCTAGATTTTCTCCTGCATTTGGTGTATAAACCTGGGTCAAATAAAAGTCATCAAAGGCCAGGGTCATAATTCTGCCTTCAAAATCCATAGTGCTTGGTGCTCCAAGGACTGGACAAGTAACTTCTGCATTTAAATGCTTTTTATATAAAAACATAGTTCCGGCATAGCTTTTACGGCCAGGTTCTACCGAGCTATTCCAAGCAATATCATAATCCGGAAACATCTCATCCAAAATCTTTAAGTGTTTATTAGTAGGTCCATTAGCAGGCAGCTTTGTTTCTTGAAGGGCTATAACTTCCGCATTATGTTTGATAATTGTATTTAGCACATCCCTGGACAATTTAGCCCGGGCTGAATCAGATGTCAAAGCTGCATTAAGTGAATCAATATTCCATGAAATAAATTTCATTTCATTCCTCCTCTGTAAATCATTGAGGACGACAGGCTGAAATTACGCAGCCTGACGTCCCCGTTGCTCCTAACGTTGCTTCTAATGCTTTAATAAGGCGCCTGCGGCTGCTGGTATATTATCACAATCTATACCATTCATCTTACAAAAATACTCCAAAAACTTTATAGCATCTTTTTGTTCTGCTCCTTGCCTCAAGTCAACTATATCTTGTAAAATTCGAGCCATCCAAACATTATCAAAATAGCGATGGCGCCCCGATCTCCATACAATATTTTGCGGAAAACTTTTATTCATATAATAGTTCCAAAATAGCATTTTCTTTGATTCTTCATCGGAAAGACGGATTCTATAGTCTGAATGAGCTGGAATATATCCATCCAACGATCGTTTGCCGCTAAAACCCTTATCTACCATAAATACACCAAGTATTTGTCTGCCTTCCTCAACATTATCCGCGCCTCTTGCAGTTATCAAACATGCACTATTCTGATTAATGCGGGCCAATCTACGTGGCTCCCCCTTATTTTGGCCACTTTTAATTGCACCAGCAAAAATGTTCCATTCTTTAAATACTAACTCTTCTTCTCCTGGCTCCACCCAAAATACAGACTGCGATTTTAAAAATATCTCACTATATCCAACAGTTTCTTTCTTTCTCATTAACCTGTTTTGCTCTCTTTTAAATGCTCTTTTCTTCTGCAATTTAAGTTTTGTTGCTTTGCGTTGCTCATCTTTTTTTTGTATTTTATCCTCTATTATATTGGCAACACGCTGGTCTGAAAGTATGAGGAAGTTTTTAAATGCATCTGGATAGATAAAGTTTTTATTACCAGATTCAAAATGTATTTTTATATAGGAACCATCGCAATTAACAACACTTCCTTTGCCAAATGTTTCATGAGTTACTTGTTTATTTATTAGATCTATCAATATATCCCCTCCAATTACTTTATAAATAATAAATAACAACCTATAATCGCAAAAATATGAATATCCTACTAATAATTATAGTTACAGTTCAAACATAACTATCTTCATCAAATTAGATATGATATTTGCCCATTTCATAGCTTTGTAGCAGCAAGTTTATTCGCTGCATGCTTCCAATGAATTCGAAGCTAGGGAAAAGAAGTTGTAAAAATCGGCAATGTGTAACTATAGTTAATTATACCACAAATTAAAAAAGTTAT
>CAYMVQ010000045.1:0-3343 GCA_964394355.1 uncultured Clostridiaceae bacterium
ATGGTACTTGGACCGCAGGGTCCTGGGAGAGTAGGAAGTTGCCGGGTATTTTATTATTTTTGATTCGCCCTTTATATCTCATAGGATATTAAAAACAGTGATTTATAAAAGGATTAATAAAAACTGATAGAAAACGGGTGCTGATGAATGGAGAATTTATTTAATAAAGGTATTAGTTTCAGAAGCTACATATTTAATTTGGAGGAGAAATACAAATATAATACAATGAAGTATTATATACCGATGGAAATTAGCAAAGAAGTTAGTGATAAAATAAAACAAATAAATAAAAAAATCAAAATATTAGCAGTTGTTGATCAAAAATCTCCAGATTGTCACATAAATCTTTCTATATTAGAAAAAATGATCAGTACACATGAGAATATTAACCTTAAATTAGTGACAAGAAGCATATTAAGCAATGAGTTGGATAAATATAAGGTTGATGGATTTATAAGAATTCCTACTTTTATATTTATGGATAAAGATTTTAATATAATAGATGCTTTTGTAGAAAAACCTGAAATTTTGAAAAAAATAAATGTTAATACTATTGAAGGTTCAAAAATGAATATTAATTATATGATGGGGAAACTAGTAGATGAAACTTCTAAAGAAATTTTGCAAAAATTATTAAAAGTTTGAATTAATTTTAAATAATATTCAAATTATATTAAATAATTATAGAAATTTTATGTGCGGTCTTTGGCCGCTTTTTCTTTTGCCGAAATATAGTACTTATGGTCAATAAATAATTTATAAGTTATTTAGATAATTGAAGATAGTGTTTATTAAATTAATAAAATCAAGTAAAAAGGATTAAATTAAGGACAAAAGTATTTGTGAGAATATATAGGGTATGGTACAATATGTAGTGTTAGAAATTATGCATACATACTATAGATTGTAGAGAGGATGACTTTAATGATTTCAGTTAATGGTTTAAAGGTATTAGAAAAAAGGTACTTACAAAAGGATGAAAACGGTAAAGCAATAGAAACACCTGAAGCAATGTTTAGACGTATTTCTTCATTTATTGCCACAGCTGATAAAGCATTTGAACCAGAGAAAGACACAAAAGAATTGGAAAATAAATTTTATGACATTATGTCAAAATTGTATTTTTTGCCTAATTCGCCTACATTGATGAACGCAGGAAGAGAATTAGGTCAGCTTTCTGCATGTTTTGTACTTCCTGTTGAGGACTCAATGGAAGGAATATTTGATGCAATCAAACATGCGGCTATTATACATAAAAGTGGCGGGGGTACCGGATTTAGCTTTAGTCGTTTAAGAAGCCAAGGTGCTTCTGTAAAATCTACCGGAGGCGTTGCCTCAGGGCCCATTTCTTTTATGAAGGTTTTTAATTCCGCTACTGAGGCTGTCAAACAAGGCGGAGTTAGGCGTGGGGCAAATATGGGCATCTTGAGGGTTGACCACCCTGATATACTAAATTTTATCCAGTGCAAAAAGAATGACAAAGATATAACAAACTTTAATATCAGTATTGCTATTACGGAAAAATTTATGGAGGCCGTAGAAAAGGGCGAAGAGTATGAATTAATTGAGCCTCATACAAATGAAGTTACAGGAAAGTTAAAAGCAAATGAAGTGTTCGAACTTATTGTAGATATGGCTTGGAATAATGGTGAGCCGGGTATTATCTTCCTTGATAGAATGAACAAAGACAATGCAGTTCCTAAACTAGGAGAAATTGAAAGCACTAACCCTTGTGGAGAGCAACCTTTACTTCCTTATGAATCATGTAATTTGGGATCAATTAATTTACTGGCTTGTGTGGGTGAAAACAAAACAGGTAAGTTTTTGGATTATGAGCAATTGGGAAGATTAGTGGATACATCTGTGCATTTTCTTGATAACGTAATCGAAATGAATAAATACCCTCTTGATATGATTGAGGAGATGACGAAAAAAACAAGAAAAATAGGCTTAGGTGTTATGGGATTTGCTGATATGCTAATAGAGCTCGGTATTCCTTATAATTCAGAAGAAGGAGTAAAAACTGCGGAATCAGTGATGAGATTTATAGACAAAAGGTCTAAACAAGCTTCTATAAAGCTAGCAAAATTACGCGGGACTTTTTCCTCATACGGGGAAAGCAAATTCGCCGAAAAAAACATAAAACTAAGGAATGCTACAACTACAACTATAGCTCCCACTGGCACCATATCTATAATTGCAGGAGTATCAAGTGGTATTGAACCACTATTTGCAATATCATTTGTTAGAAATGTTATGGATAATGATGAATTACCGGAAGTCAATCCACTATTTGAAAAGCTTGCTAGAGAAAGAGGTTTTTACAGTTTAAATTTAATGAAAGATATTGCTAAATCAGGTTCTATAAAACATATAAAAGGGATTCCTGAGGATATCAAGAAATTATTTGTCACCTCCCATGACATAGATCCTATTTGGCATATAAAAATGCAAGCTGCTTTTCAAAAATATACAGATAATGCAGTATCTAAAACTGTTAATTTTAGAAATGATGCAACAAAAGAAGAAATAAGAGAAGTTTATATGCTAGCTTATAAATTGGGTTGTAAGGGTGTTACAATATATAGAGATGGCAGCCGGGAATCTCAGGTGTTAAATATTGGCTCTGTCAACAAAGAAGAGGAACAGTTAAATATAGCTGAAACCTTGGTTCCTAGGGTGAGGCCTGAAGTAACGGTGGGTATCACCGAAAAAATAAAAATTGGTTGCGGTAATTTGTATGTCACAGTTAATTCGGATGATAATGGTATTTGTGAAGTTTTTGCAAATTTAGGTAGAGCAGGCGGTTGTCCTTCCCAATCAGAAGCAACCAGTAGGCTTATATCTATAGCCTTAAGATCCGGAGTAGATATAAAGGAAATAATTGAACAGCTTAGAGGGATAAGGTGCCATACTACTTTGAGGCAAAAAGGTCTTAAAGTTCTTTCTTGTCCGGATGCAATAGGTCGGGTCCTTGAAAAAGTTTTAAACTTGCAAGTTGAAGTAAAGGATGTGGAGACCATCCATGAGTTAACTAAAGCGGTAGAAGTAGGAAGTAGGAATTGTATAAATAATAGCTCTTCGTGCTCTACAAATTCTAAATCCAATTGCAATAACAATTGCGATAATGAAGCTACTGTTGCATTGGACACAAGTCTACCTTGGAATATGTTAAAAAACTGCCCAGAATGTGGTTCGAATTTACAACATGAAGGTGGTTGCGTTATTTGCATGAATTGTGGCTTTTCCAAATGCGGATAAAATAAAATAGCACAAAGGTAGCACAAAGGGACGGCAGACTGCGTAAAAACAACTTCAATAAAACACATTAGGAATAGCCCCG
>CAYMVQ010000046.1:0-3169 GCA_964394355.1 uncultured Clostridiaceae bacterium
CCTCTGTGTTAACAGTCCCTCTGTGTTATTCCTTTGTGTTATTTTTCATTGTTTCAAAAGTCAAAAATTTATGCTAACATTTAACGTATAACAATTGTTAGACTGAGGAGTTGAGACTATGAAAAATGAACTGGATAAAAACTTTTTATTTGCCTCTTATGATACCGTAAAATTAGCAAAAAAATATGGAACACCTCTTTATGTATTGTCTCGTGAAATAATAAGGGATAGATGCAGGGACATCAGAGAAGAGTTTTTAAACAAATACAGTAACACAAAAGCCGTATACGCTGGGAAAGCCTTCTTAACCCTGGCAATGTGCAAAATAATTGAAGAAGAGGGTCTAGTACTGGACGTAGTATCCGGTGGAGAGTTATACACGGCGATTAAAGCGAACTTCCCAATGGAAAGGGTAATTTTACATGGCAATAATAAAAGTTATGACGAAATAGAAATGGCTGTTAAAAATAGTGTTGGGAGAATAGTAATAGATAATATAGAGGAAATATCCATAATTAATGAAATAGCCAAAAAAATGAACAAATCTATGAAGGTATTATTAAGGGTAATCCCGGGTGTTAGCGGAGATACCCACAAATATATAAGTACGGGACAAAAAGATTCAAAATTTGGGATAGCCCTAGATAATATTTATGAAGCGGTAGTAAAAGCTATGGAATCCGAAAATATTGAGTTTTGTGGATTTCACTTTCATATAGGCTCAAACCTACATTCAAATGATCCTTATATAAAAGCAGTTAAAAAAGTTTTGCAAGTGATAAAAGATCTTAAGAATGATTTGGCTTATTCTATAAAGGAATTAAATGTAGGTGGTGGCTTTGGACGAAAAGATATTGGCTATTATACAAAAAGCATAATGGAAACGCTTTATGAATACTGCAAGGTATTTACTTTAGATATACCTACCATAATAATAGAGCCCGGTAGGTGGATAGTGGAAAGTGCTGGAATAACCCTTTATACTGTTGGTACAGTAAAAAAGATTCCGGGCATAAGAACCTACGCCGCCATAGATGGGGGTCTGCCCGATAATCCCAGACCTGCCTTATATGGGGCAAATTATAAAGCTGTAATAGCCAATAAGTATCATGAAGAAGCGGACTACAAAACAACAATAGCAGGTAAATGCTGTGAAAGTGGAGATATTCTTATTTGGGACATGGAAACTCCTTATATTGAAAGAGGGGATATTTTAGCAGTTTTAAATACGGGAGCTTATAATTACTCCATGTCTAGTAATTATAATAGGATACCAAGACCTGCTATTATTTTGTTAACCAATGAAGGAGAAAGGCTTATCCTAAAGCGGGAAAGCTACGAAGACATTACAAGAAACGACATTATCCTCTAAAATATACTTATGCACATCTTGTTGACATTCTCTAATATAGACAGGCCATAGCTTTTAAGAGCCCGTAGGACTATAGTCTTATGCACAAACTGTTGATAATCTGTGCATAAGTTATTAACCTGCCCTATGCACTCTATATCCTTGCCCTACATACAATATAGTATAAAATTATAATTGTATAATACCCCCTAAGCCGGCTATTTATACAAGCAGGAGGGAGTTTATTTGATATTTAGAGTGTTTGATTGGGAAAAATCAAAAAAAATTCAAATTGATTTAGATGAGCTGGTTCTAAGAATTACAGCTTCTAATATAAAAGAGAGTGCAAACCTTGAAACTGTTAAATGCTTTGCCATAATGGCAAGAACAGAATTGGCAAGAAAGATGAAACTTTATAAGGGTCGGGGGTGTATCAAAAACAAAGGATCTGACATATGCACTGAACCTGGGCACTGTTTGGAATGTGGAATAGCCAATATGGAAACTCCAATTAAAGATTTTCCTTTATTAATAAGAAAGGCTGTAGAGGAAACAAAGAATAAGATTATAACCTTTGAAGGAAAACCAATTAAAGCGTATTTCCATTACAGATGTGGCGGTTCTACAGAAAACTCAGAAAATGTACTGGGCAATAAAATAACTTACTTGCGTAAGGTGTATTGCAAATATTGTAATGAGGAAGATGAATTAGACAAACATAGATGCTATACCATAAAGGAATTGGAAAAGCTATTGAATATAAAAATGATAAAGCCTGAAAAAGAATACTATAAGATTAACGGTATGTTTGAAAAAGTAGAAGTTGATGAGGAAGATAGAATAAAATCAATAACAATTGGCGGGAAAAGTTTCAAGGGCACAGAAATAATGGAATTATTAAAATTAAATTCAACCCGCTTCAATTATACACCAATAAAATTTTTGATTTCCTCCATAGGCAAGGGCCATGGTCTGGGGCTTTGTTATATTGGCTCTATAAACATGGCCAAGTCCGGCGTGAAATTTGAAGATATTTTAAGCTATTATTATACTGGGATAAAGATTGAAGAAATGCAATTACCTGATATAAATAAACCCCTCAAAGGGGTGCTAATAGTTTTGGATGCTGCTTCCGGTTTAGGCGATATAAAAGAAGCCCAAGGTCAAAGTGGCCTAAAAGAGGGAGAGGTCAACTTACTAATAGTTTTAGAATTGGAAAAACTTCTATTGCAAAGCGGGGCTGAAGTATTTCTTACCCGTAAAGGTAAGGATCATATAAGCCTTACAGATAGGGCACAATTAGCAAATGAGAAAAAACCGAATATTTTTCTTTCTATTGGACAAAATACATTTCAGAATCCTACTGCTACAGGCACAGAAATCTATCACTATACAGACGACAAGGAAGCTAGGGAATTATCTCAATTGATCATAGAAGAAATATCAAAGTCCATTAATAGCAAGTGTAGGGGTATTATGGAGGTTGAATTTTATCTGCTTCGTGAAATAAGGTGCAGCGCAGTTCTTATAGAGCTTTTATATATATCAAATCCAAAAGATGAGAAAAAATTGGCTGATCCACTTATAAGAAAAAAAGCAGCATATGGAATATATAGGGCCATTATAAAACACCATAGCTAATACTATTTCAATTTACTTGTCAGGTGATTCTATATTTTATTGTTATAGTTCAAACATTATACAATTTTATATTTTTTTATAGCTATTAAGATCTTAATAGTTATTACTTTACTTATTTAGACATATTGGCGATAATCTTAAATAAGAGCAGTAAAACTAATATATCAGAAGCCAATT
>CAYMVQ010000047.1:0-3134 GCA_964394355.1 uncultured Clostridiaceae bacterium
TTTTATTGCAAGGCCTTTAAGAAGTTATAGTCTTATAGTGGTGTAAAAGAACCGGTAAAAGTATCATTGATATGGGGAAGCACCCTCTGGTAAAGTCTTGTAGGCGTAAATACGCCTATAGCAAGACAAAGTCTATTTTCGCCTAAATAAAGGTGTCCAAAGGATGCAGGGGTCCCAGTGTTAAATAGGATCGTAGAATAAATGCGATTAATAGCAGAAATTTTTAAGCAATTTGTATGTCGAAAACAAAGAAATATATATTGCCAACTATTACTTGACAGTAACTAATCAGAATTGCCACTTGACAGTAATTATTATTTATGTTAATGTATATTAAATACAAAAAGTAAAGACAATTCGCGTCAGAATATAAAGTTCATATTTTAAATACTATGTTTGTATACAATGGTGTGTACAATACAGGCAATGGGGGCTGACTATAAGACTATCTTATATTTGGGCCTTTATTTTATTTTTGTATAACTTGTGATATCGTGCAATATAACTATTATTGCAAAAGTGAGAGGATGTAACTTATCATGCCTAAAAAACAATACATATTATCAATTGATCAAGGAACAACTGGTACTCGTGCTATTTTAGTTGATGAAAAATTAGAGATAGTTGCATCAAGCTATAGAGAACACAAACAAATATATCCTATAGCGGGGTGGGTTGAACATGATCCGGAAGAAATTTTTGATAATTGTTGTAATGTTTCAAAAGATGTAATAAACATAGCTAAAGGATTAAACATACCATTGAGCAGAATAAAAGGAGTTGGGCTCTCAAATCAGGGCGAGACAATTGTTGTATGGAATAAGAAGACCGGAAGGCCCGTTTATAATGCAATTGTATGGCAGTGTCGGCGTACTGCATCATTTATTGAAACACTAAAAGATACATCAGGTATATTACAGACCATTCAATTTAAAACAGGTTTGATACCAGATGCATATTTTTCCGCTTCAAAAATCAAATGGGTAATTGATAACGTGTCTGGTGTTAAGGCATCAATTAGAAATGGCAATATATTAGCAGGAACAGTGGACAGCTGGATTATTTGGAAGCTAACTGGGGGCAAAAGTTTTTTTACTGATCCGTCTACTGCTTCACGCACTATGCTATATAATATACATTCATTGGAATGGGATAAAGAACTACTTTCTATATTCGGCATAACCGATAGTATTCTACCATCTGTTATCCCAACAGGTGGTTATTTTGGCACTACGGATCCTTCGGTATTTTGCGGTTTGAGTATACCAATATCTGGATCTGTTGTTGATCAGCAAGGGGCATTATTTGGGCAGGGGTGCATTTCTGAAGGTATGATGAAATGCACCTACGGTACTGGTTGCTTCTTACTCATGAATGTTGGGGAAAAGCCCTTATTGACCAATAATAGAATAATGACTTCAATAGGGTGGCAAATAAACGGGAAAACTGCTTATGTTCTTGAAGCAGGTGTTTATTCAGCAGGCGCTGTTCTTCAATGGTTAAAAGATAAGCTAAGTTTTATTTCTGATTATAATGAAGCCAATACATTCGCCGAAACAATTCCTGACACTGATGAGTTATTCTTTGTTCCTGCATTTACAGGTTTAGCTGCCCCCATATGGGATTCATATGCTAGAGGAATGATTGTTGGTATTACAGCAAGAACAACTAAAGCACATATAGTGCGTGCTGCGCTTGAATCAATAGCATACCAAGTTAAAGTCCTATTTGATGCTATGGTAGGTTGTCATGGAACTAAACCAAATAAATTGAAAGTAGATGGTGGCATAAGCCAAAGTAATTTTTTAATGCAATTCCAGGCAGATATTCTTAATGTACCTATATTAAGGCCACTAAACGTTGAAGCTTCAGCACTAGGTGCAGCACTTTTTGCGGGTCTTACTTTAGGTGTTTTTGATGATATTTATAAAATGAAAGATAATTCGGAAGCAAGTATTTCTTTTTATCCAATAATGGATAAAAAAAAGCGTGATTACTTGATGTATAAATGGCATAAAGCTGTTAAACGTTCATTAAATTGGGTAGAAAAAATATAAATGAAGGTGTAAGATTATGAAAATGCCCATGTTAATTAGTCCAGGATCTATTATGGTAGAGGACTGTGTTCAAGACACTTTACAGCACTATGATATCTGTTGTCGTGAACTTGAGTTTAAAAATATGTTTAGACACATAGAAAATATTAAAGCTACCTAAAGTAGATAAAAGCTACTATTCCTTTATTGTTTCTGACTCTTGATATAAAGCTAGCGAAACTTGCTTATTCTTTCTTTTTAAAGAGAAAAAATTTTGGTTTTATCAAATGTAAATTCAGTTAAAGACTAGAAGAAATTATTTATAAGTATCGTGTCCCTAAAATTAATCCTTCATTTAAAAGGAGAATTGAGGCATATCTATTATTGCCATGATATCTCCAGAGACAAGCACTGGTTGGCAAACATATATTATGGCATAAATAGCTTGCATATCCCGAATACTCTTAGTGTTATAGTGTCTTGAACACCCAGCAAGGCCTAGAAAGGAGGATAAAAAGATATAAGGAAGACAGGAAAGTTTTTACGAGATGAAAAAAACAGGGGTAAAATTCTTTGATTTTCGAAGAACAGGTATCGAATATTGTTACTTCGGTATCCCCCACCGCACAAAAATTTCAAAGACTTTATGGGGAGAGTGAATAAAAGGTTTTATAATTTACGCCGGTAAAGACAAGTTTGAAGAAGAGAAAATGTTTCAGATTGCTAATATGGGAAATGCTTACCCTGAAGATTGCAAAAGTTTCTTTGATACAGTGACAAAATCATTTTTTTAGGCAATATAATGCAAGCCTAAATACTACTTGCACATAAATAACTGTTAGCTATTGGGTTTTTTATTATGCTAGTATTAACAATTTATTGACTTATAAATCTACTGTAATTTCTGAAGTTAAGTCATATGGGAAATCAGTGTAAACAAAGAATACACCAGAAGATAAAGAAGCTATTGAAGTGAAAGGTTTGTTGTATATATTAAAGGTAAATATAAGAAAAGGCAAATATAAGAAGATAACAAAAATATAAAACGATTATAACATACTGAAATTATTATCGATAAGAGGAAAATGAAGGGTTTAA
>CAYMVQ010000048.1:0-1773 GCA_964394355.1 uncultured Clostridiaceae bacterium
GATGCTACCCATAGATCGCATAAAAATAGATATGCAATTTATACAAGCATTGGAACTCAGTGAAAAGGATCAAGCAATAACCAATATAATAATTAATTTGGCTAAAAGCCTTGGGCTAAAAGTTATAGCGGAGGGTGTAGAAACAAAAAATCAATTAGAATTTTTATATGAAAAAAGTTGTGATGAAGTTCAAGGATTTTTTTATTACAAGCCTTTACCTGCTATGGAAATTGAAAGCATATTGAATTCAAAATAAGTTTCACATATGATATAAGTATATATTATGTAAAAGGAAGGAGCTTATGGCTTAAATATTTAAGGGCCATATAATGCTATGAAAAGAATTGATGAGCGAGATACTATGTTTGCCAGAATGACATATGATAAAGAAAGTCCTCAATATGATGACTATTATTCTCGAAATAAGGATAAAAAAGAAATAGATGATGCCATAAGAGAAAAGCCGAATCTTTGCAGTCCCGGAACAGCAACATACAACCCTGTAAACTCGCCTATTGCGGATGCAAACTTTGCTTTTCTAAATGATATCAGGAAGTACTCAGAAGGAGAGAAAAACCCCAATAAAGTAAAAGTAACAAAGGAAGAAATGACAAGAAAGTTAAAGGGTCTTACTTTGCACTATGGTGCTGCCCTTTGTGGCATATGCGAAATGAAAGACTATCATTATTATTCACATAGAGGTAGGCATAAGGAAGTATACGGTGAAAAAGTAGATGCCGCTAAGCATAAATGGGGAATAGTCTTCGCCGTTGAAATGGATAAAGATATGCTTAACAGATCTCCCCAGCTTTCGGAAGTAATAGAAACTTCTAATATATATGTAAAGGCCGCTATAATAGGTATGCAAATCTCCTATTATATAAGATCTCTGGGCTATGATGCCCGAAATCATATGGATGCAAATTTTTTAGCCGTACTGCCTCTCGTTGCTAAGGACGCGGGTTTAGGTGAAATAGGTAGAAACAGTATATTGACAACTAGGGAATATGGTTCACGAGTTAGACTAGGCCTAGTTACCACTGAAATGGAATTAATAACTGATTCACCCGTCGATTTTGGGCTTCAAAGATTTTGTGAGCTTTGTGAAATTTGCTCCAATACCTGTCCCGGTAAAGCTATACAAAAAGGTGATAAATCTTTAATTGATGGCCATGACAGATGGCAGACTACGCAGGAAAAATGCTACGGAACATGGAGAAATATAGGCACGGACTGCGGTATTTGCATCAGTAGTTGCCCCTATAGCCAAGGTATCCATGATGAAATTGAGCATAATGATGAAAAAATTAAAATGATTCTGAAAAAACATGAAGAAAAATATGAAGTAAGACCTTATATAAAAGACCCACCAGATTGGCTGAAATAATAAAGGATATTTACCATTTTTGGCGAATAATTAAATTATTATAATTGGTAAAGGAGGCTGGAAAATGAGCTTTTTAAAAAATTTAGGCAATAAGGCGGTAAGTGCCGCAAAAGTAGCGGGAAGCAAATCACAAGAGATGGTGGAAGTGGGTAAATTAAAAATACAAATTAACCAAATTGAAAGCGACATTAAAAAATTAATAGCTGAAATAGGTGAGCTGGTTTATAATACCTACACCAAAGAAGAAGAATATCCCGAAGTGCAAATAACCGGCCTATGTGAAGCTATTACAGCCAAATATATGGAAATTGAAGAAACCAAGGAAAAAATTCAAGAAGTAAAAAATGATTAACAAGGGTTAGGGAGGGGGCTTGTTCCACCTCCCT